>NZ_CABVHQ010000023.1 GCF_902497895.1 Pseudomonas fluorescens
GGGCATGCCGAGCCTAGGCGAGGCACCGAATGGCGGGGCAAAAGCCCTTGGTTACTTGGGGCTTTTCCAAGTGACCCGCTGTAAGAGCGGAACCATAAGTGGCCGTTACCGCAGAAACGGATATGTACATCAAAGAAAAAACCCGGTCGGCTTTCAGGCCGCCATCCATTTTCTTAAGTGAACAGCATTGCGGCCATTGAGTCGGGCTTTTTCTTGCCAAAGAAACATCCACTGCAGCCAAGGGAAGACCCTGACACTGGAAGCCGGTAAACCTCTGGTCGGGTGCGTTGAACATCAGGCCGAGCGGTCTGATCCATCCAGAAAGAACTTCAGGATTGCCGATCTCATGAAATCCTTCCAAGACGGTCTGCTGACGCCAGATGAAGAACGCAAGCTGCTCGCTCTCGGTTCCTGGCACGACGCCCTGGATGATCGAGCACTCCGGATGAACTGCCCGGATGCCTATCATGATGAGTTACTTCGCCAAGCGGATGAGATGGACCGGCTGAAAATAGTCACCTGGCAAGAGTGGCGCGACCTTCGGGTCGAGGCTGATCGGGCTTACTTGCGTGCCGTTGCAGGGGATGATTTCACTTTGCAGGCCAGAGTAGAAAGACCTGCCCGTTAGCAGGAGGTGGAGAGGGCGCGGTTGATTTTGCACCGGCCAAAAAAGAGCCTCAGAGCTCTTTGATGGGGAGAAAGAAGAGCCGAAGAGGCTCAAGATGCGTTTGAATCGAATGGCGGGCTTGGTAGTCGTTCAGAACACTCGCCACCCACGCAATTGCCAGGGTACTTAAGCAACCGCGTAGAACTATCGTAGGAAGACGAGGTTTTTTGTTCAAGTGCCGTTAATCGCATGAGCGCGTCGATGCGCCCCTCGGCCACCAGCGTTGCTCCAAGCGTACCGATCACCGACTTGGTCACCGACATTGCGGCATGCTGGCCGTTTTCCTTGAGTACGCCGAAGTAGCGTTCATAGACGATGCTGCCGTGGGTGCAGGACCACGATCCCGTCGGTATAGGTGGCGGCCAGGGATTGTTCCCAGGTCATCGCCTGTGTCGCGCCGAGCGGCACGAAACTGACTTCATCCAGGTCTTTGCGCAGGGCCCGAGGCAGTGCAACGGGAGATCCCGACCCGCGGGAGACGTTGATCGTGGGCATGAGCTGGCGAAAATTCGAGACGCTCCAGCGCATGGCCGGGAACTGGAAGTAGCTGCCATCTTCAAATCGAACGGTCCGATCGGCAGGTGGCGGGGAGCCGACCATCCAGCCCAGTTTTGCCGGGTCACTGGCTGCGGAGTCGGGGAAAGTCGAGGGTGCTGCTCCGTAGGCGGTCGATGCCAACAGACTGGTCAGCAGAACGGTGGTGAACCTGGCGATGGGTTTGCAGCAGGGGTGCAGGTCGGGCATAGGGGCGATTCCATTCGGGGGAGCTTGTCGATTCTTGAAGCAGATTATCAGTTCCTGGCTGCTGCTTCGCAAAACCGCGGGTTATGGACTACTACTGACTGGCCTATTTCTTACGTCATTGAACGGAGATTCAAGTCGATGCTCATGCACTGGTTTCTTGCGGCAATTCATCTACTGGCCTTCGCACTGGCGCTCGCGGCGGTCGTTGCGCGGGGTACGGCACTGCGCCGGATCACCGAAGATGTCGGGCAGCTGCGCAGGGTCTTGCTGGCCGACAGTCTATGGGGCATCTCGGCCCTGGTCCTGTTGCTCACCGGTGGCCTGCGCGCGTTCGCCGGTTATGAGAAGGGCACGGACTATTACCTGCACCAACCGCTGTTTCATCTGAAGATAACCTTGTTTGTCTTCATCCTGTTGCTCGAGATTGCGCCGATGATCAGCTTGATCAAATGGCGTATCGCCTTGAGTCGAAGCGCGGCGATCGATACCCGGCGGGCGACACTGTTTGCCCGGATCAGTCATATCCAGGCGTTGCTGGTGGTCCTCATGGTGGTGGCTGCGAGCGGCATGGCGCGGGGCGTGGTGTTGGGTTAGCGCGGCGGGGGCTTCGCAGGGGGCAAGTGCCGGATCATCTGCGAGCAAAAGGTCGGGGAGTCTTTGTCTCGAAGTGTAAGGCCATATTTTTGACCAATTGCCGTCAGCAAACTCGGAAATCTCCGACTTTCAGCGCACTCAGACGTTGCTAGTATCGACTCGAGCTTTTTGCTGCGTAACAGCGGCGGGGTATGTCGACTCGTGCACGGGAGTTCTGGCTTGCCGGCTCAGGGCGGTATTGATTGCGCGAGCTATGGCGAGTTGGACCTGCACTGCGGCCAAGGAAAAGCTGAAATCAAGGCATGACGAGTCGAACGAGCTTTCAGGTTTTTCGCCAGCCAATGCCGTGGGAGTAAGGGCTGGCTACTGACTAGGCTCAGGGCGTCTCGCGTTTGTCCGGTGCAGTCAGGCCTGCCTGGATGCGCTGATAGATTTCTTCGCGATGAACTGCGACGTCTTTCGGGGCATTGATGCCAATCCTGACTTGTTGGCCGCTTACGCCCAGAATGGTGATCGTAATATCGTCACCGATGTTTATGCTTTCACCGACTTTGCGGGTGAGTATCAGCATGATCTTCTCCTTGATTGCTTGGTAGGGGTACCTGATTCAGACAATGCAGATGTCGGTGGTACGTATAGATTACTGCGAAGTGACACAGTGTGGATGCCTCTTTCTGACGCATAGCTGCGCTATTAATTCCCAAGGTGCAACTATACAGAGCCGATAAACATCATTCTCGTATTTTAGAGCGTGTTTGCGGAAGTCGCGGCGCTATTGTGGGTGGTAAAATCGCCAGCTTGAATTCTTGAGGGGAAGGTTGTGCGTAAACTGGCGATGGGAATGGCGTTGTTGGCGCTGGCAGGGTGTGGTGAAGGCACCGGCATCGAGCACAAGGTCGAGCACAAGGTTGCATCGTCGCCTGCTGCGCAAGCTCCTGCGACCGAGGCAGCGCCGCAGTGGGATGTCGAGGTCAAGGGCGACACCTTGCTCGCGGTGAGCGATCTGACCGGCTGGTTGATCGAACACGGTTTCGTTTCCAATGTGATCCGGGACGGCGCTACCCAGCGGATCCTGATCGGCCCGTTCAGCTCCAGGGCCGAAGCTGAAGCCAGGCAGGTCCAACTGACCGAGAGCCTGGCCCGGGCGAAAAAACGCAATATTGTGTCAGAGGTGGTCGAGCATCCAACGGCTCAGTGATCCCACATCAGATCTGAATGAAAAAAGGCCTCGAGACAGTGTTGTCCGAGGACTTTTCGCATTTGCGCAATGGCTCAACCGCAGGCTTTCAAATCCACCGGCCCGACGAACTCGTTGCCTCGCCCCATCACGCACGCCACGCTTTGATTGCGCTGGCGTTCCCAGTTCTGCACCGGATAGGTCTTACTCCAGGCTTCGTAGAGTTGGCGGTCCTGTTTCGACAGACGCAAACTGTACTGTTTGCTCATATAGAAGTAGGTGCGGGCGATCATTCCTCGAATGGACGGGCGGGGCATGACCTTCCTGGCTTTGAAATCGACCTGGGTCAGGCATGAACCGTATTGCCCGGCTTGCACCGGCAGCCAGCCAAAACTGAAGTTGCTTCGATCCCCGTTCACTTCGCCGATGCTGGGCACCAGGTTGTGCAGGTCCGCCTCGGCACGCTGGTAGGTCGGATCGTTGCGGGTGCAGTTCTTGCGGCCGCCGTCTTGCCAGCATTGGCGTTGATGGCCAATATGCCAGGCCGGGACAATATGCTCCCACTCGATGCGTTTCGCGCGGTTGGCATTCTTGCGCGGTACATATCCACAGGCCGCGAGGTCGACTCGGTTGCCGGTATATTTGCAGCCGCAGTAGAACTCGGTGGACTGCGGCGCATACAGTTTCCAGGCGACTTTCTTGGCTTCATTGAAGGTGCGTGGGGCGGCGGCCTGGGCGCTAAAGGCGCCGAGGAGACAGACCAGGACAAGTAAACGAACAATCATTGAGTCAATCTTCCTTCGGCACGACCCAGAAAATCTGCACCCCACCATCGTCGCGGTAGGCGAGGGTGACGTTGTCGTTCTCGGCGATTTCCTCCAGCAGTTGCTCCCACTCGTCCACCGGTTCGTCCGGGAGCCGAAAGATCAATGCGGCTTTGGCCTTCTGGGCATTGGGGGAATTGATGATCTTCTGAACGCGCAAACCGAGGCGTTCATAGGAACCTGGAGGGGTAGTCGCTGCTGCGGAGGTAGTGGCCACGGAGAATTCCTTATTAAGCTGTACGTGCATACAGTATTTAACTGTAGGCAATTTCGCAACTGCTTAAAATTCAATAAGTTCCTCTGACAGCGATTTATCCAGTTTGGTGTATGCAGTCGGGATTTTTTTTACGCCCGGGGGAGTCGCAGTGGCCAGGGATGGGGCGGGACGAGAGGGCTGTTGCAGAGCCACTCGCCAGTGCTGGCGAGTGGTCGTCACTGTTGCCCGGTCAGGCAAGACCGGGCGAGGGCTGAATCAATACTCCCAGAACATGCGTTGCAGTTCTTTGCTGTCCTGGGTCTTGGTCAGCGCGACCATCGCCAGAATGCGGGCTTTTTGCGGGTTCAGGTCATTGGCCACGACCCAATCGTATTTGTCGTCAGGCTGTTCTGCGTTGCGCAGGACAAAACCACCGGCATTGACGTGGGACGAACGAATGATTTGCACGCCATCCTTGCGCAGCGCCTGCAAGGCTGGAACCACTCGGGAGGAAACGGAACCGTTGCCGGTGCCGGCGTGGATGATGGCTTTGGCGCCGGATTGGGCCAGGGACTTGTAGGCGGTGTCGCTGACATTGCCGTAGGAGTAGGCGATTCCGACGTCAGGCAGGCTCTCGATGGTTTTGATGTCGAATTCCGAATCCATGGTGTGGCGCTTGGCAGGCAGGCGGAACCAGTAGGATTTGCCTTCAACGACCATGCCCAGCGGGCCCCAGGCGCTTTTGAAGGCTTCGGTCTTGATGTCCTTATCTGCACTAGCGCTTTGTTGACAACAGACCTAGCACAAAAATAATTCAAGCTGATCAGGTGGTTAGAGAACACAATTTAAGCCTATACCCCTTCTGTCCCTTGTCAACGTTGACTAAATACCGCTGATCGGACGCTGACCAACGGTCTCATCAGCTAGTGACTAGCCAAAGGCACTCGATCAGACAGGAGGTCGGAGCGCCGCCTCAGACCAGCCCAATCGAATATGTGGAGGGCTACAGACAAGTGAGAGATATTTCAACGGATGTAGCCCAAGAGTAAATCGACGCCATGGACTACTTCACCGCAACTGGACAGTCGAAAGTAATGCCGACGAAATATCTAACTGCCATCAGTCGCACGGATTCGTTGATTGGCGAGCCGGGCAGTGATCATCCCCATACCTTGGTAGCGAAGCGGAGCTAAAGGCTGGCGTAGGACTTGTCAGCGTTTGGGCCAAGGTAGGTGTCCCGACAGTTCTTCAAGCAAACCATCGGCTTCCCGGACAGCTCGATCACCATTCGCTGCCGGACGCACATCTACTTCTTCAAAGACCAATATGGACTGTGTTTGCTTCGCTGGAGCGTAGTAAATCGCTTCCTCATAGCACGCGAAGCGCTGAGCAGCATCGCTGTTACTCCAGTCCGAGCCATCCAACTCAGCAGAAAATGGTTGGCCTGAGTCTTCTTTAATCGCTTCAATGGCTCTTTTTCACCACTCATGAACAGCGCTGCACTGCGCTCAGCGGGATCAATCAAAAAAGGCCTCCCCGCCAAAGCGCAGAGTTTTGAAAATTGCTCCACTTCCAGATGTTCGTCCATAGCACTTTTATCCCAGCCAGCAAAAAGAGCCCCGCAGGGCCCTTTGTACTCAAACATGTATCACGTTACCAGCCAAATGACTGCTTCAGCTCATTCCTGTCTTTGGTCACTAGTTAGGGCACTTTCGCGCACATGCTCAAATAAGCACACCTCTCGCAATGAGTGCCAGGCGTGGCAGATCGATCACCGTTGGCGAAGCGCTCAGCCGCTTTGTAGCTACCGGTTGCACTCGCCATTTTGCTGGGTTCGACTTCTGACGCCTTGTCTGTCAGCAACGAGTAAACGGTCAGGTTTGGCCATCTCGCTCCATTAATATTCAGCAGCATAGGGCGCGCAGAGTTGGCGGTGTAAGCGGCACCACTTCCTGCACGAATCCAGTGAAGCCGTGCCTGGGCTCCGATGCCTTCTTGAAGCATCCATGGAAGTTCAATCCTGATGCCCTGCAATTCTGAAACCAATCTCTCGACGTAGGTGCCAGATGATCGCTTGCCCATGAGCAAACCCCTCTTGCACGCTATCACCGCATCTCGCTGCAGGGCAGGGTCATCGTTTTTGTCCGGCAGCCGGTGAGCTGCCCAAGCATCCTTGAATGCATCGCCCGGTTTGACTCCGTCTTTGAAGACGGATTTGAGCGTATCCATTACCGCCCCACGGGCACGAATTGAGATATCGATCTCTTGTTCGGCCGTCAGACTCAACTCATGCCGGTAATGGTATTGGAGAGGGCAGTGTACGTAGGACTCAAACCCCTGGTGAGTAATAGCAGGCTTGATAGCACCGGGGGGCGAAAAGGCTGCCTTCGCCGGTGATGTAGTCACGGGCTGAGGAATTCCTGTTTGTATGGAAAACTTCGCCGAGGCATCCAGCAAAGATGGCGGTCGATCACGTGATTCTTTGTGTTCGTACAGATACAGCTGATCACGTGCCCGGGACAACGCGACGTAAAGAAGGTTATTACGCTCAACGGCCTCTTCGAATGCATGCTCTGCAGCGGTGCTACCCAGCACCTGCGGAGGGATCAGCTCTTGGACGCGTGGGTCGTGATTGAAAGGAGGGTTTGGCCCAAAGGATTCTTTGTCGACATACCCTAGGTGTACAGCCGGAAACTCAAGCCCTTTGCTTGCGTGTACCGTGAGGAGCCGCACAGCATTCATCACCGATGCTTCCGGTGGTAAGTCACGCTCTCGACCCGTTTCTCCAATTCGCCGACGAAGTTCTTCCCGTAGAAGGTATTTCGACAGTCGGGCTTGGGTGACATCGCCATCCCCGTTACGCACCGCATAAACAAACTGCCACAGTGCTAAACGGGCAGCCTGAGCCTTGATTGAGTTGTCCGAGAGCGGGGGTATTCCATAGCTCCGGTCAAACAGCAAGTCACAAACCAGATCCCAGGGATTTGAATGCCGACTGTGTTTTCCTAGGAGCACTTTAAGATTGGCGTTGACGGTATCGCCTGTCGGGGACAATCCTGGAATGGTTCGTCCTATCCAACGACCTCTTTGCAGCTCGACACCCTGATGAGTCATCTGATTCAGGAGCTCAAGATCTTGCTTTGGCATTGTGAGGTATGGATCGCCAGTCAAACCGATCAGTGCCCGTGGATGTCGGTGGCAAAGAATCTGCATCAAGCAGATTAGGGTTTTGATTTCTGGTCGTTGGTAAATGTCGCCAATGTACAAAACAGGGATACCATTTTTCGCGAGGTCATCCGCGAGGCGTGCGAGCTCAGATTTTCGTCTGCAGATAACAGCTTGATCTCGGTAGGCTACTCCAAGGTCGTTCAGCTGTTGAATTTTGTATCCAACAGACAGGTTCAGGGTCTGTGGGCTGGAGCATGACGTTAGGAGCGGGAGCAGTGCACTAGAACCACGCGAAGCCGACATCGAATCGAGTGGGAGGCTGGGCTGCAGTTGGTGAATTCGCCCAGAAACGCTGAACAGATCCAGAATTTCTTGTTTGCTGCGCCGGTTTATGTCCAGGGTGTATTTTCCGACAGTAGAACCGGCGTGCTCTCCACGAAAAGCCTGGTCAAATTTGATCAGGCTTTTCACAGAAGCGCCTCGCCAATGGTGTATTGCCTGTCGGATGTCTCCCACTACCCAGAGGGATTTTGCCTTTCCCGCAAGCTGCCGAATTAATTCAACCATCGCTTCAGTAACGTCCTGGTACTCATCGACCAAGATATGCTCGTAATGATCAATGACTTGGGAAACCGATGCTCTGTCCGATTTGGCACGTAGAGCGGGCTTGGCGACCAAGTCGACGTAATCGACCATTTTCACTTCTTCCAAGGCCTGTTCATGGGCCTCGTACAGCGCTGCAATATCGGCTTGCTGCAGTGCGATATCGTCAGCAGGCGCGGGCAGGGCACTGAGTCTCGTCCTGTATGCGTCGGGTGTGACAAGCTCTTCTTTCAGTCTTTTTATATGGCTGAGGACGCTTGGTAGCCAATCATAGGGGTCTTGTAGGCGCAGGTAATATTGAAGATTCACGCTCGGAAGGCGTCGGATCATTAACTGCACTTCTTGAAGCAGATCGGCAACCCTTACGTCTGAATCAAGTCCGAATACGTGGTGGTACTTACGCAAGAACTCCAGCCCGAAGGCATGGAAAGTGCCGGCCCAAATATCTGCTGAGCCTTGGACGCCCGAAGCCCTCAGTCGCTCGACCAGCTCATGTGCCGCTTTGTTGGTGAAAGTGAGCACCAGAATTTTGCTCGGCTTAACCCCGGAGTCGATCAGATGCCTGATCCTGTGGACAAGCGTGGTCGTCTTGCCCGTGCCGGGCCCTGCAACGACGTTCACAAATCGTTCTTGGGCTTTTGCCGCCTTATCTTGATCAGCGCTTGGCGGAAAGGTGAGCGGTGCAGGAAGTGGCGCCGTTTCGGGAAGAAAAAGCGCATCGGCCAGCTGGAGCCTGACCAGTTCAAGTGGGATAACTAACTGCTGGGCGATTTGGCGAGCCGTGTTGCCGTCTATCCAGAGTTGCTTGGCCAACCAACGGGGAAGCAAGAACTCCCTTGCGAAGACGTTTGCCTGTAGCTCCTGGCGCTCTCGTGTACCGTAGGCCTCTACAACAAGGCTTGCGGGTGTGCCTTGGGACGCCGTGAGAGACGTTAATTGTGTGATGCTGGTGGACGGCTTTTCCGCGTCCAGAAACCAGTGCCCTAATTCGTGAGCCACCAGATAGGCATGTTCTTTTGCATCCACGTCATTTCTGACATAGATGAACTGTTCATCGCGATACAAGGCAGCACTGCCATTTCCCAAAATCGCATTGTCTGGAGGGACTTGTTCAATACACAGGTCGAGCACATCTTCGAATTGATTGAGCAGCTCAGTGCTTGTGGGTAGACCAGAGCCGCATACCGCAACCAGCTGATGTCTTGCTTGATGGGCTTGCAGGCGTGCTCGGTCAAAAGGGTTCAAGAGTCTTTAATCCTTTAAGCTCAATAGTTGCGCTTCCTCAGCTGATGGTAGCGCGAGTTCTTTCACGGCAGCTTCCCACTGCATCGGCGTGGATTCAATCTGCGGTTTACCATTCTCGGCTTTAAATGCCGGAATAGACCTGTTGCTGAAATTATTACGCATTGCCCCTTGCAGGGCTGAGCTCGAATGGCCCAAGGCGGTCGCTAGCCTGTCTAGGATGATTCCTGGTGCTTCAACGCCACCCGCCAATATCCTGCTGAGCAAGGAACGTTGTTTTCCCAATCCAACCTTCTCTGCGAGAGGGGCCACCTTGGGCCCCTTTATCGCTGCTAGTGTCGCCAATGTGGCAGTGAGTTCTGTCGCAGCCAAACTGGTTGCAGTAGCACAATGGTGGACTAGTGCATTGGATAAGCATGCAGCCACCACTTGGGATGCCGATTTTTCATACTCTTTGGCCGTCAGCTTCAGCTTGATGGCAAGTTTTTTGTCGATCCGTACCATCCATTGCTCGGTTGCTTCGCCGTCATACTCCTTGGCTTTCTTCTCATAGGTTTCCAAAAGCTTTGTGGGACTTATCGTCAACATCTGCTTTTCAAGAGACCGGAAACCTTCGAGCACCAGTTCTCGGGCGACAACGGCAACAGGCTCATTGCGTCGAGTCGCAAGGTCGATCACGGTGGCATGAAGCGATTTTTTGCTCGTGACACCAATGGTTTCTTGGCGGCTTTTCGTCAACGAGCTCTTATGCAATGCGTCTTCCTGATGGTGCATAATTTCCTCCGCTCCGTGCTTGCTGGGAGTCGATGCGCGCGTGGACACTCTTGTTTTTTGGCCAATGATATCGGCCGCTGGAGGAGCTTCCATTTTTCCAGGAAGCTCGACGATCAGTTTTCTTACCGCTTCAAAAGCGTTTTGGCCACCGACAGCAAGTTGATCTCCTGTCGGTAACTGCACGGTGCATTGAATCCCATCTGACGTCACTGCGAATGTGGCTGATGAGGAGAGCGAATCAAGGTAGGCCGCCCAATCTCTAAGATGATTTGAGGCGGTCACGGCATCTTGTCTGTTTAGGGCCTTGGTGCGCATGTCGGATTACGTGTATGGTTGCTTGCACGGTGCGTGCATATCAACTTTATATCACTGAGCTGGTAGGGACACAATTGATCAACGCTCATTTTTCTTACGCGGTTCGCAGTGCAGTTGCGCAGTGGCGACAAGAAATAACGCTGCTGGAGGCAGTACAGCAGCTTTCTCAGCCTACTGCGCTTGGGCTTCGCCTGCTCCCAGCCATAGACGAGGTATTAGCCGAGCGGAATCTAACGCGCGCTGACTTGGTGGAAAGGGTATGGGGGGCGGCTTTCATTCAGTTGAAGGATGCATTTGATCCTGTTGAGTTACCCGAGACGCCAACGGTCTTTTTTCCTGTGCCGATGGCTGAAGGCACAGTGATGGCTCGTGCGACAGCCGTGGGCTGTTTGGCGGCGATTGGTTTGCAGGCGGTATCGTACGGCTCAGAGGAAAATGGCGAGCTTTTTGTCAACCTAGTGGTTATGCCGGGCGAAGGCCTGTTTGCCGAGAAGTCGCGTAAAGGAATGAAAGGGCATACGGATGCTGTAAGTTTCCCTGTCCGGGGGCAGACAGATCCCGAAAACCCTAGAATTTCCCCATCACCAGATTTCGTGTGTCTCTCTGGGCTTCGAAATCCTGACGATGTTCATACCACTGTGATGCCTTTAACGAGCGTGTTGGACAAACTTGATCCAGGTATTATCGCGGAGTTGAAAACACCTCAGTACCATGTTCGTTCGCAGAAAACGTTCAGAATTGGTATGGGGGAAATCTTGGGGGATGAGCTGGTCTTGGAGGATGCAAGCCTGCTGTTCGATGTCAGTGGTCAGCACTGGATCAGGTACAGCCATAACTGCATTCTGATGGACGATGAGGCTGTAGCTGCGAAGGAGGCGCTTGTTGCTTTCGAGGCCGCTTGCGTAGCAAGCATTTCGGGAACAGTCATCAGTCCAGGTGATATTCTTTTGGTCAATAACCGTATCGGGCTGCATGGAAGGTCAAACGTCGGAGGTGAGCCAGGTGGTAACTCTCGATGGCTACTGCGCACTTACGGTCTTGAGACTGGCGGACTGGCAGTGAATCAACGATATCAGGACGTTTCCTATCGACTGTACCCCTAAGGCACTTCATCTAAATGGACTTAGTTACTCACCTAGAACCTGAGTCCAGCATGTTTAGTAACTCCAGCTTCGTCGGCTAAGCTAACGCTGTGCTAGGCCCAGTAATTTCTTTATCGGGAAGTGTCAATGTCTCCCGACAGTCGATTCGGCATCCCCAATATCTCTGCTGCTTCAGATTGTGAGTGCCCTTGATCCTTCAAAGCGTGCACGGCCTGACGAACATCTAAGGCTGCCCGGATGGGTTTTCACTATCGGCTCGGGATCGATTATGCCGTCGAGCAAAGCCAATGACTCCAAGTCGTCCCGTGCCTGCTGCAGTACATCGCAGAGCGCTGCGTCTGCGCTGCATAGGCCAAGGCCAAGGCCACAAACGCAACTGGGTGCAATTCTAGTGCCTTGCACACCTTATCTAGTAGTTCCACTCTCATTGAATTTTGGCGTTTTCAAGCTGGCTGATGTGCGACTGAGCAATTTGCCTGCTGCGAGAGACCGCGTTGCGATCGGACAAGCTGAAGGACTACCGAATAGCGAAGGCGCACGTCGCGAGATGGGCAGTAGAGCGAGCCCGTTCCTTTGGGTCAGGGTGGCTCTAGCACACGCACCGTTAAGAAATTTCTTCACCATTAGAGGTAAGACATTCAGGCTTGGAGTCTTATTGCGCGTCTTGACTCCGCAGCGTAGGACGCATAATCTCAGCCCTGCATCAAGGGTTGTGTCCATCCTGCTTATGAGCAAGCTCAAGTGACATTCTTCAACCGCTCGACCATCCGCTTTATAAGCGTTTCCACCAGTTCGCTGGCAGTACGTTTAAATGCTCATCGCTCTCCGTATTCAGAGATATCTGTCAGCAAAATACTGAACAGGAAGCGTTGTCATGTCTGAAGAAATCAAAACCGACGTAGTTAAAGAAGCCGCAGAGTTCCTTCGCGACGAATTGGCCCATCTTGGCGTCAAAGTCGGGTCATCGCATGCTCATGCCGCAGTTGCCCATTACTTGGGTTACAACAGCAAGAAGGCTTTGCTCGATGATCCGACGTTTTATCCGGAAGACCAGGAACTGGTCACGTATCACGAGCTTGGGACTAAAAAGCTCGTTGACCGTCTTCCGAGCATGAAGGAAAACCCGCTCAAGCATATGGATGTTGGCCAGCTTGGGAGCATCATATGGGCGGGACTCGCGCCCGCGTGCGAATGCTGCGATCAGAAAAAGCTGGACATCACTTACCTAGGTGATGACATCCGTAACCCCCAAGGATGGGTATCGGAGTCGTGCGCTGAACGGAACGAGGATTATGGTCGCTGCCACTTCTGTGGCGACGAGTACCTTTACCGTGCACAAGACCTCAACCGAAATGGTGAGTGCCCTGAGCATAACGGGGAGTCCGACATGGACGATGAGGAGCTTGAGGACTGGGAAAGTTACATCGAGAACATCAACAAGGACTAAATAGCGGGTATTTCTACTCTATCTGATTGCGGCCGGAGCCCCATCGTCTATAGCAATGGGGCTCTCGGGCAGTACCTCTTTGTCGTTATCGAATGATTCTATTCACTGATGCTACGAAGCTCTCCAATGAGCACAGCTTGATTGTTGACCTCTGCTCTTTGGGCATCTGAAAAGCCGCCTCGATAAGCTTCTATCCCGTCCATCTCCCGTTCAGCGGCATCGAAGTCTCTGCAATAGGCAAGGACGACGGCGTAAAAACTTCTGGCACTTATCAGCTCATCCAGAAGCTTGTGCTCACGGATGAGAGGCAATACAGAGTCTTCGAGCATTCGCCGCGCACCGGGAAAATCTCGCCGATCCAGCAAATCCTGAACGGCATCGAGTCCGACCCTTACCGCCGAATTGATTGCTCCTACGATGACGTAGAATTTGAAGGCGAATAGGCGCAGCGTCGTGGGTAGGATGCCCCGATTTTTCAACAGAATGCACTTGAGCTCGAAAGCATCCGCAAGGTGTTTGACGTCGTCAGAGTCGGCGCCTGACTGCGAAAAAAAATCCGCTACCTCAGCCATTGACCGCCCCAATATCCATGCTTCGTTGATATCTAGAACATCGAGGTATTCCTGGATGACCCTCATCAAGGTTTCCTCTGCCTCAATGGGTCGATCCACTCGCCAAAGCGCAACTGCGGCGTTGTAGTCCAGTATCCTTCGGTATTGCGCCGATAGGGGACGCTCGGTTTGCATTTGTTGAATCGAGTTTCTTACGCCGCTTGCATCTTTCTGGAATGCTAGCCAAGACATATTTTTGTTTTGGTAAGACAAAATGGCTTTATCTGTCAGCTTGTTATGTTCTAGCAGTTGCTCCATAGACGCGAGGTATCTCTCAACATGGGAGGTGTCGATGGACGCAAGTGCCGAAAATACTAGCGCATCCAGTGCCCAGAACCGTGCCTCGGGTTTGAGCTTGGTAGAGGACGCGGCCTCTTCCAGGGATGCAACGAAAATATCGCCCAGACCCATCTCATGAAACATTTCCTCGCCCGCTAAGTCGATGATGATTTCTATCTCGCCCAGATCAACCAATATGCGGACAAAGAGCGAAAGCCGATGGTGGTTTCTCGCTTCCACCAAAGATTTGTACAAGACATCTTTCAGCACTTTTTTCGCGTGGATCAGTTGCAATGGGAATGACTTCTGCAGATGACTGGCCCCTATCACCCGCATTGCGTCATGTATTTTCAGCTCCTTGCTGCCGAATACCTCCAGAACGCCTAACGGCCGAAGAGTTCGGATGACCGCTGAAACGTGTGGCGGGTTTAGCTTCATGTAGGCGTTCATAAGCGTGTTGATTTCGCCGACCGTTAGGACAACGTCGACCATGCTCAAGAAGGCTAAAAAGTGCTGGCAGTCATCCGAAAGGCCCTCGAAGACACGTGTGAGGATCACCTGTTGTGCCGTGGTGTCGAGGTTGCTTTGATCTTCGAGCGCATTGCAAAGGCTCGCAACATCGCCCGAGTAATCCTGGACTGCAAGCCTAGCTGCACTATGAAGGTACAGTGGCATCCCGGCTGTTTGTTGGTGCAACCTTGCCATCGTTGCGATATCACCACGGGCGCCTAATCGAGCGGCTTCCGACGCCAAGGTATCCAGATCCCAACCACGAAGCACTTCTCTGCTCACGCCGGTTAGCAGTTCGATTTCTTGAGTCGAGCCCGTAGGTTGGCATAAGAGGATAAAACGAACATTCGCAGTGCAAGAGAAGACCGTCTGCAAATTTTGGGCTGGTATCTCATGAGCGTTATCGATCACAACAATTGGCTGCACGCCTTGTTGCAGCAAGTAGCGATCAAGGGCATGGAGGGCATCCACCCCAGAAGCACCTGGTGCGAATATTTCCCTAACCTCATGAGGCTGGTCGGTAAGATTTCCGGCTATTTCGCGTACCACAGAGCTGGTAAGCGCGGCACCAGTAGTTTCACTGGCATTGAAGTAGATGCAACGATCAGGACTGAGCATCGACGTTTGCGCGCACCAGGACGTTTTACCCGCACCTGAGAAACCACACACAATCCGGATACGGTTCCCTGTATCGATCGCAGGCTCATCGATCTGTGGGCGATAGGAGGGAAGTGGCGCGGGAAATCCCTGCAGTTGAGTCAGCAATTGCTCAAACAACTCAGGTAATGCACTGGTTTCAAAAGCGTATCCCCCGAGCGCGTTGTTGCCCGTCGCTGCCGCCATCACTCGTCCGGCTAATTTCCAGACCAAGGATTCGGGTACCAGCATCGCGTGAGGGATCTGCGAAGCTAGCCCCGTGCAAAACTGAACCGCAATTGCCAGATCTTCCCAGCATTCAGGAAGGCATTCTAAATCCGCTGGTACGGATCGACCAGGATATTGAAAATAGACGTCGTCCGGTAATCCGCCGTCTGCGATTGTTCGGGTCATTACCGGGCCTGGCGGTTGGTTTGTGGCTATCACAAACCTTGCGTCCCCTTGCCGTCGGCCTTCAGTGTGCTCCGTCCGTAGCCGATCAAACCGCTGAAAAGCAGAGTCTACGTCACTGGGGATGATAGACCCGCTGCGTGTTTTTACTTGCACGTAGACGCGGCATCCATTCATGACAATCTCGACGTCTTCATCACGCTCGATCACTATCCGCGTCACCTGGCAGGCACGTGCCTTTAATAAGCAGGCGACCGCGAACAGGTGCTGATAAAGAAAGCCGCCATGGACAGCAGCGATCCTTTTTTCCTGGGCCTGATCCAAAGTGGGAAACGCTGAAGTCATCGTGTTGTCCTCTACCGGCTTCGAGCAGCCGGCTAATCCTTGGGCAAATTAGTATATGTTTGACCGGCAACTAGGGAAGGTAAAGCTCCTGCCAGTAATTGAGGGTAGGGGCATACTCATTGAGTCCCTAGCCACATGCACCTCATCGTACCTGCGGTCATTACACGTCAAACGCTTTTTCTACGACGTTCCACCACCGGATGATCCTGCGCAATCTGTTTGGCGACTTTGCAAACTCGATGAGGTCGTCATAAGTGAGTTTTTGCCTGGTAGGCAGACGCGATTGTTTGTCGGGTTTTTTCCCGCTTCGGGCCCAGCCCACCAAGTGAAGGTTTTCTGACATTTCGTGCAAGGTCGAAGCGAGCTCTTCTGCTTCATCATCGCTTCCGGTGACCAGCAGTAGCCTGGCCCGATTGCGCGTCTCGGGATCGGCTGACAGTGCCGCGAGCTTGGAGGCCACCCAAGGCCACAACTCCCGGCCCAGTCGCCTGACGTTGGGAAAACGCTCGTCGAGTTGGGAGCCGGAGATGGCCACTGTCACATTCACGTCTTCAAACCGGATGTTGCCTTCGGCATCGGGGACGTCGATCAGGTTTTTTGCCTGCAAGTCGAAACTGCTGGCCCCGGGAAAAAACGCCGTGGCTGAGAAGCCAATGAAGATTTGTTTCACCCCCGCATAGATGAGCGAGGTGAGTTCTGGGAGGTATTGCAGCGTCCGATGAGGATCGCCACGCAACGCGACCACCTGTAATGACCAGTTGTTGTGGCCCGACTTCTTGCGCTTGAACCCATACACAATCCGTTGCAAGGGGCCAAGCGGCGTAGGGCTGAATGGGGCAGAGCCGGCCATGTCTTGTTGCACCGCTTGTGCGTAATAGAGCTTGGCCCGCACAAGCAGCGGAACATCCACGTGAAGCGTGCGCAAACTCTCTTCGAGGTAATGCAGGCTGGTGCGCAACACGAGCGCAGACTTGAGCCTTAGAAGATTGTCGTCTTTGAGGCGACCGGGCAGTTTTCCAGAAGCGGAAAGGTGGCGAAGAAACAAACCAATGTCCGCCACGATGTACTCAGGGCTTGGTTCTGCATCGTTGCGGGAAAAGTACCTCAGCAACTCCTGCAGATCACGCAGGACTGGCGGCACTTCAACATCGCTGTAGCCACAGACACCATCGATCATGTCGCCATCTATCCCCAGGTTGGTTCGACTGGCCAAAAACACAGTGTCGAGCCAATCGCTGAACGTCCCGACAGCTTGGTATCCATAGAGGCGTAAAACCGTCGGCTTTACCTCGCACCCTTGAATAAAACGGGTGTTGGGCGGATCCGACTCGGAAAAGATTCTTTAAGTTGTTTAAAACCGTGGATTCAGAGCAATCGCATCGATCGTAAAAGATTGTTTTGTCTTGGCAAATTATCAATTTTTACTAATAGATTTAACTTTCGGGTTTATCAAGAAAAATGGTTTGCAACTATTGCATAACTTATTTTCGTCTGTATTCTGTGGGTGCGGCCGACCCCTTAACATGATGTTCCCTATCAATTATTCAGGAGAAAACGGCATGACATTAAAAAAAGGATAAACCATGTACACCAATATCAAACGTATGGCGTTTCGTGCACTCGCTCTGATCATCCTGTTTCTGTGGCCAAGCTATCTCGATAGCGAGACCCTTGCAAACGCTGGGCCTAAGCCGCCTCTCCAGGTACGAAATTGTACGAGCTGAGGATAATCAGACGCAAACTTTCACTTAGGTAATGACTACCACAGTGTCATTGTTTAATAAGCTTTTGATGATAAGTGACAATGACACAAACCTTTAACGCTTGAGCGCTCTCAGTGTGGATCGATTAAGATTAGAAAGGTTTGCTCTATTGTCACAGTTCACTTTCATCCAGCAAAAATAAGGGTTGCTGGTCTCGGGTAATCAGTTTCCACTGATTATTCAGCGATGAAAGAGAACATTATTAAGGTGTCACTTTCTGTGCTGTTTCGCTATCGGGCTCGACTTTACAAAAAAGTCCACGGCCTGATTAGCCCCACAGGTTGAGCTTCTGGTTACCGAGAAGGTAATGAGCGTTTTGGAGGACATTAATGGGACTTGGGGAGAGGGGAGCAATGTGCCTTGCGTGCATACCGACCACTCCGGACTGGGGGGTGCGACGGGAGATGATGAGCCAGAGCTTCACGACACGAGTCGATCAACTGTGGAAGGTGTATTGCAAGTAGTCGGGTTCGCCCCCGTACAAAGACCAGCTCAGCCCGAACGATGCCAATGACGCTGAACCGTAGTTTTTGCCATCCCCAGCTTCCTCGCAATTTCAGCCTGTGAAAAACCTTCCGCTTTGAGTGTTTGTACTTCCTCTCGTGCTTGTGCCGCTGTGGCAACACGTGGGTGAGAAGTTTCCTGAATTTCCAGCGGGATCGACACCTTCAATAGGGCGAGCGACCGCAGATCCTTTTCAGCGATCTTCAGGACATCGCCGGCAATCAGTTTGTCTTGTGCCCCACAAACCAGCGCCATGAGAGCAACAGGACTTAGCTCCAAAACTCTGGCGAGCTCAATGATGGCTTCGAGGCTGGGGGAGGTCTTTTCATTTTCGATGCGGCTCACATGCGATTGATCGACCTTTTGGCTCAGCTCATGCTGCGTGAGGCCACGCTTTGTTCTCAAAAGCTTCAGTGCTACGGCAAATGCGGTGCGCACAGACATTTTTCCGTTCCGTCAAAACAGAGCTGTATGCCGTGATTGCTATGATCCACTCAAATGTATATATTCATACATGTGGATCATTCGGCTCGTTTGCGGATTAAGAATCTGCGAGAGCTCAGTCCCGCTCCTTTATTCGCTCCATCAATTTAGCTGTAAATCGAGATCGGAATTCTGATGAAGCTTTGTGTGCTTTCAGATCTGCACAACGAATTTTCTCCATTTCAGCCTGAGACTGGAGACTACGATCTGGTCATTCTGGCCGGAGATATTGACGTCCAGACAAGAGGGGTGATGTGGGCTAATGAAGCCTTTGTATGCCCAGTGATTTACGTTTGCGGGAATCACGAATTCTACAAAGGCCATATCGACCACACCCTTGGGAAAATGCGAGCCGTTGCCGCACCCCATGTGCATGTCCTGGAAAACCAGGTTTGGATTTGCAACCAAACGCGTTTTTTGGTCACAACCGGCTGGACGGATTTCTCTTCCACTGGGGACGTTGTGGCAGCGAGCATGATGTGCGGGCAATGGATGAATGACTTCCGGGCGATCAGAGCTGAAGAGCGCTTCCGCCGACTGCGACCAGCAGACGTGATTGAGCGAAACCGTATTGCTTTTGACTTCCTGTTGCACGAGCTCTCTAAGCCGTTTGACGGTAAGACGGTGGTTGTCACGCATCATTGTCCGATCCCAGAGGTTGCCGGCGAGAAGCATGACGGCCATTTGAACGCTGCATATTCCAACAGGTGGCACTCGCTCCTTGAGATGGCGGACTTTTGGATTTTCGGACATACGCATCACTTGATCGATGTCGAGCTGAGCGGGTGCCGGGCCATCTCAAATCCACGGGGTTATCCCCGGGAAGAGACGGGTTTCATTGCGGACTTCACCATTGAAATCTGATCGTTAACCCTTTGCTGAATGGACGGATAACTAGGGTGTACAGGATCAAAACCTATGGCGCAGAGCTGTCCGATTTCAGGATGCACAGGTTGCCGACAGTCATAGAACGAGCGCGAGCTGCCATACCTGATCCAGGTGTTGTGGGGTTCCTGCTGTGTGCGTTGGAGCGAGCTCCGCTGATGACGGGGCTGCTCTTCTGCGACCGGCAGAGGAATTTCCCGGAAGGTTTACCAGTACACACTCCACCTATCACTGATCGATTCTGGCGCGAGGGTTACGAACTTGTAGTCACACAGGGAGGTGGTGTCTATGTCGTCGCGCACTGGCTTCATGAGAATGGAACTCTAGACCGTTTCGACAGGGTTCACTAAAGCTGTTTTGGGGCGCAGTTCTCTAACCAGAAAATCCGAAAGCAACAGGAAAAGAAATGGGTATCCCACGAAGTATTTCGGACGCACAAAAAATTGATTTTGGCGTCCCGGTCACTGGTTACTTGTGCTGCGCCGAATTTAAGCCGCCATGCCTGATCGGCATCGTTTTCACAGATGAGCGTGGTCGGTTCCGAGACGGAGGAAAGATCCGCACATCTCGTATCGAGAAAGTCTTTGTGCTCAAAGAGTATCTAGTGTGTGAGACGCTCAGCGGCAGTCGTTACGTAGTCTGCCACTGGTTGTACGAGAACGGGGCTACTCCCACCGACTATGTTCTTCACTGACAGTTAAGGAGATGTGTGATGAGTGAACTGGTGGCCGACGATCCACGATCGAAGCCCGAAGGTAATCGCTGATGTGGTTCTGGAGATCAAAGCCCCTTAGTGATCGAGACCGCGCGATTTCGGAATCCATCAAAGCCCTCAAGACATTGCGAGTTGAAAATGGGTGCGTGTCGATCGATCCAAGCGAGGTAATTGGTCAGCCTGGATACCTGCTGCAGCGGGCGCAAGCGAGCGCCGTAGTGCGTGGTCGTCCGCGTGATATTGCAGCTGCTGAGGCCTCATGGGTCGCCCTAGATGACTTTGATATTGAGGCGCTCTCCACCCTGATTTCTCGTCATCTCATAAAGTCTCGTCGGGCGGGTCTTTCAATGGACGAAGCCATAGCCGCATTGCGACCGGTGCTCAGCTCTGGAGGGACAAAATGAGCGCGATACTGTTGGAATTGGAAGACTTGCTCTATGGCGGCGGCGAGCCAATGAACGGCTTCAGCGGAGAGATCTGGGAAGCTGAGGTCGAGGCGCTTTTGAGCTTTCCCAACAAGCCATTTTGCTTAGTGAGAGATTGGCGAATCATCGAAATAGAAGTCGACGACGCATACCGGAAATCGTTGGCGGAAGATGGACTCATGCCCTTCGTACTCTACGCCCGCAGCGTAGTGATGCACAGCACAGGAAAACGGCAGCCAAACGACTGGGTACGCAGCACGTTTCAACGATCGCTGACTCGTGACTACGTGTTTGAAAGCGTAAATACAGCGTATGTGCTTATCGGGCGTGGTGTACGAAAGAAGGGCAGCGGTAGGGCGGTTTGTTCGATCGGCAGATGAGGCTACCGACCCCAATTACAGGAAATACTCGCAGAAAGCTTTTGTCTGGACGGCTTTTGAGTTGGCGCTGCGCATGAATAGTATTAGGCAGGTAGTGTGGAAAGTGAATTGATTGTAGATGTGCTGTATGGCCCAGCGCGAACGTTTGGCGGCTCCGGACTGAAAGATGATGAGCTGATTAAACTGGCGCGCGAGGAGTTTGAGGGTAGATCATTTTGTGTCGTCCGAAACTGGATGATCCTTGACGTGATGCTTCCTGAAACTCAAGAACAGGAGATTAAAAAACAGGGTCTACAGCCCGCAATCTTGTATGCACACAGAGCTGTGTTCGACAGCGAAGCTCGATTTTCAGCTGGCGAGAGCGTCATCACGAGCTACCAGCAAAGCTTCGAAGACTGTTTTTTTGAAAGCAAAGACACGCTCTATATTTTGGCGGGCCGGGGTGCAAGGAAGCATGTGAGCTGGCCGGCAGTTACGTCGCTGAGAGACGTAGCAACAGTAAGCTAACCCTGATCGTGCGGGCCCCACATGTCTTGAGCACCTTAATACGATCACGTTTGGATCGAAAGCGAGCATTCATAGCTAAGGACGTTGCATGCATTGCATCTCATGCCGACTCGCCATAGTCAACCTGACCTCGCCAAAAGCTCCACCAGCGGGCAGCGCTGCTCTGTGTTGATATTCTGGATCGTCTCTGCCTAGATCGTCATAACGTTTGAGCTAGGATGATCTAGCCAACGCCGAACTAGACGACCACCTCTCTCAAAGCGCTTATCCATGGAAGACACACCAAACGCTCCCTTTCCAGGCGATGACTCGTCCGAAGACATCGTGACAAGAGAGTCGCTTTACGAGCAAGCTTGGTCGAGACCTATGACCAAAATTGCGGATCGATATGGAGTGTCTTCGAGCTACCTGGCTCGGGTGTTTACCCACTTGGATATCCCTCGCCCACCGGTGGGATATTGGGCCCAGGTAGCGGTGGGAAAAGGTAAAACTCGTCCGGCGCTGCCTGAGGCTCGGCCCGGCGCGCTCATTGCCTGGAGTCGAAATGGAGCGCCTGCTAAGGTTTCACGGTCTTTGCCAAAGGCACCTCAGAAAACGCGCCGTAAAGTGGCTGGAGCCAGTGCGGCACTGCCTCATAGACACCCACTGTTACTGAGCATCGAAGAGCATTTTAAGAAGGTTCGGGAAAGCGACAACGGCTATTTACGGCCGACAAAGCGTTCCATGGCGGATCTGATCGTCAGTCGCTCCGGGATCGCCCATGCCGTCGATTTTGCCAACCAGTTGTACTTGGCACTGATGAAAAAAGGCCTTTCTGTGGCGCTCTCTGACCCCGCCACATATATGAATCGTGAATCGGTTGATCATCGAGAGAAGGCCTCAACGAGGTACATTTACCCTGCTCTCTGGCAGCCGCAACGTCCCACGGTGGTTTACATCGGAACCGTCGCCTTTGGTTTGACCATCTACGAGATCAGCGAATACGTGCAGGTTAAGCACGTAGACAAACAGTACGTGCGACTGAATTCGCTTCCCGTCACTAAACGTCACTCTCCCTATTCCGGTGGGTGGGTAATGAGCGCCGACATGCCTAGCGGTCGGCTTTGCTTGCAGGTCTATTCTCCCTACTACCGCGCAGAATGGGTTCGTCGTTGGATTGAAGACAAACCCGGCGATTTGGCCAGCAAAATCCTCAACATCGTAAAGCTTCTGATTGCTGAGGCCCCAATACTAGCCAACAAAGTCGAAGTTGAACGTGAGCGAAGTGAGCGCGAGCGGCAGAAACAACGGTTGGAGTGGGAGGAGAGGCAAAGACAAGAAGAGGAAAGACGCCGACTCAAGATGATCCAGGACAGCCGTGATCGGCTAGAGACTGTGATTCAGACTTGGGCAAAGGTGAATAGTATTCGAGCGTTCTTTGACGACATTGAGCGATCCGCGGAGAAGCTTGGATATGAGGAGCGGAAATTCATAATGGAGCGATTGACGAAAGCGAAGGAACTGATCGGTGACTTAGACGCGTTGAAGCACTTCGAGGGCTGGGAGCCTCCAGCCCCCTAAGCCTATCCATTCAGGTTGCTAGGCGCGCTCGGTCAGAGGGGCCGTCTTTAGGTGATCGATCAACGCCTCGCGAAGAGCCTCCAAAGTAGCCTGCAAGCGACGATTCTCTCTCGGATCATCCCCGGTTGGCATAAAGCTCTCACAATGCCTCAACAACGATTCTGAGTCGTTTGTGTTCAAATCGAATTCAATCATTCTTACTTTCTTCCCTGTGGGCGGTGAGGTGCTGCATCTCGCGCGCCCACAGCCGCAAAAAACGGCGCCAGTCGTGGGCATAGCTGCCTTCTCGCAAACGAGTCGAAAGCGCACGACCGTACCACTCAGATTGATCGACGATCATCAAATCCGGAACAGGGAGGCAGCCGAGGAAGACAGCTCTTTCATGAAAACTGCCATGCCTTCGAATTGAACAAAACGTCCGAAAATCGCTACCCCCTGTCGACTGCAATGACTCTTTATTTGACCGCAAACCCGTTTCGGCGGTTTACTGTACGAACATACAGTGTATCGGCGATTTGTATTATGGTCACCATCCTTGGGCCGCTAACCAGCAGCGGCGTTCAGCTCCCGTTTTATTCCTACCGCGTTCCTGCAGGTTTTCCTTCGCCTGCGGCAGACCATCTTGAGCAGAAGGTTTCGTTGGACGAGCTCCTGGATCTGCGCGCTCCCCACATGTACCTCGTTCGCATCGAAGGGGACAGCATGATCGGTGCCGGTATTTTTCCGGGAGATCTGGCCATTGTGGACAGATCCATGGAAGTGGAGTCCGGGCATATTGTCATTGCGGCGGTGGATTGCGAGCCCGTCTGTAAACGGCTGGTCAAGGAGTGTGGGCAGATCATCCTGAAGTCAGAGAATCCTAAATATCCCTCCCGCTACATGATGGAGGGAGAAGAGCTGCTGGTCTGGGGCGTGGTGATGTACAGCGTGCGCAGTCATGAAAAAGCCTGAGCCAGTTTTCGCGCTGATCGACTGCAATTCGTTTTACGCCTCGTGCGAGCGCGTGTTCAGACCCGATCTGCGCAACACGCCCATCGTCGTGCTGAGTAACAACGATGGGTGTGTGATTGCCCGCAGCTATGACGCTAAGCCTTTCGTGAAAATGGGTGAGCCGTACTTCCAGATCAAACACAAACTGAAGCAGCATGGCATTGTGGCGTTCTCGTCAAACTACGCGCTCTACGGTGACATGAGCCAGCGCGTAATGAGCGTGATCGAGTCCCTGGTGCCAGCTGTGGAGGTCTACAGTATTGATGAAGCCTTCGCCGACTTAGCAGGCGTAGCGGGCGACATTGAGACGCTCGGACGGCGTATCCGCGCTCAGGTTTATCGAAGTACCGGCATTCCGGTCGGTGTTGGCATTTCCGGTACGAAAACCCTCAGTAAGCTGGCCAACCATGCGGCGAAAAAATGGCAAGCGCAGAGTGGCGGAGTAGTCGATCTTCGTGACCAAACCAAGCGCGACTGGGTGCTGAAAAAATGCTCGGTCTCCGACGTCTGGGGAGTCGGACGGAAGATGACTCTTCACCTCGAAGGCATGGGCATCAAGACAGCCTGGGATCTCTCCAAAACCGATCCCTGGATGCTTCGCAAAAAATTCAGTGTGGTAATCGAGAAGACGGCGCGCGAGCTCGCGGGAACGCCATGTCTTGAGCTCGATGAGCCTGATCCACCCAAGCAGGAAATTTGTTGTTCTCGCATGTTTGGCAAGCGCCTCACAGAGATCGCACCGATCAAGGAGGCGGTCGCCACATACATGATGCGAGCCACGGAGAAGCTTCGGGCCCAACAGTCGCTGTGCAAGAAAATTCGAGTGAGCATTCGCACCGGCATGTTCAACCCCGAGGAAGCAAAATATGCGAATGGGGTTTTGGTAGAGCTGACTTATCCGACTGACGACGTTCGGTTGATGACAAAGGCTGCGGTGGACGCGGTGGATCGGATCTACCGTCCTGGATTCAAGTACAGCAAAGCCGAGGTGCTATTGGTCAGCCTTTGCCAGAAAGGTGAATACACGGAAGATCTATTCTCGATATCCCAGCCGGCTACCACAGAGAAAGTCATGGGTGTTCTGGACGCCATCAATGGCAGATGGGGTAGGGGGACGATGCGTCTCGCGAGCGTGCCGATTGACCCTGATTGGGGTATGCGGAGGGAGATGATGAGTCAGAGTTTTACGACACGTGTTGATCAGCTTTGGACGGTGTACTGCAAGTGAGCCGAGCTTCGCAGTCGACAACGCACCACGCCCGGCCGTCGATACAAAAACTGAATTATTAAAAATTTGGCTCAGGAATAAATATTGCTGAGCCATACTTTTGGGCGAGAGTTTGAGTCAGCGCGGTGTGCTTTTCGGCTGGTGAAATGCGCTTACTTTTAGTCCTCTCCGGTCAGCTCGCTGCGAAGACCCGCTCATAGAATGACTCATCAAATGGAGTTCTACGCGCTGGTGGGCAGCGGTCTAGAAGACTTCTGAGAAGGTGGATGACATCGTCGTCACGAGTCTTATTCTCTGTAATTGCTTCAAGGTCGGCTTTCGGTATCAAAGCAGCATGGGTAGCGTCACAAAGAACGGCCCATGGAGCATTGCTCGACCATACGGCGGCGAAAAGTGCTCGTCCCCGTTCAGTATGATTTCGCGCGTTGTAGTTTGAATCGGCAGACTGAAGCAGGTGAGGTAGGCGGTGGTTGCTGGTGACAAATGCCGCACGCAGGCCTTGAAATTTTTGTTGTGGCGTCTTATGCCGCCGCCAAGCAGCATGTTCGTGACATGCTCCAAATTCAAGACGTTCTTCAGGGTCATTCAGGATGTCGTTCCAATTCAAATCTGTAAGCATGGTTCGTTTCCTTTAAATGTGCGTTGAAACGCCTATCCGAAAGATCACGTTCGTTTGATGATAAAAGCTGTGGTGGACGCCGTGGATCGGATCTATCGGGCTGGATTGAAGTAAAGCAAAGCCTAGGTGCTATTGCCTAACCTATACCAGAAAGGGGATTACACCGATGACCTTTTTTCGATCTCTCAGCCTGTTGCCACGGAGAGGGTCATGGCCCGTGTTGGACGCCATAAATGGTAGGTGGGGTAGAGGGGCGATGCGACTTGCGAGCGTGCCGACCAATCCAGATTGGGGGATGCGGAGGGAGATGATGAGTCAGAGCTTCACCATCCGCGTGGATCAGCTCTGGAATGTGTATTGCAACTGAGCCTTTTCCACCATCGCTCCGATAAGGAGGCCGTGGCCACCTACATGATGCAAGCGACCGAGGTGCTTCGTGCGCAGCAGTCGCTCTGCAAGAAGATCCACGCGAGCATCCGTACTGGCATGTTCAATCCTGAAGAGGCGAAATACACGAATGGCGTTCTGGTGGAAATGCCTTACTCAACGGATGACGTCCGCTTGCTGTCAGTACCGATGCAAAACCAGGGGGACGTCACGTTGTCTGTGACAACGTGGATCCTGCTTGAGTGCCCGAGTTGCTACGTAAAATCTGCCGAAATTTAGTTGCCTAGCAAAGCTGAAATCCTTAACTTAGATCGTTGATCTATCAAGGCGCGGAGTAACTGGTGAGCAAGCAACCAATCAAGATTTACGAGCCAGGGGACATGAGTATCTTCATTCCCGTTAGCAGCAGATCTCCCGGAAAAGAAGCACGAGCATTTCTTCCATTCAATGGAATGGAGGGAGCCTATACGCATGGTTTTAAAGCCGAACCAACGACGAGCAAATATTTAAATGCGCTTGCGGCCATTCAGCGTGGCTATCTGTCAGATGAAACGAAGACTTTCCTTACTCGTAAAGGGCCCGAAAATCAGCGCTGCGACAAATGGCGTCATGGTAACCAAACAGGTTCTCCACTGCTTGGCCCAACGTTGGGCTGGGTCGAAATCCCCTTCGAATTTTTGTCGACGGCAACCCACGAAGAACTCACTTCCGAGAGAGAACGCTCTGGAATAACCATAACATCCTCGGTGCGCAGCAACGCACATTCCGAAGGCGTGCTGTTTCGTCAGGTGGCTGCGGAAAGCAGAACATTCCAACTAGCGTTCAGAATCGGAGCATTGAAGCTATGGGGCCCGGCATGTGCTCTGAGTGGTGCTTCCTGTTTGCTGGAGGCCGCTCACATAAAAGGTGTTGCGACCTGCAAGTTGAGCGACCCCAAAGCAATAACTGACCCGTTCAACAGTATCATTCTGAATATTTCCTTTCATGCTTTGCTCGATGAGGGCCTGATTTCATTCACGGATGAAGGCAATCTGCTGATATCTGACGAACTTAGCAAAAAAGATTGCGATGTCTATGGCGTGAATACTCAACTGAAGGCCTCCTTCCATCCGAATGCGGTTAAGTACCTCCAGTATCATCGTCGTAATCTCTTTCGTGGCGCGACCTCTCATTTCCTTCGGTGAAACGACTAACGGCTGCGCGTGAGGTCAGCCGTTAACGCGGTCGAAAACTTGACTACTTCAGACCATCTCTAAATGCTGGCGGCCCACTTTTTAACTTCGCCCATCAGCCCAAGACTGCCCTTCATAGACCCGAAAACGAACGTTGAGTCTACCATAAAGCTCCTGATCGATTCCAAATAGTCTGAGCGCGAATGTTCCGCATAAATCAAATTAAAAGAATTGTAGATTGCAGGGGCGAAATTAATGATGTGTCTCTGCTCGGTTATATTTACTTGGCGGCAAAGATCAAGTGATCGTATTAGCTTGTCCTTTGTAACCAAGTTTGAAAATGTTTTAACGATTTCTAGCCAACTTTCAATCTCTAAAAAAGAACAAGTATTGAGGTCGCTATCAATTTTTAATTTTGGAGGGATTTTTGCAGATCTAACTTTGTTTCCGGCTAAGCTAATCATTCGAATTAAGAGTAAGTGATCTTGCAAGAGTTCGCTTGGGGACTCGATATTTACGCACACTTGCAGAATCATGCTGGTCAGGTGCGTGGTTCCAAATCGCTTTGGATGATTGCAGTATTCAAAGTATTCCTTAAATAAATCGCGCAATTTCTCTTCGTTTGCTGACGATTTCGCATCTTCAGAAGAGATAGGTGTTGGTGTGGATGAATTGGAATACTTTCCTAGTTCGTACAGCTGCATAACTTTATCAATTACAGCTAATCTTGTGATGACTGAGAATTCGATGCCGCGATGTTCGCGAATAATATTGGACTCTCGGATCAACGCTAATTGCGGGCCTTTTTCGACCGCTAATATGGTGCGATTTAGCGCACCTCTGTATTGCTTTTCAGATACTCCAGAATTTAGTGCGAATTCTTTTGCGGTATTGTTTCCTACGCTAGCAGCTTCTATTTCTTCAAGAAGAAAATCATAGGCTAGCTGTCTATCCTCGCCAATTGTGGCAATCACCGCATCAAGAACTACATTCTGCTGCTTTCCTGCAAAACGAAATGCTGGGGACTTAGACTGCTCAATGCGGTTTTTAATTAGTTTTCGTGTGGCTGTTGCTTCTGCGTTTCGTATTTTATGCTTGTGCGCTTTGTCAGTGTCAGCAATTTTTGCTGAATCTATATTATTTTTTAAGTCCTGTTCGTGCTGGAGGCGTAGTTCAAGTTTTCTTTTTGCTTTTTCTTTGGCCTTTTCTTTACTCATCAAGAACTGTTCCTAGCTTAGTGGCATGTAGAAGATTTTTTTTGGCTGCCTACCTAACGCGTACATCGTTAGGAATGCGTCTATATAAGAATTCCTTAGGGGTTTTTAGCCTGCCCCAAGCTCTACATTACAAACGTTTGGTCGCATTTGGTGGGCCTAAAAAGGCTGATAATTATTATTCCCTAATAAAGGAGGAGGTTTAAAGTTCCTTAGTGTGTTTGCTTGTTCCTATTCTACATTTCTTTTGTGGCTGTAATTGTTGGGTATTCGCTATTGTAAGCTTTCATTTCCGCCTCTCCAACAGTAGATCCAGTAAATAACTCACTGCAAATCCCTCCATTTTTATATCCTGAAATAAGATAAGTTTTGAACATGATATCTCCAGTATTAAGAACTGCGGTCGCCTTGCGAACGGATTGCGCGACTGATTTTTCCCTAGATTCAGGATGGATAGCTCATGGTAGTAGTTCAGGGGTGGAAAGGCAGGTTGATTTTAATGATCCCAGCATTCTTCAGCCAATAAAGACCTATTCAACTCATCGCGATGCACCTGCCACTGCGGCAAGTGCTGATCCATCAGGCCGCGAAAGCGGTCGTTGTGGTGGCGTTCGATTAGGTGCAGCAGTTCGTGGACGAGAATGTATTCCAGGCACTGGATCGGCTTTTTGGCCAGTTCCAAGTTGAGCCAGACGCGGCGGGCGGCAATGTTGCAGGTGCCCCACTTGGTTTTCATCTTCTTGATGCCCCAAGCGTTCGCCTTAACCCCCAAGATCGGCTGCCATTTATCTAGCAGCGTGGGGATTAGTTTTTTCAGCTCGGCGCGGTAGAAGGCTTGCAGCAATTCTTCACGCCGTTCCGTACTGGTCTCCGGGCGCACGAACAGATCCAGCGCAGCCTTGCCCCGCAACGCAACCCGCATCGGTGTGCTGCCTTCGACTACACGCAGACGATAACGCTGGCCCATAAAGTAATGGCTCTCGCCGCTGATCATGCGCCGCAGGGATTGTCGCGGCTGGGCTTGAAACTTGGCGCGCTGGCGTTTGATCCAGCCGAGTTTGCCAACCACCGCCAAGCGCACAGCGTCGTCGCTGACGGCCAATGGGGCGGCCACGCGCACCCGACCCAAGGGCGGATAAACACCCAGGTGCAGGTTTTTGATGTTCTTGCGCACCACCTCGACGCTTAGGCCGCTGACGGTGATGCTGTGGCTGTCAGTAGTCACGTTGGCTCGTTACCAGTTCCAGCAGCTTATCCAAGGCCTGATTAGCCGCGCCTGCGTGGTACTCGCCGGCAAGCTCTGCGGCCTCGTGGCCGGCAGCGTCAAGCACCTCTTTAATCGCCAGCCGCACCTTGCGCACCTTAAAGGCGTTGTTGCGCCAATCATCCTGACGGTTGGCCATTACTGCGTTATCGACCGCCAGTGCCAATCCAGCGTTTTTATCCAGGTTGTCGTACAGCGCCTGGCGTGCCCCGGTGTTCATGGTCGAAGGATAGCTATTGGTGCTGCTGGGGTTCTTGGCCTGCTTGGCCAGCTCAACAACCTCCTGCAAATACTCCTGATAGCTGATGGCGTCTTCTTTGCGCTTGGCGATCAAGGCATCCAGCAAGGACGACATGGTCTCGTAATACTTCGGGTTGATCGGCGACTCATCGATGATCAGCTTGCGCACGTTGTTTTCGATGGTCTCTGCCACAGCCTCCTGGCTGCTGCGGATACCCTTGGGCAACGCTTCTACTGCATTAACGCCACGCTCCACGATCAGTTGAATCAGCGACATGTCATCGAATGCCGAGATTTTTTCGCTCTCTTCGGCACGGATGTAGGTATCGATCAAAAAACGCATATCCGGCTCATAAGCCTTGAGGTCGATGTAGTCGCCGCTGGCAACCTTCACCTCGTCACGCACCTTGTTGTAATGATCGACTTCGTCTTTGATCTCGGCAATTTGCTTGGCGCTGTAGCCTGCCTCTTCCAACTCGTTAGCCACGCTGGCAAAGCAGCGGATCAAGGCAGAGGTCATCTTGTACAGGTTTAGCCGGCGCGGCTCGTTAGCCTTGAGCTGTTCGGCATTGCCCGATTCAGTCCCGCAAAAATAGCGCAGATAAGCCGGCGTATCTCTTGGCCGATCAACCAGCTCGCACAGCGCCTTGATTGTCTCACGCGCATCCTCAAGGTCATCGCGGGCGTTACTAAGTCGGTCTTCCAGCAGGCCAGCGACATCGGCTTTATCAAAGCCATCCAGTGCTCCGCTGGTGTAGTCGCCGATAGAGTTTTCAAGCTGCTTGAACAGATCTTTGTAATCGATGATGTAACCGTATTGTTTATCTTCACCGTCCAGGCGGTTGACCCGACAGATGGCCTGAAACAGGCCGTGGTCGCGCATTTGCTTGTCGATATACAGGTAGGTGGCTGAAGGCGCGTCAAAGCCGGTCAGCAGCTTATCGACCACAATCAGCAGCTTCATCTGCCCCGGCTCTTTGACGAACTTCTGCTTAACCTCTTTCTCGAACACTTCTGGATCTTTGCCGTTCAACATCTGGTTGTAGATATTGTATTTGCGCAGCTTCTCGGTCAATCCTTCGCCGGTAGCCTCGCCTTTAATATCAGCGGGCGATGGCTTGTAGCTGGTGACGATGGCGCAGGTGTCGGCCATGCCGGCCTTGGCGAATAACTCGTAGCACTTGCAGGCCTCGAAGATGCTGCTAGTGACCAGCATCGCGTTACCTCGCCCATTCGCTAAGCGATCACGGGTGGCCAGGTCGAGCATGATGTCGGCGACGATTTTCTCCAGCCGCGACTGGCTCGACAGCACTTTTTGCAGGGTGCCCCAACGCTGCTTCAGCTGTGCCTTGGCCAAGTCATTCAGACCCTTGGTTTTGGCCTCAAACCACTGATCGATTTTTTTCTGCGAGGTGATGTTCTGGTCAATGTCGCGGGCTTCGTAGCGTAAATCGAGCACCACGCCATCCTTAACGGCCTCATCAAACTTGTAGGTGTGGATATAACCACCAAACACCTCGATGCTCTTTTGCTTGTCCGCCTTGAGCAGCGGCGTGCCGGTGAAACCGACAAACAGCGCATTGGGCAGAATCGCCTTCATCGCCTTGTGCAGTTCGCCAGACTGGGTGCGGTGGCACTCATCGACGAACACATAAATATCACCCTTAGCTCGAAAATCAGCAGGCAGGTTCTTACGCAACTCCTCAAGGAAACCTTTGATATCCGGGTTCTCTGATTCGTCTTCTTCGCGGCTGCCAAATTTATGCACCAACGAACACAACAGCCAGGGCACCGGCTGGTTCAGTTTGGCGATCAGGTCAGCGCCGCTCTGGCTACGATAAATCTGCTCATTGACGCCCGTAAAGACCTTCTCGATCTGCTCATCTAGCTCGGTGCGGTCGGTGATGATCAGTACCCGAGAGTCCTGGACGTTTTCACGAATCCACTTGGCTAGCCAGACCATGGTCAGTGACTTACCACTGCCTTGCGTGTGCCAGATGATCCCGCCCTCACGGCGGCGCAGGTGATCCTGCGCTGCACGCACACCGAAATACTGATTCTGCCGGCAGAGCTTTTTCACCCCGCTGTCGTACACCACATAGTCGTGCACCAACTCCAGCAAACGGCGTTTGCTGCACACCTGCTGCAGGTGACGATCCAGAAGGTTCTCGACCGGACTGTCTTCCTTCCACGCCAGGAAGTACTTCTCCCCAGTCTGGATAGTGCCGTAGCGCATGCCCTGCGTATCGTTGCCCGCCATCACCAACTGCATGGTGGAGAAGAACGGCTGGATGAATTCAGGCTTCTGGTTATCAAGGTTCTGGCGAATGCCCTGATTGACTGCCGTTCGGGAACGTTTCAACTCCAGCACCGCTAAGGCGATACCGTTAATGTACAGCACGATATCTGGACGTTTGGTGTTGGCCTTGGCGTCTGCGCCCTTAACCGTTACTTCCTCGGCCAGTGCGAAGTGGTTGTTCTCGGCGTTTTTCCAGTCGACTAACCACACCGTTTGGGTGTTCTCGCCCACCTCGGGCTTGACGCGTACCCCGTAGCGCAGCAGTTCATACACCGCCTTATTGCGGTCATACAGACTTTTGCTGGCATCAGCGGCCACCTTGGTCAGCTCGAACAAGGCGCGGGTAATCAGCGTGGCGTCTACGCCCTCCTTGGTCAGCCAGCTGCGCAGTAGCTCTTGCTCGATGTTGGCGTTGCCGGCGCGATCTGCCCAGTCACCCAGGTACTCGTAGTCGAGGGTGTGCTGGAACAGCGCAACCACTCGGTCTTGGGTCTTACGTTCGATCTGGCCGACCGAGTTCATGCGAGCCACCCGTGAATCTCACTAATCCACCCTGGAGTTTTATGATTCACGGTTAATGCCGAAATATATTGTTCAGAAAAAATATATTTATTATTTCCCGAATCAAAAAAACGTTCAATTGCCTGCCGTTCGCTAGTGCGAAGATCTAGCGCAAAATACGAATTCTCATCTTCGACTACACCTGCGTTATTTAAAAATGAAAGATAATCGAAATCATTAATAAATTCTTTGAGTGTTTGAAAAAATAGCGGGCCATTTAATACATCTTCTATCTCGGTTTTTGGAGAAACAGGATTAGAGTTGATGTTGACAAGCTTTGCCTCTTTGCTTTTTGGATCGTTTACGATGCGCTTACAAATCAAGTTGGAATGATTTTTTGTCTCGTACACTACCAGTTCAGGGTCAGTGTCAGATATGAGTATTATTTTTCCTGTGATTTCATCTTTGAAGTCCTCATAAGACACGAGGAGATGCTGATAAAGCCTCTTTATCTCTCTAGCCCCGCCAACGGGAACGATTCGCAGCCTTTTCCTCGCAATGGATTCGCCAAAGTAAGCGCTGAGATATATCTTCTCTGAGCTACCCTCGCAAATAATCCAATTAAATGGATTGTCGCCAATGGCGCTAGTAATTATAGATTGAACGAAATCATTTATGCTCTTTAATCTTATGTCGTATGGTAAGACTCCGCGACTACCACTCGAAAGCTGCTTCACTTGCTCGCGATGACTAGATAGATTTATAAGATCAACAAAATGTTCGTTTTCGTGCTTTGTAATTATAGCGGCACTACCTGACTCTATTGTTGGGAAAAACCCGTACCAATGAGTAGAGAAAAGGAGCTGTCTACAGGATTTGCTTATGTCATAGATCGCATCAAATTGATCAAAGCAAGCCGACATATGTAAAGACGACTCAGGTTCATCAATGGCAAGTATCAGATTATCTCCGCTTGTTCGATGGTTTTTTATTAGGCTATGAGCAACATCGATGATCGCTTTCTGCTTTTCTCCGGAGCTGAGAGCGTTAATCTCTAGCCAGCCATCTCCTTGCCGCTTATGCAATTTTCTTATTTTAAAAAAGGCCTGGATGATTAGGTTGTATACATCTTGTTTCTTAAGGTTCTGCTGCCTGTCAGTAGGTGTTCTATAAGAATAATCTACAAGCTCAGTTGATAACGCATCAATAAATTCATTTAAGCTTCTATTTATATCTTGAACTAACCTTCCTGTAACGCGAGCCTCTAGAATCTCATTCAGGGTTTCGCCCATTAAAACTTGAATTTCAGCCGCCTCAAGCTTGGTAAAGACTTCTGAATCTATCTCTTTCGGTATGTAGATATAATCTATCGTGCTTTTAATTTCTTGTAGTAGTGGAGTGAAGACTGCCATCTCAGCCTCGTCAAGCGAGGTTAGTGATGCCTCTACGGCATCCCCTAGATGAATCTCTACAAGTTTCCGGCAATTGAATATAGATAATGTAGTGTTTCCCGCATGATCAATCCCTATGGGAATCAAATAGCTATCGCTCATGCCTAGATTTTTAGACAGTACTTCTCTGTGAGTAATGAATTTTTTTATGTGCGATCTATGAGCTGGGTTTACGTCCTGTTCTGATATGTTTTCGGCAAGAAAACTTAGCTTTTTAGCAAGTATTTCAAGCTCGCCGCTGAGTTCTTTCTTTTTAACCATAAATATTGGTAGTATACATGGCTTGGTTTCAGTGATGCCGCTCCTTTTTACCGCCACATTAAGAGCTAAGGCTTTTTCATTGAAAAATGCATCAAGCGCTTCAAGAATGGAGCTTTTGCCAATACCATTATCGCCAACAAGCCCGCAAAAGTTTCCCTCATCAGTCAAAGGTATATAATTTATACCTCTATACGTTTTGATGTATCTTAAAAAAACACCAACTATCATGTCGAGTCCCTTCAGGTTTTAACTTGAGCCAAGTAGCAAGTTATTGTTCGCCATTAGAAGCGGTACTAATTGAGCAGCGAACAAAATAGTTATTTCGCTATATCAATCTTATCCTTCCGGTTAGCAATTCCTGCATCATGCCCTGTTTTATTTGGCGGGCTTTGTCGCGACGGGTATCGAGGGTAGCTAGTTCACTGTCCATGTCGGAGAGGATGGTGCCGATTGCAGTTTGTTCTTGAACTGGAGGAATTTTTATGGAAATTCGTCCAAGCGCACCGCGAGATATACGCTTATGAGTGGTTCCACCGCTTCGATCACTAACTGCTCGAAACCATTCAGGAGTTGAAAACAGATTCGAAAGAAAGACTCGATCAGCAGTATCCATCGCTGGTCGGAAAATTGTGACGTCAACGGCAGTCACAATTTTTTCTTCACCGATGTCCGGCAGTACGCAAGCCCTGCCTGCGGGGTCAGCTAACCGACATAAAAGCAAATCCCCACGTCGTAGCTCTTTACATCGTAGTGACGTGAAAGAGTTTTCATAAATGTACCTTCTGACATCTTTCTCAACGAATTTACCAATCCCAATGTTCCCAGTCTGTATCAAGCGGACACCCTGATTTGTGATGTGCTCTGACTCAATCCAATCGCCGTCATCAAAAAGTTCTTTTTTTCTCTCGGCTATCTCGAATAACGTCTTTATCTCCCACTCCCCACTAAACCCCGGCAGGCGTTGTTGGCCGGTGAGGAGTTGTTGCATGGTGGCTTGTTTGATGTCGAGCTTTTTGACGATCAGTTTATCTAGGCCGCTGATCAGGGCGTCCATATCGGACAAGGCAGCGGCGATGGCGCGCTGCTCATCAATACTGGGTACTGGCAGAAATGTTGAGTCTAAGTCAGATTTTTTTACATGGACAAATGAAGACTTAAAACCATGCGCTTTCTTAGCTATATCCTCCTCAATGCGTGAAAACACAATATAGGCGAATTCGGCAGTCAGTTTTTTTCGATCGGGAATTACTTTGAATATATGTTGATTTAAAACGCCTTCAGGCCCCGACCAAGTTCTTGCGCCAAACGACGAGCCAAGCGTGCCTGACCATGCAAATAAAAGATCACCCTCTACTACTCGATTCCGTTCGTTAATTAAGCCGGGAAAGTAGTTGAAGCTCGCGTCGGCATCATTAAGATTTTGAATGCGTATGATTGGCAGCCCAAAATTTGACCACTCCGAAGGTTTAAACACGCAGCCATTTATTAACTTCATTGTCTCGGAAATTGTGGCGACATCCCAATCCTCCGGAATCACCCCCACTTCAGTCAGCTTGTACTCTGGCCTCATTTTCGCATTCATAACGCAAAGCCCATCTTGGCTAGATGCGCACTCACCTTGGATGCCAGCGCCTCGACTTCGATGGTCAATTTCGGCAAAGGCGTGGCATAGCGCTCGGCCAGTTGGCGAATGCGCGAGGTCAAGGCTTGGGAGACGCGATCCAGTTCGGTCTGTACATCCACGGCCAAGGTCGCCAGCCATTTGTCTTCAATCACCAAGCCTTTGATATCTGCTTCGCTGAGTTGGGTATATTGCTTGGCGACTTCTACATCGAGGGCCTTTTGCGCATCTTTGACCTTTTTACCTGCAGCGGATTCTTGTTCCAGTACGGCGAGGTAGTGCTCAAGGGCAGCGCGTTCATCGGCGGCAGCCAGGTCGTTCTTGATCGCCTTGATGCGGTCTTTCACGCTTTTGGCGCTGAGTTTGCCTTTGTCGGTTTTACCCTCGGCTAACAGGCCGTCTTCGCCGCCTTGCTCTTCGTCCAGCTCTTCTAACTGGCGGCTAAAGGTGTCGCGGGCAGCTTCCAGCTGTTCGATTGCTGCGGCGTCAGTTGCGAAGTAGCGCTTGATCAGCAGCTCTGGCGGCAGCAAATCGGTGTTCGGTTGGCCTTGGTTGGCACCATCAACAATCAGCGCCTGCCAGCCGTCACTGACCAGCTGATAGAGATCGTCCTGCATGGCTGTAGCCCAGTAATCGAGCAGGTGCTGGTACACGTCGTAAGCATCCAGCAACGGGGCTTGGGCGAAGCTGGCGAGCAGGTCTTCGGCCAGGCTGTCGATCAAAGCCTTGGGTTTGTCGCCAATTGCGATGGCGTGCAGATTCGGACGATTGCGAGTTTTCCAGCCTTCGAACAGCTCGGTGATGGTCTGGTTGAAAGTGGTGAATTCTGGGTGGCCAAAGATGGTCGGCTTGATCTCGCCAATAGCCACTTGCAGCTGGCTGTAGCCGGCCCGTGCCGGGGCAAACAAGCTAGTGCGCACCGCTGGGATAACCTGCCAATAGGCGGCCAAAGCGTCGATGTCGCAGTTGGGGATGCCGCCTTGCAGGTGGGCGGCAATGTCTTGCAGGTCTTCGGCAGCGCTGGCGTCGATATAGCGCGGGATGTTGAGGTTGTAGTCGTTGGCAGCAATCTCGGCCAGCGGCACTAGGCGAGCGTATTTAGCCACTTCGTGCTGCTGGGTGAAGGTGTCGACAATCTTGTGAATGTCTTGCTCGCGCAGGCGGTTTTTGTTCCCGTCTTTAATAAAACCTTTACTGGCATCCAGCATAAAGATGCCTTTGCGGCTGTGGGCTTGCTCTTTATTCAGCACGATGATGCAGGCCGGGATGCCGGTGCCGTAAAACAGGTTGGCCGGTAGGCCGATGATGCCCTTGATAAAGCCCTGCTGGAGGATGCGCTGGCGAATAGTGCCCTCGGCACCACCACGGAACAGCACACCGTGGGGCAGAATCACCGCGCCTTTACCGGCGTGTTTAAGCGAGGTGAGGATGTGCAGCAAGAAGGCGTAATCCCCATTTTTCTCCGGAGGGATGCCAAAGCCGAAGCGCTCAAACTCATCCTCTGCCGGGTTGAAGCCGTTGCTCCAAGCCTTGGTCGAAAACGGCGGGTTGGCGACGACAAAGTCAAAACGCTTGAGGTTGCCTTTGAACGGGCCATGGGCCTCGGTGAAGTAAGGAGCAGAGAGGCTGTTGTCCTTCCAGATGGTGGCTGTCTCGCAGCTGTGCAAGATCATGTTCATCTTGGCCAAGGCGCTGGTGGCGTTGTCCATTTCCTGGCCGTAGATGCTCAGGTCGAGATTGGTGGCGTGCTTGGCTTCGTCGTGGGCTTTCAGCAACAGCGAGCCAGAGCCGCAGGCCGGGTCATAAATGGTCTGGGTGCTGTCGGTGGCGGCATTAATACCGATGACCTTGGCCATGATCCGTGAGACTTCTGCCGGGGTGTAGAACTGGCCCTTACTTTTGCCCGACTCTGTGGCGAAGTGGCGCATCAGGTATTCGTAAGCATCGCCGAGGATGTCGTCCCCCTGAGCGCGGTTGTCTTTGAAGTTGAGGCCGGGGGAATCGAAAATGCTGACCAGGTTGGACAGCCGATCCACCATCTCTTTGCCTTTGCCAAGCTTCTCGGCATCGTTGAAGTCGGCCACATCAATCACGCCGGTCAGGCCGTTGGCCTCGGCAAGGGTGCGAATGATGATGTTGAGCTTGTCGCCAATCTCCTTGTCGCCTTTGAGCGCGACCATGTCGGCAAAACCACCGCCGACCGGCACTTCAAGCATGGCGTTTTTGCCGGCGTACTTGTCGGATACGTACTTCACGAACAACAGCACTAGGACGTAATCCTTGTACTGCGAAGCATCCATACCGCCACGCAACTCGTCGCAGGATTTCCACAGGGACGAATAGAGTTCAGATTTTTTGATGGCCATGAGGTGCGTTACTGCCTGAGCAAATGGGTAGGAATGAGGTGACCATACGACTAGGTATTGCACCTGATCGGTTGCGCGAACGGCCTGCAAAGGCTGTGTGTCGATTGATGCGAAATATGCACTATTGACTTGGAAACCTGAGAGTTGACTACAACTTTGGCTCGTTGGTGCGTGCGGCATAGAGCAAGAAGCTGCTTTGCGTGCTTCATGCAGAACCCCGGGAAACCCATGAGTGCGTCGCTGTGGTGACCTAGGTAGCCAATGCCCCAGTTGATACTGCTGCTCCATGCTGCCTTCCGCGCGCTCGGTGATATCTTGCATTGTCGTGATGTGGGAGATCTGGCGCAACCATCATAAGGTGTCCGCTTGCCCCTTCAAGAGTTGAGAGCAGAGCTTTTACCCTCGCTACTATAATCGTAGGATTTGAGGTCAGCCGGGATCCTGTCCACACTGCTGGCCTTCTGTCAGATGGAGGTCACGATGCCCCATACAGCCCAGCAGAAATCCAAAGCTCGACGAGGCCGCCCGAGGCTCGAAACGCAACGAACCCACTATCAAATCAAGCTTTCGGGGTGGGATTTTACGTGGTCGCTCAGCCTAGCCCTGGCCAATAATTTGAGGGCTAACGAAGGTCATTATCATGAACATCTGATCCTGACGTTGAGGGGCGAAGTGCTCTACCCGGAGAGCTTCAAATACCCAGAGGTAGAGTGCCAGCTCTACGCAGATCCTCGATTGATGCAGGACATGGCCCTCCCAAAAGGAATAGGGTCTATGACCGCGAGCGGGACACGGTTGGTTGCGTATATAGCAGTGCCCCGCGAGCGGATGGATACCTTGGCCGGTGTGGCCGACCGACTTCTTTCCCTAGAGTTGAATGCTACCCCTCTGCATTACCGCCGTGCGCTGGTTATGTCGATTCATTTGGGTACAGAGCCAGAGCCTGATTGGTGATCCCATGCTGGCTTAACTGGATGCCCTCTAGATAGGAGGCAAGCTTCCGGGATTTAGCCCCTGTGTCGGTCGATTGTGGCGCGCGAACTCTTCAGTCCTCAACGGCCTCAGCTTTGTTTAGATCTTTCTCTTTCAGTCGCCACAGGCAGAAAACGGCCCAAAGAAGCTCTTCAGATGTGTCTACAAAACCAGAGGCGATTCAAAGAGCTATACATTTGTAAAGCAAACGGCCATGTTTGAGGGAAAGGGGGGCTCTGTCAGTTTCAGAGTATTCCCACGCTTTAAGCACCTGCTCGAAGAGGCGGCGGCCCGTGAGCGGCTGCCTCTTGCAAACACGCTTGAAATATTGCCCTTTGTGTATTGCAAGGAGCATGGGACGGAGGCTCCTACCGAGCCTAAGGTCGAAAGCCATCATGGAGAGAAGTCCTAGTGAACATCCAAGCGCTGATTGGATCCGCGCCAACATTTTTGCTCATTGTGGCCTCCATCCTGGTCATTCTTGTCGTCGCATTCATCCTCTTTTTTCTGGTTCCTGGGGTGCTGCATTGGTTTCGATTATTACGAATACAGCGGCGTATAGCGAAGTTTTCATCTCAAAACAGCGCTGCCGAGTTCAAGAAGGTGTTCGCGGGGGATAAGCGGTTATCCCATCTGTGGAAGGAATATCAGGACTCCCTTCATTTCCAACACGAAGACCGCGACGGTCAGGCCGTTGTCTCTGCAGTGAGAGCTACTGTGCCGGCGGAGCTCTTCTTCAACAGTCAGTTCGTTGTAGATAGCCGCCTGCGATCTGAGTTCTTTAAACACCTGCCGGGGTTATTCACTGGTATCGGAATTATTGGAACATTCTCTGGTTTGATCGAAGGGCTACGGCAGTTCCAAGTGAGCGAGAACGCAGCGACGGTTCGCTCCAGCCTTGAGACGCTGATGCATCTTGTTGGCGAGGCGTTCCTGATCTCCGCTGCAGCAATTACTGCGGCCATGCTGGTGACGTTGCTTGAGAAGCTCCTCCTTGCATCTCTGTACCGCCGCACTGAAGAAATCTCGCATGACATCGATGCCCGTTTCGACTCTGGTGCGGGGGAAGAATACCTTTCCAGACTGGTCAAAGCGTCGGAAGACTCTGCCAGCCAATCCAAAATTCTAAAAGATGCTTTGGTCACGGAATTGGGCGAGTTACTGCGAGAGCTTACCAACGCTCAGATCGCGTCGTCGAAGGAGCAACAAACACTACTGGTTGACCGACTCACGGAAGCGTCACGGCGGGACAACGAGGCTCTGGGCGCTACCATTGTAGAAGGCATTCAACAGAGTTTGAGAGGCCCGCTGCAGGATATTGCCGAGACCGTGAAATCCGCCAGCGGAGATCAGAGCGCAACGGCGGCACGGATGCTACAAGATGTGATGACGAGCTTCAGCCAACGCCTGAACGACCTGTTCGGTGGACAGATCTCAGGACTGAGCGACTTAAACCAGCAAACGGCTCGAAGCATTCAGGATGCGGTCGTTACGCTGAAGTCACTAGTTGAAAACATTGAGGAGTCCAGTCGCCGATCAACGGACTCTATGGCAGATCGTATGGCGCAAGCCATCGAGAAGATGGAGGTTCGGCAGGACGCGATGAATGAACAGTCTGCCGAATTCGTCGAGCAAATCCGCCAATTGGTCTCTACCTCTCAGTCCGAAACCAGCCAGAAACTTCAGACCACTTTAGAAACCATAGGCACACAAGTTGCCGGTATGCTCGCAACGCTGAGCGAAACTCAAGAGCATGTGTTCGAAGGCAATCGGGCTCGCGAGCAATCCATGGCCGAACGTGCACAAAGTGCCGTTGATGGGATGTCGGCGTCGGTCGAGGTCGCCATCAAGGAGATGAGCGTGGCATCGACCCATATGGCGCAGAATGTGGCCGCTCTGACTCAGGCGACTAGTAGCTCCATCGGCAAGATGGAAACCAGTGCTGAGCTACTTGGCGCTGCCTCGAAGGATTTTGCATTAGCGGGTGAACGTGTCGCCGGTGTCATGGAACATGCCGCTGACGTTTCCGTGAAGCTGTCGGAAACCTCGAACTCCCTCAACGCCGGTGCTTCGACGATGCAAGAACTGCTGCGCGACTACCGGGCGCAGCGTGAAGCGGTGGTATCGATGCTCACCGAACTACGCGCCACGGTCGAAGTCGCTCGTAAGGAAGCGACATTAACCGCCGACATTCTCAATCGCATCGAGGGGTCTGCGAACCGGCTGGCTTTAGCCCAGAAGCAGGCGGATGAATATCTCGATGGAGTCAGTCGTGTGCTCGGTGATGCTCACGCATCGTTCTCTACGGAGGTCAAACGCACGCTGGACAAGGCGAACCACGAGTTCCACACCAAACTCTCTGCTGCGGTGGGCATGTTGTCGGGAACGCTTGTAGAGCTTGAGTTGACTCTCGCATCAATGGACAGTCTGACATCGGTTAGGAGGTAAGCGATGCTCGGTGCCAAGATTGTCATTAAACGCGGGGGGAAAGACGAGGCAGAGAAACCATTTTGGATTTCGTTTGCCGATCTGATGACTGCGCTCATGGTTTTGTTCCTCGTCGTGATGGGGGTGGCGTTACTGGCCGTCACCAAAAACGTCACCGAGCGCGAGAAACAGGAAGAATTGCATCGCCAGGATATCGAACTCATCCTGGAGCGTTTCACCGAAGCGGCCAAACGCTATGACGGAATAAAGATCGACAAGGAGCGGCGGGTAATCGACTTCGGTGACCGGGCTCGCTTCGCATTCGGTAAGTCCAACTTGTCAGTGGATCAGGAAAGCGTCTTGCGTCAGTTCGTTCCTGAGATCCTGACCCTTGCAAATGACGAGCTCGGAAAGCGTGTGCTCAAGCGAGTAGTGGTGGAAGGATATACCGATAAGAAGGGCTCATACCTTAGCAACCTCAATCTGAGCCTACAGCGTAGCCAGCGCGTGCTCTGCACGATGTTCACAAATTCAGGCCCCAACTTACTGAGTAATACACAGAAGCTGGATGTACGCAGTCTGTTTCTTGTTGGCGGCTATTCATACAATGCAGGCAAGGACAGTGACGAAGAGAGCCGCCGTGTTGAGATGCGCATCGAGTTTCTAGGTATTGGCGAACAACGTGCCGGTGCTGGTGCTGCTTCCGAAAACTTCGGGGAATGTGCATTGCGATGAGCAAGCTCGATCATCTGGTAGCGCTATTGCAGGTTGGCACCCAAGAAGGTGCCAAGCCGATGCTGGCCTTCTCTGGAATGGATGATGTCCTAGAGGAGATGGCTTCCCGTGCGAAGTCGAAAACTACAAGGTCGGTCTCGGAGGATCATCAGCTCGAAGCAGTGCGTCGCTTCTGGGACAGTAAGGAAGTGCCTTCTTTCCGGGACGCCTATTTGCTCTCATGGGGGTTATGTCTGCCACACCATCCGATGGAGCCGTGTGTACTCGAAGATCGCCCTCGATTCCACCAGTTTCTAGATAGCTTGGATAGCTGTAATTTCAAGCCTCCAGCGTACCGCCGCTGCTACCAGGGACTGGTTAAGAGCTACTTCACCTACGACGCTCTGTCAGACTCGGTTCCACCCGCTGGACGCAATAACTGGAAAATTCTTCGCGATTACCTGCGTGACCGAAATAACTTGATTCGCGATGCTCAGATCAACCCTGAGTGGGTCGAAACGGCAATTGGAAATCGACAGCTATTTGGCGAAAGCCCTTGCGAGCCCTACGTTGAAGCACTGTTGAGGGGCGATGCTGGTTCGATAGACCACCTATGCGAACAACTCGGAATCGGCAAAGCTTCTTGGTTTCTTCGAGAGCTTGTACTCGCACAGGTGCGTGGGGCGACTCAGCTTGGTCACGAGCAGTTCAAGGAGCTTATGCCGCGCCTTCTGGAATTGTTGGCCAAAAATGTGGTGCTACGCGATAGAGGTATCGCCTTGATCCTGGATCGCTATGTGAATGTTCCGGGAGCGCAACTGCATCAGGGTCTTCGGGAGGCTTCGGTTCAGTGGTGGGGCAATCCATGGCTGCCTTCGAACGAGACACGCTGGGGTGCTGTCGTTCCCGCAGCGCGAACGATGGTCGCCAATTGGCTCAAGCTTGAATTCATCGAGGCGTTCTTCACGAAACTTGCCGAGGATGGACTTGGGGATCGCCGGCGCATGGAGTTCTGGAAGCGCTACGTCAATGCAATGCAGCATATCGAGTTTGCACTAGGTTCGACTGCTAGGAGTTCACGTGAGAGGGACTTCGTTATGCTACGCGACAAAATGAAGGGGCTCATCTGCGATCTGGATGCATCGGGTGCGAACAACGCTTTCATCATGAGAATGGGCAATCTGGTCGTAGTCGAATTCAGTGGTATGGGGAACGCACTGTATGGCTACGACGCTAGCAAATCATTGCCGTTTGATTCAACAAAAACTCTTCGCCTAGCAATTAACGCCCCGAATTCCCTAAAGCATAAGTCGCCCCGCAGAGTATTGTGGTTTCAGCATCAAGACGGAATACGTGGTTGGGCAAAATGGGAGCAAATGTTTGAGGCAACGATGAAGCAAGAGTTCGGCATAAAACCTGAGGCTGATGTCTCGGATACCCCGCCAATTGCTCATTCCAGCCGTTCCAACTCGACTGCCCATAGTCGTGAGGCACAGCTGTACAGCCGCACAGTGCTAGATAGGTTCGTAAAAGAGCACGGTTTTCATATTGAGGACAAAACTCTTCAAGGCGGCTGCCTTTGGGTGCGGGCTGATGTGGATGACTTACATGTCTCTGGGGTTCTGACTCATTGGGGGTTCCGTTACAAGGCCGGAAAGGGTTGGTGGAAGTAAGGAGGGATCGAATGCTCAAGATCTTCAGGAAGTCGAAAGAATCCAGTAACGCCGCATACTGGAGCAGGCGTTGGTCACCCGCTGGGATAGTGCTTACTCGTGTCGAGGGGCAAGGCAGTATTCGGGTCGAAAGCTCGCTGCTGAACGGCTTCCTGACTCAGCTTGCCGATGACGGATTAGTGCTAGATACAGCGGATGGCTTCCTGCTCGGATGGGACGCGTTTTATACAGCGACCGGTCGACCCGAGTATGCGGCGTTGTCTGAACTGCTCATGCTGCCTCCGCGCACTGCGGCCAGGCAATTGCTTCGAAGCAACCAGTCGTTGACTGATCGGGACTTCTCGGTGGTGGTCGCCGGTTGGCAATCCGTCGATGGGAGGGCATCTCAATGGGAAACGACCGGCCCGTTGATGTCGCGTGACGAGTTGGTCGAAATGATGAGCTCGGAGCAGTGGCAACTCTTCAAGGAAGTGATTAGCTTCGCAAGGCGCTCTGAAGATGAGCGGGACGATCTATCCCACCGCCAAGCCTGGAGCCGGATTCGGTCTTTGGCGTTGGCCGCCAATGCGCGTCTAGATGATTTCCTATATCGCTCAGTTGTCCTGGCGCCGGAGAAGCTGGAGATCGGTCTGCGGCATTCTGATGCGGTGGCCGATGATCGAGTGGTCGAGATAGAACCCGGCTTTTCTGGTGCGCCACCCGGCTGGTTGGAGGCGTTCGACCGCAGCCGCGATGTGCGGGATCGCTACGACATCGTTACCCCAGACGGCATCGTACAGGTGCTTGTGACCCCCAAAGTGCGTACTGTCCTCCAGGAGATCAAGCGCCTGCCTGGTCGGCGAGTCGCAGGCTCCCGTGCCCAGGCTTTTTTACTCAATCCCTACGCCACCTTGGGTGACGATGCGGTTGATGTCATCGTCGAGTCCCAATTCGAGCAGGCGCGGGAGGCGGCGGGACTCGACTACGAGCGGTTCGTGCCAACCTTCGAGCGGGACACTTCGGGATATCCGCTTCGTACCGGACTGCTTGTCGAAACCGCCAGTCTAAGTGGCCCCACCTCATCTGAAACCCATTGGCTGGATGATGATACGTTGTCTTCGTTCATACACATTGCGGATCGTGCATTCAGCCTGGGCTACCAACTGATCAGCTGGAATGGTTATGAACTGGAGATACAGGGCGATACACCGCGTCATATCGAAGAACTGAAAATCGCCTTACAGCAAAGGCGGGCACCACCCATCCTTGTTTCCTATGCTCAAGTTCACGACCTCAGTGGCTACTCATCACGCATCGAAGCCATTGGCGTTGAGAAACCGTACTACTCGCCCTATATCGCCAAGAAAAAAGATGATGAGGGCTGGTTTCCAGAAAACGTCATACCCGTTGTGGTCTATCTACCGAATGGTGCCACCGAACCGTTTGCGGTTCCCATCGATAGGAAGGCCATCGAAAGGTTGGAGGAAGCTGTCAAGAAAGCTAGGACAGCAGGTGAGGAAACTGTTCACCCATCGTGGCTACCTACAGCAATCCCACTTGAGGAGGCGGAGCGGATCACCGATACCTTCAAGGAGGTCTTCAAGGAGCTTGATGGGGGTACATTCGATCCAGGAAAAAATCGTCGTCCCTCCAGGAGTTCTGATCAGGTCGCCCACAAGCAACTTATCTTGAGGGCAAATATTCAGTCGCTCGATTACGAGGAATTGCGCCGCGAAGCGCTTGAAGCTGTCCCTGCGCAACCCCAGTTGCCTAAAGCCATCCGTGCCAAGTTCTCTCTGCTTCCTCATCAGCGAGCAGGGCTGGCATGGATGCAGCACTTGTATGACTTGCAGGCCGAGTACCAGGTGCGCGGCGCGGTGTTGGCTGACGATATGGGGCTTGGCAAGACCTTCCAGCTCTTGGCCTTGATGGCTTATCTCATCGAACGCGATCCAGGTATCGAACCGATGCTGGTGGTAGCACCCGTCTCGTTGCTGGAGAACTGGGAGGAAGAAGCAGAGAAGTTCTTTGAGCCTGGCACCTTTTCTGTCCTGATGGCTTATGGTGACTCACTCACGCCGTTACGCGTACCGCGCGCTCAAGTTGATCAGCGACTGCAATCTGAAGACGGGCTGGTTAAGTTTCTGACGCCGAACTGGGTAGGCCACGCCAAGATTGTGTTGACAACCTATGAGACGCTTCGTGACCTTGAATTTTCATTTGCCTCGCAGAAATGGTCACTCATGGTGTGCGACGAGGCCCAACGCATCAAAAATCCTGCTGCAATGGTCACTCGAGCAGCGAAGAAACAGCAGGTTGGATTCAAGATCGCTTGCACAGGAACGCCGGTGGAAAACACGCTGGCTGACATATGGTGCTTGTTCGATTATGTCCAGCCAGGCCTGCTCGGTGCGCTGAATGACTTTGGTCAGCGGTATCGCAAGCCTATTGAAGCGAAGACCGACGAAGAAAATGCGCGTGTTGATGAACTGCGCGCCCGTATTGCGCCGCAAATACTGCGCCGGCTAAAGGTTGACGTGGCTAAGGATTTGCCTAGGAAGATCATCGTCGAAGAATGTCGCAGTCTTCGGCTCTCGGACATGCAACGTAACCTCTATACCAAGGCGGTGGAGAGCTTTAAGGGACGTGCCGATGCTAAATCTCCATCGCCGTTTAAGAATCACTTGGGCCTGCTGCACTACCTCCGTCTGATCTGTACGGATCCGCGACAACATGGTCTGAATGTCTTTAAACCGGAGCCCACCCACGAGTACCGCCGCAAGGCTCCGAAGCTCGACTGGCTTCTGACTCAGTTGCTGGACATCAAGACCAAAGGCGAGAAGGCCATCGTATTCTGCGAATTCCGAGAGATCCAGCGACTACTTCAGCACTATATTGAAACGGAATTTGGCTACAAACCTGACATTATCAATGGTGATACCAGCGCATCGACGAGGCACGCCGATAGTCGCCAAAAGCGCATCAAGGCGTTCCAGGAGTCAGGTGGGTTCGGCGTGCTGATTCTCTCTCCAGTGGCGGTTGGCTTCGGAGTGAACATCCAGGCCGCGAACCATGTCGTGCACTACACCCGTACTTGGAATCCCGCAAAGGAAGATCAGGCGACAGATCGGGCTTATCGAATCGGCCAGAAGAAAGATGTCTATGTGTATTACCCCGTTGTACGGGCGGATGACTTCACGACCTTCGATGTCAAACTAGATCAGTTGCTTGCCTACAAGCGCGGATTGGCAGAGGACATGCTCAATGGCGCCGGTGATGTCAGCCCAGGCGACTTCAACTTAGCGGATGTAGTGCCGAACGCCGATCAAGAGGGTATCGACGAGCGTGTCGATCTCGACATGGCGCTGCGTATGGGGTGGCAGCATTTCGAATGTCTAGCCGGTGTGCTGTGGGCTAAGCGCGGTTACTCGTGCTACCGAACTCCAGGTAGCAACGACAACGGCGTGGATATGGTGGCCCTAAGGGAAGGGAAGGGCCAGTTGGTGCAGGCAAAAACCAGCGGCACGGACGGTGCCATGTTGAGCTGGGAGGCCGTTAAAGACGTGGTGACAGGTGAGGCCTTCTATAAGCGTCGCCACCCCAACGTGGTTTTTGAAAAGGTTTGCTTCACGAATCAGTTCTTTAATCGTCAGGCTCATGAACATGCCGGGTTGAATTCGGTAGAGCTGCTAGATCAGAACAGCCTCAAAGAACTATTAGAAAGTTATCCCGTCACGATGCTAGAAGTGGAGAAGATGCTGTATTCCGAGTGGCGGCAAACTGATCCTGTATAGCGCCAGGAATTGAAGCAGGTGACCACCTATGCGCCAGGCGCTATTCGGCTCTTCAATCCAACCCGTACCTGAGTCACCACCGAAAATACTTGAGCCAGAGGTTGTCGCAAAGCCGCAGCCTAGCCCAAAGCTCCGCTCGGTTGCTAGGCCGTTTTCGCCGAAGCTTAGGGTGGTGCTGCACGTTACAAAGGAGTTTGAAGGCGACGTAGAGGTGTTCATTCATGATGCGAATACACTGAGCACCCTTGACGCGGAACAAGAGGCGAAGAGGGAGGCCAGAAATAAGAAGTACAGGTATTTCGAGGTGGTGTCCGTCAAACCTATCCCGTAACAGGTATAGCCTGCGCGCTTCATGCACTCGAATCGCTCCGCTCTATTCAAGGCTGGCATGGGGGTCGATAGTGGCGCAAGGACGCCTATACTCCGCTGGCAAACTAATCGGAAGTGGTGGATTTGATGAACAAGGATAGAAATAGCAGGGAAGACCAGAGCCTGGGCGACAAGATGAAGGCAGGCGAGCCGCTGATGGAGCGTGCAACGCAGGCATTACGCCGATACCACGAAGCACAAGAGACGCAGCCCGTGCGAGAAGTGGAGAAGCTGCGCGTCGAGGCGGAAGCGCTGTTCGCTGCTGTTCACGAGTATCAGCGCCAAGCCCTTGGCGGGCCTTCACCACGGTTGCATTGAGCGAAACCTACGATAGTGAATCTCGTCTCAAGCCGAATGGCGTGAAGAAGGTTTACTACGAGGATTGCATCAAGCACGAGCTAGCGAGTAGATGATGGGGTCAGAGCATATTTAGCAGGCGCTCAAGCTGCTCACGCTCCCAAGCACTTAGTAGGTCGACGGGATCAGTGCCATAACGCTGCCAATCTTCAAGAGTCCCGACACGCCCGTCAGGCGACTTGCAATTCTCGCAGTAATCCAGGATGTCACAGTCATTGAAAAGTGTGAGCCGCCATCCATCGATCTCAACAGGCATAAGGCCGTTGTAGATTTCATTCCAAGACTGAGTGCATGCTCTCATCATGATGCGTGTACCGAGCGCGACGTCCTTCAGCACCTGGTAGACCTCGCGGGCGGTGAGTAAGGATTTTGTGTTCAAATTTTCCATCGTCTTTATTTCCGATACTCGTCTTGAGGTGTCCAAAATCATTAGGCCAGTTCAATGTGACGCCGCTGAGGGTTCATCATTACTCGCAAATGACGCCACAACCGGATGAACTACGAAGGCGTTTGAGGACTTCAGGTACAAGGAACTACGGGATGAAATCACAACCCAAGATCGAGTTGCATACGCCACTCAAGTAAGTTTTCTGGCAATACATCCGGAGGCAAAGTTTGGACGATGCCTCGCAAGAGGTGACCGGAATGGCAGTGAAGTATCGCGACTTTACTCGGGTCATCCCCAAAAAACGCTAGCTCTGCTCCCGCCTGGCGCTGGCCCTTGCGCAGGGCTTCTAATGCCTCCGCGCCGAGCCATTCGAGGCGTAGAAATCCATACATGTTCACCGCGCGTGCCCTCACATGACTCTTTAGCCGTTCAGCCACAAACTGCTCCAAGCCTTGCGCGCCGAGTGTGGCCACAGCCAATTGCCAAAGCTGCCCTTCGAGAGGGGTCGTGATCTTCATACACCCGCCAGAATGATGATGTGCTTGAGCTCCCGTTTCGACCTAAATCCGTCGCTCTGGTTTGGGGGCAGCTGGAGTGCTGGCGTCTTCCAGATGCGACACCAAAGCCTCTTTCAATTCGAGCAACGCTTCTCGCAGTCGAGCGTTTTCACGCACGTCGCCCGAGTTCGGTTTGAATTCTTTGACGTGCCTGAGCAGGGCTTCAGCATCGTTTGTGTTGAGATCAAAAACAATCATGTTGAGTCCGGGGTTTTGGAGGACAGCTCGCATTAGCAGGCGAACCCGTGGCTGAGTCTTACGAGTTCAGTCTTTACCAGTTCGTCCCGCCTCAGTGGGAAAGGAAAAAAATGATTGTGAGCCAGGCATTTTGGACGGCCTAAGCCCACTCGATGAGCATTGGCTCGTAAGCGAGCAACGTAATCATGAGCAGATACTTTTCAACTCCTAACGCACACTTTTGGACGTGATCGCTACACTGACTGATATGAGCCCAGCGAGATCCAATCGATGATTCAGTCTCCCTACGAATTGCACAAATACATTCTGCTCGACGATACCTACGGAACAGCGCGCAGGTTGCAGGATTTCGTTCTCTACCAATATGAGAGCGGCCGGTATCCGTTTGACATCAACGAGTATATCGGTGGGTTTGACCGTCGGCACCTCCAGATTTATTCCGACCTCAAACAATGGTTTTGGGAAAATGGCCCGGATCCGTTTTTCAACGAGATCGCTCAGACCATCATTGACAGACGCCGTGCAACTGCTCAGGCTAATTTTGAAGAGCTTACTCGTCTTCGAGAGATGCAGCCTGAGGCGTACCCCGTCGATCCAGGCGAGTCACCAATCTATTCTCATAAGGTTGATTTAGAAAATCACGAGATGTTTCACCGACGATATGTAGCCGGGGGATTTTGGGATGAGTAAGTACTCCGTCACACTCACATGCCGATGGAACAGCATGCCGGGCTAAAGCATTACTATTGCGAGTCGAATAAGCCTCACGGACAGCTGCGATGGCCGGTTGAATCGAGCAGTCACTCAACAATCAATCTAACGTAGCCAATCACGAGCTGATAACTGCAGTAATTTGTGAATGGTTCCCGCACATCGATGGCTCGAAACTCACGCATCAAATTGGGAGAATACAGGGGGCTCAAACCATTCCCGATTGTGTTCAATCCGCTGGATGTGAATGCCCAGGATCAGAAGGAGTACCCATGGTCTATCCGCTCAAGCATTTCCCAGGCTTACTGATAACCGGCTTCGTTTTGAGCATGTTCCATTGGGGTAGAACCACTAAATTCTGATTTTGGCTGATTCAACCACGCATCTGCTTTCGCTTTGTTGCAAAAGACCTGCTCGGCTTGAGCTTGAATCAAATCAACATAATTCATTTCTGGCCCTCGTGTGGGCTACCGGTACGCGTTAGGTTTTCAGCCTGCGACTGTGGCGGAGGCTGGGGCGTTTTCACAATACTCCCGAAACGTCTTGATGCCAGGCGTGGTGCTCAATTTTGGCTTGATCATGTAGCGATAGCACACGAGCAAATTGACCTTGGTGGCTTTCAAACGCAGTCGGCGGTCATAAACTAACGCCGATGACCTTTACCACAGAAAATGCGCCAATGTTACCCCCACGCACAGGACTAAACGGCAGTAACACGTTGCGGCGTAATCCACCGATCTGGCTCAATAATTATCTTACGGTTCTTTCCATCCACTTGATAAAGTACCATGATGGCTATTTGGAATTATCCGTCTGTACAGGCTGACATTGGAAAGTAGCGCTTCACCTTAGACGGATGACATCCAATGTTTACGTCCACTGAGCCGATGCTGGCAGTATCCAAGTTTTAGCGTAAATACGGCGTATTTGGCCAAACGACGAATGTTAACCAAAGGAAATGAGGCAAGGGATGCAGAACCACCCCGTGAAATCCAGCGCTCCAGGGCCCTATCTTGGCTTCTCCATTCAGTCCACGCGAATGTGCCTGCATTTGATTCAGGCGCCACGAGGATCTGTCGTGGCGCTCGAAGTGCTGGATGACGTGGATGTGGCACTCCCCGATGGATCAGCGATCGTTGAGCAGACAAAGAGTGGCTTGGTCACTAATCCGATCGCGAACTGGTCTAAAGAGCTCTGGAAAACTTTTTCGAACTGGATCGATGCAATTGAATCGGGTCTGATTGACCTGAAAAAAACACGTTTTAGGCTGTATGTCGTTCAAAAAAAGACCGGTGCTTTTGCAGAGAATCTCAGCTTCGCGCACACAGAAACCCAAGTCCAGAAGGTGGTTGAAGAAATCCGACTGGCATACGCCAAAGAGCAGCCCATAGGCTGCAAGCTTTACATTGAAAAATTCCTGAATTTCGCTCCTGCGAAACTTGTCGATCTGGTCGTCAGTTTTGAGCTTGAAACTGGTAACAGCGAATTGGTTGGGCGCATCAACGACTGCCTGTCGATTTCGGTGTCTGAGATGCTCTTGGAGGACACGTGCCATGCAGCCATTGGCTGGGTCAAAAACACCACAGATGCCTTGATTGACGCTCGACAATATCCGGCCATTCCTCGATCAGAGTTTAGCGATTGGCTCTCTACGTTTATCAACAAATTTTCGTTCAACCACCTACTCCGATACACCTTGCCGGCGCCGTCAGTGGATCAGATTGAAGAGCATCGTCCAACCGCCCTCACAATGATGAGGCAGCTAGAGCTCGTAGAGATGGGGGATGAAAACCAAACTGAAGCGATGTCCGATTTTCTCCAGGCGAAGGCTAACAAAGTTCGGTGGGCAAAAAAGGGCCTTGTGTGCGGAAATGAATTTTCAGAATTTCAGAAAAAGCTCATAAAGAAATGGCAGCTGTTGGATATGGAAAATCGAATGCAATATCCGTCCGCTCTAGAGTTGGACAGAGGGAAGCTGCTGTACATGAAATGTATGGATGCGAGTGTGAAGCTCAACGAAGTCGACTCGCCTGAATTTTTTGTACGTGGTACCTACCAATATTATTCAAACGAAAAAATTGTTGGATGGCATCCGAAATACCGTGATCTTCTGGGTGATTAATCGCCGGGCAACTGACTGGTATCGATGTCACGTGGCAATAACTGAATAAGGCGAGTGAGCATGGAAGCTGATAATACCGATCAGCCAGAAGGTTTAGATGAAGTGTTCCTGGTGCAGAACCCTGCGCTCGGCGCCGTGTTGATGTGGAAATTTGTCGAGGGGTACAAGCGTGCCAGTTCGAAAGCCTGCCCATCGCTGCCGCTTCTTTTTTTGGTTCTGCCCATCATTTTCAGCGAAGCATTGCGTACCCAATTGAGTGCGACTTTCGAGAGTTCAGGGATGAGGCTCTTTGCTGCAAAATTTTCGAAAGATCAAGAAGAGCTTCTGGCCATTCAGGAGCGGATGATCATGCTCAGGGAAACCTCGCTTTCCAGTGTATCTATTGCCATCGAATGCGGGCTTCTTCGCATGGGGCACACCGATGCACTCGTCGATTGCAACGTCAAACATTTCCCCTCTGGTGTCCCGCAGGAGATCAAAGTGTTGACCAAGCTCGCCGGCAAATTAGGCTTTTGGTGCGGCACACTTACTCTTCAGGAAATCCAGGCTGCGCTAAGGATAGGCTTTTAATGAAACTGCAAATACTCAGACTTGTACTTTGGCCAAAAAACGGCGGCAAGATACGAGAGGTTGAATTCACCCCGGGCGCTGTCAACGTCATCAGTGGATCTTCAAAAGCGGGTAAGTCGGCAGTTATTCCTATCATCGACTACTGCCTGGCTTCTGAAAGGTGTGCGATCCCTGTTGGTACCATCCGCAAAACCTGCGCTTGGTTCGGAATCCTTGTAGACACAGATGAAGGGTTGAAGCTTCTGGCGAGGGCTGAGCCAGGCAATCAACGTTCCACCGATGATATGTTCATACTGGAAGGGGAGCGGGTTGAGATACCTGACAAGATCACCAAGAAAAATGCAAACCGCGATGGTGTCAAAGAGATCCTGAACCGGTTATCTGGTCTGCCAAATATGGGCTTTGAAGGTGACGTCCGTTATGGCTTCAAAACTAGACCCAGCTTTCGCGATCTGATGGCGTTTACGTTCCAGCCACAAAACATCGTGGCAAACCCGGACGTGCTGTTCTACAAGGCAGACACCACAGGGCACCGGGAAAAACTGAAAGAGATATTTCCCTTCATCCTGGGAGCTGTGACGTCCGAGACGTTGATGTCGACGTGGGAAATGAAAGAGCTTCAGCGTCAATCAAAACAACTCCAGGCTGAGCTGAAATCACTGTTCGACGCCTCTGCGCGCTTGCGTGCTGATGCGCGCAGTTGGTTTTACCAAGCGCGTGAATATGGCCTGGTAGCGGTGGATGCGCAGCTGTCCGAAAACTGGGCCATTGCGGTCGAACAACTTAATTCGATCCTCGAAAAAAGCTCGCGTGATGCCAGCCAAACATTTGAAGGTATTCAGACATCGGTCAATACGATCGATGGCCTCAAAAAGCGTGAAGAGGTCATAGCCACCAACCTGTATCGCGGCCGGCAGAGGCTCAATGAGCTCACGCAGGTCAAAAAGGATGCAGATGCCTATCTGGATTCTCTGGACACTATCAAGGAGCGTTTATCGCTATCGACATGGCTTCAGGGGATGGTCGGTACAGAAAGCAACAATGTCGTCGGATCCTCTCTGTCGGCCTCCCGGGAACTTGATGAACTCTGTACGGCGCTAAGTGAAATCGAAACGCTTGCCCGTGAAACCCCTGTCGTTTCCGCTTCGGTAGAAAGCGAGTTGGTTCGACTGCGTAACTCCGTGCGTACCGACGCTGAGGAGCTTGAATCCATCAGGGCAGAGATCAAAGCCATTGAAGCGCTCGATCTGCAGGCTAAAGGTCAGGCTCTGCGATTGACTGATATTGACCGTTATCTTGGACGGCTTCAGGAGGCGGTGAAAAATTATAAGGCTGCTCATGCCGATACCAGCTTGAGTGAAAAGCTCAAAGATATCGAAGCCAAAATCGCTGACCTCGAACCAAAAATTTCAGTCGACCAGATTCGCGAGAAAACACGCCAGATCCTCAATACTCTCAGCGACTATTGCCGCAAGATAACTCCGCAGTTGGACGCAGAGTGGAAGGAGGCTCGGATCTCGCTTTCGATTACAGATCTTGCGGTCAAAGTACGCCATGAAGGGCGCGATGACTTTCTGTGGGAAGTGGGCAGCGGTGCCAACTGGCTCGCTTATCACGTGGCTATGCTTTTGGCACTTCAGCAGTTGTTCATGAGCAAAAAACACCTGGAGCATCCGGTTCCTCACTTTTTGATATTCGATCAGCCCAGCCAAGTCTATTTTCCAGTGAAGCGGGCGGCAAAAACAGAAGAGGATGAGCACGAACTGGATGATGAGGATCGCAAGGCTGTCAGGAAGGTTTTCTTGGCTTTAGCCGAAGCGGTCAATGCCTCTGACGGGCGCCTGCAAATTATCGTCCTTGACCATGCGGATGAGTTTGTCTGGGGCAAGATCCCTGGTGTAGTCCTTACAGAGGAATGGCGAGATAAGAAGCTTGTGCCACCGAGATTCGAACAAGGGCTTTGATACATTTCTACTGCTGATGGGACTTTTCAGTCTGGCAGCTAGCGCTGAAGAATATAGGCAGCTTGCGCTGCTGCCTTGGCAGATAGTACGCCAATGTCTAATGAGCCAAGGATGGCCTCACTCAGCCCGAACCTTGATTCCGCCTGCCATTGTGCTTTCTAACTTGACGGTGTTGATGTGACAACTATTGTCCAGCCAGCACTACTGAATCGTAATTCCGTTGTCCTTCGACTGGATGGAGTTCCGACTGCTATCGAAGAAGGAATGGCTGGAGAGGGCTTCTTTCTACATGCGATGGGGAGTTGGCGATCGTTGACCGGCGATGGCCTTTATGAGGTCGAAAGCCAGTGTGTAGATCTACACGATGAGCTTGCTGCCAAAATTTTCGGGAGCATCAGCTATTACTACAGCATTCTGCACATTGCCCCACCTTTTGTAGTTGAGGCTGGACTCAACTCGGAGTCGCCAATAGGACGCAGTGAGTTCGAACAGCTATTGCTGGCGTTTGCGAACCTCCCAGAGCTCAACCGATTTTTGTATCTGTATGACTGTCGCATGCTGGTGTCGGCTATTCAGGAGTGCACAAAAGAGGTGAGTCAGCTCACTGGTGAATTTTATCGCATACTCAACCAGGATCCCTTTTTCACGCCTGGAATTCGTCTTGAGGACGGAATCCGGTGGAGCACATCACCCACCGTCACGAATCTCAACGCGATACTCGGTTTTCTATTTATCCGAATGCACAGCCTGCTCGATTACCTTGCCAAGCTTGCGATGGAGACGGAAAACCTTCGAGCAGATTTTACGACTTATCCCAAGCTCGTCTCGTCCAAATTCCTGTTTGGGCAACGGAACCGATTGGCTCTCAATGACCGCAGGGGATCTCTTTTCGAGTCCTGTGAAGAAGTGCAGGAGGTCGAGTCGGTTCGCAATCTGCTCATTCATGATGGGCTGCTTGACGATGTGCCAAAGGCCTATGAGGTGATTCAAAATGGCGTGGCAGTAGAGCGTTTTGTATTGATGCCAGATCGTACCAATGGCCAATTTGAGCGCTATAAAAATCGACGGCTTTTTTATGGTCGAGAAGACAAGATCAACCTTCGTCTAGCTAGCCTTGTTCGCGCTTTTCAGGTGCGAGAAGTCGAAACACTCAAGGGGATTCGGGAGAATCTTGCATCATCAGTTTAGCGAGGGATGCTCAATACATTATGAGTCTTGACATAGGCCCTATAGTTTCTCGGACAGCCGTAGGATGGGGCTATTTGAGCTTGCATTGGTACTGGATAGGGCCCTGAGGGATGCTAAACCAGTGCACCGTACCGAGCGTAAATCACCGAGCTTTCGGTGACTTGCTTAAGCATCCTCAGTGGCAAGCGTCTGAGAAAGGCACGTAAAGATTTGCCTTGCTCACCGCGCCACGAGCGGATGAAGGCGGTGAGCTGGCTGTAGCCGCCGTCGTAACCCTCGGCCTTGATCTGCTCGAAAAGTGCCTTGGCGCTCCTGTGGTTGTGCTTTGCCCGAAACGAATGGGCCTTGAGCGCCTGCTCCAGCGTCTCGTGAAATGGACTGAGTTTGTTGAAGGTAGCGCCCCGCTGGTACGCTGGCTGAGTGGCTTCGGGTGCTCTGACCCATTTTCGGATGGTGTTTCTCGACAGCCCGGTACGCTTGGCGATCTGGTGCAGCGACAGCTTGTCGCGAAAGTACATCCTCCGAATTTTCCCCAACATTTCCATGCTGATCACCCTGTGTTCTCCTGCTCGGAAAGTGAGCAGAAGTAGTTGAACACCTGGGTCAGTTTTCAGTCGGCAGAACAGCCTTTACTGGGTCAGTTTTCGGTCAGCGGCAACAATTGGATAGCATTAGTAAATTAAGGGGATGCATTATAAGCAAGATTTTACGCTTGCCGATGGGGAACTAGGATTTAGATGTAGTCAGTACGCTAAGTGTTCGGGCCCATGGAAGGTTCCAGCTGACCAAGCAAAGTATCGGCGTCGCTTTGTTGCCACAGAACAGTTCCGCTCTCAGCTGGATCAATTCTGTAAAACTGATGTTCATTGATTACGAGGATCGTCTTTGACCTGAGGACGGAGCGTAAGCTTTCGAAGCGTTTTTGTGTCAAGATAAGCCAGCGTGGTCATAATAGGATGGTGATCGAATTGATGATTCATGTCATTCGCTGATAGCGATTTTTAATAGCTTGTTTGCCATAGCCAATTTTTCTTTATGCGTGCTCATTTCACACCTCACTAGTCGAAAAATTTAGGGGGGAGTCAAGGTTTCGATCTTTAAAGGTGAGATTCTCTCTTTGGGGGTGTAAATTTATAGGCAAATTAAAATGGGTTTTCATCATCCTCATCGGGGTTGTCAGAAAAACTCAATTTTTCCTGCGACCAATGTGCTCCAGTTTGTTCAGAATCAGCTATGGGCTCTTGTGACCAGCTTTCTTTATATAAAAACATATCATAGTTGTAATCAAAAATACCCAGATCCTCGGCGGATAAAATATTCTTTGCATATTCTCGAAGGATGCGCCCCTCCATAAGATTAGTTAAGTCTCTGCTTTCAAAGCACGATAACGTCCAGTCTTCCCATATTGCAAAGCCTGCGATATCTTGCCAGGTATCAAAAAATTCTTGTAAGTTTTTGATGTTATGGTCTTGATTAAGAACAATTGCCAAGCAGCCCTTCGTGTAATGAATAATTGATACCGGCGAAAGAACTTGTTGAATGATCGCCCGCTCGATTGTTTCGAATACCCTGTTGTCCACTCCATCTCTGTCCCATAAGACTGCGAAGTGCTGCACGCCGGGCTTCTCTCGGAGATCAAGACTTACAGTGCGATGCTGGAGAGTAGAAAAAACCGAGTACACTAACTGCCCATCTTCTCTGCTGACTGAATCATGCTCAGCAAAAAATAGGCGAGAACATCTCGTATTGGATGGCTCTTTTTTCTGAAGAATCATCGATTCGACATTATCCATGTTGATGTACCGTTTTAGTGTTGGTTATGTCCAGAGAATAATAGAGGTTTGAAGAATTGCAAGTGTTATTTATCGAGAGGAAAATGTGACTAGGGCCGCGATCTTGGTTTTTTCTTTGACTAATAAATGAGAAAGTCGAAGTGTGTAATTTTTATCTTTTATTTCAGCTAGTTATATGCAGGTTTCGACTTGTTAATAAATTGATTGGTCGTTACTAGATGTTGTTTTTAATATATATTGAGTTTGACAAGTCGTATTTTATTTTTGATGTTTCTGTTACATCTGTGCTCTGTGCTCTGTTCGCTGATCTGAGAGTGCCACTTTGAGTGAAGCTTGGGGGCAACCTTGCTCCAAGGGCAAATACGGCGAAGATTACAAGTGTTGACGCGTACCCAGATCGCCAACAAATGTTTAACCGTTCAATCTGGAAGGGAGACAGATTCGCTCTGAAAGGCATCGTTCCCAGTAGACCGTGGCTGGCCTTCCGGAGATGCGACCCTGGGGTTATGACATTGAGTCGGCTGGCTGTCAGGTTGGAGATAGGCCTGAACAGCTGCGAGGATGGCATCCCACTCAAAATCGGTCATGTAGTCCTTACTCGGCGTGGGGGCTGCTATTGATTATCTTACGCGTGCTAAATAGCGTTTCAAGGTTTGTTAATGTTATAGAGCATTCTTTGTTGTAGTTCTGCTTGGTTGTCTATTACTTTATTCAGTCTTGAGATTTCTGATTTTAGTTGTCGGATAGTAGAAGCTTGAAGGCGAGCTTCCTCAGTTAGCATGCTCTCAATGGCCGCCGTCATTGCACCTGCAAGTTGTAAATTCGACAGCCTTTCGTTCTCGGTTTTTAGAAGCGTATTTTCTTCCATCAGTTCTTTTTTCGTATTTTTACGGCCACTGTGGCTTTTTTTTGCTGAGGTACTTTTCCATTGAAGCTCTAAATCATCGTTCAATGTGTCAATGAGCGCAACGAGTCCAGGCTGTCGTCGAGGAGTAAGTGTGCTTGGACTAACCCCACATGACAATGCAATTTGTCTCGCGACAATTTGCCTTTCCTTCGTAGTAAGTACCGACCTTTTCAGGATGACAAGTGAAATTTGTTGATATTCCTTTAGAATTTTTGCGTGTAATTTCTGTGCGACGCTCGTCTGATAAGGACTGGTAGTATCCGCAGTTGGGGCTGGTTTTTTGAAGTTGTCAAGGTCAAATTTCATAGTTAATCCAAAAGGCGGCTAATCTGGTCAACGACATTTTGACTCAATTTCGCTATCGCAAGCACTGAGTGATGCTTTGCAATGTACGAATGGTTAATAGCGATCCTGGTGAGGTTGTTTCTTTGGAGAGCATTTGTTCCTAGGTTTGGGCATGTTGTGCAACGTTTAACACTCGCATAGATTTTTGGAGCTGGTAACCCGGTAAAGCTGTCATGGCATTTGGCATCTTGCTTACTGTTTTTTAATAGCAAGCAACAGCCCCATTCAAACGCAGTATAGCTTTCAACACTGTTGCATATAGATTCGACGAGAGCATCAAGTTCGGCTGGATCTAGGCTATCTACCTTACTTAAGGTGTTAACGATTCTTCGATAGGCTGGGCCTCTGTATTCATCGCCAAAACGGTCGGAAATGACCTGATGTATAACTTCGTCTAGGTATTCATGTTCTATCGAATACTGAACGGATTCAGATAGTTTTTTGTCAGTGTACCGGCGTGTTGCTTTTTTGCTTTTATGTAAAAAATATTCACGTACTTGAGCTTCAACATTATGATCGAAACGTCTAATTGAAAATTCAGCCCAAGAATGGCGAAATTGATGAGGGCTGATTCCGGGGTGCTCTGCTTTTACCTCCGGGTAAACGACAAGAAAGGATTGCTCAAAATAGTTATCAAGCCACTGTCTTAAAGTGTTCGCTGTAAGCTCGCCGTTTAGGTTAAGCCATGTATCCACGTCTTCGCCATTAATGACGGCAGATGCAAGTCCCGAAGACCATGCTTTGTGGTGCAAAGGTATGCGGTGTTTCTCGGAATCGATAAAACTTAAACTCCATATTGTTTTGACCGCTCTTGCGGCAAGGCTGTGGAAATATCTGGGGATTCTTAAACCATTTAACGTTTTTTCTATTTCTTCTCTGACAATTACCTCGTCGCCCTTGACCTCCCAGTCAGCAGAATGAACGGACAAGAGTTCACCCGCCCTATGGCCAGTGAGTGTTAAAATTATGACCATGCACGCTTGAATGGCTAAACGGCAAAAATCAGACAGCTCAATATAAGAATCCCAAGGAAGCCTAGACAATGGTAATATACCGGACTCTTTGAACTCATCTAAAAGCGCATGTTTTAATTTTAAGGACTTTACGCTCCTTGCACTATTTTGAAAGTGATCGCGCTCCAACACATCGAGATTTCGGCGGTTAAACTGGCGGAAAATAGAACCTAGTCCGGTAGGGTTTTTTTTCCATGCTTTGAAAAAGCATTGCGCTGCAATCAGACTCTCAGATTCAAGGATCTGTATCGAGTGGGCGAGCAGTAATGACGCAATCGCCGGAGAAATTGATCCATAGGATCCACCGTAAACCCACTCAGCGTAGTCTGAATCTAAAAATTTCATTAAAGGATCCATCACCTCCTTTTTGAAATGTGACGATGTTTTGAAGCTTATTCCGTCGTTGATTCGACCATCAAGGTATGCTTCATGGGAGATTGAGAGCCAATAACAAAACTGGTTCAGATTATTTGCAGCGTATAAAATTGGATCACCAAGGGGCGAGAGATCTCGTACCATAACCTTCCGCACCATCTCTTTCACTTCTGACCTATTCCAGTTCCATAAGGGTTTTGTTGAATGGTTTTTTTCCCAGTACTCGCATAGCTTTTTCAGCAAGACCGATTCAACGACTGACGCATGGCAGCTTCGCACCTCCATAGGGCCTGCACGGCTTGAACTTAAAAAATTTGAGGAAAGTAAGAGTGCATTTTGCGCCCAAACGCGTTTTTCAATACTGCACTCCCATTTGAAATTGATTTTCCGGGGAGCTTCGCTTTTAGCGTCTATAACGTAGAAGAAATCACTGCCGAGTTGATTTATCACATAATATTGAGGTTCGATTCGATTAGACATAATCAGCCCTCATATGGTCGCTTTTGGAAACGCAGGACTTAAATGTAGATCGTGCCCTTCCTTCAGCATTTTACTGTCGAATGCTTCAAGCATTACTGAGATATAGCTCGATTGAAGACTCAATGCCAGGGCTTGCTCATCGTTATCGGCTTCGTCAGCGGCTTCGTCACAAGCTTCTTTGTGAGACAGCATCAGTGCAACGGTAACAGGACTTTTGATGATTATTTTTTTCCCACTCGCGTCTTCAAGTAATGTTCCAAACGGGGTGCAGTTGAACCCTTTCTTTTCAGCTGCGCTGACTAATTCATTAAACTCTGAAATGTTAGTGGCGCTGAAATGGCCTGTGGGCCAGCCCAAGAATTCTTTCATTTGTTTCAATGATAGGTATTGGCTGCCGCTGAGCATTGCTAGCAGTTTTCTCGCATCATGTTCCTGCAGTTCATTAACCGCTTTAGAAAATGATGAGCGTTTGGCTTTTCTATGAATGGTCTCGCTTCGTGCTTTGTAAATGAACTCCTTTGTGGTAACGCTGTGGGCCGTGCTATCGGCGTCGACATTTTCTTTTGCATAGCGATCATAAGGAGTATTTGTCGGTACGCTATCGTCGTCAACAATTGCTCTTGATTGTGTAATTGCGCCAGGGCAAATTTTGAATGCCACATCTTCACATATTTCTGTTTTTTTTACGCTGCAAGCATCTGGATCAGAGATTAAATGGTGCTTTGGATGACCAGTACCCCTATTTAGCACTTTAGTCAAAAGTTTTATGAATGGAATTGTTTTTGGCTCGCGTGTTATGATTTCTTGATGTAGATGTGAATAGGGCAGGCAGGACAGCACAAGAAGGCGATAATTTCTTGAGCCTATATGTTGAGGTTGCTTGAAAGGCGATTTGTATAGCCAAAATAAATCATGGGCATCATTGGGGAAGTGGTTGTCCGTCGCTTTTCTTAACTCAGTGTAGTAAACGTATGTTTTATACTGCCAAGATTTCTTGGGATACGCCGTGGAGCATCGGATGGTTTTCCCACTTCTTTTTTTAGTGTATGCTAAAGTGCAATGAGTCGGTGTTATTAAGATATCACTTATTTTGATGCTTTGTTGCCCTGCGCTTTGAATTCGATCTGCCGCCATTATCCACCTGAGACAAATTTCTTCAACGGGTAAAGGTGCTATCAAATGCTTAAAGTCCATGTCGGAAAATGTTGCATACAGCTTCCCTTTAGCCGGGTCGGCAAATTGTCTAAGTGAGCCATCCATCCAAGTACATTTTGAAAGGGCTTCTTCGAGTTGCGTGGCGTTGCTGAGTGTGTTGGATTGAATTAAACTGTCACGGTAGCTATTGCAGGAGAAAAGAATACGTTCTTTGATAGTCAGATCTTCGGTTTTAACGACAGCGTCAAAGATTGTTCGGTATTTTGAAAGGTCTGCTCCTGCGCTTTTCCAGGCAGCCAGATTAATGGATCCATCATCTATTTTACTAAGTGCTTCAAGTTCGTTAGATACACTGTTTTCAGCTTTTAACAATTCACGGTGACGTTGCAAGATTTTGAGAAAATGCCAGCAAAAATGGTTCAAAGAGTCGAGTAAATCTAAATCGTCAACGTCGTAACCTTCGATTAATTGTGAGAGTGCTAATCGGGGTTCTTCAGTTTCCGTGGACTGAGGTATTGTTGGGATACCTTTCAACATGGCGAGATATGAGCGACGATCATTTTCTGCCAGTTTGGTAAACCTCCCTTGCTCAACACCCCATTTCATTATCGTTCGAATGCAAGTGCTAACCTGCCTCAATGAACTTTGTTTTGTATAAGCGGAGCTTATTGATTCCATGAAAAGAAATACAACATTGCGTGGTACTTGTTCTTTGGTTTCATAATTTATTTCAATGTAGGCTACGAAGTTGTTGGCAAAAAACAGCTTATTGAATATTGTTTCGCTAGGATAGTTTGCGAATGTTTTGAAGTATTCAAGAATCACCATGCATATTGGGAAAGTTCTAAGCTTTTCAGTAAGATGCAAACTCTTGGTTGAGTCGGCACCAGAGTCTGTTTTATAATGGAAGCTTACTGTAAACTCATCAGTCTCTGGGGCGGGATCACGAAAGGGCTCTAAGCCAGTATTGCTATTCATCATCTGGTTCCATAGATGAATTAAGTTTTTTTCTTGTTTTATCCCTGCTAAATATGTTTGCCTCAAAGGTGATATATTCTTTAGTTGTTTCTTCTCTCTCATGCCCCAATTGTTCTGAAATATATTGATAGGGGTCAATCCCGTTTTTATAGCAATAATCTACAAGGTTTGTGGCAAACGTATGTCTAAGAGAATGAAACACTGTTAGCTTTATCGTTTTAAAGGATACTGTGTACTGATCAGGTTTATTCGTAAAAGCATCCTGAATCTCTTTTTTTAGGCTGGGCAGCGCAATATCGCGAGTAGTTTGGAATAAACGGGTGGCATGGGATGCTGAAAGGGGTTTGCCTTTAACGGAACACAGTAAGCAGCCTGGGGGTAACTGAGAACGCGCTCCGTATAAAAATTTGCGTATTTTATTGACCGTGTATGGGTTAACTAACACGTACCTGACTTTGCTTCCTTTACCGATTATCGGGATTGTTATGGTCAGATGTTCAGTTGCATCGGCCTCACTGATTTTTTCAAGCAGACTCTCTGTTTGCAAGTTGTCTAGTGAGGTAACTTCGCTACTTCTTAGTCCGCAGTGATAACCGAAGAGCAAAACCAGTTCATCTCGATATCGTATAAAACTATCTCTCGTTTTTATGTGTGCTAATATCAAGTTGAAGAGATTTTTACTCAAATACTGTTGCCGTAGGTTGTATTTTGGGCTGCCGTTGCCTTGCCCTTGATAACGGAGGTTGTGAGACCTTACGTAGTTAAATGTGAAGTTTTTTTCTACACTTAATAAGCCGTTTTTGAAGGACGTTTTATAGAAGCTTTTTGACGTAGAAATATGGCGTTCTACGGATTCATTGCTGAGATGGTGTTCGTTCTGAAGAATGTTCTCCAAGTAACCAGACATTTGATTGTCTGTAAGATCCTTCCAGTCGATATCGAATCTCTTGAGAGTTTCAAATAAGAGTTTTAAATCGTCGGCATTTGCTTTTATCGTGTGCCCGCTTCGGCCACGTTTGGCTAGATCAAGCAAATAAAGGGTAGGCGGGACGACCACTGACTGGTTATCCAGTACTCCAGACTCAAGGATGGCGTAGCTGTCGAGACTGCCCCCTGCCCATTGAATACCAGTCACTCGCCTGATCAACATCGGGGAATCCCCCATTTCTGATGTGTCTATTCAGCGTAGGAAGGCATGTTTAGCTTGTCAACATCACGGGGAAAGAGAGGCGCCTACAGATAAATGTTGATCATCTTGCTGACATCACGACCCGACTGAATCTCGTCGTTCATGGTCACCAGTACGCCTTTGCCACGGGCATCCTTGCTGCTGGCGACAGCGACGGCGTTGTACAGGTTGAGCATGCCGTCAGCAGACATCGCGGTACCCGGGCGCATCGAGCCGACAACGATGATCGGCTTGTCGGTTTTTTCCACCAGGTTGAGGAAGTAAGCAGTTTCTTCCAGGGTGTCGGTGCCGTGAGTAATGACGATGCCATCGACGTCTTTGCTGTCGGCCAGTTCGGCGACACGGCGACCCAGTTGCAGCAGGTTTTCGTTGGTGATGCTTTCCGAAGCGATCTGCATCACCTGTTCGCCACGCACATTCGCCACCTGACTCAATTCGGGCACACCGGCGATCAACTGCTCGATACCGACTTTGGCCGCTTGATAGGTGGCGCTGTTGGCTGCACTGGCGCCTGCGCCGGCGATAGTCCCGCCAGTGGCGAGGATGACCACGTTAGCCAGCTTTTGCTGGGTTTCGACTTCTTTTGCTTGCAGTGCCGCAGGGAGTAGCAGCAGGAGGGCCAAAGCGCCCGGAACAAAGGTCTTGAAGGCAGAGTTCATTATTTTCTCTCTTGTTGTAATGACGGTGCTGGTGCAGGTTCATCCAGAAGCATCCCAGGCAGTTCTGCCTGAGGGCTTAGAGAAGAGCAGGATCTGTACCAGTCGCACCTTGTCGAGAAAATTAATGTAACCGATTGATTTTAAAGTCTATTTTTTACGTTGGTGATTTTTCTGTATGCGTCTGTGTCCGGTTTCCCGACGATATGGGGTGTTTCACGTTCGGATGTCCGAAAGGTCCTACATTAAAAAAGGATTTATCTTGCTTAAGGGAAAGCAGGCCAGCTTTAAGATTCTTTTGTATCGGAGCGTCTGCGAAACAATCGCTCAAAAAAGGCGTTTTCTGGTCGTTGACAAATCTCGGCAGGATTCCCATAGTTCGATCTACGCAAACGTTTGCGCGTATTTCGCGAGGGCTTGCTCCGATAGTCTCGCCACTCTTTGCTTCACCCGGCAGCGCCTCGGCGCGAGGGGATTGAAGCCTGTTTCAATGCAAGCGTTGCTCACCCAATAATCATAAGAACGGAGTGAACCCATGAAGCTGCCATTCGCTGGACGTCTTCTCGCTGTCGCTATGCTCGCAGCCGCATCCGCCGCGCTGCCGCTTTCCTCGGCCTTCGCCGAAACGCCGGAAAAACCCAAAGTCGCCCTGGTCATGAAATCCCTGGCCAATGAATTCTTCCTGACCATGGAAGATGGCGCCAAGACCTACCAGAAAGAGCACTCCGCAGACTTCGATTTGATTTCCAACGGGATCAAGGATGAAACGGACACCGCCAACCAGATTCGCATCGTCGAGCAGATGATCGTTTCCAGGGTCAACGCGCTGATCATCGCGCCGGCCGACTCCAAAGCCATGGTGCCGGTGATCAAGAAGGCGGTCGACGCCGGTATCACGGTGATCAACATCGATAATCAGCTGGATGTCGATGTACTCAAAAGCAAAAATATCAGCGTACCTTTCGTAGGGCCGGATAACCGCAAGGGTGCTCGTCTGGTCGGTGAGTACCTGGCCAAGGAGCTGAAGGCCGGTGACGAAGTCGGCATCATCGAAGGTGTTTCCACCACGACCAATGCCCAGGCACGCACCGCCGGATTCAAGGATGCGATGGAAGCGGCGCAGATCAAAGTCGTGTCCCTGCAATCCGGTGACTGGGAAATCAACAAAGGTAACCAGGTCGCCTCCTCTATGCTGAGCGAATACCCGAACCTCAAGGCCCTGCTGGCCGGCAATGACAGCATGGCGGTCGGCGCCGTTTCCGCGGTGCGTGCAGCGGGCAAGGCGGGCAAGGTCCAGGTGGTCGGTTACGACAACATCAACGCGATCAAGCCGATGCTCAAAGACGGCCGGGTCCTGGCGACCGCGGACCAGTTTGCTGCCAGACAAGCGGTATTCGGTATCGAAACCGCGCTGAAGATCCTCAAGGGTGAAAAGGTCGAAGGCGGCAATGGCGTGATCGAAACTCCGGTGGAACTGGTCACCCAGTAGTCATCCTGGCGGCACACTGGCGCTCGCTCATCCGGGCGGGCGCATGGAGAGTTTCTTATGTCAGTTTTCGCCCCGACCGCTGTCCTTTCGGTCAGCGGTATCGGCAAGACCTACGCTCAGCCGGTGCTGACCGACATCGACCTGAGGTTGATGCGCGGTGAAGTGCTGGCGTTGACCGGTGAAAACGGCGCAGGCAAAAGTACCCTGTCGAAAATCATCGGTGGCCTGGTCACGCCGACCATCGGCCAGATGCAGTTCCAGGGTCAGGATTACCGTCCCGCCAGCCGCACGCAGGCCGAAGACCTGGGGATCCGCATGGTCATGCAGGAACTCAACCTGCTGCCGACCTTGTCCGTCGCCGAAAACCTGTTTCTCGACAATCTGCCCAGCCATGGCGGCTGGATCAACCGCCAGCAATTGCGCAAGGCGGCTATTGAAGCGATGGCTCAGGTCGGGCTGGATGCGATCGATCCGGACACACTGGTCGGTGAGTTGGGCATGGGTCACCAGCAGATGGTCGAGATCGCCCGTAACCTGATTGGCGACTGCCATGTGCTGATCCTCGACGAGCCGACCGCGATGCTCACCGCTCGCGAAGTCGAAATGCTCTTCGAGCAGATTACCCGCCTGCAAGCGCGTGGGGTGGCGATCATTTATATCTCCCATCGCCTGGAAGAACTGGCCCGGGTCGCCCAGCGCATTGCGGTGCTGCGGGACGGTTGCCTGGTCTGCGTCGAGCCGATGGCCAATTACAGCAGTGAGCAACTGGTCAACCTGATGGTGGGTCGCGAACTGGGCGAACACATCGACCTGGGGCCACGCCAGATCGGCGCTGTGGCCTTGACGGTCAAGGGGCTCAGCCGTTCGGACAAGGTCCGCGACGTCTCCTTCGAGGTGCACAGCGGCGAGATCTTTGGTATCTCCGGGCTGATCGGGGCCGGGCGCACCGAGCTGTTGCGCCTGATTTTCGGTGCCGACACGGCAGACAGCGGCAGCGTCGCGCTGGGTTCGCCGGCACAGGTAGTGAGCATCCGCTCGCCAGCCGATGCGGTCGGGCACGGGATTGCCTTGATCACCGAAGATCGCAAGGGCGAAGGGTTGCTGCTGACCCAATCGATCAGCGCCAATATTGCCCTGGGCAACATGCCGGTGATTTCCAGCGCTGGCATCGTCAATGGAGCCGACGAGTCGGCCCTGGCCCAACGGCAAATCGACGCCATGCACATTCGCAGTTCGGGCCCGGCGCAACGGGTGTCCGAGCTGTCGGGTGGCAATCAACAGAAAGTGGTAATCGGCCGCTGGCTGGAGCGCGATTGCTCGGTGCTGCTGTTCGACGAACCGACCCGGGGAATCGACGTCGGCGCCAAATTCGACATCTATAGCCTGCTCGGCGAATTGACCCGTCAAGGCAAGGCGTTGGTGGTGGTTTCCAGCGATCTGCGCGAGTTGATGCTGATCTGTGACCGGATTGCTGTACTTTCCGCCGGGCGTTTGATCGACACCTTCGAACGCGACAGCTGGACCCAGGACGAACTGCTTGCTGCCGCGTTTGCCGGCTACCAAAAACGTGATGCGCTGCTCCATGAAGCAGCGCCTAGGGATACCCCATGACAACTGCACTTTCTGCCAGCAAACGTAGTGGCAACTATTACGGCCTGGGCACTTACCTGGGCCTGGCCGGAGCCTTGCTGGCAATGATTGCTCTGTTCTCGACCCTGAGCAGTCATTTTCTCTCCTATGACACCTTCAGCACCCTGGCCAACCAGATTCCGGATTTGATGGTATTGGCCGTCGGCATGACCTTCGTCCTGATCATTGGTGGTATCGATCTGTCGGTCGGGTCGGTGTTGGCCCTGGCCGCTTCGGCGGTCAGCGTGGCGATCCTCGGCTGGGGCTGGAGCGTCATGCCGGCCGCCTTGCTCGGCATGGTCGTCGCGGCACTGGCCGGTACCCTCACCGGTTCGATCACCGTGGCCTGGCGGATTCCGTCGTTCATCGTGTCCCTGGGCGTGCTGGAAATGGCGCGCGGCGTGGCTTACCAGATGACCGGCTCGCGCACGGCTTACATCGGCGATGCCTTTGCCTGGCTGTCGAACCCGATCGCCTTTGGTATTTCGCCGTCGTTCATCATTGCCTTGTCGATCATCTTTATCGCTCAGGCGGTGCTGACGCGCACGGTGTTCGGGCGCTACCTGATCGGCATTGGCACCAACGAAGAAGCGGTGCGTCTGGCAGGCATCAATCCAAAGCCCTACAAGATCCTGGTGTTCAGCCTGATGGGGCTGTTGGCCGGGGTGGCGGCGCTGTTTCAGATTTCTCGCCTGGAGGCGGCGGACCCGAATGCCGGTTCCGGCCTGGAGCTGCAGGTCATCGCCGCAGTGGTGATCGGTGGCACCAGCCTCATGGGTGGGCGCGGTTCGGTCATCAGTACCTTTTTTGGCGTGCTGATCATTTCCGTGCTGGCAGCCGGTCTCGCGCAAATCGGTGCGACCGAACCGACCAAACGCATCATCACTGGCGCCGTCATCGTGGTCGCAGTGGTACTCGATACTTATCGCAGTCAGCGCGCACGTCGGCGGACATAAGTCATGGCAACTATCAAAGATGTAGCAGCGCTCGCCGGAATTTCCTACACCACGGTCTCGCATGTGGTGAACAAGACCCGACCAGTCAGTGAAGAGGTCAGGGTCAAAGTCGAGGCGGCGATCAAGAGCCTGGACTACGTGCCCAGTGCCGTCGCCCGTTCATTGAAAGCCAAAACCACGGCGACCATCGGTTTGCTGGTGCCCAACAGTCTCAACCCGTACTTCGCCGAACTGGCCCGGGGCATCGAGGATTACTGCGAGCGTAACGGCTACTGCGTGATTCTGTGCAACTCCGATGACAACCCGGACAAACAACGCAGCTATCTGCGGGTGCTGCTGGAAAAACGCATCGATGGCTTGATAGTCGCCTCGGCCGGTGGTGATTCCGGACTGGCTGCCGGTCTGGCCGCGGTGCGCACGCCGATGGTGATAGTCGACCGGGGGCTGGAGGGGATTGATGCAGACATGGTGCGCATCGATCATGAATACGGCGCCTATCTGGCGACTCGCCACTTGCTCGACCTGGGCCACCGGGACATCGCCTGTATCGGTGGGCCGGCCCATACCAGCGTGGCGCAGATGCGTCTGGCCGGTTATTGCCGGGCGCTGAAAGAGGCCGGGGTGCAAGTACCGCGGGAGCGGATGCTCGAGAGTGACTTCACCAGTACCGGCGGTTACAGCGCTGCCGCTCGGCTTCTGGAAAAAAATCCACCCAGCGCGATATTCGCCGGTAACGACATGATGGGTATCGGCGTGTTGCGTGCCGCGGCCGAGCGCAATATTCGGGTGCCGAGCGAGCTCTCGGTCATTGGCTTCGACGATATCCAGATGAGCCGTTATGTCTATCCGGCACTGACCACCGTGGGCCAGTCGATCCTCGAGTTGGGCGAGATGGCCGCACAAGTCCTGTTGCGGCGGATTGCGACCCCCGAGCTGGCCACCGATCAGCGCATCGTGACCCCGAGTATTGTCTTGCGCGAGTCGACCGCGCCGCTGGCCGGCTTCTTTGACCAATACCGCTGAACCAAATTGATGAGTACCGATGATGCCAGCAAGAGTAGTGGTAATAGGCAGCCTGAACATGGATCTGGTGACTCGGGCCGAGCGGCTTCCGCGAGCCGGTGAGACGCTGGTTGGCCAGTCGTTCGCCACCGTTTCCGGCGGCAAGGGCGCCAACCAGGCCGTTGCTGCGGCACGCCTTGGCGCGCAAGTGTCGATGATCGGCTGTGTCGGCGGCGATGGTTATGGCGAGCAGCTGCGAGCGGCGCTGCTGGCCGAGCAGATCGACTGCCAGGCCGTGACCACCGTCGAGGGTTCCAGTGGCGTCGCGTTGATCGTGGTCGATGACAGCAGCCAGAATTCGATCGTCATAGTCGCGGGCGCCAATGGTCGACTCGCGCCCGAAGTGGTCAATGCTTTCGACGCGCTATTGCAGGCAGCCGATGTGATCATCTGCCAGCTCGAAGTGCCGATGCAGACCGTCGGCCATACCCTCAAGCGCGGCCGGGCACTGGGCAAGACCGTGATTCTCAATCCGGCCCCCGCAAGCGGTCCGTTGCCGGCCGACTGGTATTCGTCCATCGATTACCTGATCCCCAATGAAAGCGAGGCCTCGGCCCTGAGCGGTTTGCCGGTGGATTCGCTGCAAAGCGCCGAAGCCGCCGCCAGTCGATTGATTGCCGCGGGCGCCGGCAAAGTCATCGTTACTCTCGGAGCCCAGGGTTCGTTGTTCGCCAATGGGCAGGGTTTCGAGCATTTCCCGGCGCTGAAGGTCAAGGCCCTCGACACCACTGCTGCGGGTGACACCTTCGTCGGTGGTTTTGCCGCGGCACTGGCGGCCGGCCAAAGCGAAGCCGAGGCCATTCGCTTTGGCCAGATCGCGGCCGCACTGTCGGTCACTCGAGCGGGTGCACAACCTTCCATTCCAACCTTGTCCGACGTACAGGCCTTTAGCCCTTCATGAAAAAGACGCCGTTGCTCAACATCGCCTTGTCGCGATTGATCGCCTCCCTGGGGCACGGCGATTTGGTGGTGATCGGCGATGCCGGTTTGCCAGTGCCGCCCGGTGTCGAGTTGATCGACCTGGCGCTGACCCAAGGTATTCCGGACTTCGTCAGCACCTTGCAGGTCGTGCTCAGCGAAATGCAGGTGGAAAGCCATGTGCTGGCCGAAGAAATCCTGCTCAAGCAGCCGCCTGCGCTGCAGGTGATTGACGAGCTGACGGCCAAGGCCGCATTGGGCGAGCGCCGGTTGCTCAGTCACGAGGCATTCAAGACCCTCAGCGGGCAAGCCCGCGCGGTGGTGCGTACCGGTGAATGTCAGCCGTATTGCAACATCGTGCTGGTCGCGGGAGTGACCTTTTAGAACGCGCTGTATCTCAACCTGGATTTCTCACGCACAAGGAGTAGTGCACCATGCACCGCTATGCTCAGATACTTCAACACCTGCTCCGGAGTCTGCTGCTTTTGTCATTGATCACCGCTACAAGCGCCCAGGCGGCGGAAAAAATCGAGCTGATCATCGACACCGATCCAGGTGCCGATGACGTCGTGGCCTTGTTGTTTGCCCTGGCTTCGCCTGAGGAGCTGAACATTCGCGCGCTCACCACCGTCGCCGGGAATGTGCGGCTCGACAAGACCTCGCGTAATGCACGCCTGGCCCGCGAGTGGGCGGGGCGCGAAGAAGTGCCGGTGTATGCGGGGGCGCCGAAGCCCTTGTTGCGCAGGCCGATCTACGCCGAGAACATTCATGGCAAGGAAGGCATCTCGGGAGTCACGGTGCACGAGCCCAAGGCCGGCCTGGCCGACGGCAACGCGGTCAATTACCTGATCGATACCTTGCGCGCCGCCAAACCCCAGAGCATCACCATCGCCATGCTGGGCCCGCAGACCAATCTGGCGCTGGCGCTGATTCAGGCGCCGGATATTACCCAGGGCATCAAGGAAGTGGTGGTCATGGGTGGCGCGCACTTCAACGGTGGCAATATCACCCCTGTCGCCGAGTTCAATCTGTTCGCCGATCCGCAGGCGGCTGAAGTGGTCCTCAACAGCGGCGTCAAGCTGACCTACCTGCCGCTGGACGTGACCCACAAGGTGTTGACCAGCGAAGCGCGCCTGCAGCAAGTCGCGGCGTTGGGCAACAATGCCAGCAAGGTGGTGGGGAATATTCTCAACGAGTACGTCAAAGGCGATATGGAACATTACGGCCTGTCGGGTGGCCCGGTGCATGACGCCACGGTCATCGCTTATCTGCTCAAGCCGCAGTTGTTCAGCGGCCGGCAGGTGAACATGGTGGTCGACAGCCGTGAAGGGCCGACCTTCGGCCAGACCATCGTCGACTGGCACGACGGTCTGAAGCAGGAAAAGAACGTGTTCTGGGTCGAGAGCGGCGATGCCCAAGGCTTCTTCGACTTGCTGACGGCGCGTCTGGCCCGCCTCAAGTAAGTTCGGCCTCGCGGATGCCGGCCTGCGGGGGTGTTACTACCTTACCGCGTGTTGCGCGCCCATATGATTGCTTGGGTATTTCTCGAATATCTGCGCGATGAACACTTGGGCTGCCTCCTTCCCCAGTTCCTTGACCAACAGGTCGATACTGATGATCGCCAGCTCTTCCGGGCAGCCAGGGCTATAGGAGCAGTGGCCCAGTGACCATTTGGCTTTGATGTCGGCGTCAATGCTTACGGTTGTCATGATGAACTCGCGAAGTCTGAAAAGGCCGCCCAATGCCTGGTCGTCGATCCGGGTGGTTTGGGCTGTGTCGAGTTAAACATCTTGCGAGGTTTTTCGCACTCCGACTTAGGCATGAGGGGAGGGCTATGCGACACTTGGACTTTGATATCTATCAAGGATTGCGCTGTGCAGATCGATTTGAACGCGCCTGACGGCCTGACCCTTGAGGCGGTGCGCCAGCTGCTGGCTTCGGCCAGTGACGATGAGCACACCCAGCTGCGGGTCACCAGGAGTGGTATTGCCTACATCTCTTCAGGCGTCGTGGGTGGTACCGATACCGAAGGTCTGTTGTTTCGCCTGGAAACCTGGGCGAAAGGCTCGGGCTACGTCGGTGCGGTCGCTGCCAGTGACGCGGTCTGGGTGATGCAGATTTTCAACGCATTGAAGCAGAACTGGCCCAACCCTCCGTTCGACTATATTGACGTCTACTGAGCGCGCCGTTCATATTCAGTCACGATTGAGTCGTGAAAACCCTGTGCCGGCTGAGGCAAGCTGGAGCGCTGGATAGTTTGCGGGCAGGCTTTCAGGGTTGTTGACCCACAGCCAAATCAGCTGTTGCACGATCTCTGCTTATTTTTTGAAAAAAAGGAGGCTTCATGCCTTGGAAGCTCGCGTCATTCGGTACCTTGTTGGCAGCAGTCATCCTGACCGGCTGCAGTACCGCCGAATCGGCAAAAGACCCTGCGGCGGCCGAAACCGGACACAGTCGCTGTGACTCTGAAGAGGCGCAGTTCGCCCTTGGCAAGAAGGCTTCGCCTGAATTGCTGGAACAGGCCCGTACGCGCTCGGGCGCGCAGAACGCGCGAATCCTCAAGCCGAACGATATGATGACGCTGGAGTACCGCTCCGATCGCCTGAATCTCAATACCGATGCGAACCTGGTGGTCAATCGCGTCAACTGCGGCTGATCGTTCCAGGCTTTTGTTGCGCCCATAAAAAACCCCGTCACATGGACGGGGTTTTTTTAGCTCGCGGAGAAATTACTCAGCGCGAACTTGCTCAGCTTGCATACCTTTCTGGCCTTTGGCAGCCACGAAGGAAACAGTCTGGCCTTCTTTCAGGCTTTTGAAACCGTCGCTTTCGATAGCTTTGAAGTGTACGAACAGGTCGTCACCGCCACCTTGAGGAGTGATGAAGCCGAAGCCTTTTTCATCGTTGAACCATTTTACGGTGCCGGTTTGGCGATTAGACATGGTGTATCTCCAAGAAACATATATTTTCAGTAGTGCTGTGCTGCTCAGGCCAACTGGGCACACCGGGGTATCATAGTCGAAATGTTCGACTTGGGAGCCCCCCGGACGTGCTGTTTGCCGATCAGTTGCGTTTTCTTTATCTCCTTGAGTGGCTGTAGGCCCCGGTTTCAGGGGCTTTCAGCCGAAAATAAAGACGATAAAAAAAGCTGTAAAAGCTGAATATTTTGTAGGGCAATGCTGTTTTTGAGGTCATTTCACCGGTCAAAAACCGCTGGAAAAGCTCATCGGGCGATTATTTTTTCGGCACTTTGCAGGTCGAAATAGCCGCCAATGCCTTGTTCGAAAGATCGACACTGGCCTTGTTATCCATCAGCGCCTGAAGGTCCTTGGCGTCGTACGAAGCAATCTTGTCGGCACCGCAGGCGCAATGGGATTTGGCGGTGGCGGCACTGATTCCTGGCTGGGAACCTGCGGCCTGGGTGCATTGAGCCATGTATTTTTCACGCTCGCCCTTGGGCCATGCAGCATTGGCGGTCAGTGGCAATAGCAGGATGATGGGCGCAGCAATGGCGAAAAAACGATTCAGACGCATGCTGGGATGCTCCTTGTGGTCGATGGGGCAGAGTACGGTTCTCTGTATCTGAGGCTTGAAGTGCAGCTCAAGTTCAGCACTCTTGCACAAAATCAGGCGAATTACGCCAGCGCAAGGCCACTGCGGCGCCAGTACCGTTCATCTGTGCTAGCATGCCCGGCTTGAGTGTTTTCAGGCTCCGGATGGCATTTCGTCCCGGTAGCGGTCAGCACCCTGATAATTCTGATTTGAACTCCAGTCACTCTGGTTCGGTTTTCCGGTTGGCCGCAAGGCTCCTGCCGCTGTACGGCAGGCGTTCGTTATTGAATGGCCTGGACCGAATCTTGTACTGGCTCATCCCAACCCACGTGACCTTTGGTAGGGGTCACCACTAGGAGAGGAGGCGCCATGCCAACTATTACTCTTCCCGACGGCAGTCAACGTTCCTTCGATCATCCGGTTTCAGTCGCCGAGGTCGCCGCATCCATTGGTGCCGGTCTGGCCAAGGCCACCGTGGCCGGCAAGGTCAATGGCAAGCTGGTCGATGCCAGTGACGTGATCGACAGCGACGTCACTCTGCAAATCATCACGCCCAAGGATGAAGAGGGGCTGGAGATCATTCGCCACTCTTGCGCCCATCTGATTGGCCACGCGGTCAAGCAGCTGTACCCGACAGCGAAGATGGTCATCGGTCCGGTCATCGATGAAGGCTTCTATTACGACATCGCCTTCGAGCGTCCTTTTACTCCGGACGACCTGACGGCCATCGAACAGCGCATGCATCAGCTGATCGAAAAAGATTACGACGTGATCAAGAAAGTCACTCCGCGTGCCGAAGTGATCGACCTGTTCAGCGCTCGCGGCGAAGACTACAAGCTGCGTCTGGTCGAAGACATGCCGAACGAGCAGGCCATGGGCCTGTACTATCACGAAGAATACGTCGACATGTGCCGTGGTCCGCACGTGCCGAATACGCGCTTCCTGAAGTCGTTCAAGCTGACCAAGCTGTCCGGCGCCTACTGGCGCGGCGATGCGAAAAACGAGCAATTGCAGCGCGTCTACGGCACCGCATGGGCCGACAAGAAGCAGCTGGCAGCCTACATCCAGCGGATCGAAGAAGCTGAAAAGCGCGATCATCGCAAGCTGGGCAAGCGTCTGGGTCTGTTCCATATCCAGGAAGAATCCCCGGGCATGGTGTTCTGGCACCCGAACGGCTGGACCCTGTACCAGGTGCTGGAACAGTACATGCGCCAGGTTCAGCGCGAAAACGGCTACCTGGAGATCAAGACTCCGCAGGTTGTTGACCGCAGCCTCTGGGAGAAGTCCGGGCACTGGGCCAACTACGCCGACAACATGTTCACCACCCAGTCGGAAAACCGCGACTACGCCATCAAGCCGATGAACTGCCCGTGCCACGTGCAGGTGTTCAATCAAGGCCTGAAAAGCTACCGCGAACTGCCGATGCGTCTGGCCGAGTTCGGTGCCTGCCACCGCAACGAGCCGTCGGGTGCACTGCACGGCATCATGCGCGTGCGCGCCTTCACCCAGGACGATGCGCACATCTTCTGTACTGAAGAACAGATGCAGGCCGAGTCCGCAGCGTTTATCAAGCTGACGCTGGATGTCTACGCCGATTTCGGCTTTAAAGACATCGAGCTGAAGCTGTCCACTCGTCCGGAAAAACGTGTCGGTTCCGACGAGCTGTGGGATCGCGCTGAAGCTGCACTGGCCGCAGCCCTTGATAGTGCGGGCCTGCCGTACGATCTGCAGCCGGGCGAGGGTGCTTTCTACGGTCCGAAGATCGAGTTCTCGCTGAAAGATTGCCTTGGTCGCGTCTGGCAGTGTGGTACCCTGCAGCTCGATTTTAACCTGCCAATCCGTCTGGGAGCCGAATACGTCTCCGAAGACAACAGTCGCAAGCACCCGGTTATGTTGCACCGGGCGATCCTCGGTTCCTTCGAACGTTTCGTCGGGATCCTGATCGAGCATTACGAGGGTGCGTTCCCTGCGTGGCTGGCTCCGACTCAGGCAGTGATCATGAATATCACTGATAAACAGGCAGATTTTGCCGCTGAGGTTGAAAAAACTCTCAATCAAAGCGGATTTCGTGCCAAGTCTGACTTGAGAAATGAAAAGATCGGCTTTAAAATCCGCGAGCATACTTTGCTCAAGGTTCCTTATCTCTTGGTTATCGGAGATCGGGAAGTCGAGATGCAGACTGTCGCTGTGCGTACTCGTGAAGGTGCTGACCTGGGCTCGATGCCCGTCGCCCAGCTCGCTGAGTTCCTCGCGCAAGCGGTTTCCCGGCGTGGTCGCCCAGATTCGGAGTAATTACTATTAAGCGTGAAATGAGACAAGATAAACGAGCTGCACCGAAAGCCCCGATCAACGAGAATATCTCGGCACGCGAGGTTCGGTTAATTGGGGCTGAAGGTGAACAGCTTGGGATTGTGTCAATTGAAGACGCGCTTCTTAAGGCTGAAGAGGCCAAACTGGATCTGGTGGAGATTTCCGCCGATGCAGTACCCCCTGTTTGCAAACTGATGGACTACGGCAAATCGATCTTCGAGAAGAAGAAGCAGGTTGCCGCGGCCAAGAAAAACCAGAAGCAGATTCAGGTTAAAGAAATCAAGTTTCGTCCAGGGACGGAGGAAGGGGATTACCAGGTAAAACTGCGCAACCTGGTACGTTTCCTGAGTGATGGGGACAGGGCCAAGGTATCGTTGAGATTCCGCGGTCGTGAGATGGCCCACCAGGAGCTGGGGATGGAACTCCTCAAGCGGGTTGAAGCTGACCTGCTCGAGTACGGTTCGGTCGAACAGCATCCTAAGATGGAAGGACGCCAACTGATCATGGTCATCGCCCCGAAAAAGAAGAAATAACCACCAGGGCACGGCAGGCCTTACGGTTATGTTTATCAACTGAATGCGGAGTATCCGAACATGCCAAAGATGAAGACTAAAAGTGGTGCTGCTAAGCGGTTTCTGAAAACTGCTAACGGTATCAAGCACAAACACGCTTTCAAGAGCCACATCCTGACCAAAATGTCGACTAAGCGTAAGCGTCAACTGCGCGGTAGCAGCTTGCTGCACCCGTCCGACGTTGCAAAAGTCAAGCGTATGCTGCGCCTTTGCTAATTTTTGGTTAAGAATAGAGGAAGTAATTCATGGCTCGTGTAAAGCGTGGCGTCATTGCCCGTAAACGTCACAAAAAAATTCTGAAACTTGCTAAAGGCTACTACGGCGCTCGCTCGCGCGTATTCCGTGTTGCCAAGCAAGCGGTAATCAAGGCAGGCCAATACGCCTACCGTGACCGTCGTCAGAAAAAACGTCAGTTCCGCGCTCTGTGGATCGCTCGTATCAACGCTGGTGCACGTATCAACGGTCTGTCCTACAGCCGTTTCATTGCCGGCCTGAAAAAAGCGTCCATCGAGATCGACCGTAAGGTTCTGGCTGATCTGGCAGTGAACGAAAAAGCGGCGTTTGCTGCGATTGTCGAGAAAGCTAAAGCCACCTTGGCTTAAGTACCCCCGACAGTCACCCGGGCCCACCTCCGTGGGCCCAGGTGTTAAACGTCATAAATAGGGGAAGAGCCTTCAAGCTCTTCCCCTATTTTGTATCTGGAGTCTGTACATGGAAAACCTGGATGCGCTGGTCTCTCAAGCACTAGAGGCTGTGCAAAGCGCAGAAGATATCAATGCCCTGGAGCAAATCCGGGTTCACTACCTTGGCAAAAAAGGTGAATTGACTCAGGTGATGAAGACCCTGGGGAATTTGCCGGCAGAAGAGCGGCCGCAAGTCGGCGCGCTGATCAACGTTGCCAAGGAGCGTGTCACAGAGGTTCTCAATGCGCGCAAGGCGTTGTTTGAAGAGGCTGATCTAGCCGCCAAACTGTCCGCCGAGTCCATTGACGTGACCCTGCCTGGCCGTGGCCAGACCTCGGGTGGTCTGCATCCGGTTACCCGGACTCTGGAACGTATCGAACAGTTCTTCACCCATATCGGCTACGGCATCGCCGAAGGCCCTGAGGTCGAAGACGACTATCACAACTTCGAGGCGCTCAACATCCCAGGCCATCACCCGGCCCGGTCGATGCATGACACCTTCTATTTCAATGCGAACATGTTGTTGCGCACCCATACCTCGCCGGTACAGGTCCGCACCATGGAATCGCAACAGCCGCCGATCCGCATCGTTTGCCCGGGCCGTGTGTACCGTAGCGACTCGGATATCACCCACTCGCCGATGTTTCACCAGGTCGAAGGCCTGCTGGTCGACCGCGATATCAACTTCGCCGACCTGAAAGGGACCATCGAAGAGTTCCTGCGCGTGTTCTTCGAAAAAGAACTGGCCGTGCGTTTCCGCCCTTCGTACTTCCCCTTCACCGAGCCATCCGCCGAAGTCGACATGGAGTGCGTGATGTGCAGCGGTAAAGGCTGCCGCGTCTGCAAACAGACGGGCTGGCTGGAAGTCATGGGCTGCGGCATGGTTCACCCGAACGTGCTGCGCATGTCCGGGATCGACCCGGAAGAGTTCTCGGGCTTTGCCTTCGGCATGGGCGTTGAGCGTCTGGCCATGCTGCGTTACGGCGTGAACGACTTGCGTCTGTTCTTCGACAACGACTTGCGGTTCCTCGCGCAATTTCGCTAGTCGTAACGAATTCTTAGGAGAGCAGGATGAAATTCAGTGAACAATGGCTGCGTGGTTGGGTAAACCCGCAGGTAAGTCGCGACGAGCTGGTTGCTCGTCTGTCGATGGCCGGTCTTGAGGTCGATAGCGTTACGCAGGCCGCCGGTGAATTCAGCGGCGTGGTCGTGGGCGAAGTGCTGAGCACCGAGCAGCACCCGGACGCCGACAAGCTGCGCGTTTGCCAGGTCAGCAGTGGCTCGGAGACCTTTCAGGTCGTTTGCGGTGCGCCCAACGTGCGCCCGGGCCTGAAGATCCCGTTCGCCATGATCGGTGCCGAACTGCCAGGCGACTTCAAGATCAAGAAAGCCAAGCTGCGTGGTGTCGAGTCCAATGGCATGCTGTGCTCGCAAGCCGAGCTGCAAGTCGGTGAAGGCAACGACGGTCTGATGGAATTGCCGGCCGATGCGCCGGTCGGCCTGGACATTCGTGAGTACCTGAAACTGGACGACGCCAGCATCGAGGTCGACCTGACCCCGAACCGCGGCGACTGCCTGTCCGTGGCCGGTCTGGCCCGTGAAGTCAGCGCGCTGTACGCGACCGCAGTGACACGTCCGGTAGTGGCCAGCGTAGCCGCCGTGCACGATGAAGTGCGCTCGATTGAAGTCCTGGCGCCGGCCGCTTGCCCGCGTTACCTGGGGCGCGTTATCCGTAACGTCGACCTGACCAAGCCTACGCCACTGTGGATGGTCGAGCGTCTGCGTCGTTCCGACGTGCGCAGCATCGACGCCGCCGTCGACATCACCAACTACGTGATGCTGGAACTGGGTCAACCGCTGCACGCGTTCGATCTCGCCGAAATCAATGGCGGCATCCGCGTGCGCATGGCCATCGAGGGCGAGAAGCTGGTACTGCTCGACGGTCAGGAAGTCAGCCTGCGTAGCGATACCCTGGTGATCGCCGACCACTCCCGCGCCCTGGCGATTGCCGGCGTAATGGGTGGCGAGCACAGCGGTGTGTCCGCGACCACTCGGGACATTTTCCTCGAAAGCGCGTTCTTCGACCAGATTGCCGTCGCTGGCAAGGCCCGTTCCTACGGCCTGCACACTGATGCCTCGCACCGCTATGAGCGTGGCGTGGACTGGCAACTGGCCCGTGAAGCCATGGAGCGCGCCACTGGCCTGCTGCTGGAAATCACTGGCGGCGAAGCCGGCCCGATCATCGAAACCGTCAGCGAGCAACACCTGCCGTCGATTGCACCGGTGACCCTGCGGGCCCAGCGCATCACCCAGATGCTGGGTCTGGAAATGGATCCGCTCGAAGTCGAGCGTCTGCTCAGCGCTTTGGGCCTGAAGATTTCCGCCGATGGGGCAGGGCAGTGGCGCGTAGAAGTGCCAAGCTTCCGCTTCGATATCAGCCTGGAAGTCGACCTGATCGAAGAACTGGCCCGACTGTACGGCTACAACCGTCTGCCGGTCCGCTACCCGCAAGCCCGTCTGGCCCCGCAAGCCAAGGCTGAAGCGCGGAGCGATCTGCCTGAGCTGCGGCGTCTGCTGGTGGCCCGTGGTTACCAGGAAGCGATCACCTACAGCTTCATCGACCCGAAACAGTTCGAGCTGTTCAGCCCAGGCGTCGAACCGCTGTTGCTGGCCAACCCGATTTCCAACGACATGGCCGCCATGCGCTCGTCCCTGTGGCCAGGCCTGGTCAAGGCGCTGCAGCACAACCTGAACCGTCAACAGGATCGCGTGCGCCTGTTCGAAAGCGGCCTGCGCTTCGTCGGCCAGCTCGAAGGCCTGAAGCAAGAGCCAATGCTGGCCGGTGTCGTCTGCGGCAGCCGTCTGCCGGAAGGCTGGGCACAAGGTCGCGATGTCGTGGACTTCTTCGACATCAAAGCCGACGTGGAAGCGGTGCTGGGCTTTGCCGGTGCACTGGACTCGTTCACTTTCGTGCCGGGCAAACACCCGGCGCTGCACCCGGGTCAAACCGCGCGCATCGAGCGTGAAGGTCGCGAAGTCGGTTACGTCGGCGCTATCCACCCTGAATTGTCGAAAACCCTCGGTCTCGACCGTCCGGTCTTCGTCTTCGAGCTGGTTCTGGCCGAAGTGGCATTGGGTAAAATGCCAAAATTCCAGGAGTTATCGCGTTTTCCTGAAGTACGTCGTGACCTTGCGCTGCTGGCCGACAAAGACGTTGCAGCCAGTGCCGTACTGGACGTAATCCGTGAAAATGCAGGCGAGTGGCTGACAGACCTCAGGCTATTTGACGTGTATCAGGGTAAAGGCATTGATCCGCATAGAAAAAGCCTTGCAGTCGGCTTGACCTGGCAGCATCCATCGCGCACTCTTAATGACGATGAGGTGAATACCACGACGCAAAACATCCTCACCTCGCTCGAACAAAGGTTGAACGCCACGTTAAGGAAGTGACGTATGGGGGCTCTGACGAAAGCTGAAATGGCGGAACGTCTGTATGAAGAGCTGGGCCTGAACAAGCGGGAGGCCAAGGAATTGGTCGAACTGTTTTTTGAGGAAATCAGGCACGCTCTTGAAGACAACGAACAGGTGAAGTTGTCCGGTTTCGGCAACTTCGACCTTCGGGACAAACGCCAGCGGCCTGGCCGCAATCCGAAAACGGGTGAAGAAATACCGATCACGGCTCGCCGTGTGGTCACCTTTCGTCCAGGGCAGAAGTTGAAGGCCCGAGTTGAGGCTTATGCTGGAACCAAGTCATAACGACGAGCTTCCCGTCATCCCAGGCAAACGCTACTTCACCATCGGTGAAGTCAGCGAGCTCTGCGCGGTAAAACCGCACGTGCTGCGCTACTGGGAACAGGAGTTTCCTCAACTCAACCCGGTCAAACGCCGCGGAAACCGCCGGTATTATCAGCGCCAGGATGTGCTGATGATCCGCCAGATCCGCGCGTTGCTGTACGACCAGGGGTTCACCATCGGCGGAGCGCGGCTGCGCCTTTCCGGTGACGAAGCCAAAGACGACACCACCCAATACAAGCAAATGATCCGCCAGATGATCGCCGAACTGGAAGATGTTCTGGTGGTACTCAAGAAATAAATTTCTGCGTTTAAATACTTTCAGTTTTCAAACGCTTGCGATATATTCTTGAGCATCCCTCGAGATGAGGGATGAGTTTCACGCCTAGTCGGGGCGTAGCGCAGTCCGGTAGCGCACTAGCATGGGGTGCTAGGGGTCGAGTGTTCGAATCACTCCGTCCCGACCATATTTTTCAATGACTTGGGTCGATCAGAAATGATCGGCCTTTTTCATTTTAGAGGCTTTGTGTTTTTGGTAGTGAATTGAGAACGGCTAGCTGCGAAGCATTGATGAGTTAGTGCTTTGTACCCGAAACACTTTAAAACCCAAGTCATTCAGGAGTGTCCGAACGCTGGTGCGTCCATCGCAAGCAGCCCCCAGTTTCATGGAAAATCAGCTATGGGATAGGTTTGACTGACACCACGTCGAAGTACCTGAACTTCTTCTTTTTAGCCTCATTCTTCGCCTCGTATTCCGCGACAAGCGTACTCAACGTGTTCGCATCATAAATAAACACCTCTACTTCGCCTTCAAAGTCCTTGGTGACGTTTAGCATCACCCTGAGCTTCGGTGAGAGTGGTTTGGAGGTGGCACGGGTTTTTGTGCTCGGCTGCGGCTTTGCGAGAGCCACGGGCTTAGGTGTTTTCGACGGCGGCTGGGGATCGGGTTTATCTGAGAAGCCGAACAGCGCCTCGCGCATCTCGTCCTCAATGAGGGCTATGCTCATGTTGAACTTCTCTTGACTAAAATAAGAGGCGGGATCTTCAACGCGTAAAGACAACATTACAAGCCCTAATACCGGTCATTGACCTACGTGCGATGGGATCGTTGTAAATCAAGGTTGTAGGAAGTTTCGCTGGTAGCCGTGAACTTTATAAGCGAAGGCTGCTCATAACTCCGTTGCCCACCAAGGCAAATCCTGCAGCCCAGCCACGTGCCGTCCTGGCTCATGGCACACCAGCGGGGAAATTTCACAGGGATGCGAAATGAAAGTGTTTTCCCGGCCAAGGGAGTGTCTGGCCCATTTCGGCACGTTGCCCCCGCCTGTTAAAACCCTGCCACTGGCCCATCACTGCTCGGTGATCGTGTTGTTGCTGGGCGCGTTCGGCAGTTTTGCCGTGCAGGCTGCCGATCCGCCCGTGCCCGCGCAGCAATTGCTGCAGCAGCAGGATCGCGAGCGGGCGTTGCGCGAGCAACTTGAGCCGGCACCGAATGTACGGCTGGAGTTGCCGCCGTCGTCATCCAAGGGCTCCTTGCTTGATAAACGTGAGTCACACTGTTTTCCGATCCGTCAGATCGTCCTGAACGGCGAATTGGCGCGGATTTTCAATGGGTACTGCGCAGTGCCGATCCCAAAAATGACCCGGCCACAGGCCAATGCCAGGGAGCCCAGGGCATCAACCTGACGATGAAGCATATTCAGAACGCGATCATCGAGCGCGGGTTTGTCACCACACGCGTGTTGGCGCCGCCCCAAGACTTGAACAGCGGTGTGCTGCAACTGACGCTGATTCCGGGCCGTATCCATTCCATTCGCTTCGCCGAAGGCACCTCCACCCGGGCCAATGCCTGGAACGCCGCTTATTTAAGGAGAATCACCAGTGAAATATGCACTCTGCGCCGCCTTGCTGCTGACGTTAAGCGGTTGTGTAACGATGTCGGGTGACTATGAAGTCACCGTCCAGGACGCCTCGGGCGTACCGATCAAAAAACTGGGCAAATACATCGCCCACGGCCATAACATCTATCCGATACGCAACGCCTTCTGCCTGAACGCGCCGGGTGGCACGGTGATCATCCGTGATATCGCCACGGGCAAGGAATTGAGCGGCGAAAGCCCGTATCACTGCCGCTAAGGCCAGTTGAAAGGATTTTCATGAGAACTCTTCTGGTGGCAGGTATTGCCTTGGCCCTGAGCGGTTGCGGGAATATTTCCAATATTCGCGCCTATTCCACGCCCTACGTGGAACCCACGGCTGGCGATACCGCCCGCTTGCGCGTCATCACCAACGGCATGGCACGGGGCGTACCGGGGCGTGATTGCATAGACTGGCGCGTTCCAGGTTCGGGGGTGATGGCCGTGGCCGAGTCGGGGTTTGCCGACCAAAATAATGGCCGCAGCCTGGGAATTCCGGCCAGTAATCGGCACATAGAGGCGCAACAGCTGGCGCGTACGGAACTGAAAGTGCCGGGGGATCAGCCCTTCACCGTAAACTTTCAAAGCGAGGGCAGTGTCTCCAGCGGTTATTCCTATAGCTGCCAGCAAACTTTTCGTTTCACCCCCAAAATCGGCCAGGATTATGAACTGATCCTGCTGGAAAGCGGCCAGTGCCTGGTGTCGTTGCAGCGTCTGGACCCTGGGGGAAAATCCACTGCGGTCGCGCTGGAGAAGGCTCCGCTATGCAACGCGATGGACGCGTTCTAGATTTGCGGATGACCTAACTGGTGGGCGAGTCCGGCTCCGGCAAATCGGTCACCCCATGCTCAGCCTGCGCCTGCTGCCCGAGCGCAATTACCGCATTTCAAGCACAGCCCCGCAAGCAGCCACCCAGCTGTTTGAAGGCGATTTCGGTGCTGTGAACGGTGGATGGAGTTGCCAACTGGGCCCAAGGCCCGGATGGATGTGAGCGCCCGAGGCGCGCTGCTCGACACAATTACTTGGGCAGTAAGAGCCAACTCCAGACTCGCTTTAGGGGGAGGAAGATTTACAATTTCGGATAAATCATATTGCTCAATCCAGCGTTTCATACCAAGCGCTGAAACCTTGTCGTGCGCGGCCAGATTTGGCTGACCATGACGCATCAAGATAATTTCTTTACCCACTGGGATCACGTCCTTGAACTGCTACTGACCGAGTACATGGATTGCACTCTGTGAATCGCGAAAAGAATGCTCGTGCCTGAGCAATCCTGGCTAACGGAGCGCAATAATAACTTATGCCCCTGCTCAACACATTGCGTTTAGCCGAATTGGCCTTCATCAATGCCGCAGCACATCAACGCTTGCCGCTGCCATCGCGTTCCGGGAACGGCACCTATGAGTAAAGCGTGTCTAGGTGACTTCGCCGGACGCTTACCGTAAGCGTCCGCCCAACACACCTTGCATGGTTAAACGGGCTTCCATCTATGCGGCAGCAACTCGTCAATTTCACTCGCCCGCTGCGTCGGCAGGCGCGTGAGTACGTCCTTCAGATAGGCATACGGATCATGGCCGTTAAGCCGTGCCGACTGGATCAAACTCATGATCGCAGCCGCACGTTTGCCGCTGCGCAGTGACCCGGCGAACAGCCAGTTTGAACGCCCGAGAGCCCATGGCCGGATTTGATTTTCACACCAGTTATTGTCTATAGGTACCGCGCCGTCCTCAAGATATCGAGTCAACGCAGTCCAGCGTTTAAGGCTGTAATCCAGGGCTTTGGCGATGGCCGACCCTTCGGGCACGAGTTCGCGCTGGGCGATCATCCAGGTGTGCAACGCATCGATTATCGGTGCCGCTTTTTCCTGCCGTATTCGGTGCCGCACGTCCGGCTCTAGCTCTTTTACTTCACGCTCTATTTCGTAAAGCGCGGCGATGTAATGCAGCGCTTTTTCGGCGATTTGGCTCTTGTTGGTCGCGTGCAGGTCGAAGAACTTGCGGCGAGCATGGGCCATGCAGCCGATCTCGGTGATG
>NZ_CABVHQ010000024.1 GCF_902497895.1 Pseudomonas fluorescens
CACCCTACCTGTGGCGAGGGGGCTTGCCCCCGCTGGGTCGCGAAGCGGCCCTAAAACCGGCAATCTCGGTTTTCCAGGTAGAACGCATCCGCCGGTTTTACGACTGCTGCGCAGCCGAGCGGGGGCAAGCCCCCTCGCCACAGTATTCGGCAGCCCTTAAAAGATGCGTAGATACCTATGCCCCTTGGGGAGAGGGTTGGGGTGAGGGGTGGATTGCGGATCAGCACACAGGACCCAGCCCACACCGCGATGCGCGCAGCGCGGGCGGATCCGGCGGGGGTTACCAGGTCAGCACGGCGCCGAGGGCGACGGTGTCGGTGTTTTCATTCTGGGCGACGGTGTCGTGGCCTTCGATTTCAAACTGGTTGTATTCGGCCACCAGCTTGAGGTTGTCATTGACGTCATGGAACAGCGCGATCCCGCGGGTTTCATAATCCGCGCCGCTGCCGACCACGCCGTTGCCGTCGTCCTTGGTCTTGCCGTAGGACAGCGCCAGGCGGTTTTTGCCGAGTTTGTAGGAGCCCTGCACCAGGTAGCCGTCGCTGTCGACTTCACGCAAGGTCGCTTCGCCGGCGTTGTTGGTGAAGAACGGGTTGATGCCCTTGGCCTGGAAACCCGAACCGGTCAGCGAGAAGCCGCCCATTTTCGCCTGCACGCCGTAGCCGACGCCTTTGGAGGTGATCGACTGCACGCTGGAGTCGGTGTTTTCCGAAGTCTGGTAGCTGCCGTTGACCCAGCTGTAGATCTTCGCGCCACCGACGTCGAACTGGTAGGTGATCTCGCTCTCGGTCCGCGGGTTTTCCTGGTAGGCCTTGCCCAACGCGCTGTCATCGTTGGTGTCCACCGGATCCATGATCCCCACCGCGATGCGCAGGCCTTCCATGACCGGTGTGCGGTAGGTGATCTGCGAGGTCGGGAACGGGTACGGGTAGCCGGTGCCGATGTTGCCGAACGACACCCCGCCGCCATCCACCAGCCCCAGGGTGTCGCTGACCTGGCCATAACCGGCGAGCATCTCGTCGAGCAGGATGTTGGAGCGGGCGAACAGCCCGAAGTCTTTACCAATCAGCACTTCGCCCCAGCCCGGATTGCCCACGGTGCCGTAGAACTGCCGCACATCAATGGCGGTGTCGGTGCCGTTGGTTTCACTGTCGTTGATGGTCACCCAGAACGATGCCCGCGCACCGAGCTTCAAGTCTTCGACTTGCTTGCCCATGTTGAAACCCAGGTAGTTGGGCAAGAAGCCCATCTTGACCCGTGCCTGCCGACGGTCGAACTGCTCGCCCTCACGGTCGACGTCGCTGTTGACGTAGAAGGCGTTGATATAGCCATCGGTGGAGAAAGTGGTCTGATCCTTGTCGTACAGCATGATTTCGGCCTGGGCCATGGAACTCATGCCAAGGGCCGACAGACTGGCAATCAACGCAGGCAAGAAACAGTGCTGGAAATTCTTATTGTTGTGCATGGCGCGCTCCGCAACCGGGGGACTTGATGTCGGAGGCGATTATCGAAAGGCCGGGTCGTGCCTGACATGCTGCCTTGGCGGCAATTGGCAGCTGCTTTAGGTTGGCGAGAGTGACCCGGCAAGTTCGGTGTAAGACCAGACTGCTACGAGGTGCGAAACTTAAGGCTTACGAGCGTGGGTCGATGGGATGATCGACCCGTCCGCCTCCTACATCTCCCGTAGCAGCTGCCGAAGGCTGCGTTCGGCCGCGAAGCGGTCGCAATATGGCAAACCGCGTCTGTGCTGGAGGAATGGGGCTGCAGGTTTTACGACTGCTTCGCAGCCCGAACGCAGCCTCGCAGGCTCGGCAGCTGCTACACGAGCCGAACGCAGGCTGCGCCAGCTGCTACGAAGCGCGTTGTACCTGAGTCACTGCGCCAGTTCACGCAACTTTTTCAGTTCCGCAGCAGCCAGGGGAATACCTGTGCTGCGGGATTTTTCCCGGGTCAGATAACGCCTGTCACCGGGCATGCGCTCCAGCCCGACGGCGTGCATCTGCCGCACCAGTTCTGCGCTGCGGCTGGCGAAGCTGTTGTTGCCGCCGGCCTTGCTCGGGTCGATCAGGATCAGCAGCTGACCGGTCCAGGGGGTTTGCGCGCCGGGGTGTTTCGACCAGTCGAATTCGAAGGAAAAATTGCCTCCGGTCAGCGCCGCGGCCAGCAGTTCAACCATCATCGACAGCGCCGAGCCCTTGTGTCCGCCAAAGGGCAGCAAGGCACCCCCCGCAAGGATCGCCTGCGGGTCTTGGGTCGGTTGGCCCTGGCTGTCGACGCCCATGCCCGGCGGCAATTGTTCGCCTTTGCGCGCAGCGATCTGCACATCGCCATGGGCAATGGCGCTGGTGGCCAGGTCGAAAACAATCGGCTCGCCGCTGGCACGGGGCGCGGCAAAGGCAATCGGGTTGGTGCCGAACAACGGCCGCTGCGCGCCATGGGGCACCACGCAGGTCATGCTATTGACCACACTCAGGGCCACCAGCCCCTGCCTGGCGAAGGGTTCGACGTCTGGCCACAACGCGGCGAAATGATGCGAGTTGCGAATCGCCAATACCGCGATCCCGGCGCTGCGGGCCTTTTCGATCAGCAGCTCACGGGCGGCAGCCAGTGCCGGCTGGGCAAAACCATTGGCGGCATCCACCCGCACGAAACCCGAGGCCAGATCTTCGACAATCGGCTGCGCCTGGCCATCGACCCAACCACTGGCCAGCGACGACAAGTAACCGGGAATGCGAAACACCCCATGACTATGGGAGCCATCACGCTGCGCCCTGGCGCAGTTGTCGGCGAGGATCCGGGCGACCTCGGTGGAGGTGCCGTGGCGCTCGAAGACCTGTTGCAGCAACTGGCTCAACTCGGCCAGACCAAGATGCTCTACCTCGGGCGATACAGGGGCGGATTGGGACATTGCGAAGCTCCGGAGACATTGTTATTGGGAGTGGGCTATAGCGGCCTGACTATCCAGTCATGCCAGTTATCTGTCAAATATTGACTTAATGACAGAAAACATTCACCTTCTGCTCAAGCGCTGAATAACAATAGGAAACAGCCTTGAGCCAGCCCATCAAACAACGTCTTGAAAGCAGCTTGTCGACCGCCGCCGCCTCGGGCCGGGCGATCGCCAATTACATGCTGGCCAACCTCTACGAATTGCCCTTCCAGACCTCGGCGGATATCGCCGCCAAGCTGGGCGTCAGCGAGTCCACCGTCGGGCGCTTCTGCCGCTCCATCGGCTACAGCCACTTCAAAGACCTGAAAAACGACCTGAAAACCGATCTGGGCGAAGGTCCGTGGCTGGTCGGTGAGCGTTTGCAGGAATTCCGCCAGCAGTCCAACCAGAGCCCCCAAGGCTTGCCGCGCAGTTTCGAGCTGGAAGTCGGCGCGCTGATGAAAGTCTACGAATACAGCCTGACCCCGACCTGGCAAACCGTCAGCCAGCGCCTGGCCACAAGGCGCAAGGTGTTTGTCGCCGGTTTCCAGACCGAACGCGGTATCGCCGCATCCATGGTGCATCTGCTGCAGTACCTGCGCGATGGCGTGCAGTTGGTGGATGGCGCCGCCGGGCATTACGCCGACGTGTTGCTGAGCAACCCCGAGGAGTGCGCGCTGGTGGTGTTCGAAGCCCGGCGTTATTCCCGTCACGCCCTGAATCTGTGTCGCAAGGCTCGCGAAGCCGGGATCCCGGTGACTCTGGTCACCGACACCTTCTGCGACTGGGCCGAACAGAACGCCGATGAAGTGTTCCGCGTGCCCACCGAGTTCAACCTGTTCTGGGAGTCCACGGCGGCGATGCTGTCGCTGGTGCACCTGCTGGTCAACGAGGTGTGCAAGCAGCTGGGCCCCGAAGTCGAAAGACGTCTTGAAGCAACCGCTGCCTTACATAACGAGTTCGTTGGATATACATCCTCACCAGGACCAAAACAATAATCGAGGTGTCACTTGAAAAACGTCATTCACTTTGCAGCTACCTGCGCAATGGTTATCGCCGGAATCTCGGGGGCCCAGGCTGAGGTGCTGAAAATCGCTACCGAAGGCGCTTACCCACCGTTCAACTATGTGGACTCGGACAATAAGCTGCACGGCTTCGACGTCGATATCGCCAACGCCCTGTGCGAACGCATGAAAGTCGAGTGCACGATCGTCGCCCAGGATTGGGAAGGCATCATCCCGGCGCTGATGGCGAAGAAATACGATGCGGTAATCGCCTCAATGATTGCCACCGATGAGCGCAAAAAGAAGATCGCCTTTACCAATCACTACTACCGTACCCCGCTCTCGGTCGCGGTGGCCAAGGACTCGGCCATCACCGACGCCCAGACCCGATTCAAAGGCCTGACGGTCGGCGCCCAGTCGTCTTCGACCCAGGCGATCTACGCCGAAGATCATTACGCCCCGGCCGGTGCCGACGTGAAGTTCTACCCAACGCTGGACGAAGCCAACAGCGACCTCGCCGCCGGCCGGCTGGACGGGGTGATTGCTGACAAGTTTCCGCTGCTGGCCTGGGCCGAAAGCACCGGCAAGGATTGCTGCAAGATTATCGGCGACGTCAATGGCACCACCGCCGACGCCTCGATCGCCGTGCGCCAGGAGGACAACGCCCTGCGTGAGCGGCTGAACAAGGCCCTGGACGAGATCGTCGCCGACGGCACCTACAAAAAGATCTCCAGCCGCTACTTCGCTTTCGATATCTACTGAGCCCTCGGGTCCGCGGCACTGGCCCCGGACCTTCTTTCCTGACATCCCTGCCCCGCGTTCGCCTTGAGCGCGGCGGCGGCGTGCAGGCTTAATTTCGCGAGAGGGTTCGGGCATGTTCGAACATCTGTCACTGTTATCTTTCGCCAGCGGCGGCTGGGGCTCGGCCTTGCTGGCCGGTGCCCTGGTGACCATCGCCCTGGCCCTCAGCTGCGTGCCGATCGGCTTGCCGCTGGGTCTCGGCGTGGCCCTGGCAGCCCGCTCCAAACGCCGCTGGTTGCGGACTTCGGCCACGGTATTCTCCACGGTGTTCCGTGGACTGCCCGAGCTGCTGACCCTGCTGATCATTTACTACGGTTGCCAGATCGCTGCGCAGAAAATCCTCGCCGCCATGGGCTACCAGACCGAGGTGACGATCAATACCTTCGTCGCGGCAATGATCGCCTTCAGCCTGGTGTTCGCCGCGTTTTCCAGCGAAATCTGGCTGGGCGCCTTCAAGACTGTGCCCAAGGGCCAGTTCGAGGCCGCCGCGGCGCTGGGTTTGTCCAAGGGCACGACCTTTCGCAAGGTGGTCCTGCCACAACTGGCGCGCATTGCCCTGCCGGGCCTGTCGAATAACTGGTTGTCGCTGCTCAAGGACACCTCGCTGGTGTCGACCATTTCCCTGGTGGACCTGATGCGCCAGACCAACCTGGCAGTCAGCGTGACCAAGGAACCGATGTTCTTCTATGCCGTGGCCTGCTTCGGTTACCTGTTTTTCTCGGCATTGTCCGGTCGTTTGTTCCATTTTCTCGAACAGTACTTCAGCCGCCATCAACGGAGTGCCCGGCCATGAGCTTCGATGATCTGTTGAATCTGTTCCTCAGCCCCGAGCTGCTCGAACGCTACGGCCCGCGCTTTATCGACGGCTTGCTGGTGACCGGCAAGTTGGTGGCGATTTCCTTCACCCTCGGCGCCCTGCTCGGCCTGCTGATCGCTCTGGGCCGGTTGTCGAGCAACCGGTTTTTGCGCAGCTTCACCGGCGCTTATGTGTACTTTTTCCGTGGCTCGCCGCTGCTCGCCCAGTTGTTTATGCTGTATTACGGCCTGGGTTCATTCAAAGGTTTCTGGCAGGACGTCGGCCTCTGGTGGTTCTTCCGCGATGCCTGGTTCTGCACCCTGCTGGCCTTCACCCTGAACACCGCGGCCTATCAGGCCGAGATCCTGCGCGGCGCCCTGCTGGCCGTTGCCCAGGGCCAGCGCGAGGCGTCGATAGCCCTGAGCCTGTCGCGCTGGACCACGTTTCGCAAAGTCATCCTGCCGCAGTCGTTGCTGGTGGCCATCGGGCCGCTGGGCAACGAGCTGATCCTGATGATCAAGGCCAGCGCCATTGCTTCGCTGGTGACCATCTATGACTTGATGGGCGTGACCAAGCTGGCCTTCTCCCGCAGCTTCGACTTCCAGATCTACCTGTGGGCCGCCGTGCTCTACCTGCTGATCGTCGAAGTGGTGCGCCGCAGCCTGAAACTGATCGAAGGCCGTCTCGGCCGTCATCTGAACTGATCCGATTTTACCGGGCCGCCCAGGCAGCCCACGTACCAGGGATTTACCCATGCATTGCGAAACCATCGTTCTCGGCGCCGGGATTGTCGGCGTCAGCACCGCCCTGCAATTGCAGGCCCGCGGCCGCAAAGTGGTGCTGCTCGACCGCGAGCAACCGGGCAACGGCACCAGCCATGGCAACGCCGGGCTGATCGAGCGTGCCAGCGTCATCCCCTATGCCTTTCCGCGCCAGCTCACCAAGCTGCTGCGTTACGGCCTCAATCAACAGTCGGATGTGCGCTACAGCCTGCGCTACCTGCCCAAGGCCGGCCCGTGGCTGTTGCAATACTGGCGCCATTCCGGGCCCAAAGGCCTGGCTGCGGCGACCCGCGCCATGTTGCCGCTGGTGGAACGCTGCGTCAGTGAGCACGAGCTGCTGGCTGAACCGGCGGGCATGAATGGCCTGATCCAGGGCGGCGGCTGGATCGAAGCCTTCAACGATCAGGCGGCATTCGAACAAGCCCGGCAGGACGCGCTGGACCTGAGCGAGTACGGATTGAATTATGCGGTGCTCGACCGGCAGCGGATTCACCAACTCGAGCCCGGATTGCACGCCGATGTGGTGGGAGGCCTGCACTGGCTGGACCCCAAGACCGTCAGCGATCCCGGTGGCCTGACCCGTGGTTACGCCGAACTGTTCCAGAAGCGCGGCGGGACTTTTGTCCTCGGCGATGCCCTGAGCCTGCGCCAGAACAATGGTCAATGGCAGGTGCACAGCGAGCAAGGACTGATCACCGGCAATGAAGCGGTGGTCGCCCTCGGGCCACAGGCCCGGGGCATTTTCGAACCTCTGGGCTATCGTATTCCGCTGGCGATCAAGCGCGGCTACCACATGCACTACGCGGCCAAACCCGGGGTCCGGATGCAGCATCCGATTCTCGACCCAGTCGGCGGTTACGTCCTGGCGCCGATGGTGCAAGGCATTCGTTTGACCACCGGCATCGAATTCGCCGACAGCGATGACCCCATCAACGAAATCCAGCTGCGCCGCTGCGAAGAACTGGCGCTGCATTTCTACCCGCTGGGTGAGCGCCTGGATGCCGAACCCTGGCTCGGTCGCCGGCCGTGTCTGCCGGACATGTGCCCGGTGATTGGCCCGGCCAGTCGCCATCCCGGATTGTGGTTCAACTTCGGCCATGCACACCACGGCCTGACCCTGGGCCCTGTCAGCGGGCGCCTGCTGGCCGAGATGATGACCGGCAGCCTGCCGTTTACCGACCCGACACCCTACAGCGCCGAGCGCTTCCACTGATCGCTGGAGAGACAAGCATGCAATCTGCCACTGCCCTGCTGCAAACCCCGACGATCGCCGCCCCTGACACGCGCAAGGTGGTGGTCGATATCGCCGGCCTGAACAAGTTCTACGGCGCCTTCCATGTGCTGCATGACATCGACCTGCAAGTCCGCGAAGGCGAACGCATCGTGCTCTGCGGCCCGTCCGGCTCCGGAAAATCGACGCTGATCCGTTGCATCAATCGCCTGGAAATCGCCGAGAAAGGCCGGATCCTGATCGACGCCACCGACCTCTCGCAGAACACCCGACAGGCCGCCAAAGTCCGCAGCGAAGTGGGCATGGTGTTCCAACACTTCAACCTGTTCCCGCACATGAGTGTGCTCGACAACTGCACCCTGGCGCCGATCTCGGTCCGCGGTCTGCCGCGCAAGAAGGCCGAAGAACTGGCGCGTCATTACCTGAACAAGGTCGGCATCGAAAACCAGGCCGACAAATACCCCAGCCAACTCTCCGGCGGTCAGCAACAACGGGTGGCCATCGCCCGGGCGCTGTGCATGGAACCGAAGATCATGCTATTCGACGAGCCGACCTCGGCGCTGGACCCGGAAATGGTCAGTGAAGTGCTGGATGTGATGGTCAAGCTCGCCGGCAGTGGCATGACCATGCTCTGCGTCACCCACGAAATGGGCTTCGCCCGGCAAGTGGCCGAACGGGTGCTGTTTCTCGATGGCGGGAAAATCATCGAGGATGCGCCGCCGAACGACTTCTTCGGCGCGCCGAAAAGTGCCCGGGCCAAAGCCTTTCTTGCGCAGATAGTGCATTAAGGTCGGAACACTGGACAGTTTGCGGTGATCCGGATAGCTGCCGCAGGTAGCGGTTCCTGCGGCGAAATTCGGCACACAAACCGGATTTTTGCATGCTTATGTATCCACGGCGAGCTGGATACATTGCAATACAAAGGCCTGAGGGCAAGCCCGGCGAGGCTCGATATGCTGTGTCACCACCAGACACAGACAGGGCTGAGCAGATGGAACATGTCGATCACATTCTGATAGTCGATGATGATCGCGAGATCAGAGAACTGGTGGGCAACTACCTGAAGAAGAACGGTCTGCGCACCACGGTGGTCGCCGATGGGCGGCAGATGCGCAGCTTCCTCGAATCGACTCCGGTCGATCTGATCGTGCTCGACATCATGATGCCCGGCGAAGATGGCCTGATGCTCTGTCGCGAACTGCGGGCCGGCAAGCACAAGAACACCCCGGTGCTGATGCTCACCGCCCGCAGCGATGAAACCGACCGCATCATCGGCCTCGAGATGGGCGCCGACGACTACCTGGTCAAGCCCTTCGCCGCCCGTGAGTTGCTGGCGCGAATCAATGCGGTGCTGCGGCGCACGCGGATGCTGCCACCGAACCTGGTGGTCAGCGAAAGCGGGCGCTTGCTGGGTTTCGGGCGCTGGCGTCTGGACACCTCGGCCCGCCACCTGCTCGATCAGGACGGTACCCTGGTGGCCCTGAGTGGCGCCGAATATCGTCTGCTGCGGGTATTTCTTGATCATCCGCAGCGGGTGCTCAGTCGCGACCAATTGCTCAACCTGACCCAGGGCCGCGACGCCGACCTGTTCGACCGTTCCATCGACCTGCTGGTCAGCCGCCTGCGCCAGCGCCTGCTGGATGATGCCCGGGAACCGGCGTGCATCAAGACCGTGCGTAGCGAGGGCTATGTGTTCTCACTGGCGGTGGAAGTCCTCGGGGCGCCAGCATGAGATTCTCCTTGAGCTGGCCGCGCACCCTGGCGTCGCGGCTCTCGCTGATTTTCCTGGTCGGGCTGATTCTCGCTCAGGGGCTGTCGTTCGGCGCGCAGTTCTATGAACGCTACCAGAGCGCGAAATCGACCATGCTGGGCAATCTGGAAACCGATGTCTCGACCTCCATCGCCATCCTCGACCGCTTGCCGGCGGCCGAGCGCGCGGACTGGCTACGGCGTCTGGACCGGAACAACTACAGCTACTTGTTGCACGCGGGCGAATCCGGCGCACCCATGGAACGGGCTGACGCGCCGGTCGCGGCGCGTTCGATCGAGGACGCCATCGGCCATGATTACCCACTGGTATTTACCGATATCCCCGGCCCGCAGAAACATTTCCAGGCGCACCTGCGCCTCGCCGACGACAGTCCGATCACCATTGACGTCAGGCCGGCGATCATGGCGCTCTCTCCCTGGCTGCCATTTGTCCTGCTCGGCCAACTGGCCCTGTTGATCGGCTGTACCTGGCTGGCCGTGCGGATCGCCATCCGCCCGTTGACGCGGCTGGCCCGGGCCGTGGAAACCCTCGACCCTAACAACCACGCCATCCACCTGGATGAAACCGGGCCCACCGAGGTCGCCTACGCCGCGGCCGCCTTCAACGCCATGCAGGAGCGCATCGCTGCTTATCTCAAGGAACGCATGCAACTGCTGGCGGCAATCTCCCATGACCTGCAAACCCCCATCACCCGCATGAAGCTGCGGGCCGAATTCATGGAGGACTCCCCCGAGAAGGACAAGCTTTGGCAGGACCTGGGTGAAATCGAACATTTGGTTCGCGAAGGCGTGGCCTATGCCCGTAGCATCCACGGCGCTACCGAAGCCAGGTGCCGGATCGATCTGGATTCATTTCTCGACAGTCTGGTGTTCGACTATCAGGACATGGGCCAGGCGGTGCAACTGAGCGGGAAAAATGCCGCGGTGATCGATACCCGGCCCCATGCATTGCGCCGGGTGCTGGTCAATTTGCTGGACAACGCGCTGAAGTTCGCCGGAGCCGCGCAAATAGAGATCCGCACCAGGGCCGACCGGAGTCTGTCGATCCAGGTGCTGGATCGCGGCCCGGGGATAGCTGAACAGGAACTGGCCCAGGTGCTCAAGCCTTTCTACCGAGTGGAAAGCTCGCGCAATCGAAGCACCGGCGGCACCGGACTGGGCCTGGCCATCGCCCAGCAACTGGCCCAGGCCATCGGCGGCTCGCTGACCCTGCGCAACCGCGAAGGCGGTGGCCTGTGTGCGGAGCTTGAACTGGGCGGTCGGTAACAATGAATACGAGCAGGCCGTACATTCCACGTAGGACCGCATTTCACACCTAAACGACGTCTCCCCCGAGCAGGCGCCTCCCACAGGTTTGTATCGGACTGTGTATGAACCGCTGCTGATACATCTGCTTTAGTTCGCGCCGCCACAGGACACAGACCGGATACACCCCTGGGATTAACTCTGTCTACCGGCTGAGGTGTTTAGTCGGGCGCACCTCCCTGACACTGGATCAAAGGACACCACGCACATGCAGACCCATCGCTCTTCGTCCGTGCAGCAGACATCCATCGAACCTGCGCTCTCCTCCTCCCAGGCAACCGTAGGGCTTGGCTTGCGGCGTTCGCTGCTGAACCAGTTGCGGGATGCCCCCGCCGGGAATTTCGATTTTCTGGAAGTCGCGCCGGAAAACTGGATCGGCATCGGCGGTGCCCATGGCGCTGCGCTGCGGTCGCTGGCCGAACGTTATCCGTTGTCCTGTCACGGGCTGTCCCTTTCCCTGGGCGGCACCGCGCCACTGGACGTGGCTTTCCTGGAGGAAGTGCGGGTGTTTCTCGACCAGTACAAGGTGCCGCTCTACAGCGAGCATTTGAGCTACTGCAGTGACGACGGCCATCTCTACGATTTGCTGCCGCTGCCCTTCACTGAAGAGGCGGTGCATCACGTCGCGGCCCGCATTCGCCAGGCCCAGGATGTTCTGGGTCGACGCCTGGCGGTGGAAAACGTGTCCTACTATGCCGCGCCGCAACAGGATATGGACGAACTCAGCTTTACCAATGCCGTGCTCCAGGAAGCTGATTGCGACCTGCTGCTGGACGTCAACAATGTCTATGTAAACTCGGTGAATCATCGTTTCGATCCCCAGGCCTTCCTCGCAGGAATCGCCCCCGACAGGGTGGTCGCCATGCATGTCGCGGGGCACTACGACGAATCCGACGAGCTGAAAATCGACACCCATGGCGCTCCGGTCAAACCAATGGTGTGGGCATTGCTGGCGCAGGCATACGCACGGTTCGGGGCTAAACCGACCTTGCTCGAACGGGATTTCAACTTCCCGGCCTTCGACGTGCTGGTGGCCGAGCTGAACATCATTCGCCAATTGCAAACCGGTCAGGTGGTGGCCCATGGTTAATCCAGTTGCAAACTTGCATCATCAACAACTGTCACTGACCCGCTATCTGCGCGATCCCGATAGCTGCCCGCCACCGGAAGGGATGGAGCTGGCACGGGTGCAGATCTATCGCGATCTGGTCCTGGAAAACCTGCTGTCGCTGCTGAGCGGGACCTTTGCGGTATTGGTGAGCATCCTCGGCGATACCGACTGGCGAGTTCTGGTCAGGACGTTCTTGCGCGATTACCGCTCGCCCACACCGAAATTTGGCGAAATCGCCAAAGAGTTCGTGGTCTTTCTCTCTGCCGAACCTTCGGCACTCAAGCAAGGTTCCTGGCCACCGTTCATGGTCGAACTGGCCCATTACGAGTGGATCGAGATGGCACTCCAGCAGGATGAAGCCGAGCCCCTGCCCGCCAGCGATGGCTGGTTGTTGCTGGATTGCCCGTTGCGGGTTTCAGCGCTGGCCTGGCCCCTGGCCTACAGCTGGCCGGTCCATCAGCTGGGGCCCGATTACCAACTCGAGGCGCCGCCCGCCCAACCGACCTTGCTGTTGATTCGTCGTTCGGCCGACTGGAGCGTACGTTTTTCCGAGCTCAGCCCACTGGCCTGGCGACTGTTGCAACGCATCGAACAGTTCCCTGAACTATCGGGGCGTGTCCAGTTGCAGGAACTGGCCGTCGAGGCCGGGGCCACCGACCTCAGCGATTTCATGGACAGCGGCCTGATCCTGCTCCAGCAGATGCATGCCGAGGGAGTCATTGGCATAGAGACTACGCACTGATACGGATTCAGGGAATCGCCCTACTTCTTAGAAGATCCCCGGATAGGCGCCACCGTCCAGCAACAGGTTCTGCCCGGTGAGATACCCGGCGTGGCGCTGCCGAAAGCCTCGGCAAGCGCTATTGCACCGGCAGGAAATTCATAAACAGCAGGCTCTGGGCGTAGTTGAGGCCGATTCGGCGATAACGCTCATCGAGCATTTGCGTGAGCAAGTCCAGGCGCGCGACGATTTTACCGAACTCCACGGCGAAGCTCAGGTTGCTGCCCTCCTCCGAGATTTCATTGGAGAACAGCAGCAGCTCGCCATTGGCATTCTGGCGCTGGCTGAGCAGCCAGGTAGCTTTCTCGATATTGCGCGCGGCGTTGCTGACGAATTGCGCGTTGATCACGTCGGTGATGTAGAACTCCTGCCGACCGCCGTGGGCAGTGATCAACATGCTGCCGATCGCGTAAATGAAGGCGCCGACCCGGTCGCCGAGAAATTCCGGGCTCAGGGCGTAACTGAGCGCCGCCAGGTTCCGTCGTTCGCCCAATTGCGGCAGCGGTTGGCGCTGCTCGATGACGTTACGCACCTCGCGCTCGGCGGTGCGCGCATCGAGGAACCCGGACTTGCGCCACTCGGCGGGATTGCGCTGGTAGAGCTTGTTCATCAACAGATAGAGGCTTAGCAGGTTGTCCTGCATGCTCAGGGTGGCGATGCGATCGACACTGGTCTGAAACAATTCCGCAGGGGTTCCCTCGCTGAGCTGGGTAGCCACGTCCCGGCCCTGCTGTTGGCTGCAACCGCCGGCGCAGAGCAGCAGCACGCCGCTGAGCAGTAATGGATGGCGAAGAAATCGCGTGACGACAGGGAGAACAGCGTTGGCCATTGGCAGGGTCTTGAACAATCCGGATGCGATGGGAGTCGCCGCATCCTGGCCAAGAGTAGAACCGTAAAACGTGAAAAAGTGCGATGGCCTGGCGAGGGGCTTGCCCCAATGCCAGTCAGTTAAGGAGTTCAGGCTCAACGCTATCCCCCGTAGCAGCTGGCGAAGCCTGCGTTCGGCTGCGAAGCAGTCGTAAAATCAGGCACTGCGGTATTCCAGACAAACCGTGCAAGCAGGATCTGCGACTGCTTCGCAGCCGAACGCAGCCTTCGGCAGCTGCTACGGTTCGCGTAACGTCTTAACTGACTGGAATTGGGGCAAGCCCCTCGCCACAGGAAGCCTGAATAGTCGCGGTGTTCGCTTCGCGGGCAAGTCGGATCGCCGCACCGCCGTTCCCACAGGGCTTTGCGTTTGTCACAGGTTCAGCCTCAGCCCTTATCCTGAAACCTCGCCCGATACCGCCCCGGACTCTCCCCCGTCCATTTCTTGAAGGCCCGGTGGAACGCGCTGGGCTCCTGGAAGCCGGTCTGTTCGGCAATTTCGGTGATGCTCACCCGGGTCTGGCGCAGCTGTTCAAAGGCCATGCCCCGGCGCACTTCGTCCTTGATCTCCTGAAACGAACAACCTTCGCGCTCCAGCTTGCGTCGAAAGGTGCTGGGGCTCATCCGTTGTTCCTCGGCAAAAGTTTGCAGCGTCGGCCATTCACTGTAGTGGCTGCTGCGCAAGCGCTGATGGACCTGCGCCGCGAGGCCGTGCTGGTTACGAAAACGAATCACCAGCCATTGCGGCGCACTGCGCAGGAACACCTTCAGCGAGGACAGGTCCTGGACCACCGGCAGGCGCAGGTAGCGACTGGCGAATTCGATTTCGGTGCGCTCGGCGCCGAACGTCAGGTTGGCGCCCCAGAGCAGCGGATCATCCGTGAGCGGCACACGCTGATGGCGAAAATCCACGCGGTCGATGGGGATTCGCCGCCCTCCCAGCCAGCACAGCAGGCTGAACATCAACACCAGGAAGGTCTCTTCGCCGAAAACACTGGCCTGCGGGTTGTAGCAGCGGGTCTGCAAGCTGATGACCGCCCGTTTGCCGCGCACACTCAGGCTGCCGCGAAAATCCCGGAGGAACAGCGCAAAGTTGGCCAGGCACTGGCGCATGGCTTTTTCCAGGTTCGGCTCCTGGATCAACGCCCGGCAAATCAAGGCGAAACTGCCGGGCGGCATGCCGTGGGAGTCGAGCTGGAAAAATTCGTCGTCCAGTTCGCGAATCTGGATCAGCCATAACGCGGCGAACGCACTGGCCGGGACTCGCGCCTGGGGCTGATCCATCAGCGCCGGATCGATGCCCGCCTGCTCCAGTACCGCCCGCAGTCGCAACGGATCGTCACGCAGTGCATGGACCATGGCATGCACAAAATAGACAGCAACCGAGTCCTTTTCGCGCATTTGAATGCTGTTCTCCTCATCGCCTGAAATGGCAAAAAACATCAGCTCTGCTGAACAGTTATGGCATAGGCGCGGTGGCGCTGCCGGCTCTAGACTCGTTACCAGGAAAGGCGTTTCAGCGAGTACCCGTGGCCATCGTCCCATGCCGGACGGCGCCCATGGTACGCCAGTCGCCGAGGCGCCGACTATTCAGCTAACGAATCCACCCTGATTCAGAGAGTCGATATGAACAATTCCGATATTTTCGTCGTCAGCGCCGCGCGCTCCGCCATTGGCAGCTTCGGCGGGTCGCTTAAAGATGTCTCGCCTATCCAGTTGGCGACCGACGTTTGCCGCGCCGCCATTCAACGTTCGGGCCTTGCCCCTGAGCATATCGGGCATGCGGTGATGGGCCATGTAATCCCTACCGAAGCTCGCGATGCTTACCTCTCCAGGGCCGTGGCGATGAATGCCGGGCTGCCGAAAGAAACCCCGGCGTTCAATGTCAACCGTCTGTGCGGTTCCGGTTTGCAAGCGATCGTCAGCGCCGCGCAAAGTCTGCTGCTGGGCGATGCGGGGGCCGTAATGGCCGGTGGCGTCGAGTCCATGAGTCGCGGCGCTTACTTGCTGCCTCAGGCGCGTTGGGGTGCCCGCATGGGCGATATCCAGGGCATCGACCTAATGCTGGGCGTTCTGCATGACCCGTTTGCCGGCTTCCATATGGGCATCACCGCGGAAAACATCGCCGAGCAGTACGGCATCAGTCGGCAGATGCAGGATGACCTGGCCTTGCTCAGCCAGCAACGGGCCGCCCGGGCCATAGCCGAAGGACGCTTTGTCGAGCAGATCGTGCCGATTGAAGTGCCTACCCGCAAAGGCACGCTGTCGTTCGCCACTGACGAGCACGTGCGAGGGGATGTCAGCGCAGAGCAGCTGAGCGGTATGAAACCGGCCTTCAAGAAAGATGGCAGCGTCACTGCCGGCAACGCCTCCGGCCTCAATGACGGTGCCGCGGCATTGATCATGGCCACCGGTCAGGTTGTCCGTGAGCAAGGTCTCAAGCCTATAGCCCGCCTGGTCGGTTACGCGCACGCCGGGGTCGAGCCGTCGCTGATGGGGCTGGGACCGATTCCCGCGACTCGCCTGGTGCTCAAGCGCGCTGGCCTGACCGTTGCCGACCTGGATGTCATCGAATCAAACGAGGCGTTCGCCGCGCAAGCCTGTGCCGTGGCGCAAGAACTGGGTTTCGATCCGCAGAAGGTCAACCCGAACGGTTCGGGTATCTCCCTGGGTCACCCAGTAGGAGCCACCGGCGCGATTATCGCGACCAAGGCCATTTACGAACTGCAGCGCTGTCAGGGCCGTTATGCCCTGGCGACCATGTGCATTGGCGGCGGCCAAGGCATTGCCGTGCTGTTCGAACGCGTTTAATCAAGGAATTGACCTGAGATGAATCTGCACACTATCGGCTTGATCGGCGCTGGCACCATGGGCAACGGCATTGCGCAAATCTGCGCCCTGGCCGGCATCAATGTGACCTTGCTGGACATCTCCGAGGCTGCGCTGGAAAAAGCCCTGGCGACGGTGAGCAAGAATCTGGATCGGCAAATCGCCAAACAGCTGCTGTCCGAGAAACAAAAGCTGGAAGCGCTGCAGCGGATTCAGACCAGCACTGACTATGCCACGCTGGAAAGCGCGCAATTGGTGATCGAAGCCGCCACCGAAAACCTCGACCTGAAACTGCGGGTGCTGCAGCAAATCGCCGCTCAGGTCAGTGCCGACTGTGTGATCGCTTCGAATACTTCTTCGTTGTCGATCACTCAACTCGCAGCCAGCGTCAGTCAGCCGGAGCGCTTCATCGGCCTGCATTTCTTCAATCCGGTGCCGATGATGGGCCTGATCGAAGTCATTCGCGGCCTGCAGACCAGTGATGGGACTCACGCCCTGGCGCTGGAACTGGCGCAACGCCTGGGCAAGACCGCCATCACCGCCGGCAACCGCCCGGGTTTTGTGGTCAACCGGATTCTGGTGCCGATGATCAACGAAGCGATTCTGGTACTCCAGGAAGGGCTGGCCAGCGCCGATGACATCGACGCCGGCATGCGCCTGGGCTGCAATCAGCCGATCGGACCGCTGGCCCTGGCCGACCTGATCGGCCTCGATACCGTGCTGGCGATTCTCGAGGCCTTCTACGACGGCTTCAATGACAGCAAGTACCGTCCGGCACCCTTGCTTAAAGAGATGGTCGCCGCCGGTTACCTGGGGCGTAAAAGCGGGCGCGGCTTCCATGCTTATGCCTGAACGCTGTTCCCGCCTGGCGCAGCATCGCGACAAGGCGCTCGAGCTGTTCGCCAGGAAGGGTTTCGGCCAGGTTGGCATGCGTGAGCTGGCGACCTACCTGGGGCTCACTCCTGGGTCGCTGTATCATCACTATCCGAGCAAGCAGCATTTGCTGCTTGATCTGATCGAAGAGTTCTACGAAGAGCTGCTGGCCACCCTGCAGCGAATCGGCAAAGGCCCACGCCGTGCTCGCAATATTCAGGCGGTGATCCATGCGCACCTGAAATTGCATCGGGAAATGCCCGAGCACTATCGCCTGGTCGAGCGCGACAGTTGCTGTCTGAACGAAGATCAACAGCAGCGGGTCAAGGAATTGCGCGAGCAATACCAATGCCGGCTGCTGGCGATTCTCGGGCACCGCACGGCACTGACCGAACAGAGCCTGCTGGCCGCCGGACACGCGATTGCCTCCTTGCTCAATAGCGCCCCGTCCTGGTTGGCCCAGCACAGTCTCGACGACCAGCAGCGCGACGAGCTGCTGGAAACCCTGGTGACTGGCGCGATAGAACGCCTGCTCGCGCCCTGCCCGCCAAGGGCGGCCTGCCTTCAGGCGGCGGTGGCCTGAGGGAAAGGATCGCAGGCTTCGGCAGCTCCTACGCCGACCGTGGCTGGCAAAAAGATTGGCGAGATACCGCAATTCTGCCAGGTACACACAACCCCCTGTAGGAGCTGCCGCAGGCTGCGATCTTTTCCGCGAATGACGCGTTTGCCGGGCAGGCGCGAAGATCAAAAGATCGCAGCCTGCGGCAGCTCCTACGCCGACCACGTACATCCGCGATTTCACGCGATGCGTTTCAACGCCTAGTGATCACCACCTCCAGATATTCACCGGGCACCACTAGCGAATCCGGGCCGGCCCGGTTCAGGCTGTTCAGCAGTTCGGTCAGGTCGTGTTCCAGGGCCAGGGCAGCGTCGGCCTCAAGCGCCGCAAAGGCCTTGTGAACCGGTCCGTACCAGGTGCGAAACACCTCGATGAAATGCGCGGCGGAGCGGTACCTGAAATTGAACATCCGGCGCGTTACCGCGATCTTGGCGGCGCGGTCAGCGAACAGTGTCTGCAGATGGGCCTCGGTGCCCCACAGCGAAGGCGGTTGCGCGCCGGCCGGTGGCGGAAGATGGCGCCCGAGGGTCTTGAACATCTGCCCGATAAACCCTTCCGGGGTCCAGTTGGCAAGGCCGATCCTGCCCCCAGGCCGACACACCCGCGCCAGCTCGGCGGCCGCTTTCGCCTGGTCGGGTGTAAACATCACGCCAAAGGTCGACAGCACTACGTCGAAACTTGCGTCCTCGAAAGGCAGCGCTTCGGCGTCAGCCACCTGGAAGGTCACTTCCAGGCGCTCGGCCCTCGCCCGGTCCTCGCCGCGTTCGAGCAGCGCTGGCACGTAATCGGTCGAGGTCACCTTGCAGCCTCGACGCGCCGCGGCCAGCGTCGCGTTGCCATTGCCGGCCGCGACGTCAAGCACCTGCTCATCGCAACGCAGGTCGCAGGCCTCGGCCAACTGCTCGCCGACTATCTGCAACTTGGTGCCGATCACCGCATAGTCGCCACTGGCCCAGGCAACCTTCTGACGGCTTTTCAGGGCGTTCAAATCAATTGGGGTACTCATGAGTTCTGGCTCCGAATGGGAGGGCGTAGATTTCGTACAAAGGCCGGACTGTCGATCAGCCGCGGCCTCTGCAAAACCTGATTGAACGCCGCTACTCCGCCGTTGTGGGATCAATGATCGAGGTGACCTGGGAAACCCGGTTGATGGGGAAACTGCCTTGCCTGGCGTGTGCCCTGACCAGCTCCTCGTTCGGTGCGATATACACGCAGTAAAATTTGTCGCCGGTGACGTAGCTTTGCAGCCACTGCACTTCTGGTCCCAACTCGCTAATGACCTTGCAGGACTTTTGCGAAAGGGCTTTCAGATCTCGCTCCGTAAGGCTTCCGGCTCCCGGAATATCCCGTTCAATAACAAACTTCGGCATGGCAACCTCCACTTGTTGGATGACCGGGGCAGGCAGTTACCCCGTCGCACAACTATCGCGCTCGAGCACCGTGGCGTCCTGCCCGATCGTCGGCAAGGTCTGCCCGATCGTCCGGACATTGCCCGTCCCGCGGCCACGCGCTCACAATCGGAAAAGCCCGGCCAATGGGGAGATCAGCCATGGCAGCCCAGTTCATTGACGAAACCTCGCTCCCCCTGGCGCAGTGGAGCAACGGCTGATGGACGCCCTGTCGCAGACCTTGGGCGTGGTTCACTTGGTGGGCGCGATCTTTATCAATGCCAGGTTCACCGCGCCCTGGTGCTATCAGTCACCCAGAGCCGACTCGGTGGCCCCATTGCTGGAGCCTGACGCCGAGCGGGTGGTGATCTTCCACCTGATCACCGAAGGCGAGTGTTATGTCGAACTCGACAACCAGCCGCCGCTGCTTTTGACCGCCGGCGACGTGGTGATTTTTCCCCAGGGTGATGCCCATCGCATGAGCTCGCAACCCGGACTTGCGCCCGCCAAAGGTGGGCGTCTGGCGGCGGTGCTGTCGCGCCGTCCACGGCAATTGAACTACGGCGGTGGCGGCCCGGCAACCCGCCTGGTGTGTGGCTATCTGGCCTGCGATACCCGCCTGGCGGGGATGCTGATGGCGGGGTTGCCGCCGCTGGTCAAGGTCAATGTGCGCGGCTCGAGTGCCGGTATCTGGCTGGAATCCTCGGTGCGTTACGCCCTGGCCGAGGCCCGTTCCCCGCGGCCCGGCGGTGCCGGGGTGCTGGCGAAATTGGCCGAGGTGCTGTTCATCGAGGTGTTGCGCCTGTACATGAGTGAACAAAGTGAGGGTCGTACCGGTTGGCTTGCCGGGGTCCGTGACCGGATCGTCGGTGCCGCCTTGAACTCGCTGCACAAAAGCCCCGCCCAAGCCTGGACCCTGGATGAACTGGCGCGCACCGCGGGCACCTCAAGGTCGGTGCTTGCGCAACGCTTTCAACAACTGGTGGGCAGTTCGCCCATGCAGTACCTGGCGCAGTGGCGCATGCAACTGGCGGCCAATCTTTTGCGCCGCAGTAATGCTTCGTTGACGCATATCGCAGAGCAAGTGGGTTATCAGACCGATACCGCCTTCAGCCGGGCCTTTCGCCGTGAGTTTGGCGCTCCGCCCGCGGCATGGCGGCGCAGTCAGTCGGCGACCACTCGTGGAAAATCGAATGTCGCCTAAGCTGAAGGTGAGCCTGGGAGGAGGATTCCCGCGTGAGCGTACAGCTGAACCACACCATCGTCTGGTGCCGCGACAAGCACCGGTCATCGTCCTTTCTCGTGGAGCTCCTGGGCCTGCCCCGCCCTGCCCCATTCGGTCCGATGCTGATCGTCCAGCTGGATAACGGCGTCTCCCTCGACTATTACGACGAGGATGGCGAGATCGCTTCCCAGCACTATGCGTTCCTGATCGGCGAGGACGACTTCGACCCGATCTTCGCCCGGATACAGGCCCAGGGGCTGCCCTACTGGGCCGACCCCGGCAAGCGGCGAGCGAATGCAATAAACCGCCTGGATGGCGGTCGCCGGGTGTATTTCGATGATCCCGACGGCCATCTGCTGGAGATTTTCACTCAGCCCCAGGCCGTGACGTAACGAATCACATCGTTCTGCAATTGCTCGAAGGACAGGGCTGGTTGATTCATCACGGCATCTCGATAGCTCGGTGTCTCTTTTTAGATAACCGTGGCGACGCCGTCCAACAAGGAATGTTGTCACCCCCGGATAACCAAAAGTTATTCAAGGGGCAGCCGACTGTTGAGATCCGCTACCGAAACCATGCGATGGGGGCCGACATCAGCGGCGTATTGACTGACCACCTGGCGGCTCATTCTGACAATGCTCTCCACCAGTTCCAGGCCCACCCCGGCGCGCCACGAGGCGACAACATCCAGTTGCGGCAAGCGGCTGCCCGGTTCCAGCTGAATCAGTTCGCCGCTGGCCAGGGGCTCGGCCACCAGCGCGGCCGGCAAGGCGCCGATGCCGAAGCCGTCGCGAATCAGCCGGGTCATGGCCGACACCGAATTGACGCAACTGACCCGCGGTGCATTGATGCCATGGGCATGCAGCAGGTTGAGTACATCCTGATGCGCTCGCGAGTGTTTGACGAAGGTGATGATGCGTTCACCGGCCATCTCGACCAGCGAGGCATAGGGCCGGGCATAGATCGAGTGGCTGGCGGCGATCCAGTGCATCGGGTAATGGGCCAGCTCGAGGTTGCGCACGCTGTCGTGGCGGATCAGGTCGGTCTGGAACACGATATCCAGATAGCCCTTCTGCAGCTGGTCGCAGAGATTGCGCGCGGCGTCGGCGGTGATCTCGATTTCCACGGCAGGAAAGGTTTGCATCAGGGTCGACATCAACGGGCTGAGCCAGGTATGGATCACCGTGTCCATCACGCCGATGCGCACCAGCCTCTTCTGCGGGCTGGAGATCGCTGCCTGGGTGCTGAACATTTTCTCCGCGGTCCGGCTGAAGCTTTGCCGGCGGGCGACCCAGACGAAGGTTTCGAGGAATTTGAGGTTCATGGCGGCTCTGGTGGCTCTTGTGGCATTGGTGATACTCGGGTGGCGGTCACTGTTCTCCCACAGAGAACCGTGTTGGTCGCGTTGCAATTGTTACTCCAGAGTCCGCCTCCATGGGTATCAAATTTTTTATGCATAACACCGCTTTTTCCCGTTTGACGCCGCTTTGCCTCGACAAGGAATCCGCTCCACGACGCAGGCGACTCCCACACCAGGTCACCTTTGAGATAACGGGTGCACATAAAACTTGTAGGAGCTGCCGCAGGCTGCGATCTTTTGGGAACAGCCAATGCTTGACTGACCGGCATCAGGGCTGGCCATGATCGTGGACTTTCGGCGCCTGGCCAGCGAGAGCCGCCATGACCCCGCAAACTGCAAGCAGGAGCTCCCCGATGCTCTCGATAGAACTGCACAACGCCCAGCGCGATGAACTCGAATGCATCGAGAACCTGATGCAGTTCTATATGTACGACTTCAGCGAGTGGCTGGCGCTGGAGTTCGGCGAGCATGGTTTTTTCAGCATCCAGCCCAAACTCGACTACTGGCGAAAACCCTCGACCCGCCCTTTCCTGATCAAGGCTGACGGGGAGCTGGCCGGCTTCGTGACCATTGACGACGAGGTTCGCTCACAAGGCGCGCAGTACAATATCGGCTACTTTTTTGTCAGCCGCCGCTATCGCGGTCAAGGCGTCGCCAGGTTTGTGGTGTCGGCATTGCTGAAGAAATTTCCCGGTCAGTGGCAGATTTTCCACATCGACGCCAATCAGCCGGCGCGCGCATTCTGGGCCAGGGTCATCCCCGACCTCACCAAAGGTGAATTCACTCGACATCAGCTGTCGGTCGATGGATATGCCTGCACCCTGTTCAGGTTCCAATGCGGGGGCTGAGCGTATCCGGCTGCAGGATAAAATCGCAGGCATCAGTGACGACTCCGGCCCCTTGGCGCACCCCTCGAGTTGAGCGGGTGCCCAGGTTGGGTCTATACCTTAGGAGTACCGGTCGGCCCGACACCTGAGGGATAGGCCATGGACAACAGCAAGGATTCAGGCAGCAACCTGGGCTTCTGGCTGCCAGGCAGCGCGATCATCCTCAGCCTGGTGGTATCGACCTTCGCTCTCACCCGTGAGCCTTTCCTCGAGTCGCGCCCCATCGGTGGCCAATTCCAGGCGCAACTGCCCATAGAAGCCCGCTTGTGGCAGGACCCCTTCGATGCGCTCGAGCGCTATCGCAAAAAACTCAAGGACAGCAAATTCCCAGGCTCGGAATGCAGTAGCACGCTTTCCGGCAAGTCAGCGGTACCTGGTACCTCACCCGCGCAGGAAGCGCCTCCGGACATCATGGTGGCGTTGGTCGAGGGTGGGCCGTATGCCGATGAGGTGGAACTGCGCCGGCGCATTCGCTACGCCACCCTGGCGGGGTTCAAGAATTCCCGCATGGTCCCGGAAGACGAGCAGCACATCCGTTGCCTGGCCCTTGCAAACGATCTGGCGGGCGATCCGCAAACCACCGAAACCGATCCGCAACGCGCTGAGCTCCCCTATGAAACCTTCGTCGCCGACCCGTTCGATCCCCCTACGGACGTTGACGACATCCAGCATCCGGCTGACCGGACCATGCTGTTCTGGGTCAAGCAGGAGTATCTGGGTTCGGACCCGTTGCAAAAGCTCGAGGTCTTGCGCCACACCCTGGCCTGTAAAGTCGGCCAGGCGTACGGCGCGCCGCAAGCGTGCGACGCGCAGCCCGACAGTACGTTACTCAAGGTAGTCGGCCCCTCCAACTCGACAATGCTCCGGGATATGTACTGGCAGGAGGCCCAGGGCACGCTAGTGCCCCATATCGAGATTTACTCGCCACTGGCCACGGCCGACAAAAAAATGTTGATGCGTGGCTTCACCAAGGCCGGTTCTCCCGAAGAAATATCGGCGGAGCCAACCCGGTATAAGGAGTCAATGAACCTGCTGCGCACGGTCAGCGACGACGGCACCATGACACGCCTGCTCCTGGAGGAACTGAAGCTGCGTCGAGTAGACCCGGCTGCCGGTGTGCAATGCGCCAAAGGCGCGACCCTGCGGGTCGGAATGCCTTGCGGTCCCGAGGGCAGGCGCGCCAATCGCATTGCGCTGATCTCCGAGTGGGACAGCTTCTACAGCCGCGCACTGATCGAGAGCTTCAAGTCGCAGGTTGCCGAGAGCGCTCGTATCGGCCACGAAGACGGGGCATTGGTCGATGAATGGGTGCTGCGCTTCAGCTATCTGCGTGGCCTGGACGGACGCCTTCCGGAGGAAGCCCCGAGCGGCGACAAGGCCACCGCCAAGGATGCCAGCAAGGACAGCAACCAGCTGGATCTCAGCCCCCTCGAGAAGTCCGATGGCAATTCCCAGCTCGATTACCTGCGCCGCCTCGCCGATTACATCGTGCTCGAGGACGAGGCTTATCGCCGAAATGGTGAAAGTGGAATCGGCGCCATTGGCGTGCTGGGCGTCGACACCTACGACAAGTTGCTGGTCTTGCAGGCTCTCAAGAGCCGGATGCCCAACAAGGTGTTTTTCTCCACCGATCTTGACGCGCGCATGTTGCAGCGCGGGCAGGCGCAGACCACCCGCAACCTGGTGCTGGCCGCGCCCTATGGGCTGACGCTGACCCGCGCCCTGCAACAGGACGTGCCACCGTTTCGCGACAGTTTGCAGAGCGCGGTGTTCATCGCGGTGCTGGCCGCCCAAGCGCCCCAGAGTTTCGACGCCAAGCGGGCGAAATTCGATTATTCGAAGTCGGGGCTGCTCTCGCCTGGCATTTATGAAGTGGGCATCAGTGGCTTCATCCCGCTGGCGAGCCGGTTGACCGCATCCCGCGCCGAGGATTGCGCAGCCCCGCTCCGTGCGCGGCCAGGCCGGGTCAGCACTATACGTGCGCAGGACATCATGGCCCTGCGCTGCCTGCAGGATCCGTCGCCGCCGCCGTATCCCGAACTGTCCCAAACGGTGCGCAACAAGTTCGAAGAGCGACAGTCGTACTTTTGGGCCGGGCCGCTGTCGCTGATCCTGCTGGTCCTGGCGATTTTCCTCGGCTGGTGGTGGACTAATGAGCAATCGCCCGACAACAGCCTGCCACCTTGGGTGCGCGGCGTGCCGCTGGCACTTTATGTGGCGTCCGGGCTGTCGGCCTGGGTCGCCACCCAGTACTGGCGCGTGGAGTTCATGTGGATCACCTTCGTGTTGATCCTGCTGGGGATCATTTGCTCAGGGCTTATCCGCCGCTCCCGGCGCCAGTCGGCTCCTTGCGAAGGCCCACCCGCCCCCGTCGTGGCCAGAGGGTTGTTCGACTCGTCGGCGTGGTACATCGCGGTGCCGATCGTGGCATTTATCCTGGCGCTGCTATGGGCGTTCCAGATCCGCCACACCTTGACGGGCGGCGGACTGGGCGAACCGATGTTCCTGTTCGAGGGCATCAGCGCCTGGCCAACGGTGGCGCTGCGCCTGCTCGCAGTGCTGATCTCCATCTCGGCGCTGGCCTGGGGCTGGCGCAGCCTGCGCGTCAGCCGGATCGAGATCGAGACCGCCTATCACTTGCGCCCTTACCTGCGCAGCCGTCGAACGAGTCTGTGGCGGCAGTTTCCGCGCTTCGTTCAGGGCGCAAAAAGGCGCACATGGCATCAATGGTTCGAAGAACTGGGGCATCGCCTGTTCCTGGTGCTGTTCCCGCTCTCATCCACCAGCATTGCCAGAACACAGCCCAGGGCATGGGCTGCTCTTCCCCGGTCCGGTGATGCGGACGGACGCACGATCATCTCTTTCCTGCGCTTCTGGAGGGAGCACTGCGTGAGCGGTACCTTCGGTGCCCGCATGCTGCGCGCCGTCCTCGCCACCTGGATTTTTGTGGTGGTCACCAGCGTGCTCTTTGTGCTGTGGCCCATGGAAGGGGTTCCGGTGCGCGGAGAATCGCCGGTCTGGAGGTTGAGCTGGATGGTTCCAACCCTGGTTTTCCAACTGCTGGTGTTCTGGGTGGTGGATGCCAATCGCCTACTGGCGCGATTTATCCGCCAACTCAGCAGCTATCACGCGATCTGGCCAAAAAAATTGCAGGATGAGCATGAGAAAATTTTTGGTATCCGTGACCATGCCTGTATCGACGACTGGGTGGACACGATGTTGATCGCCAGGCGTAGCGCGGCGGTCAACCGTCTGATCTATGCCCCGACGGTAGTCCTGTTGATCCTGATGGCGTCTCGCAGCAGTGTGTTCGACAACTGGCCGACACCGCCCAGCGTGGTCCTCTCATTCCTGCTCACCGCGCTGGTGCTGCTGATCAGCGCGTTGTCGCTGCGCCGTGCCGCGGAAAAGGCACGAGCCGCGGCCTTGCAGCGAGTTGATAGCTACCTGTTGGAAACACCCGCCAGCACACCAGGTTATGACAAGTTCCGGATGATCCGCGAACGCATCGCGGCGCTCAATACCGGCGCCTTCTCACGCTACTCGGAAGAGCCGCTGGTGCGCGCGCTTTTGCTGGCGCTGACCGGCATTGGCGGTTCGGCCATCGTCGATGCGTTGAGTTATGCGAAGTTCTAGGAGTCGGCGGACGGGGCATCAAGGGCATGGGTATCTACACATCTCGAAAGGCTAGAACTCCCGTAGCAGCTGTCGAGTAGAACGAGGCAGCGTCCGAGGACGGAGTCCTCGTAAAAGCTGTGCTCGCGGTTTATCTGCAACTCCGAGGTGCAGGGTTTTACGGCTGCTTCGCAGCCGGACGCTGCCTCGTTCTACTCGACAGCTGCTACGCCCTACGCCCTACGCCCTGCCAAGCATCAAAAAATGTGTAGACACCTATGCATCAAGGGCTAAGGACAGCCTGTCCCCCGCTTTGTTGACCAGTTGCGGGCGGTACCGGCAATGATGCCCGCCAGTTGCCCGATGGCCCGCTGATGGGCCAGCACCACATCCGGCACCCCGGGACCGGCAGGTTGGCGGATGACGCTACTGCAGGTCAGGCTCCGGGTTTTTTCGCCAGCGCCGCGCAGGCTGATACTCCAGACCGCATCGATCAAGGCGTATTGACCCGGCAGTGAGTCGAAACGCCGGACGTCGGTTTGCAGCGAGAGAACGTCGCGGCCGGGAACCTTGGGTAAGCCCGCCAGATCGCGGGTACCCAGCTTGAGCTCCATCTGGCTGGCCAGGGCGTCATGGAACTCATCGGCCAGCGGCGCGCTCCAGCGCTCGGTTTCAAGGATCGCCAAGGCTCCGCTACTCTGGCGGATCACCACCTGCGGCTGGTCGACCTGGACCGGGATACGCACCGGTTGCATCTCGAACTGGAAAGCTGACCCGGCTGCATTCGTGCGCGTTGCACTGTCCGTCGCGGTCGGCACCAGGGTGTAGTAATGGGTCGGCGCCGACGTGCAGGCGCTCAGGCCCAGGGTGGCGAAAAAGGCCAGGGAGCGAATAGTCATGGGGTTCATTCCTGGTCAATGTCTCGAGAGGATGAAGACGATGATTTATATCCATCGGGCTTGTTGTCTTTGATCCGTCCGCGAATCAGCGCCTCGGGATGCCGGCCCAGGAAGTCGGTCAGCACCCGCACCGAACGCGCGGTACGCTGGACCTCATCCATGGCCTGACCAAATTGCTGGCGCTGCGGTGAATCCTCGGAAAAGCTGTCATTGGCCGAAGCCACGGTCTTCTTGGCCTGTACCAGGGTATCGCGCATCTGCGGCAGCACTTCGCCATTGACCTGTTTGAGGGTCTTCTGCAGGTCGCCGAGGGTGCCATTGAGGTTGGCGGCAATCTGGTCGATCGGCAGCTTGCTGATCTTGTCGACGACGGCTTGCAGTTGCTCCTGAAGTTTATCCAGGCTGCCCGGTATCGTTGGAATCTCTATAGGTCGTGCCGCCACGTCGAAGTTCACCGGGGTGGCGTTCGGGACAAAATCCAGGGCGATGTAAAGTTGGCCGGTGATCAGGTTGCCGGTCCTGGCCTGGGCTCTGAGCCCCCGCGCGACGAACTGGCCCATTACTTGTACCGCCAGGTTTTCGTCGTTGACGTCGCGGTTCTTCAACATTTTTTCATGGGCCTTACCCAGCCTGCTGGGATAAATCACCGCGCCAATGATGGTGGGGAAGCTTTTCTTGACCTCGTCATAGTCCAGGTCAACCGATACCACCCGACCCAGGTTCACCCCGTGAAATTCCACCGGCGCATTGACCACCAGACCCCGCAAGGGCTGATCGAAGCGCATGCGGATGTAGCGTGCCTCGCCATCGGCCGGAGCCATGGCGGTTTGCTGGTCGTTGAACAGGGTGAACTGGGTGTTTTCTTCCGCGATCACGGGATTGGGGCTGTACTTGGGCTCAACGAACGCGATCCCGCCGGCCAGAATCGAGGCCAGCGACTCGGTGTTCACTTTCAGGCCGTCGGCGGCCAGGCTGACATCCACCCCGCTGGCGTTCCAGAATCGGCTGTCGCGGGTCACGAACCGGTCGTTCGGGGCATGGATAAAGATCTGCACCTCAACGCTTTTGCCGTCATCGGCGAGCTTATAGGACACCACTTCACCGACCGGAATACGTCGATAGTAGACGCTCGAGCCGATATCCAGCGAGCCGAGGTCGTCGGTTTTCAAACTGTAACGGGTGCCTTGCTCACCGTAGATAATCGAAGGCGGCGTTTCGAGGCCGACAAACTTTTTTTGCGGTTTGTTCGACTCGCTGGCATCGGCACCGATAAAGGACCCGGACAATAGCGTATCGATCCCCGAGATACCTTGGGCGCCGATACGCGGCCGCACGACCCAGAAGCGCGTATTTTCAGTAGCAAAGGATTTGGCGAATCCTTCGAGGTCGATGATCACGTCGACATGGCTTTGGTCCTCGCGCAAGGTAATCGAGGTCACCTTGCCGATGACCACGTTCTTGTATTTGACCTGGGTCTTGTTCGCCACCAGCCCTTCGGCCGTCAGGAAACTCACGGTAATCTGTGGTCCAGCCGTCCTGGCGTTATGGATCACCATGGACAACCCGACCAGGGCTGCGACAATCGGCACCAGCCATACCAGGGACACATTGAAACGTCGCCGCTTGACCTCGGGGGTACCTGGAGCCGGCGCGGCGGTGGAACTTGGATGATCAGGCATTTTCAACCTCTGCGTCCCAGATGAGCCGGGGATCAAAACTCATGGCAGCGAACATCGTCATAACCACCACCAGACCGAAAAATAGAATACCGATCCGCGGATCGATGGTACTGAGGGATTTGAATTGCACCAGGGCAGCGATTACGGCCACCACCAGCACGTCGAGCATCGACCAGTAACCGATCACTTCGATCAGTCGATAGAGCTTCGCCCGCTCGCGCATGGCCCAGCGACTGCGGCGCTGGCAGGTGATCAGCAACGTGCCGAGCACCAGGAATTTCATGCAGGGCACTGCCACGCTGGCAATAAAGATAACCAGCGCCAGGTCCCACTCGCCGGCGTTCCAGAACTCGACGATCCCGCTGAAGATGGTGTTTTCGCTGCCGCTGCCAAAGATGTCGGTGTACATCACCGGCAGCACGTTGGCCGGGATGTAGAAGACCAGGCTGGCCAGCAAAAATGCCCAGGTACGCGCAATGCTATTGGGTTTGCGTCGATGCAGGGGTGATTCGCAACGAGCACAGCTTGGGTCCGCCGCCGGGCAGACCTGGCCGCAGGTATGGCACAAGGTCAGATTCAACTGGCTGGCATAGGGCGGCATATTCATCGAATGACGTCCTCCAGGTCTTTCCACAGCCTGCGGATGCCTTTACCGGAAATCAGGATGATCAGCACGGTGAGCATGGCCAGCGCCCACAATCCCGTCCCCGGATGCACATCGAGCATGCCCGCCAGTTTGATGATGGCCACCAGAATGCCCAGCAAGCACACTTCGAGCATGCTCCAGGGCCGCAGGTGTTCCAGGGCGCGCATGCAGTTCTTGAATCCGGGAGCCGCGCGCCCGGCCAGGGCAAAGCCGAGCACCCAGCACGACAGGCAGATTTGCAGGAGTGGCGCGAGGATGATCGCCAGCCCCGTCACCGCCGCAATCACGCTGATCTCGCCTTGCGCCAGGGCTTGCACCGACTGCCACAGCGTCGCTTGATTACTCAGGCCTTGCAGGCTGATGGTCATGATCGGGAACGCGTTGGCGAACACGAACAACAGCGCGGCGCTGATGGACAGTGCCAGCAGTTGTTGAATGCTGAACGGGTCGGGGCGATCCAGAATGGCTGCGCAACGAATGCAACGAGCCGTCTGGGCCTTCGCCAGAGGGACTGCCTTGTACACCGAGTCGCAGTGCTCGCAGATGATCCAGGCAGGAGAAGATGTCATAGGCTCGACTGAGTCATAGGAAGATCCGTTTCTCGGGACTGCAGACTATCGTCTGATTCCAGGGGCGATTTACTCTGTGGAGTCTAGTGCGAGGCGGCTTTAACGCCAGTCAGGCGAGGAACAGCCAGATCCGGATTTTTGGTTGATTCGGAATCCACCCCTCACCCCAACCCTCTCCCCAAGGGGGAGAGGGAGCTGATCTTGAGTGTCTATCGAGTTGCTGCGACCTGTGAAACCAAGTCGATTAAGGATTCAGCCTAGTACTTTCAGGTCGCAGTACATCCGCAGAAACCCACATTCTGCCCCCTCGCCCCCTTGGGGCGGTCCGACGTTTCGGGAGGGTTGGGGTGAGGGGTGGATTTTGAGCCTGGTGGAGATCAACAACCCGGCAAGAGCTGAAGGCATGAACCGACTTGTCGAACGAAGACAGCGTGTTAGCCTCCAATGGCGCAAATAGCAGTAACCGAACAACAGAGAGTTGTCATGTTCAGTTTTATCAAAACCATGAATATTCCCGCCCAATGCCTTGCCGCCGTGACCGCCTTCTTCTGCGGTTCGCTGGCCAGCGCCGACACTGGTCAGCCCGAGCTGGCCGGGCGTCTCGACGGGGTGATCGAGCGCGCCGTCGCCGAGCAGCGGATCGTCGGTACTGTGGTGATAGTCCTTCGCGACGGTCAGGTGGTTTACCGCCGGGCCGCCGGTTTCGCCGATCGCGAGGCGGCCAGCCCGATGACCCAGGACACGATTTTCCGTCTCGCCTCCGTCACCAAACCGATAGTCTCGGCCGCAACCATGCGCCTGGTCGAGCAAGGCCGCTTGTCTCTGGATGATCGGGTCAGTCGCTGGCTGCCAGATTTTCGGCCCCAACTGGCCGACGGCAGCGAACCGGACATCCGCATCCGCCAGCTGCTCAACCATACAGCCGGCCTGAGTTATGGTTTGCTGGAAACCGAGCACGGGCCTTATCGCACCGCGGGGGTCTCGGATGGCCTGGCTGAACCGGATATCAGCCTTGAGGAAAACCTCAAGCGCATAACCAGCGTGCCTCTGAGCTATCCGCCGGGCACCCAGTGGCGGTATTCCATGGCTACCGATGTGTTGGGCGCGGTGTTGCAAAAAGTCACGGGGCAGAGCCTGCCGATGCTGGTCGAAGCGTTGGTCACCGGCCCGGCCGGCATGCGCGATACAGCGTTCTCGGTGGGCGATATCCAGCGCCTCTCGGCGGTGTACAGCGACGGCCATCCGGTGCCGATGCGAATGGCCGATGAGGCTGTGATCAAATCCGGCGAAAGCAGCACGCTGTTCTCCTTGAAACGGATTCTCGACCCTCAGGCCTACCCGTCAGGCGGTGCCGGCATGGCCGGGACCGCCGGGGATTTCAGCAGCTTTCTGGAAATCCTGCGCCAGGGCGGCGGGTCTATCCTGTCACCCGGTAGCGTGCAGTCGATGATGAGCGATAAGGTCGGGCCCCAGGCGCAGACCCAGGGGCCGGGTTGGGGCTTCGGTTACGGCTGGGCGGTGCTGGATGATCCGTCGCTGACGAAAACCCCACAGTCCAAGGGCACGATTCAGTGGGGCGGTGCCTATGGTCACAGCTGGTTTGTCGATCCGCTGGCGAAGCTGACCGTGGTGGCCCTGACCAATACCGCGTTCGAAGGCATGTCCGGGGCGTTTACGCGGGAGATTCGAGATGCGGTGTATCCGGCGCAATGAGGGGGCTCAATGCGAGTCAGTGAAAGCGTTACGCGAACCGTCGTAGCAGCTGCCGAGCCTGCGAGGCTGCGTTCGGCCGCGCAGCGGTCGTAAAATCAGGCACTGCGGTATTCCAGACACACCGTGGAAGCAGAATTTACGACTGCTGCGCAGCCGAACGCAGCCTTCGGCAGCTGCTACGGGGAATGTGCGGAGTCAGCCGCGAATTGTCTGACTGACCACCACCGTGGCAGCAATTGCTGCACCCTGGCTTGCGCAAAGCGGTCGTCGATCAACATCACCACGCCGCGGTCTTGCTGGGTACGGATCACCCTGCCGGCGGCCTGCACCACCTTCTGGACACCAGGAAACAGGTAGGTGTAGTCATAACCGGCGCCGAAGATCGCGGCCATGCGCTGTTTCAGCTGCTCGTTTACCGGGTTCAGCTGGGCTAGCCCCAAGGTGGCGATAAAGGCGCCGATCAAGCGTGCGCCGGGCAAGTCGATGCCTTCGCCAAACGCCCCGCCGAGCACCGCAAAGCCGACACCCTGGCTGCTGGTGGTGAATTGCTCGAGAAAGGCCTGACGTTGCCCTTCGTCCATGCCCCGCGATTGTGACCACAGCTTGATATACGGGTATTTCTCGGCCAGCAACTGCTCCACCTGCTGCAAATAATCGAAGCTGCTGAAGAACGCCAGGTAGTTGCCCGGACGCTGTTCAAACTGCGCGGCGATCAATTCGACGATGGGCGCCAGCGATGCCTGGCGATGCACGAAACGGGTGGAGATCCGGCTGACGATATGCACATCCAGTTGGTCAGCGCTGAACGGTGACTCGACATCCACCCAGACGGTGTCAGTCGGCAGCCCGAGTAAATCCCCATAGTAGTGCCGAGGGGTCAGGGTCGCGGAAAACAGCACGCTGCTGCGAGCCGCCGCCAGCCTGGGGCGGATGAAACCGGCGGGCACCACGTTGCGCAGGCACAACTGCGAGACACTGCGTTTGGTGCTCAACTCACGCTTGCTGATATCGAACAGGAACTGCTCATCGAACAGCTCGGCGACCCGGGAAAACTGCAGCGCCTCGAAATAGAAACCCTGCAGCGCACTGTCCAGCCCCTGGGGATGGTCGTTGAGGTAATCACCGAAGGCGGCGATGCACAGCGACAGCGCCTGCAGCAGTTTTTCCGGAGTCCGGGCGTAGGCCTGATAGGGCCGGATCTGCTCTTTGTGCAGGGCATTCCATTCACGGTTCAAGCGCTGCAAGGACTTCTTCAACGGGTCTGGCGCGCTGTGGCGCACGCTGTTCAAGGTCGATTGATCAAGGCTCGCGCTGTACATCTGCCGACCGCGCTCGACCAGGTTATGGGCCTCGTCGACCAGTACCGCGACCCGCCACTGGTTGAGTTGCGCCAGCCCGAACAGCAAGGCGCTGAAGTCGAAATAGTAGTTGTAGTCGGCCACCACCACATCAGCCCAGCGGGCCATTTCCTGGCTCAGGTAATAGGGGCAGACCTCATGCTTGAGGGCGATTTGCCGCAGCCTGGCTTGATCCCAGACCTTAGATTGAGTGGCCTCCTGGCGGGCCGCCGGCAGACGATCATAAAAGCCCTTGGCCAAGGGGCAGGATTCACCGTGGCAGGCTTTGTCCAGGTGCTCGCAGGCCTTGTCCCGCGCCACCAGCTCGAGCACCCGCAATGGCAGCTGCGGCGCGCTGTCGTGGATCACCCGGGCGGCATCGAGGGCGAGTTGCCGGCCCGGAGTCTTGGCGGTGAGGAAAAACACCTTGTCCAGTTGCTGCGGTACCAGCGCCTTGAGCATCGGAAACAGCGTACCCACGGTCTTGCCAATGCCGGTTGGCGCCTGGGCCATCAGGCAGCGGCCGGTACTCACCGCCTTGAACACCGATTCCGCCAGGTGGCGTTGGCCCGGGCGAAAGTCAGGGTGAGGAAAACGCAATAGCTGCGCCGCCTGATTACGCGCCTCGCGATGGGCCATTTCCTGCTCGGCCCACTGCAAGAACAGGCTGCAATGGCGATTGAAGAACGGCTCCAGATCCGCAGCGCTCCAGGCTTCCACCAGCCGGGTTTCCTTTTCGCTGACGATATCGAAATACACCAGCGCCAGGCTGATTTCGGGCAGCTGCAATTGCTGGCACATCAACCAGCCATAGATTTTCGCCTGAGCCCAGTGCAGCTGACGATGATTGGCCGGCATGGCGTTCAGGTCGCCGCGATAAGTTTTCACTTCTTCGAGCTGGTTCTGGCCGGGGTCGTAGCCGTCCGCCCTGCCCCTGACCCGCAATTGCCGGAACTGGCCCTCGAGCGCGACTTCGGTTTGATAACCCGGGTTACGTCGCGAGGCGACGGTGCGGTGACCGACGATGCCTTCCAGCGCCGTCGGCGACGGGGTAAAGCGCAAGTCGAGATCACCGACCTTGGCGGTGAACTCGCACAAGGCACGTACCGCGATGCTGTAGTTCACGTGCCCTGCTCCGCCCATTGCACATAACAGACGGCCACCGGCATCTGATGTTGCTGACAGAAATCCAGCCAGCGCAATTGGTTGTCCTGCAGCCGATCCCCCGGGCCTTTGACTTCGATCATGCGGTAGGTTTTCTGCCGCGGCCAGAACTGGATCAGGTCCGGCATGCCGGCGCGGTTGGCCTTGATGTCCAGCAGCAAGCGATTGAACCAGTGCTTGAGGTGTTCGGCCGGCAGGCAATCGAGGGCCTGCTCGAGCAAGTCCTCGGTCAAGACGCCCCAGAACACGAATGGCGACTGCACGCCCCACTTGGCTACGTAACGCTGGCGGATGGTCTCGAGATAACGCCCGTCGTCCAGTTCCGCCAGGCAGGCCCGGAACAGCTCGGCGCGCCGCGCATGAAAGTCCTCGTTGAGCAGGTCCACCGGTCCGCGCTGGAACGGGTGAAAAAACGCCCCGGGCAACGGCGCAAAGATCGCCGGCCAGCACAGCAGCCCGAACAGCGAATTGATCAGGCCGTTCTCGACATAGTGCACCGGTGCCTGGGCGTCATCGAGGTGGGCCTGGACATGCAGTTCGACCGACAACGCCGGGTCGGTTCTTGGCAGGTTGAGATCCAGGCGCAACATATCCCGCGCCACCGTTCGCGGCATGGCCGGGCCACCGAGCTTGCGCCGCAGCCTTGGCAGGACACGCAGCAGTTGCTGTTGCTCGGCGGCGCTTTCCGGGAACTGTCCGGCGTGGCTGGCCAGCTCCATTGCCAGCGGATACTTGCCGCTGCGCTCAAGCACCCGGATCAAACGCAGCCTGGCGCCGGGATAAGCGCAGGTGCGATAGATGGCCAGCGCCGCCGGCAACTCGTCGATTCGTTCGCAGTGCTGACCGAGCTGGAACAACAGTCTGGCGCGACGCCGCTCAAGCCAGGGGTTGTCGGTCTGCAGCGCATTGATCTGCTCAAGCACTTCGCTCACTGATTCGCCGGCCTCGAAGCATTCCTGGCAGTGCTGCAGGTACACAAAGCCATCCACGTCGTCCCGGCTGCGCAAGCCACGGGATTCGGCGCAAAACTCGACTTTTTCGTAGGTAAAGATCCCCAGGTCCGCCAGCACGAACTCCGACCAGTCCTGGTAGAGGTTGCCAAAGAACATCAACCGCAGCCGGTCGCACAGGCCCATGATGGTCAGGGTAAACAGCCGGTCGTCCAGGGTCGGACACCATTGCTTGAAGGTTTGGATTTCGCTGAACTGCCCGCTCAGGCAGGCAAGCCATGCGGTTTTTTTCGCCTTGGGCTGATCGATCGCGAAGTTGAAGCACTGGAGTATTTCCTGTTTCAACAGCACATCGCACAGCTCTTCAATGCTCAGCAGCGCCTGCTCATCAACCCAGCCCAGCCGCAGCAAGGGTTCGACCGCAGGCAAAATCTCGCCAATTTCCTGATAACACAGTTTGCCGGCGCGAAACCGCAGGCCCTTGCGCATCACCATTCTGACCAGCAATGCCTGGGAGGCTTGGGGAAGATGCCTGAAGTCGAGCATGAACTGCTGCTCTTGCGCGCTCAGCATATCGGCGTAACGTTGCGCAAGCCAATCAAGCACTTGCACGAAGTTGTCAAGGTAATAGAAAGGATTGTCGAGCGGGTTGGAAGTCACGGATCTAGCGCGCCACGGTAGCTGGATACTGGTTATGCGTACAGATAGCAGCTCAAGCCCCGGGCTTGCAAACGGTATTGGATAAGCGGCTGAATCAGCGGCTTTTTTCTTTCGGGCAGAGAACTTTCGCTCAGCTGACTACACAAAAGGCCATCAGCCTTTTATACATGATTCGCTTCAGCCGAAGCGGTCGAATGATCTTTCAAGGAGAGTTTTGTCCATGAACATCAAAATACTGGGTTTTCCTCTGGCGGTAGCAGCGCTTCTGGCATTGGCCGGTTGCGCTTCGCCGACAATAGTGACGATGCAGGATGGCACTCAGTACCTGACCAAGGATGCACCGAAAACCAAGACCAAAGACGGTTTCTACGAGTTCGAAGACATATCCGGCAGGAAGGTCAAGGTCAACGCGGATGATGTCGCTACTGTGCGCGAGGAAGACTGAAATCTGGCTCCGCACATTCCTCCGTAGCAGGCGGCTTAGCCTGCATCCGGCTACGCATGGAGTGCCTTCGTAGCGTGGGATATGCGCATGACACGCGTTCCGTAGCAGCTGGCGAAGCCTGCGTCCGGCCGCGCAGCGGTCGTAAAACCAGACAGCGCGGTGTTTCAGGCGGATCGTGCAAGCAGACTTTACGACTGCTGCGCAGCCGAACGCAGCCTGGCGGCAGCTGCTACGGAGTATGCGCATGGCGTGCGGTATGCGCATGGCGTGCCTTTCGTAGCAGCTGGCGAAGCCTGCGTCCGGCCGCGCAGCGGTCGTAAAACCAGACAGCGCGGTGTTTCAGGCGGATCGTGCAAGCAGGCTTTACGACTGCTGCGCAGCCGAACGCAGCCTGGCGGCAGCTGCTACGGAGTATGCGCATGGCGTGCGGTATGCGCATGGCGTGCCTTCGTAGCAGCTGGCGAAGCCTGCGTCCGGCCGCGCAGCGGTCGTAAAATCAGACACTTCAGGTATCAAAGCCAGCACGCATCCCACAATGGATAATCGTGAACACGCTTGACCAGGCCTGCTCGAAGGGGATTGCAGACAACGTAACGGGCAAGATCTTTTACATCCTCATCCTGACGCGCTGCACGGTCGTGATAACCCTTTTGCCATAAGCGCCCTCGCCGCCCCATTGCTTGATTCACCGTCAAACTGCTGCGCGATTTTACCCGACACATCAGCTCGGCCAGCGTCCTTCCTCTAAGCTGGAGCAACCAATGAAAATGATCTGGCATCACCACCCAAGCCAATGAATCTGCCCAGTCGTCTTCCTGCGCAAGCCGAAACTGCTCCACCACCAACCGTCCCAGACGCCAATCGGCAAAAACCGGCTGACGCTGATGAACAACTACGCTCAGCAGATAGATTCGCCCCACCTCTGAAACACGGCCAATCCGCAGCCGCTCCGCATTTGTCGAAACAGGCATTCCCTTGCCTCCTAACATACAGACAGGAGGCAAAGAAATTACACCGCTGACAACTGCTTTAGAGACCGAACACTTGAGGAAATGTTACCTATCAACTCCCCCTACGAAATGGCGACTGGGATCGGCCTATTGATCGCTCAAACATGACTTGCGTCATAGTTTCTCAAGGCAATCGCCAAACGGCCTGAAAAAATCCTCCTGCTTCTCGCCAGCGATGCTACTTTTAACAGCTCTACAGGTTGGACCAGTGAAGGCCCTTCCGTTCCTACCGCGAGTTTAAGGAAGTGCTCAATGAACAAGGTGGGCAACATATGAATAAAGTCTTTTCCAAGGTCACCTTTCCCAATGCCTGCCAGCTCATGCGCTGGCATTTTCATCCAATGGGCTTCGAGGCCAGCATGGATGCACCCGGCAGCATGATCGCCCGGTTATTCGATCGCGCCAGCGGCGAAACCATGATTGCCATTGCCGGTATCCCTTGCGCCACGGTAATGAACGCCGCCGATGTCGAACGAATAATCGAAGCGGTAGAAGACGAACTTGAATCCTTTATCCCACCCATGGGCTTGAGAAGTTTCGGTTAACCATTGCAATCCTGACAAAGAGCCCACATTTCGTGGGCTTTTTGCTGGATGGTAGGAGCTGCCGCAGGCTGCGATCTTTTGATCTTGATCTTCGGCGGTCTTCAAATCGCCAAAAGATCGCAGCCTGCGGCTCCTACGCCTGGACCTTCATCCCGCGCTGATCGGCGAAGAACGCCTTGTCCTTGGCAATCCGGTCGGAGGCCTTGGGCACATTGGCCGCCTGGGCATCCTGACTATCGACATACCAGTAGCAATGCTTGACCGCGCGAGTGATGCCGACGTACGCCAGGCGCAGGATTTCGTCTTTCTGGGCACTGTCATAAGGTTCTGCATCGCCATCCCTGGCCAGCCCGGCCATTCGATAGACCTGGTTCTTGTAAGGTGAACGGGTCAGATGCTGACAATCGCCCAGCAGGAAAACCGCATCAGCCTGCAAGCCTTTGGAGCTGTGGTAAGTCAGCTGTTTCAGCCGTCGCTCTTCAAGCGGCAACCTAGAATCCACATTAACTACAGACTGAATATGCTCTTCTATCAATAACTTATCGCTGCTTTTTCGAAACAACATCAAGATCGAATCACCGTTTCGGTAGTGTTCGATCAGGCGTTTGGCCAGCCCTTGGTCGTCGCGATCCATGACGTTTACCGGCAGCAACGCCTTGGGTTCGCCGCTGGCCCTGGCCTTTTTCCCGGCAATCGCCGGCGCAGCGCGGACGATATGCTCTGCCGCATCAATGATGTGCTGATGGCTGCGGTAGTTGTCGCTGAGCATGACCCGGGTGGTAGCGGGTGACGGGAATTCCTTGTTGAACTCCATGAAATATTTCGGCGAACTGCCGCGCCAGCCATAGATCGATTGCCAGTCATCGCCCACGCACAGCAGCGATGACCGCTGGGCGCCCCGGCCGACATGCATGGCCGGGCCGCGGCTGCGGATTTCCCGCAGGCTGGCGCGGATCCAGGAGACGATTTGCGGCGAAACGTCCTGGAACTCGTCAATCATCAAGTGCGACAAGGGTCTGAGCAGCTGATCACTCAGCAACTTGAGGTTTTCCGGCGAATGCTCGCTGAACAAGGCGAACATACGGTTATAGGTCATGATCGGTGGCGATTGATCGAGCAAGTGATCTTCCAGCGCGCGCCAGTACAGGCTCAGGGCTTCGAAGAAGTAACGATCAGGATCGTCCTTGGCAAAGCTCATCTGGCCGACCGCAGCGGGTACATCCAGCCCCAGGTTCTCGATAAAACTGGCAGCGGCGACAAAACAATCCAGCAGCGGCGCGGAACTCAGCTCGCCCTTGACCTTGTAATCGAAACCCGGACCGGCGCTGGCATCCCCCGCCAGAGAGGCTACAACCCGCTTCGCCGACTCATAACTATCAAGCCATATCAAAGGCTTACGACAGAAAGCTTGAAACAGTGTGCGCTTGACCGCCCACTCCGCGCGGACCGACAACTTGGCTCCCGGCCGGCTGATCTGCGCGTTCTCGCGGGGATCGAAACCCAATACCACCCAGGCATCCAGCTCGGCAATGTAGCCGTGGCAGTGGAATGAGGCGCCATTGATCTCGAACGTCTGGCGGTTGGGCTCGATACCCTTGATCGGCCAGGCACCCGCGCGAAACCACAGGTCTTCGAGGGTGTCACAGAGTTCTTCGTCGCGTTTGGCCGCAAGCTCGGTCACCGCCATGCGCTTTTGCACGTCCGGGTGATCACGCTCCAATTCCTTGAGTTGCAAGGCGTGCCGGGACAGCGGTTTGATCAGTTCGCGCAAACGTTCATCGCGGGTATGCAAGGCGTGGTAACAGGCATTCAGTTGCTGACGCTGGGCGTCGTTGATCCGCAGGTCGAACGGATTGCTGTCAGCGACGTCATCACCTTGCGGGGAACGGCCGTTGAGGTTCTCGAACGCCTGCAACTGAGCGAACCCCGGCAGGCTGCGAACCATGGGCAGGATTCTGGAGTGGAAGGTTCGCACCACCTCCCGGGCATCCTTGAGACTGAGTGTGCGACCCCAGAGGGCAAACATCTCTACCAGCTTGTTGATGAAGTCCTTGCGCGACTCGCGTGTGAAGGTCACCACGGTCAACGAGTCCAACTCAAACCCCAGGTAATGGGTCAGCAATAGAATGCGCAGCACCAGCGAGGTCGACTTGCCCGCCCCCGCGCCGGCAATCACCGAGGTCGAGGGGGTATCGCTGAAGATCATCTTCCACTGGGCCGCACTGGGCTGCGCTGGTGGTGGGAGCAATCGGGCGACATCGGCCTTGATGCGTTTCTTCAACTCGGCACTGAGGGGCAGGCGCCAGTCGTCGAACAGGTTGTCATCGATACCCGGTGCCGGGTGCTCGGTGCAGCGCGAGTCGCGAATCAGCAGGACCTGGCGACCTTCCTCGAGGCCTTCGAGCTTGCCTTCTTTATAGCCGTAATCCACGCCGGCGCTATGTCCGCTGCGAAAGCCGTCCGCCTGACCATGCAGCCAGGACGCGCGATGCTGGGCGCGCAGACGAGTCAGGCCATGACCGAAGAACCGGGCGGCCAGCCGCTTGAGCAGCGGCATTTCGGCCAGTGGTAGCAGCTCGGGGGGCAGATCGGGGGTGTGTTGCGGCACGCTGACTCCAGGGTGTGAGGCTGTTGAGCCTATGGTCGCTGCATTTGCCCATGACTTCTAGTGAAATGCTTATCTGTCATTGGCTTAAGCGATGAACTGAATGCTGAGCGGTAGATTTTCGGCACTAAACCAATCAACTAATTAGATTGGTTTGAGGAATTTTTTCCGCTTTTTATCGATATTGGCTTATTGGATGATGCTCGCCATCAACCACGGGTTTAGTTTTGCGGCTCAAGCGTTAAGCCCCATGACGAACCTTTACCGGAGACGATCATGCTTGAACTCAGACCTTTCAAATCCCTGGGCGGCGCGCACCATGGCTGGCTGGATGCCCATCACCACTTTTCGTTCGCCGAATACCATGACCCCAAGCGCATGAACTGGGGCAACCTGCGAGTCTGGAACGATGACGTGATTGCCCCCGGCACCGGTTTCCCAAAACACCCGCACCGTGACATGGAAATCATCACCTACGTTCGCGAAGGTGCGATTACCCACGAAGACAATCTGGGCAACAAAGGTCGCACCGAAGCCGGTGATGTTCAGGTAATGAGTGCCGGGACCGGGATCGCTCATAGTGAGTACAACCTGGAATCGACCGAGACCCGAATCTTCCAGATCTGGATCATCCCGAACGAGGCCGGCTCGGCACCATCCTGGGGGGCCAAGCCATTTCCCAAGGGGCAGCGCGAAGGTTTTGTAACCCTGGCCAGCGGCAAGGCCGGCGACGATCAAAGCCTGCGGATACGCGCCGATGCGCGGCTGGTGGCGGCCAACCTGAAAGCCGGTGAAAGTGCCGAGTACCGCCTGGACAGTGGTCGTCGGGCGTACCTGGTGCCAGCCACCGGCCTCATTGAAGTCAATGGCTTGCGCGCAGAAGCTCGAGACGGGGTTGCGGTGGAACATGAGCAGGTGCTGCGAGTGACGGCCATCGAAGACAGTGAAATCGTCCTGGTGGATCTGGCTTGATCCTTTAAATGCGGGACGAAAAAAAAGGGCGACCGGTTGGGTCGCCCCTTTTTCGTTTAGGCTGGAATCTCTATTGACTGTGCCGCCGCCTTCGCGCAAACAGCATATTCCCCCGTAGCAGCTGGCGAAGCCTGCGTTCGGCTGCGCAGCAGTCGTAAATCCTGCTTCCACGGTGTGTCTGAAGTACCGCAGCGTTTGATTTTACGACTGCTGCGCAGCCGAACGCAGCCTTCGGCAGCTGCTACGGACCGCGTGGCCCTCAATCATTTCACCGCAATTGCACCATCCACCAATACCTGAGCTTCGGCCACCAGCTGCTTGAGGTGTTCCTCGCCAATAAAGCTTTCAGCATAAATCTTGTAGATGTCTTCAGTGCCCGAAGGCCGCGCCGCGAACCAGCCGTTCTCGGTCATGACTTTCAGGCCACCGATGGCCTGGTCGTTGCCGGGGGCATGGCTGAGGATGCTCTGAATGGTTTCGCCAGCCAATTGCGTCGACTTGACCTGCTCCGGCGACAGTTTGCCGAGCAAGGCTTTTTGCGCGGGCGTGGCCTTGGCATCGACGCGCACCGCGAAAGGTTCACCCAGCTCATCGGTCAAGGCCCGATAGATCTGGCCAGGGTCGCGGCCGGTACGAGCGGTCATCTCTGCCGCCAACAGCGCCGGGATCAGGCCATCCTTGTCGGTGCTCCAGACGCCGCCGTCCTTGCGCAGGAACGAGGCGCCGGCGCTTTCTTCACCGCCGAAGCCCAGGGAACCGTCGAACAGACCATCGGCAAACCATTTGAAACCCACCGGCACTTCATACAGTCGGCGGTCCAGACGTTTGGCGACTCGGTCGATCAAACCGCTGCTGACCACGGTCTTGCCCACGGCAGCATCGGCCCGCCATTGCGGACGATTCTGGAACAGGTAGTCGATGGACACCGCCAGATAGTTGTTCGGCGCCAGCAAGCCGCCGGACGGGGTGACGATACCGTGGCGATCATGGTCCGGATCACAGCCGAATGCCACGTCGAAACGGTCCTTGAGGCCGATCAGGCCTTGCATGGCGTAACTGGAAGAGGGGTCCATGCGGATCTGCCCGTCCCAGTCCACGCACATGAAGCGGAACGTCGGATCAACCTGGGTGTTGACCACTTCCAGATCCAGGCGGTAATGCTCGGCAATCGCCGACCAGTAGCGCACCCCTGCTCCGCCCAGCGGGTCGACGCCCAGATGCAGCTTGGCGCCACGGATAACGTCCAGGTCGATCACATTGATCAGGTCGGCAACGTAGGTATTGAGGTAGTCGTGACGATGGGTAGTGCTGGCCTTGAGTGCCTGCTCGTAGCTGATGCGCTTGACGCCCGCGAGCTTGTTGGCCAGCAGTTCATTGGCCTTGGCTTCGATCCACTTGGTGATGTGGGTATCGGCCGGCCCGCCATTGGGCGGGTTGTACTTGTAGCCACCGCTTTGCGGCGGGTTATGGGAAGGCGTGATAACGATGCCGTCGGCCAGCCCTGAGGTGCGGCCGCGGTTGTAGCACAGAATGGCGTGGGAAATCGCCGGCGTCGGGGTGTATTCGTCGCCTTCGGCGATCATCACCGTCACCCCGTTTGCCGCGAGCACCTCCAGCGCGCTGGTGCCGGCGGGCGTCGACAGCGCGTGGGTATCGATCCCGACAAACAGTGGACCATCAATACCTTGGGCTTCGCGATACAGACAGATAGCCTGGCTGATGGCCAGCACATGCCATTCATTGAAGCTCGAGTCGAAGGAGCTGCCGCGGTGTCCCGAAGTGCCAAAAGCCACCCGCTGGGTGGAGACTGCCGCATCCGGTTGATGGGTGTAATAGGCCGTCACCAGTCGCGGGATATCGACCAACAATTCTACCGGTGCCGGTTTGCCCGCAAAAGGACTGATTGTCATGCAAAACCTCTGGATAGGGTGGTTCATGGATAGGCAAGCAGTTTACTGGCACTTTGACCGCAGTGCGACGCTATCTATCCCGCCGACAGGATTTGTCAGCTGTACCTACTCAAGCATTTCCAGACGCAAGGCATCCGCCAGACAGCTCAGCGCTGCATCCAGATCATGGGTGCCGCTGCAGCAGGCGTGACTCAACCTCAGGCTCTGGGAGTGAAGCCCGTGAATGCTGAACAGCTCCCCTGGAGCCACGAGAATCCGTTGATTGAGCATACGCTGGAACACTCGACGCACATCCACCGGGCGCAAGGAACGCACCCACACCGTAGCACCGCCGGCAGGCAGGATGAACTGCAGGGAGTCGGCCAGCCGTTCGTGCAGCAGTTGGGTCATATGCTGCATGCGTTCTTTCAACATACGCCGCAGTACCTGCAGGTGTTGATCGAATCGGCCACTGGTATACAACCGGGCAATGGCCTTCTGACGAATGGGCGACAAGCGAAAGGAGCGCAACAGAAAATGTCGCTGCAGTTCGGCGCTCGAATGACGGGAAAGCAGATACCCATAGGGTGCTTCAGGACCGATTATTTTCTCGAAGGTGGAAAACACCATCAGCCGTTCGGCGTCCACCAGATCACGAAAGCGCCATTGGATCTGTTCAAACGCCAGTTCCCCGTAGATGTCGTTCTCCAGCACCCAGCAATCATGCAGCTCCAGCAACTGCGCCACACGACGTCTATCGCTCGCGGGCATCAGGCTGCCCATCGGCATGCTGATGCCCGAGGACAGCATCACCAGACGCACCACTTCACTCTCCAGCAGGTGGCTGAGCGCATCCAGGTCCAGGCAGCCATTGTCTTGCAGTGGCAGCTCGAGCACCCGCACCCCGGCGGTCTGCAGCAAACGCAGAATCCCCCAGTCACAGGGCGATTCCACCACCACCGTAGCACCCGCGAGCCCAAGCACCGCGATCAGAATCTCCAATACACCGCGCAGGTCGGCGCCGATGTAAACATCGTCGGCATGCCAGCAGCGCACTGGCGACGAGGTGTAACGGGCCGCCAGGGCCGTGCGCAATTCCAACTCGCCACAAGGCTGCGACAGCGACTGAAGCTGGCGTGGATACTGGCGCACCAATTCACGCTCCAACAGCAATAGCGGGCTATCCAGAGACAGCAGAAAAGCCGGTTCGTCACAGCTCAATACCAACATATCCGGGTGCCGGGCACTGACATAAACGGTTTCAAGCAGGTCATTGCCGCTGACGTATGGACTGCTGGAAGATACCGGCAGCGCATAGTAACCAGACTTGGCGACCGAATAGACCCGCCCCTCCTTCTCCAGCAATGGCTAGGCATACTGAATAGTCGAGATGGAGACATTCAGCCGCTCCGCCAAATGCCGCAACGAAGGCAACTTGACGCGAGCCTCGGTCCCCACCTCACTGATCAAATGGGTCAGATAACGGTACACGGCCTGGTAAGCGAAGTCGGTTTGTCTGCCTCCTTTCATGGGTAAGGACCCATCCGTGGGGAGTTGCCGGTTGCCCGTCGGTAAACCTGCAAGCAGGGAGACACTTTCCTTGGACCTCTCAACTCGACCCTCCTCAACTTCCAGCCGACTCTTCGCTGGTCAAGCCACCGCTATCGGGAGTGAGGCGTGGGCCCGCATAGCGCTCAAGATCCGTTAAGTCGATCGAGACCTGGTCCGCCGCGGACAACGGGCACATGCGGTAAAGCTTGCTCAGCAAGCCAATGGACAGGCCGCTGACATCGACCATCCACTGCAAGACCTGCTCCGCCGCCGACCGTGTCTGCAGCGCTTTATGCAACTCGGGCAGCGCTACCAGCATGCCCGGGTGATGACAGCGCAGGAAACGCTCAAGGCCGGCGCCGGCGTTGACAAAGGGGCTGAACAACAGGCAAACCAGCTGTGTCTCATTCAGGCCCAGGGTTTGCTGGGCATAACTGCTCGCCAGTGCGCGACGCTCCTCGATCCGCTGCGGATTGCCATAGGCTGAAAGCATCTGCTCTATAACCTTTTCCGGCAGGTTCTTCTTGCGCATCAAGAGTGCGGCCGATTGCAGGTACTGGCAAACCCCCTCCTCATAGCTGCGGCCGTCTACGAACTGGGTGCGCAAGCCGTGGGTGTGGGCCGACAACAGAGGGCTCACGTATTCGGTGTCGCTGACCTGCGAGGTCAATTGATCGAACTGGAATCCGAGGAATTCGCTGAGCAACGGCCAGCGATCTTCCAGCTCCCCCCTCACCAGATCATGCAGACCAAGGTAGGCGACCTGTCGACGGGCCTGAAAATCCTCGTTGTGCGGCACCTCTTCCTGATCCTGAACCTGATCGTGGTCCTGGTCCGCACAGAGCTGGTAAAAATAGTCTTGCCCGTAAGAGGTCAGCACACTGAACAGATCTTCGAAATCCAGTGCCGGGGTGCCCTCGCTAGGTAAGCCGATGGTGCGTGCGGCGCTTGAGAAACCGGTCAAATAGCGTCTTTGCTCATGAGGTGAGTCACTGCTGACCAACACATCGACGCCATCGCCCCAGCGAGCCATCCGGCCATAGAAGGCGCCCATGGATAAGTAACAGTCATTACGAAAGGTCGAGCGTTTCACGCCCGGCGCAAGGTGGCAGCTAAGCAGCATGTTTCGCCGATTCAGCTCGCGACCTTCATCGCACAGGGGGGACAGATGACTGAACGGCAGCACATTTTCCCCCTCGAGCATCAATACCTCCACTCGCGGGTCGTCATAGACAAACAAACTGCTGTAGCTGCGATGAACATTGGCCATGGCCGTCTGGCTCATCCCCGCGTGACGCAAGGTGGCCACTCGCAGGTTGAAGGTGGCCGGAGCCCTGCCGGCAATGCTCAATTGGGCGGCGCGCACGAATCCCAGGGTATAGCTGCTGTCCCTGGTTCCCGGGTGGACCACCAGCACCCTGAATTGATTGATGCGCTCGATTCCCCCTGCCGCGACGATCAGCCGCTGGATAAAAAGCTGCAATGCAGTGCGCTCTGCCCGGGAGTAAAAACCCAGCAAGCGATGCAATACCTGTTGATAAACGTAGTTCATTGCTTGATCGTGAATATCGCTCATTGTCGTTACACCTGAAATATAGAAGTCAGTTTCAAACAGGCCATCTCCGGCCCTGCCTCGGCTGCTGTTCTGGAGAAAGCAAGAGTGCCCACTGGCGCAGGCATCAGTTACCAAATGTTAACATGCTGGCGAAGTGCCAAGCCTGTCAGAAAGTAGATGAATACTACCTAGGAGACTTCCTACAACTTCCTACAAACAATGAGTACATAAAATAAAGAAGCTGCACAGCAACAGCCCCATCGGGAACTAATCGTACAACGCTTAGTTCCCGGCATCGCCGCTCAAACCCTTGCACAGCAAGGGGCCCATGAAAAAACCCGAGGCACGATACCAATAACCCATGAACTTCAAACATGACTCATTCCTTGAGATGAAAGTGATCATGCAATTATCAAGGCTTATATAATGATTGGAAGATACAGATCCGTACAAAAAACCAGTTCAGTTAGCGGACAGCTTGAATATTCCGAGCTCTATACAATCCGGGTCATGGGGCAATAATGCCTGCTGTGGGCGCATGAAGAGTCGAGCGAATACTGGGACTATAAGGATATTCAACCCGCCCTGGCGAATGGGGCGGGAGACTGACAGGAGGGGGACTAATGGGGACGGGGCAATGCACTGCAGCAAAAACGCCAGAGTCTTTTGCAAGTGACTCTGGCGAAGGTTATCAAGCCGGCTCGACCTGGAGCGCAACCCGTTCGCGACATGGGCATTCGTCCATGTAACGGTGGGCTTCGACAAACTCATTGAACGGGAAGACCCGGGTCTTGAGCGGCAGCAGCACGCGATCCGCGGTCATCTGATTGATGTCGCGCAACGCCCGTTGCAACGCCACCTGATCCTGAATGATGCCCAGCTCCGGCTTGCCGGTGAAGTTGCCGATGCAATGCACAAAGAACTGAATGTTCTTCTGGAACGCCGCACAGGCCGGGAACGGTGTCTGGTTGCCGCCTTGCAGGCCGTACAACACCAGGCTGCCGCGCGGCGCCAGAACATCGCCAAGCAGCGACATCTGCGGCCCGCCAAGGCCGTCGAAGACCACATCGACACCACGATTGTCGGTGTACTTGTTAATCTGCATCAGCAGATCCTGTTCTTCGGTAACGATCACCTTCTCGGCACCGAGGGACAGCAGATAGTCACGTTCCTCAGCCGTCTTGGTGGCAGCGATCACCCGCACGCCCAGGGCTTTACCCAACTGCACAAAGGACGGACCGGCACAGTGGCTGGCATCGGTCACCAGGGCAAACTGACCCGGCTTGACCCGCGCCAGGTCGGCATAGGCAAAGTAGGCGATCAGCAGAGGCGTGTAGTGCACACTGGCTTCAATCGGGCTGAGGACGTCGGGATAACGGGTCAGCGCCGAGCGTGGCAGAACGATCTGCTCGCCGTAGACCGGGTAATCATTCGGGCTCTCAGCCGGGAAGCTGGCGACCTTGTCACCCACTTCCAGGTCATCCACGCCCTCGCCGACTGCCGTCACCACACCGGCCATTTCATGACCCAGTCCCGAAGGCAGGCGAGCATGGGACGATGCCAGGTTCTGACGCCAGAGCACGTCATACCAACTGATGCCTATCGCCTCGACACGCACCTGCACTTCGCCCGGCGCAGGCAGCGCCGGCGCATGCTCTTCGCATTTGAGCACCTCGGCTGGACCAAACTTGTGAAAACGGATCGTGCGGGACATCGCAAACCTCGTCAAAAAATAACCTTCTAATGCCATGAACTCTATCTGGGCTTTCTGACCAAGACCATCAGTGGCTATTAATAGTCGACATGCCTGTCATTGATTCCGCAACTCCTGCCACGACGTCTAATGCCGTAGGAAACCGAACCAGCTTTGTAGGAAAACTGAATTACCCGGTGCAGAGTAGCAGCCTTTCCTCGTAAGATTCATGCCGGCCATTGTTATCAAATGGCCGTTCTCGTCAAGTTTGCTGATTCACCTTGCTGATTTTGCCAGGACTCAAGATGAACCGTAATGACCTGCGTCGTGTCGACCTGAACCTGTTGATCGTGTTCGAAACATTGATGCATGAACGCAGTGTGACCCGTGCTGCGGAGAAACTGTTCCTCGGCCAGCCGGCCATCAGCGCGGCCTTGTCACGCCTGCGCAGTCTATTCGACGACCCGCTGTTCGTGCGCACCGGGCGCAGCATGGAACCTTCCGCCCGGGCGGTGGAAATCTTCGCCCTGCTCTCGCCGGCGCTGGATTCGATCTCCACTGCGGTGAGCCGCGCCTCGGAGTTCGACCCGGCGACCAGCACCGCGGTGTTTCGAATCGGACTGTCGGACGACGTCGAGTTTGCCCTGCTGCCAATGCTGCTCAAACGCCTGCGCGCCGAATCGCCGGGCATTGTGCTGGTGGTGCGGCGGGTCAACTACATATTGATGCCGGGGATGCTGGCGTCTGGCGAAATCTCGATCGGCGTCAGCTACACCACCGATCTGCCAGCCAACGCCAAACGCAAGGTCCTGCGCCGCAGCCTGCCGAAACTGCTGCGCGCCGACAGCATGCCCGGGGCCTTGAGCCTGGATGACTTCTGCGCCCGTCCCCATGCCCTGGTGTCGTTTGCCGGCGACCTCAGCGGGTTTATCGATGAGGAGCTGGAGAAACTCGGGCGCAAACGGCATGTGGTGCTCGCTGTCCCGCAGTTCAATGGTTTAAGCACGCTGCTGGCGGGTACCGACATCGTCGCCACCGTGCCCGACTACACCGCCGAGGCGCTGACCGCCGCCGGAGGCGTTCGCGCCGAAGACCCGCCGCTGCCCACCCGCACTTTCGAATTGCACATGGCCTGGCGTGGTTCCCAGGACAATGATCCGGGCGAGCGCTGGTTGCGGTCGCGGATACAGATGTTCTTTGGGGATCCGGACAGCCTCTGAAAAGGGTTGCCAAATCGACCTCTCAGGCCCTGATTGGCTCCAGGGCGTTCTCAATCAGATCTTTTGTAGCGACTGCTACAGGGCGCTGCATCAATGTCAGGAGTTGAAACAATGCGATCACTCAAACCTCCAAAGTTGCTGGCCTGTCTGCTGCTGGGCCTCACCGGTGCCGCCCAGGCACAACCACCCGGCGCACTTGAGGAGCAGGCTTACAGCCGTGCTGCAGCCGTGGAGCAGAAGCTGATTGAATGGCGCCGCGATATTCACCAACATCCAGAACTGGGCGACCAGGAGACGCGCACCGCCAAGCTGGTGGCTGACCACCTGCGCAAGCTCGGCCTTGAGGTTCACACTGGCATTGCGCGCACCGGCGTGGTGGGCATTCTCGACGGTGGCAAGCCTGGGCCTACCGTGGCACTACGCGCCGACATGGACGCCCTGCCGGTCAAGGAACCGGAGGGCCTGCCATTCGCCTCCAAGGCCCGCGGCACCTATCAGGGCAAGGAAGTGGACGTTATGCACGCCTGCGGCCACGATGCTCACACCGCCATGCTGATGGCCACGGCCGAAGTGCTGGCGGGCATGCGCGAGAAGCTGCCTGGCAAGGTGATGTTCATCTTCCAGCCTGCGGAAGAGGGATCGAGCCAGGTCATGCCCGGCCAGAACAAGCTTTGGGGTGCGCAGCTGATGCTGCAAGAGGGGGTGTTCGACAAGCTTAAACCCGATGCGGTCTTCGCTGTGCACGTCATGCCTGGACGATCAGGGGAGCTCAGCTGGCGCACTGGCGCGACCACTGCCAGCAGCGATGACCTGCAGATCACCGTCACCGGCAAGCAGGGTCATGGCGGCATGCCCTGGAACACCGTCGACCCTGTAGTGACCGCAGCCCAAGTGCTCACCGGCCTGCAGACCGTGGTGAGCCGCCGGACCAATCTGACGCAGTCGCCAGCGGTGGTCACCGTCGGCATGATCCAGGGCGGCAGCGCCCCCAACATTATCCCGGAGCAAGTACAAATGGCCGGCACCATTCGTACCTACGACGAGAAGGTCCGTGCGCAGGTCGCTCGCGACGTGAAACTCACCGCCGAGAAGATCGCCGAAAGCGCGGACGCCAAGGCTGAGGTTTCGGTGGTCCCGGCTTATGGCACTACGATGAACGACGAAAAGCTCGCGGGGCAAATGGCTCCCGTGTTTGCCCGGGCGGCCTCTGGCAAGGTTGCCACTACCCCGCTGGTCGGTGCCTCCGAGGACTTCTCCTTTTTCGCCCAACAAGTGCCTGGGCTTTATTTCTTCCTTGGCGTAACTCCGGATGGCCAAGACCCGGCGACCGCCGCGCCTAACCATAATCCGCAATTCTTCGTGGATGAAAGCGCGCTAGTCGTCGGAGCACGGGCGCTGTCAGGGGTGACCATCCAGTTTCTGGAGACAGGGAAAGAGGGATGATAGTCCCGAGCGCTCAATAAATATCAGATGTCTCGACGGCGGGCGGGTCAGTTGCCTAACGGCATCGGCCCTGACTCGCCTCCCTTGCGTCACCTTCACGCCCACCGGGATGGGCTTTGCATTGTCACATCACACCCTCACTGCAGCTCGCTCAACACACGCTCCATTTCCTGCTCGCTGAGCGCGCGCAGCGTCGTTGTGCGCAGATTTCCTTGTGCCGCCACGGCCACAGCTGCCTTCATGACGGTCTCGTCATCGGGAGCGTCGATTATCAGCACAGCATCGTACTGACCCATCGTCCAGAAAAACTCCCGGGCATTCACGCCAAGGCTTGCAAACAGCTCCTGTACCGCCCGGCCCCGCGTGACGGTGTCCTTCGCGTTGCGTGCCCCCTGATCGGTCCAATTCGCCAACAGCACGTACTTCGCCATTTCATCCTCCTTACTCAGGTCGTCAGAAAGCCTGGCTGTTTACTGCAGCAACTCACTATAGCAGCGGCTTTTCATGTGGTACCTCGGTTATCCAAACGTGATCGTGCGCGGCATCATGCCGGCAATCCCAGTATCAACCGCGCCTCGGCGGGCGTGGCTGCCCGGGCGTCATGGCTGGCACATCGTTCAACAGCGATCCCTACCAGCTCTGCGTTGCTCTTGGCAAGCCGATCCTTGCTGATTCGAATATTGTCTTCCAGCCCTGTCCGAACCGCGTCGCCATTGCGTTTCAGCACCCAGTCGATCACATCGGTCTGGTACCGGCCGATGCCGGCCGCCGTCCATGTCGCCTTGGGCAGGACGCGCTTGAGTTCACCGAGCAGAATATCAAGCAAGTGTTCTTCCACCGGCATGGCATTTTTTATCCCCATCACGAACTGCACGTGCGGATGATCGGTCAGCAAACCGCTGTCGACCAGGCGTTGGGTTCCATAGATATGCGACAGATCGAAAATTTCGATCTCTGGCACGACCCCATTCTCTTTCATGCGTGTTGCCAATTCCACGACCAGTGCTGGCGCATTCTCGTAGACCATAGTGGGAAAATTGACCGACCCTGTGGCTAGCGACGCCATGTCTGGCTTGAGTGAAAGCGGATTTGCGCGCGCGCTTTGATCGCGGCCCCGGCCACCCGTTGAAAACTGTACGATCATCCCCGGACAGTGTTTGCGCACGCCCTCCAGAACTTGCCCAAATAAAGCAGGTTCCGAAGACGAGCTTTCATCAGGGTTACGAACATGAAGATGGACCAGTGATGCGCCTGCTTCGAACGCTTTATGCGTCGATTCGATCTGTTCGCTAGCGGTCACGGGAATGGCCGGATTATCCTTTTTACGTGGCACCGATCCGGTGATCGCCACGGCAATGACTACTGGCCTCATAAAAATCTCCTTTCAGTTCAGTTTGCGATCCAGCTGAATGAAGGGCGGCATTTGGCCGAACTGCGCTCGTCGCTAAAGGTGTCTTTAGCCGAGGTCGCCGCCGCCCACAGGCAGTACGGATCCGGTAATGTAGGACGACTCGTCGGATGCAAAAAACAGGATCGGTGCCACCTGCTCGTCTATCGAGCCGTAACGATGCATCAGGCTCGACGCTGTGGTCTGGTCGACAATCGCCTGATACCAGACTTTTTCCTGCGGGGTCTGCTTGCTGGCGTTGCGCGCAATCTTGCGTGGCGGAGCATCGGTGCCACCCGGCGCGGTGGCATTGATGCGGATGCCATTATTGGCGTGCTCCATCGCCAAGGACGCCGTCAGCGCATTCACGCCGCCCTTGGCCGCCGCGTACGGAACGCGATGGATGCTGCGCGTGGCGACCGATGACACATTGACGATCACGCCCTTCTTTTTTTTGAGCATGAACGGGAGCACAGCGCGGCAGCACCACAGCGTGGGAAACAGCGAACGCCGGATTTCGGCCTCGATCTGCACCTCTTCGTAATGCTCAAAGGGCTTGGCCCAGATTGTGCCCCCAACGTTGTTGATCAGCACATCGATCCGCTTGAACTTTTCCAGACACTCGGCCATTACAGCCTGTGCTCCCGCGAAGGTCTCGAGGTCAGCCTGGAAAGCGGCTGCCTTGCCGCCGCTTCCGGTTATTTCGGCCAACACCTCGTTGACGATGTCGGAGCGGTCTACCGCCAGCACAGTGCCACCCTCGGCCGCTACACGTAGCGCCACACCACGACCGATGCCCTGTGCGGCGCCAGTGACGATCACGACCTTGTCGTGGAAGCGATTAGGGTGATTCATGCTGTGCGCGCCTCGTTGTCCGACGAGAACTTCTCGAACAGGAAGTTCTTCGGGGTAACGCCCACACCCGCGATCCACTTGCGCACGCCTTCGACCATGGGCGGCGGACCGCAGACATAGACGTCAACGCTGCCGTCGTGAAGGTCACCGGCCGACAGGTGATCGGTCACATAGCCGAGTTTTGGGTGTCCACTTTCGCGGTCGACCACGCAGGTGAAGAATTCGAAGTTCGGCATGATTGACTTGATCTCGGCCAGCGTGTCGAGCTCAACCAGGTCGTCGTTCGTGTTGACACCGTAGGCCAGCCGGATCGGTTGCGTGGTCGGGTTGTCCTTCAGCCACAGCAGCATCGACAGGAACGGCGCGAGCCCCGTGCCACCGGCAAGCATCAGGATCGGGCGCACCGTCGGGCGCAGGTAGAAGCTGCCATAGGGGCCGGTGAACATCATGAAATCATCTGGCTGGGCCTTGTTGCGCATGTAAGTGCTCATCAGGCCGTCGGGAACGTCGCGGATCAAGAAGGACAATTGCGTCTGGTTCGGCGCCGAGCTGAACGAGTACGAGCGCGTCTCTTTGGTGCCCGGCACCTGCAGGTTCACGTATTGCCCAGGCAGAAACGCGAGCGGCCGCTCTGCCTGCACCGAAAACGACACTGTCGTTGCGGAATCGCGCGCGATGTCCGTCAGTTTACCGCCGTGCGAGCCGACCACGGTCTTGCACGCTGCCGACGAAGCAGGAATGCGCACGACACAGTCCGACGTCGGCTTCATCTGGCAGGTGAGCACGTAACCGCTGGCAGCTTCGTCGTCCGTCAGGGCGTCCTCGATATATTCGCCCATCGTGAAGTCGCCGCTCTCGCAATGGGATTTGCAGGTGCCGCAGGCGCCGTCGCGACAGTCAAGCGGGATATTGATCTTGGCCCGGTAGGCAGCGTCACAGACCAGTTCGTCGGCGTTGCACGGAATGATCCGTGACACCCCGTCTTCAAATTGCAGCGCAATGTTGTAGTTCATGAGATCGCCTTTCTCGGCTGAAATCCGGTGACCGTCAAATGTGGTAGATGTCGAGCAAGTGGTGAATGTAGTCGTTCTTCAACACTACGTACTTGCGCTTGATTAGAGGCTGGTCGCCTGAGGTATCGAGCGTGTATTGAGAGGTTCCGAAATACAGGTCGACGATGTCGTAGCGGAAGCTGTGCGTCGTCCAGTTGAACGTCAGTTCACAGTTCTTCTCGTCCTGGGACAGCACCTCAATGTTGCTGATCGAATGACCGGTACGGGTATCTGGCGTGGATGCACTGGAGCGGTCGGTCTCGATGCGGAAGACCCGATCTTCCAGCCCCTGCTTGCTGGGATAATAGATCAGCGAGACTTCGTTGTGCGGATCCGTCGTCAGTGTGTCGTCATCGTCCCAAGAGGGCATGAAGAACTCGACATCGGGCGCGTAGAACGCCAGCCAGTCGGCCCAGCGGTGTTCATCCAGGGCACGGGCTTCCTGATACAGAAAGGTCTGAATGGCTTCATAAGACAGCATCATTGACCTCCCCCAGGGCTTGCTCGGCCGCGTAGGCCTTTTTCATGGTCTCCAGCCAGAAATCGTGTTGCCCGAGGTACAAGCCCTCGTCCTCGGTCTTGACGCAACTCAGCTCTGGCTTCAGGCCGATCAGGTCGGCATTCTCATCGGCACCCTTGATCCAGTGTGCCGCGCCGCGGCTCATGTCGTTCCACTTCACGGCGCGCGCCTGATAGCCGAGCTGGCACGAGCGGAACTCCTCCAGGTCATCGGGAGTCGCCATGCCGGAGGCATTGAAGAAGTCTTCGTATTGCCGCAGGCGCCGCTCGCGCGCCTCGGCCGGCTCGCCCTTCGGTGCGATGCAATAGATCGTGGCTTCACTCTTGTTCACCGAGATCGGCCGCACCACGCGAATCTGCGAGCTGAACTGGTCCATCAGGTAGACGTTCGGGTACAGGCACAGGTTGCGCGACTTGCCCAGCATCCAGTCCGCCCGCGCTTCGCCGAACTTATCGACCCATTCAGCACGCTGGGTATACAGCGGCCGGTCTTCAGGGTTGGACCAGTTGGTCCACAGCAGGATATGGCCGTTCTTGAACGAATACGAGCCACCCCCCTGCTGGGCCCATTTGCCGGCGTTCATCGCCTTGACGGTGTCGACCTTGCCGTCGGCGCTGCGCCGGCTGGTGGTGGCGGCGTAGTTCCAGTGCACCGCAGACACGTGGTAGCCGTCGGCGCCGTTCTCGGTCTGCAATTTCCAGTTGCCGTCGAAGCTGTAGGTCGACGAGCCACGTAGGACCTCGATGCCGTCGGGTGACTGATCAACGATCATGTCGATGATCTTGGCCGCCTCGCCGAGATGTTCGGTCAACGGCAACACATCTGGGTTGACGCTACCGAACAGGAAGCCCCGGTAGCTTTCGAAGGCCCCGAGCTTCTTCATGTCATGGCTGCCCTCGCAGTTGAAGCTCGGCGGGTAGCCCGCCTCAGCGTTCTGGTCCTTGACCTTGAGCAGCTTGCCGCTGTTGTTGAAAGTCCAGCCGTGGAAAGGGCAGGTAAAGCTGGATTTGTTGCCCTTCTTGTGCCTGCACAGAATGGCGCCACGATGCGTGCAGGTGTTTGCAAGCGCATTGAGCTTGCCGTCCTTGCTGCGCGTGATGACGACCGGCTGACGGCCGATGTACACGGTCAGAAAGTCGTTGACTTTGGGGATCTGGCTTTCGTGCGCGAGGTAAACCCAGTTGCCCTCGAAGATGTACTTCATCTCCAGTTCGAACAGCTGTTCGTCGGTGAAAACAGACCGGTCCAGCCGATAGGCGTGGTTGACCGGGTCGTCTACGAGCATGGCTTCGAGCTGCTTGAGGTTTATCACGCTGATCTCCTGTGTGCTGTCGGAATCGAACGTACACCCGTGTGAGCGTTTGATGCGTTGAATCGTGAATCGTCAAGGTATGAGTTCATTCCCACCACCGAAGCATAGTCCTGCATCGGCACTGGGTTAATTCATATTGCTCTGGCGAGTCGCTGGGCGCCAATGTCACCTGCTCCAATGCTGGCCTTCAGGCTTAAGCAGTTACCCGTGCCATGCGGGAAGCGGGCGACGCTTCGCTCTCATTGACGGCTTTTTGCATCACGAAATTGAAGCGCGAACGGGTAAATGGCGCGTTGATACCCAGCGACTCGTAACCGACCGGTGGCACATTACGCTCCAGCTCCACGATCAGGCCGTCGCGTGTGGCGAAGGCAAAGTCGTCGTCAATGTAGGTGTCACCTGGAATGTTGACCTGCGTGGTCAGAGTCCGCAGACCTGGGGCTGCGATCAGGAAGTGGATGTGCGCCGGGCGGTTACCGTGTCGGCCCAGCGCGTCAAACAACTCCGAAGTCGGGCTGTCGGGCGGAATCCCGTAGCCGGGCGGCAGGTAGCTGCGAAAGCGGTAATGACCCTGTGCATCGGTTTCGATCTGGCGACGCAGCTCGTAGGGCTTCATACCGGGGAAGAAATGCGAATACCCACCTTTCTCATTGGCATGCCACACATCGACCAGAGCCCCGGCTACCGGTTTACCTTCCAGGTCAAGCACCTGACCTTCCATGACCAGCAGTTCGCCTTTGGGCTCGCCTTCGTCCAGGCGCGCTTCGCCGTGGGACCGCGGAGCACCAGCGATGAACAGCGGACCCTCAATTGCACGCGGCGTACCACCCGTGCGGCCGGCCTTCTGGTCGGCTTCATCGGCACGAATGTCGAGCAGGCGGTCAAAGCCCAGGCCGGCGGTGATCAGACCAATCTGTCCGCTCTGGCTCGTGCGGGTCAGCCAGTCCATAGCCTTCCAGAATTCGTCGGCACTCACATCCATGTCATCGATGGTTTTGAACAGGTCGGTGACGATACGCTGGGTGAGCGCGCGCACGCGCGGGTTGCCAGCGGCGATCTGCCTGGTGTTTACCAATTCGAGCAATTGATTCTGGGTGAGTTCAGTCATGACGGGGTCCCCTAAGGGTGGTTTTGATTAATAGCAGATGGGTGAGCTGCGAGCGGGGTCACCTTTGGCTTTTTCACGGGCCTTGATTTCATCGGCCTGCTCAAGCGGCAGGTCGCGCGCAATGTTCACATCCATCCGAACCAGATAAAGCATGGGCGCTCTCCTTAGAGAGGTTCAGGTGCGTTGGCCAGATCGATATGCACCGGAGTAAGGCCCTGGCGGGCACGGTCAAAGCGTTCCAGCTGAGCGGGAACAATCTCGACGCCAAAGCCCGGTCCGTCTGGGAGTTGCAGTTCAAAGTCCACGATGGGCATTTGCTGCTCGACGATATCGTCTACCAGCAGTTGCGGGCCAAACAACTCGCAGCCATGGTGCTGCGGGCCCAGGGTCGCGAACACATGCGCCGAGGCGGCGCTGCCGAGTGACGTTTCCAGCATGGTGCCGCCGTACCAGCCAATATCGGCCGCCTCGGCTATCGTCGCCACCTGGCGGGTGCGGATCAGGCCGCCGTGTTTGGCCACTTTTAGAGAGAACACGTGGCTGGCCTGCGCGCGGGCCAGAAGCAACGCGTCTTGCGGGGTGCACACGGTTTCGTCGGCCATGATGCAGGCGCGGTCTCCCAGCGTGGCGCTCAGGATTTTGAGCGCTTCGACATTCCACTTGGCCACCGGCTGCTCAATCAGGGTGACGCCGGCGTCAATCATCTGAGGCAGGAAGCGGCGCGCGGTGTTCCCGTCCCACGCCTGGTTGACATCCACCGTCAACGTCGCTTGACCTTGCAGGCCGCGCGCGATCTGCGATACATGGGCCACGTCGTCGTCCGGCGCGCGGGCACCAATCTTGATTTTGAAAATGCGGTGGCGCTTTTCTTCGAGACGCTGATGTGCCTCCTCCAGATCGCGATCCACGTCGCCACTGGCCAGCGTCCAGGCCAGCGGCAGGCTTTGATGCATTTTGCCGCCCAGCAGTTGCCAGGCCGGTAAGTCAAGCGTGCGGGACACGGCATCGATCAACGCCATCTCGACCGCGCTCTTGGCAAACGCATTGCCCTTGCAGGCCTTGTCCATGCGTGCCAGCGCACTGCCGAAATAGCCAGCGTCCTGGCCCATCAGGGCAGGAGCCAGGTAGTTGGTGATGGCATGCAGGATGCTCTGCGGTGACTCTTCATTCCACGACGGACCGCCGATGGTGGCCGCCTCGCCGAATCCGCTAGCGCCATTGACCAGCCAGACCTGCACGATCACCGGGCTTTGCCGGCTGATGGAGCCAAACGAGAGTTTATGCGGGCGAATGGTGGGAATGTCCAGAATGCGGGCTTCCAAGCGCTCCACTTGAAAACGGCTTTCCATCAATGTCTCCGTTTTTCTTCTGTAAAGGTTGGTGGACATGATTCCTGCGTTGAAAATGCCGCCAGCTCCGTTACTTTCTGAATATAGCTCAAACCGAGCACCTGACCACGTCCGCCGAGAACCTGTTTGTGAGTCAATCCACGGAGAGTCTGGCTTGACGTAGCAGCTGCCGAAGGCTGCGTTCGGCCGCGCAGCGGTCGCAAACCTGACGACGCAATTCTCCAGATACCACGCGATCACTGGATTGCGAGGACTCCGTCCTCGAACGCAGCCTTCGGCAGCTGCTACGCAAAATTGCATTCCCTGCAACAGTTTTTGCTATTAATCCAATTGATAGCTCCCTAACAAAAGGCGCATCCTAGAGGGTTCGGTTCACGCTTATATCATTCCGAATGATAGTTACCTTCGCTTCATTCGATTCGTGCGATACAACCTCGCCGAGCATCATCCGCCCATCTTAATATTTTGGCGGATGCATCCATGGAACAGTCATTCAAACATTTGCGCTTCCCCCTGGCCGCGCTGGCCTTGTTGGTGATGAGCGCCTGCGGCAAGGCTCCAGATGCTGCCGCCACTCTGCCAGCCCCCAAGGTCAGCGTAGCCAAGGTGCTGGAACAGCCGGTCAACGAGTGGGACGAATTCACCGGGCGTCTCGAAGCTCCGGAAACCGTCGAGATCCGTCCCCGGGTATCCGGCCAGATCGATGAAGTGGCCTTCACCGAAGGTGCGTTGGTGAAAAAAGGCGACCTGCTGTTCCAGATCGACCCGCGTCCGTTCCAGGCTGAGGTTCGCCGCCTCGAAGCCCTGGTTGCCCAGGGCCGCGCCAATGCCACCCGCAGCGAAAACGAAGCCCGACGCGGTGAGCGTCTGCGCACCAGCAATGCGATTTCCGCGGAACTGGCCGACTCGCGCACCAGCGCCGCCCAGGAAGCCCGGGCCGGTGTCGGCGCCATCCAGGCACAGCTTGATCTGGCCAAGCTGAACCTGAGCTTCACCCGGGTGACCGCACCCATCAGCGGTCGCGTCAGTCGTGCGCAAATCACCGCTGGCAACCTGGTCACCGCCGATGTCACCGCGCTGACCAGCGTGGTCTCCACCGACAAAATCTACGCCTACTTCGACGCCGATGAGCGCGTGTACCTCAAGTACACACAGCTCGCCCGCCAGGGCCAACGCGGTCAAACCACCCCGGTTTACCTTGGCCTGTCCAATGAAGACGGCAACCCGCACTTGGGCCAGATGAACTTCGTCGACAACCAGGTCAACCCGAAAACCGGCACCATCCGTGGTCGCGCCGTGTTCGACAACAGCGACGGCAGCTACACCCCGGGGCTCTATGCACGCCTGAAACTGGTGGGCAGCGGCACCTACTCCGCCGTACTGATCAACGATGAAGCGGTGGGTACCGACCTTGGCAAAAAGTTCGTGCTGGTGATGGATGCCGACAACAAATCGGCCTATCGCGCCGTCGAACTGGGTCCGAAAATCGAAGGCTTGCGCATCGTGCGCAGCGGCCTGAACAAGGACGACACCATCATCGTCAAGGGCTTGCAGCGGGTTCGTCCGGGTTCACCGGTCGCCCCTGAACTGATCCCGATGGCCAGCAAAGAAACCCTCGCCGCTCTGGCGCAACAACGACAAGCACTGGAAGCCAGCAACCTGCCCCAAGTCGCGCCCGCCAAGAGCGCCACCGGGGTCGCGGTAAAACTGGCCAGCGCTGCGAACCCACGCGGTTAAGGGACGACAACTCCAATGAATTTTTCCCAATTCTTCATTTCACGGCCGATCTTCGCGGCGGTGCTGTCGCTGCTGATTCTGATCGCTGGCGCCATCTCGCTGTTCCAGTTGCCGATCAGTGAATACCCTGAAGTGGTACCGCCGACCGTGGTGGTGCGCGCCAACTTCCCGGGTGCCAACCCTAAAGTCATCGGTGAAACCGTGGCCGCTCCCCTGGAGCAAGCCATCACCGGCGTCGAGAACATGCTGTACATGTCCTCGCAGTCGACCGCCGATGGCAAGATCACCCTGACCATCACCTTCGCCCTCGGCACCGATCTGGACAATGCCCAGGTCCAGGTGCAGAACCGCGTGACCCGAACCGAGCCCAAGCTGCCCGAGGAAGTGACCCGGATCGGCATCACGGTGGACAAGGCTTCGCCCGACCTGACCATGGTCGTGCACTTGACCTCGCCGGACAAACGCTACGACATGCTCTACCTGTCCAACTACGCCCTGCTCAACATCAAGGATGAGCTGGCGCGCCTGGGCGGTGTCGGGGATGTGCAATTGTTCGGTATGGGCGACTACTCGCTGCGGGTCTGGCTCGATCCAAACAAGACCGCTTCGCGTAACCTGACCGCAACCGATGTAGTCAGCGCGATTCGCGAACAGAACCGCCAGGTCGCCGCCGGTGCCCTGGGTGCGCCACCTGCACCGAATGCCACGGCCTTCCAGCTGTCGGTCAACACTCAGGGCCGGCTGGTCTCCGAGGAAGAATTCGAGAACATCATCATTCGTTCTGGCGAGGACGGTGAAATCACTCGCCTGAAGGACATCGCCCGGGTCGAACTGGGTTCCAGTCAATACGCCCTGCGCTCGCTGCTCAATAACCAGCCGGCCGTGGCCATCCCGATCTTCCAGCGCCCTGGCTCCAACGCCATCGATATTTCCAACGAAGTCCGGGCAAAAATGACCGAGCTGAAACAAGGTTTCCCCCAAGGCATGGACTTCGACATCGTCTATGACCCGACCATTTTCGTCCGCGGTTCCATCGAGGCAGTGGTGCATACCCTGTTCGAAGCGCTGATCCTGGTGGTGCTGGTGGTGATCCTGTTCCTGCAGACCTGGCGTGCCTCGATCATTCCATTGGTGGCGGTTCCGGTTTCGCTGATCGGTACCTTTGCAGTGATGCACCTGTTCGGTTTCTCGTTGAACGCCCTCTCGCTGTTCGGCCTGGTACTGGCCATCGGTATCGTCGTGGATGACGCCATTGTGGTGGTGGAAAACGTCGAGCGAAACATCGGACTCGGGCTGACGCCGGTCGAAGCCACCAAGCGCGCCATGCGCGAAGTGACCGGGCCGATTGTCGCCACGGCGCTGGTGTTGTGTGCGGTGTTCATCCCGGCGGCGTTCATTTCCGGGTTGACCGGGCAGTTTTATAAACAGTTCGCCCTGACCATTGCGATCTCCACCGTGATCTCGGCCTTCAACTCGCTGACCCTTTCGCCGGCATTGGCCGCGGTCCTGCTCAGAAGCCACGACGCCCCCAAAGACCGTTTCTCGAAGGTGCTCGACAAGCTGTTCGGTGGCTGGTTGTTCCGTCCGTTCAACCGCTTCTTCGATCGTGCCAGCCATGGCTATGTCGGCACCGTCACCCGCGTGATTCGCAGCAGTGGCATCGCCCTGTTGCTCTATGCAGGCTTGATGGCCCTGACCTGGATGGGTTTTGCCAGCACCCCGACCGGTTTCGTTCCAGCCCAGGACAAGCAATACCTGGTGGCCTTTGCCCAACTGCCTGACGCCTCGAGCCTGGACCGCACCGAAGAAGTGATCAAGCAAATGTCGGAGATTGCCCTCAAGCAACCCGGTGTCGCCAACTCGGTGGCCTTCCCTGGCCTGTCGATCAACGGTTTCACCAACAGCCCGAACAGCGGCATCGTATTCACCCCGCTCAAGCCATTCGATGAGCGTACCGATCCAAGCGAGTCTGCCGGTGCCATCGCGGCCGCGCTGAACGCCAAGTTCGCTGATATCCAGGGTGCCTACATCGCGATTTTCCCGCCGCCGCCGGTACAGGGCCTGGGGACCATCGGTGGTTTCCGTCTGCAAATCGAAGACCGGGGCAACCTGGGCTACGACGAGCTGTACAAAGAAACCATGAACATCATCAACAAAAGCCACAGCGTGCCGGAACTGGCCGGCCTGTTCACCAGCTACACGGTGAACGTGCCGCAGGTCGATGCCGCGATCGACCGGGAAAAAGCCAAGACCCACGGCGTGGCCGTCAGCGACATCTTCGACACCCTGCAGATCTACCTGGGTTCGCTGTATGCCAACGACTTCAACCGCTTTGGTCGCACCTACCAGGTCAACGTTCAGGCCGAGCAACAGTTCCGTCTTGAACCGAGCCAGATCGGTCAGCTGAAAGTGCGCAACAACAAAGGCGAGATGATCCCGCTGGCGACCTTCATCAAGGTCAGCGACACCTCGGGCCCGGATCGCGTGATGCACTACAACGGCTTCATCACCGCTGAAATCAACGGTGCCGCGGCGCCCGGCTATAGCTCCGGCCAGGCCGAGAAAGCCATCGAGAAACTGCTCAAGGAAGAACTGCCCAACGGCATGACCTACGAATGGACCGACCTGACCTACCAGCAGATTCTGTCGGGCAACACTGCGCTGTTCGTGTTCCCGCTCTGTGTGTTGCTGGCGTTCCTGGTACTGGCGGCACAGTACGAAAGCTGGAGCCTGCCATTGGCGGTGATCCTGATCGTACCTATGACCCTGCTTTCGGCCATCGTCGGGGTGATTGCCTCGGGCGGCGACAACAACATCTTCACCCAGATCGGTTTGATCGTACTGGTGGGACTTGCCTGCAAGAACGCGATTCTGATCGTCGAGTTCGCCAAGGATAAGCAAGAGGAAGGTCTCGACCCGCTCAGCGCGGTTCTGGAAGCCTGCCGTCTGCGTCTGCGGCCGATCCTGATGACCTCCTTCGCCTTCATCATGGGCGTGGTGCCCCTGGTTTTCTCCAGCGGTGCCGGTGCGGAGATGCGCCATGCCATGGGCGTGGCGGTGTTCTCCGGGATGCTCGGGGTGACCTTCTTCGGTCTGCTGCTGACGCCAGTGTTCTATGTATTGATCCGTCGTTTCGTTGAGCGCGGCGAAGCCCGCAAAGCGGCCAAGGCCCTGAAACTGGAGGCGCAACAATGAGCCTGAAAGCCTTCCTGCCGAGCTTGCTGGTACTGGCCTTGAGTGCCTGCACCGTCGGCCCGGACTATAAGACCCCGGACACGGAGGCGGCCAACATCACGGCCGCCACCGATGGCGCCGCCGGCCAGAAGAACTTCGACCGGGCACGCTTCGAAGGCATCTGGTGGCAGCAGTTCGAGGATCCGACCCTCGACCAACTGGTGAGCAAATCCTTGCAGGGCAACCGTGAACTGCGCGTGGCCTTCGCCCGTCTGCGTGCGGCCCGGGCGATCCGCGATGATGTCAGCAACGACGCCATGCCGACCATCACCAGTCGCGCCAGCAGTGAGCAAGGCAAGGCTCAGCAACCCGGCATCACCGATCAGCGGGTGCACACCGAGCGTTATGACCTGGGCCTGGACATGGCCTGGGAGATCGACCTGTTCGGGCGTATCCAGCGTCAACTGGAAGCCAGCGATGCCGACCAGCAAGTGGCCGCCGCCGACCTCTACCAACTGCAAGTCACCATGATTGCCGAACTGGTGGATGCCTACGGGCAACTGCGCGGCGCGCAACTGCGGGAAAAAATCGCCCTGGCCAACCTGAAGAACCAGCAGGACTCGCGCAAAATCACCGAAGACCTGCGCGAAGCCGGGGTCGGTGATCAGCTCGATGTGGTGCGCGCCGATGCGCGCCTCGCGGCGGTCGAAGCCAGCGTGCCGCAACTGCAGGCCGAGCAAGTGCGTCAGCGTAACCGCATCGCCACCCTGCTCGGCGAGCGCCCGGACAAACTGAGCGTCGACCTCAGCCCGGCGACCCTGCCGGCGATTGCCAAGGCGCTGCCGATTGGTGATCCGGGCCAGTTGCTGCAACGCCGTCCGGACATCCTCAGCGCCGAACGCAAACTGGCGGCAGCCACTGCCCGTATCGGCGTGGCCAAGGCCGACCTGTTCCCACGGGTCAGCTTGAGCGGCTTCCTCGGCTTTACCGCCGGACGTGGCTCGCAGATCGGTTCCTCGGCGGCCAACGCCTGGGCGTTGGGCCCTAGCATCACCTGGGCCGCGTTCGATCTGGGCAGCGTCCGCGCGCGCTTGCGGGCTGCCGATGCTGACGCCGATGGCGCGCTGGCGACCTATGAGCAGCAAGTACTGCTGGCCCTGGAGGAATCGGAAAACGCTTTCAGCGACTACGGCAAACGCCAGCAGCGCCTGCTCTCGCTGATCCGTCAAAGCGAATCGAGCCGCGCCGCCGCCGACCTGGCGCAAATCCGCTACCGCGAAGGGACGGCGGACTTCCTCGTGCTGCTCGACGCCCAACGCGAACGCCTGGCGGCCGAAGACTCCCAGGCCCAGGCCGAAATCGATCTATACCGCGGCATCGTCGCCATCTATAAAGCCCTCGGCGGCGGCTGGCAGCCAGAGACAGTCGCCAGCAATCGCTGATTCAAGCCGCTTTTGAGTCCATCGCGAGCAATCGAGCGTCGACCGACTGCTCCTGCAAGAGCTCCTTTGGTTGGCCGCAACCAACCAGATTCTTTGCCCCGCACCGCATTCGGTCGCGGGGCTTTTTTTGGTTTTTCCCGGATGACCGGGCTCTACGCGGTCCCCCCGTAGCAGCTGCCGAAGGCTGCGTTCGGCTGCGAAGCAGTCGTAAATCCTGGCTGCACGGTTAACCTGAAAGAACGCGGTGGCTGATTTTACGACCGCTGCGCGCTCGAACGCAGCCTTCGGCAGCTGCTACGGACCGTGTTCCAGTCCTGTCGCAGCCTACGGGCCAGTGGTTTCAAGCACCGTGACAGTGGCGGTGGTACCGGCTCTAAGCCGGCCCTTGTCGGCATAGTCAGGGTCAATCTGAATCCGTACCGGCACCCGTTGCGCCAGTTTGACCCAGGTGTAGCTGGGGTTGATGTTGGCCAGTAACCGGCTGCCCGGCGCGTTCTCGCGGTCGGTAATTGCAAAGGCAATGCTCTGCACTACCCCGCCGAATGTCTCGCCACTCATCAGCTGGATTCTGACCCGGCTGCCCTCTTCGATTCTCGGCAGCTTGGTTTCTTCGAAGTAGCCGCTGACATAAAACGAGTCACTGTCGACCAGCGCCAGCAATGCACCGCCGGAGGTGGCGAAGTCGCCCTCGCGGGTTAACAGATTGGTGACGTAGCCACTGACGGGCGCTGCCACGCGAGTACGCTGCAGATCGAGTTCGGCCTGGCTCAGCGCAGCAATGGCCAACTGCACGTTGGCTTGCGCAAGTCCCAGATTGGCCTGGTTCCTCAATAGCTCGGCCTGCGCCACCGCCACTTCGGTGCTGGACTTCTCCCACTCTTCACCGGAGATCGCGAAGCGCTGTTTGAGGGTGCGCCGCCGACGTTCTTCGCTCTGGCGTTGCTTGAGCAGCGCCTCGCTGGAAATGATCGCGGCCCGGGACTGGCCCTGTGTGGCCTGGGCCACTTCCACCGAGCGCCTGGCGTGTTCGACTGCCAGCGCGTAGCGCGCCGGATCGATTTCCAGCAGCAGTTGGCCTTTGTGTACATGCTGGTTGTCCTGCACCCGCAAGCTGACGATTCGTCCGGAAACATCGGCAGAGAGCGTTACCACATCCGCCCGGACCCGCGCATCGCGAGTCCAGGGCGCACGGGTGTAATGCTCCCAGGCAAACCAGCCGAGAACCAGGGCCAGCAGCACAACAATCAGGGTCAGCGATTGGGCAAGGAGCTTGTTCAAGGTCACCAGGCTCCCATCAGTAAAATCACGCTGGCGCAGACGCAGGCATAGAGCGCACCTTCAAACAATGCTTCATGCCAGACGAATTTCAGCCACCCGGCGCGGCGCAAAAGCCAGTCGAGCAGGATGAAAATCGGCAAGGCCAGCAGCAGAGCCTGGGCAATGGGTGGCAGGTAGACGCCACCCACTTCGAAATCAATGGGCAAGGACCGGTGCTCCTGTTTGTGACGGATCCAGCAGATTGCGATAACGCTCGAAAAAGGACGCGACTATCAGCAAGGCGACTCGCATGCGAAACACCGACCACAGCTGTGGGTGAGCGTTCGGCTGCTCGCCGGTGTGCAGATGGTCCAGTTGATCACCCAGCTTGCGCAAGCTATCGAGCAGCGGGGGCAGATCGACGCCGGAGCGGCCGGCAACATACCTGCCCGCCTGGCGAAGCGCCTGCTGCAAGTGATTGCTCAAATCAGCAGAGAGCATCGGGTTGTGCTGCCCTTGTTGCTTCAACTGGTTCATGGCTACCCCCAGCGCCATGCACGCCAGGCTGGCTTCGAACCGTTCGCTCGATTGCCGATCACCCGCCGCCGGCAGCAACCCGAGCATCTGGGTCAGACGGTCGACCATGCGGCTTTCAAAGGCAAACTGTTGCTCGTCCGAGGCCGCGGCATTCAGCAAGGCGTAGACCTGCTCGCGGTTTTCCCGGAACAGCCGGCGAATTCGCAGTTGCGGGTTGAACGGAAAGATCCAGGCATACACCAGTAACGAAAGCACTCCGCCAAAGGTATAGGCCCCGGCGAACTCGAACCACTGGATCGCGGTGTTTTGCCAGGCACCAATGTTCTGCGGCCCGATCATCAGAAAGCTCGAAAGCCCCAGCCCCATGCCGATCCCGGCGGTCATGGGACTCGCCAGCCCTACTGCCACCACATACAGGAGCGGCGCGAGGATCAGCGCCAACCATTCGAAGTCGCCAATCGCCGGCACCAGCATGAACTGATAGACCGCCGAGATCACCAGTGCCAGGCCCAGGCCGCGCATATAACTCTGGCTCGCCAGCAGTGGTCGGGGGAAGGTCGCCATTAGTGAACAGAGGATCCCCACCAGAATCATGCTGGCGCGAGCCCCGTCCCAGGCGGTTTCGATCCAGATCAACCCGGCCGCCAGCAAGGCGCTGAAGGCCCGTGTGGCATTCATCCCGGCCAGACGCCAGTCCAGGTGCAAAGGGTTGACCCGCCCCTGGCGATAGACACAACTGGCCTGGCGATTGTCCTGGATGGCGTCGCTGAGTTCGAGAATCTCCCCCAGTTGCTGCATCAGTCGCGCCTGTTCCCAGCGTAATGCCCAAGCCAGCGAGCGCAGTGTCGCAGGCATGGTTTCGGCGAGCTGTTCGGCCTGTTGCGCCAACTGATCAAAGCGTTGCTCCAGCGCAGCGAATTGCCGACGCGACTCAGCCGAGAGTGAACGCCCCTGTTGGGCCAACTCATCGAGGAACACCAATTCATCTTCGCGCAAGCGCTGGGTTTGCTCGGGAAACGCGCCCTTCCAGCGCTCGCCGATCAGTAGCCGTTGATGCCGCAGGAGGGTCAGGCGCGATGTCAATAACACCAGCTGATTGCCCAGTAATTGCACCAGCCCGTCGGCGGAGCGCAAGCGCGGCGCATCGAAGTACAGATGCCGTCGCAATCCTTCCAGCGCGCTGATCTCCCCAAGCAAGCGCATTTGCCGCTGGTGGAAGTCGGCTTCGCTTTCTTCAGTGCGGACCACCGCCGCGGCGTGGGTCGCCAGCAGTTTGATGACGTGGTCGACCTTGGCAAAATAGCCCCGGGCTACCGCCTCCGGCCGCGCCGTCAGCAGGCTCACCACACACACGCAAGCCACCGCCAGCAAGGTTTCAGTGACCCGGGTAATCGCCAGCAGCAGGGTGTTGTCTTGCTCAGGCACGGCCAATAGCGCGACCACCACTGCCGTGTAGCCGCTCAACACAAACGCCTGAGAACTGGTGTACCGCAGCAAGGTCCCGCCGGCGGTGCACAACGCCAGCCACAGGGCCAGGGTGACAATGAACGGCAACGGCGCCTGAGGGAAGACCGCCATGATCGACACCGCCGCCACCGCACCGAGGGTGGTCCCGATGACCTGGCCGAAACTGCGGGCCAGGGCCATTCCGGCCAGCGGCTGGCTGACAATGATGACCGCCATGATCGACCATTTCGGTTGGTCAAGATCGAACAGGAATGCCAGGTACAAGGTCAGCAGTCCGGCGGTGATGGTTCGCAAGGCGAAGCGCACCACTTCCGGGCCGGGGTTGATCACCACTTTGAAGAAATTGATCAACGGTTGCATGGGGAGGCTCTATCAAATCAGCATCCGGGAATCGAATGAACGCACCTCAAGCAAGCGTAGTCACTGCAGCGCTCCAGAGGGCTCTCCAACAGGAATATCCATCCAGTGCAACGATCATCCAGCTGATCTTCATAGATGCGCTCGATCAAACCGTCAGCCATAGCGATTGGACACTGATTTCCCGGGCTCTTAATCTGAACCCGCTGCGAAAGCGCCTCAACCGAAAAGCCACGCCCATGATTGTCCGTTCCAAGCCGAACCTGATCGGCATCCTGTTTTCCCTCAAAGGCTCGATTGCCCGGCGCATTGCCTTGCGCAGCCTGCTGGTGACGTTGCTGGCCTCGGTGATCGTGCTGGTGGAAAGCTGGCATCCGGCGTGGTTCTCCAGGGTCAACGCCATGCCGTTTACCTTGCTCGGTCTGTCGCTGTCGATTTTCATGAGCTTTCGCAACAACGCCTGTTATGACCGTTGGTGGGAAGGTCGCAAACAGCTGGGCCAGCTGATCATCGAGGTACGCTCGCTGATTCGCGAAACCCAGGTAGTCAAGGGTGGTGACGAGCGCGAGCGTCTGCTGCGCGAACTGTGCGGTTTTGCCCATGGGCTGATTGCTCGGTTGCGCGGTGAAGATGAAGCGGCCGCCTCCAGACCCTGGGTACGTGGGGTGATTGACCACCATCATCCCAATGTCACTGACAGCCTGCTGCAACGCATTGGCGCACGCTGTTCGGCGCTCGCTGAACAAAAGCGCATCAGCGAGTGGCGTTATGTTCAGCTGGAAACCCGACTGGTCAGCCTGAGTCTGGTCCAGGCCAGCTGCGAACGGATCAAGACCACCCCGCTGCCCTTCCCTTACACCTTGCTGCTGCACCGCACGATTTACCTGTTCTGCATCCTGCTGCCCTTCGCCATGGCCGAACCACTGGGTTGGCTGGCACCGATCTTCACGGCGATTGTCAGCTACACCTTTTTCGGCCTCGACGAGATCGGCGATGACCTCGAAGACCCGTTCGGCTTCGATGAGAACGATCTGCCGTGCAACGCGATAGTGCGCACCATCGAACGCGAAGTTCTGGGGGCGCTGGGGCAAGCAGACCTGCCGGCAATACTGGAACCCCTTGATTACGTGCTGAGCTGAGTCCGGGTTTGACTCCCGGCGCCCGCTGACCGAAGCTGACGCCTTTGCAAAAGCTCGCCAGCCCTGGATTCCTGCATGTCCAAGCCCCGCCGCTACCTGTTCATCAGCCTGCTTATCCTGTTTGCCTTCGGTATCGCCTGGTTCTCCCTGCGTAGCACTGCACCAGAGATTTCCCCTGCGCTGAAGCATGGCTACAACAAAGCGCTGGTCCAGGCTCGTAACGGCCAGCCGGGCGCGGCGCGGGTGCTCTATCAGCAATTGGCTCGTGCGGACCTGTCAGACAGCCGACGGGGCGCCCTGCATGCCGAGCTGCCCAACTACCCTAGCCCGCAAGCCTTGAAACTGGCCGGTGCCGACCTGCTCAGCCCCTCGGTTGCAGTTCGTCAGGCGGCTATCCAAAGCATCGTCGGGCTGGTTCCCGGCGGGCCACGAAGTTTGTTGCTTGGGCCGTTGCTGGATGACAGCGATCAACGGGTGCGTTTTGCCGCCGCCGCTGCGCTATTGGGGCTTTCGCCGGACGATTTGGGCTTGTATTTCGGCCCCTTGCAGGAGGTGCTCGAGGAGTATGAGTCAGTGCTCAAGACCCAGCCCGAGAGCATTGAGGCGCAGTACCAACTGGCCCGCCTGCACCTGCACAACGCCGAACTGAAAGAGGCGCAACAGGCGCTGGAACAGGTGCTGCGCCTGGAACCGGACAATCTGCGAGCCGTGGTGCTGCAGGTCGAGGTGCTGGACAAGCAAGGTCAGAGTGAAGCGGCCCGGCAATTGCTCGCCAGACAGCTGCAGGCCCAATCCGGGTCGGCTTACCTGCAACATGCCCTGGGCCTCTGGCTGCTGCATCACGGACAAAGCGAGTTTGCCCTGCTGGGCCTGTCCAAGGCAGTAGAGCTGGAACCGGACAATAACGATTACCGTTATGACCTGGCCACCACCTTGCACGACGAAGATGAACTCGAGGCTGCACAACGCCAGCTCGAAGAGATCGTTCAACGCCAGCCGGCCAATCGCAAGGCGCGGGTGCTGCTGATCAACTACTGGAAAGAATCCGGGCAATTGCAGAACGTGCAAATCCTGCTGGCTCAGCTGGAGCAACAAAACCCGGATGATCCGGCGTTGCAGCAGGGGTTGTAGGCGCTCGTCGGCAGCTCTGAGGTATTGTCCTGAATCTTTGGCCTGAAGATCTCCCTTGTGGCGAGGGGGCTTGTCGGAACGCCGCATCGCCCCGTTCGGCTGCGAAGCAGTCGTAAAGTCGGGGCACGCGGTGTGCCTGATACAACGCGTTGCAGGTTTTAGGGCCGCTGCGCGCCCCAGCGGGGGCAAGCCCCCTCGCCACAAGGGTCCGCTCCAGACGCAATTTCCGGACAAGTCTTCAGCCAGCAAATAAAAGGTTGAACCGTCACAGTGCCCCAAGGTCAAGTGAGAATGCAGCGATTTCGGGCTACCCGGCCAGCTGCACGCTTACCCCGTCACGTGAGGGCATTTTTTGTCTACCTCTAACGAGTTGATCAACGTCAAAGCCGCCACCGGCATCGAAGGACTGGATGACATTCTTTCTGGCGGACTGACACGCGGCCATGTGTTTTTGCTCGAAGGCGAGCCCGGGACCGGCAAGACCACCATTGGCTTGCATTTCCTGTTGGCTGGAGCCCGGGCCGGCGAACGCTCGCTGTATATCACGCTGTCGGAAACCGAGCGCGAGCTGCGTCAGGGAGCACTGTCCCACGGTTGGGAGCTGGACGAAAACATTCATATTTTCGAGCTCACGCCCCCTGAAAGCCTGCTCAATGGCGAGCATCAACAAAGCCTGCTGTACTCCTCGGACCTTGAACTGGGCGAAGCCACCCGGCAGATTTTCGACATAGTCGAGCGGGTAAAACCAACCCGCGTGGTGCTCGACAGCTTGTCCGAGATTCGCCTGCTGGCCCAAAGCTCATTGCGTTATCGGCGGCAGATCCTGGCGATCAAGCACTATTTCGTGCGCTATGACGCCACCGTCCTGCTGCTGGACGACCTGACCACCGAAGCCCTGGATAAAACCGTACACAGCGTGGCCCACGGGGTTATCCGCCTGGAAGAACTGACCCCCACCTATGGTGCGGAACGCCGACGGGTCCGGGTGGTGAAGTATCGTGGGCAAAAGTACCGCGGCGGTTTCCACGACTTCACTATCATGGGCGATGGCGTGCACGTGTTCCCACGCCTGGTGGCCGCCGAACATCGCGGGTCCTATGTCCGTCGCCAGCTCAGCAGTGGCCTCGAGGAAATGGATGCGCTGCTGGGCGGCGGTATCGAAACCGGTTCCAGTACCTTGATCCTCGGACCGGCCGGGACCGGTAAATCGCTGATCACCATGACGTTCGCTGCCGCGGCAGTGGCTCGCGGCGAGAAGGCCGCGCTGTTCATCTTCGACGAAGAGCTCGGCCTGTTGTTCGAGCGCATGAAGAATCTGGGTATCGATCTGCAAGCGCTGCAAGCCAGCGGCAATTTGCTGATCGAACAGGTGGATGCCGCGCAATTGTCGCCTGGCGAATTCTCCTGGCGCGTTCGCCGTTGCGTCGATGAAGGCAACATCAAGACCGTGATCATCGACAGTATCAACGGCTACCAGGCAGCGATGCCCGAAGAGAGTGCCCTGGTGCTGCACATGCACGAGTTGTTGCTGTACCTCAATCGCCAAGGTGCCGCGACCTACATGACCGTCGCCCAGCATGGCCTGGTGGGTGACATGCAGGCGCCCGTCGATATCACTTACCTGGCCGACACGGTGATCCTGTTGCGCTACTTCGAAGCGCTGGGCAAGATCCGCCGGGCGATCTCGATCATCAAGAAACGCACCGGCAGCCATGAATCGACCATTCGCGAATACCGCATCAGCGGCCTTGGCCTGACCATCGGCAAGCCGCTGGACGCGTTCCAGGGAGTCCTGCGCGGCGTTCCCACTTACCTGGGCGCCGGGAGCCCACTACTCAAGGATGAGGATCAATGACGGATCTTGAACCCGCTTGTGCGCGCGCGATTATTCTCGCGCCCATGGGGCGTGACAGCCAGCTGGCGCTGACGTTGCTCGACCAGGCCGGGTTCAGCGGCGTCGCAGCCCGGGATCTCGGCGGGTTATGTGCCGAGCTGGAACAAGGCGCCGGTGTGTTGATCATCGCCGCCGAAGCCCTGCTTGGCGCGGATCTCGGGCCTTTGATCGGCTACCTCGAACAGCAGCCGGCCTGGTCGGACTTGCCTATCGTGCTGTTGACTCACCATGGTGGCCCGGAGCAGAACCCGTCCTCGAGCCTCGGGGCCCGATTAGGTAACGTCACCTTCCTCGAGCGACCTTTTCACCCGGTGACCTTGATCAGCCTGGTATCGACTGCCCTTCGCGGCCGATGTCGGCAATACGAAGCCAGGGACCGGTTGATTGACCTCAGTGAAAGTGAGCAACGTCTGCAGAACACCCTGGAAACCCTCGAACAGCAAGTCGAGGAGCGTACCGCCCAGTTGCGCCACAACGAGGAAGCCTTGCGTCAGTCGCAGAAGATGGAAGCGGTCGGGCAACTCACCGGCGGTATTGCTCACGACTTCAACAACATGTTGACCGGGATTATCGGCAGCCTGGAATTATTGCGCAGGCGTCTGGCCCGCGGCCGTACCGAGGATCTGGACAGCCTGATCGATCTCGGCGTGACCTCGGCCAACCGCGCCGCCGGCCTGACCCATCGTTTGCTGGCGTTTTCCCGTCGCCAGTCGCTGGATTCCAAGCCGGTGAAAATGAACTCGCTGGTCATCGCCATGGGCGAATTGCTGCAGCGCAGTCTCAACGAGAGCATTCACCTGGACATGCAATTGGGCGAGCAACTGTGGGTGGCCGAAGCCGACCCCAACCAATTGGAAAGCGCCCTGCTCAACCTGGTGCTCAATGCCCGGGATGCCATGCCCGATGGCGGCAGACTGGTGGTCGAGACCTTCAACCAACATCTGGCTGGCGGTTTCGGTGAAACGCAGAACAATCTCGAACCGGGCGATTATGTGGTCTTGAGCGTCAGGGATTCCGGCTGCGGCATGCCGGAACACATCATCAACCGTGCCTTCGATCCGTTTTTCACCACCAAACCGATTGGCCAGGGCACCGGACTGGGCCTGTCGATGATCTACGGCTTCAGCAAACAATCCCACGGTCATGTCACGATCCACAGCGAGGTCGGCAAGGGCACCACGGTGAACCTGTTCCTGCCGCGCTTTTGCGGCGACCTGGGGCCAGACGCCGTACTTGATCAACCGCTGGCGCCCTCTGCCAGAAAGGGCGAAACAGTGCTGATCGTCGAGGATGACCCGGCCGTGCGTGTGCTGGTCAGCGAGGTATTGAGCGAGTTGGGGTATGCCTTTGTCGAAGCGGGCGACGCCAGCAGCGCGATGCCGATTCTCGACTCCAGCCAGCGTATCGACCTGCTGATCAGCGATGTAGGCTTACCGGGGATGAACGGCCGGCAACTGGCGGAAATCGGCCGACAGTTCAGGCCGGGCCTCAAAGTACTGTTTATCACCGGCTACGCCGAGCACGCCGCAGTGCGCGGTGGTTTCCTCGATCCTGGCATGCAGATGATCACCAAACCCTTCACCTTCGATCTGCTGACGGCGAAAGTTCGAGAGATGATCAGTGCCTGAATCGAGACGCCAATCTCGTAGCGCCGCCGAAAGCTGCGTTCGACCGTAGCAGCTGCCGAGCCTGCGAGGCTGCGTTCGGCTGCGCAGCAGTCGTAAATCCTGCGCACGCGGTTTGCCCGACAGATCGCAGCGCCTGGTTCTACGACCGCTTCGCGGCCGAACGCAGCCTCGCAGCCTCGGCAGCTGCTACGAAAAGCGCGTCATGCCCTTCGGCCCTGTCCTTATGCCAGCATTTCTTGCATTTTCTCTTGCAACTTATTCAGGTCGAAGGGTTTTTCCAGAATCGGCGCAGTCCGGGTGATGGGGCTGCCGGACTCGCGGATTTCCGCCGCATAACCGCTGATGAAGATCACTTTCAGGTCCGGGCGCAGCTTGACCGCGGGCTCGGCAATCATCACCCCGGTGATGCCGCCGGGCAGTCGATAGTCGGTAATCATCATGTCCAGATGCGGTTTGCTGGCCAGAATCTCGAAGGCCTGCTCGCCGTTCTCGGCTTGCAAGACCCGATAGCCCAGGCCTGACAGGTAGTCGGCGAGCAGCATCAGGATTACCGGTTCATCTTCGACAATCAATACGACGTCTTGTGCATCTTCACTCATGGGAAGCCTTTGTTCGGTAGTAGCTGCCAGATACGACCATAGGGTCAGGCAGAGGTTGCGTTCCGTGCGGCGGTTTTCTAGAGCGGTAGACAAACGCGAAATAACGAGCCTTGGTGAATCTTGCTCTCAACGGTGATGGAACCACCATGGGCAGCAACAATTTGCTCGGAAATAAACAGCCCAAGACCCAGCCCGGCCACTGCGGTTTTCGCCGACACCCGCTCGAACTGCTGAAAAATTCGCTTCTGGTTCTCTTCGTTGATGCCAATGCCATGGTCACGCACTTCGACGCGTGCCTGGCCGTTTTCGGCATACACCCGTACATCGACCGCGCCCTTGGCGCCATAGCGCAGGGCATTGGTCAGCAGGTTGGACACCACCTGCTCGATACGAAATTCATCCCAGTTGCCTTCTACCGGTTGCTCCGCGAGGAAACTCACCGAGGATTCGGCCTCGTCGATCTGCGGCGCGAAATTTTGCAGCAGGTTGCCCACCAACTGCGTCAGATCAAAGCGACTGGAACGGATCGACAACTTGCCGGTGCGGATCCGCGAGACATCGAGCATGTCCTCGATCAGTCGAATCAGGCTTTTAATCTGGCGCTCGTCGCGATCGACCATCGCGTGCATCTTGTCCAGGGTGAAGGCCCCGGCGTTATCCCGGGCCAGGTGCATCTTGCGTAACTGGGTTTCCAGGATCAGCCCGTTCAACGGCGTACGCACTTCATGGGCGACGATCGACATAAAGTCATCGCGCATGCGCACCGCTTGCTCGAGTTCGTTTTGCGTAACCTGCAATTGCTGGAGCAAGGCTTCCTGCTCACGGCGGCTCTGTTCCAGGGCTTCAACCTGCTGCTTCATGGCCTTGCTTTGCCGATACAGTTCGACAAACACATTGACCTTGCTTTTCACCGCATGGATATCCAGCGGCTTGTGCAAAAAGTCCACGGCCCCGCTTTCGTAGCCCTTGAACGCGTAGTTCAGGTCACGGCCGGCGGCGCTGACGAACACAATCGGAATATTTTTGGTTTTTTCAGTGCCACGCATCAACTCGGCCAGTTCGAAACCATTCATGTCCGGCATCTGCACGTCGAGAATCGCCAGGGCGAATTCGTGTTGTAGCAGCAGGGACAGGGCTTCATCGGCGGACAGGGCTTTGTACACCATGCGGTCTTCACGCTTGATCAGCGCTTCGAGGGCCAACAGGTTCTCCGGCAGATCGTCAACGATCAACAGTTTGGCCGGGATATTAATTAGCATTCGATTCGTTCCAGCTCGACAAGCAAACGGCTGATGCCGCGCAAAGGGAGAATATGATCCGGCTGGTGCAGCGCCAGGGCGGCATCGGGCATGATCGACACCTGGGCCTCCTGCGGGTCCTGAACTACGGTCAAGCCGCCACGACGTTTGACCTGCGCCAGGCCACGCGCACCGTCCTGATTGGCGCCGGTCAACAGCACGGCGGCCAGACCCGGGCCATAGGCGTCGGCGGCAGACTCGAACAAATAGTCGATGGCCGGACGTGAATGATGGACCCGGTCTTCCAGGCTCAAGGACAGGCTCCGGTCCTGCTCCACCGAAAGGTGATAGCCGGGTGTCGCGAAATACAGGGTTCCGGGTTCGATGAGTGCCTTGTCCCGGGCTTCCTTGACCGGCATCGACACGCGCCGGGCAAAGACTTCCGCCAATTGGCTGCGGCGCTCATCGGGCAAATGCAGCACGACGATGATCGGCAAGCTGAAACCCTGGCCCAAGGTCCTGAAAATGCTCAGCAAGGCTTCGACTCCGCCGGCCGAGGCGCCGATGACGATGGCCTCGACCCGAGGCAGGTGGGTTCGCTTGGCCGGGCCGGTGTTCATGATTTGCGGTAGATCCGTTCTTGTTTGACCAACGGCTCGAACTGCTGGCCATAGGCGGAAAACTCCAGGGTTTCCTTACTGCCCAGTACCAGGAAGCCCCGATGACAGAGGGACTCGTGAAACAATCCGAAGGCGCGATCCTGCAACTTTTTATTGAAGTAAATCAAAACGTTGCGACATGAAATTAATTGAGTTTCGGAGAAGACACTGTCGGTCGCCAGGCTGTGATCGGCGAAGGTCACGTTGTCGCGCAAGGTCTTGTCGAAAATCGCATAGTCATAGGCTGCAGTGTAGTAGTCGGCGAACGAACACCGGCCGCCGGCCTGCTGATAGTTATGGGTGTAGGCGCGAATATTCTCCAGCGAGAAGATCCCCTGCCTGGCCTTGTCCAGCGAGTGCGGGTTGATGTCGGTGGCGTAGATAATGGTCCGCTCCAGCAGCCCCTCTTCGCGCAAGAGAATGGCCATGGAATAGACCTCCTCTCCGGTGCTGCAACCGGCGATCCAGATCTTGATCGAGGGCCAGGTCTTGAGCAGCGGCACCACTTCCTGGCGAATCGCCAGGAAATGCGATGGGTCGCGAAACATCTCGCTGACCGGGATGGTCAGCAGTTGCAGCAGCTGCATGAACGCCGTCGGGTCGTGCAGCACCCGCTCCTGCAACGCAGAGATGGTCTTGCACTCGAACTGGTGCAACGCATGACTGACCCGGCGCTTGATCGAAGCGCCGGAGTAATCGCGGAAATCGTAGCTGTACTTGAGGTAAATCGCTTCGATCAGCAACCGCAGTTCGATCTCGGTATTTCGCTCCACTTAGATTCGTTCCATCTTCGGTAACCACACGCGAATAAGCGAGAACAGCCGATCCAGGTCGATGGGCTTGGCCAGGTAATCGTTGGAGCCGGCCGAAAGGCAGCGCTCCTGATCGTCTTTCATGGCCTTGGCCGTCACCGCGATGATCGGCAGCTTGCGCCAGCGCGGATCCTTGCGAATCTCGATGGTGGCCTCGAAACCGTCCATCTCCGGCATCATCACGTCCATCAGCACCAGGTCGATGTCATCTATTTCATTAAGCCTCTGGATCGCCTCGCGGCCATTACGACCAATCACCACGATTGCACCCTTTTGCTCAAGGGCACTGGTGAGGGCGAAGATATTGCGTACGTCGTCGTCCACCAGCAGCACCTTGCGCCCCTCGAAGACCCTGTCGCGGCTGCGGGCGGTCCTGAGCATATTCTGCCGTTCATGGGACAACCGGGATTCGACTTTGTGCAGAAACAGTGTCACCTCATCGAGCAGGCGCTCAGGCGAGCGCGCGCCTTTGATGATGATCGAGCGCGAGTACTTGCGCAGCTCGGCTTCTTCATCACGGGTCAGGTTGCGCCCGGTGTAGACGATCACTGGCGGGAACGAGCAGATGTCTTCGGTGGACATGCGCTTGAGCAAGTCGTTGCCGAGCATGTCCGGCAGCTTCAGGTCGATGATCATGCAGTCGTAAATAGTGCTGCGCAGCAGGTCCAGCGCCTCCTGGGCCAGGCCGACCGCGGTGATCTCGATATCGTCATCGCCGATCAGCCGGGCAATGCTGTCGCGCTGCACATCGTCGTCTTCGACCAGCAGCACCCGTTTGACCTTCTGGGTCAACTTGGCCTCCAGGCGAGCGAACACGTCCTTGAGTTCTTCGCGGGTGGTGGGTTTGACCGCGTAACCGACAGCGCCCAAATGCATGGCGGCTTCGACGCGGTCCTCGACAGAAATCACATGCACCGGAATATGCCGGGTCTGGGCATGTTCCTTGAGGCGTTGCAGCACCGTCAGCCCGGAATGGTCCGGCAGGCGCATGTCGAGCAGGATCGCGTCCGGGATGAACTGGGTGGCGAGGCTGTAGCCTTCGTCGGCACCGTGGGCCACCAGGCAGTGATAACCCAGCTCATGGGCCAGATCGAACAGAATGTGGGCGAAGTTCGGTTCATCTTCCACCACCAGTATGCAGCGAGTGGCAAACGGTGCCTTGGCGCGGTCATCGGCAAACCGGGGAATCCGCACTTCGCTGATCACCGGCAAGGGGGCGGCCGTGATCGCGGCTGGAGCGCCAGTGAATGCCGTGGCCTGGGGTTCGCTCGGCTGTTCGCCCGGTTCGACGTATTGCTCTGGCAGCACCAGGGTGAAAATACTGCCCTGCCCGGGCTCACTGGTGACGCTGATGGAGCCGCCGAGCAGCGCTGCCAGATCGCGGGAAATCGACAGGCCCAGCCCGGTGCCGCCGTAACGGCGGTTGATGGTGCCGTCGGCCTGGCGGAAGGCTTCGAAGATACTTTGCTGCTGCTCCGCGGCGATACCGATCCCCGAGTCGCGCACGGTGAAAACAATGCCCCCGCCCGGCTGGCGAGAGACGGTCAGGCTGATGTTGCCTTTTTCGGTGAACTTCAACGCATTGGACAGCAGGTTCTTGAGGACCTGCTCAAGTCGTTGGCGGTCGGTGAAAATCATCTGTGGCGCGCCGTCCTGGATTTCGACCGCGAGCTCCAGATTTTTGTCCGCGGCCAATGGCTGGAACATCCCGCGCAAGCCTTCCACCAGGCGCGCCACATGGGTATTTTCCGGGCGCATTTCCAGCTTGCCGGCTTCGACCTTGGAAATATCCAGAATGTCGTTGATCAGGATGAGTAAGTCGTTGCCGGCCGAGTAGATCGATTCGGCGAACTTGACCTGCTCGGCACTGAGATTCTCCTGGGGATTTTCCGCGAGTAACCTGGACAAGATCAACGAGCTGTTCAGTGGCGTGCGCAGCTCATGGGACATATTGGCGAGGAACTCGGATTTGTACTTGCTTGAGCGCTGCAACTCCAGCGCGCGCTCCTCCAGCTGTACCTGGGCTTCACTCAATTCGCCATTCTTGCGGTCCATGGCGTCGCGCTGCTCAGCCAGGACCAGGGCCTGCTCGGCCAACTGCTCGTTGGTCTGCTCCAGTTCGACCTGTTGGGTCTCCAGGTTGGCCTGGGACTCCTTGAGAATCCGCGACTGCTCTTCAAGCTCTTCATTGGAGGTCTTGAGCTCTTCCTGCTGCACTTGCAGTTCTTCATTGAGTTGCTGGGTCTGGGCCAGCACTTCCTGCAAGCGCTGACGATAACGGGAGGCTTCGATTGACGTGCCGATATTGTCGGCAATCAACTCGAGCAATTCGATATCGCGGTCGGTCAATGCCCGCAGGAAACCCAGCTCAATAACCCCATTGACCTGCTCATCGTTGTTGGTCGGCACCACCAGCACACAACGCGGCGCCCCGTCACCCAGCGCGGAGCTGACTTTGAAATAGTCGCCAGGCACATCGTCCAGGCGCAGGATACGGTTCTGCTGGACCGCCTGGCCGACGATACCTTCACCACTGAAAATCGCCTGTCCCCGTTCTTCCTGCTCACGGGAGAAACCGTAGGTGGCCACACGTTTGAGACCCCCTTGTTCTTCGCGTACATACATGGCGGCGACAACGCTGCCCAGGTATTGCGCGCAAAACTGCAGAATATTGCGCCCGAGCACGTTCAGCGTCAGTTGCCCAAGCACCTGTTCGGCCAGTTCGGTCTGACCATTGCGGAGCCAGGCCTGATGTTCGAGACGCTGTGCACTCTTGCGTTGCGACTCGAGATTTTCTCTGTAACTGTTTGAAAGGCCTAGTAAATCCTTTCGACCAAAATAGGCCAGCATTGCGCTAAGACCGAGCACGAACAGCAAATAAAGGCTGACGGTCAGCACAGTGGTGCGACTGACTTGCTCATTGCGGTTGGCCCGTAGTTGCCGCTCCATGGCAATGAATGCGTCATATTCCTTGCGGGTCTCGTCCGTCAGCCGCTTGCCCCGGCCCGCTTGCACAATCGCGCGGTAATCACCGTTTTGCCGACGCAGATCAATTATCATCTGCCCATAGTTGTTCCATTCGTTCTGCAAGGATTCCAGACGCTGGAGCCGGTCGACCTGGTCCGGGTTATCCGCGACCAGTTGCTGCAGGTTGCGCAGTTCGCTGATGATCCGCGGCTTGGCCACTTCATAAGGGTCAAGGAAGTGCTCGTCGCCGGTGATCAGGAAACCGCGCATTCCGGTTTCCAGATCGACGGTCAGCTTGGCCGCTTCATTGGCGTTATTGATCACTCGATCGGTATGCTCCACCCACTGGATCACCGACAGCAAATAAGTGATCAGCGAGACGAAAAACACCGCGCTGAGTACACCGACACCCAACGGCAGACTGACGTTGCGGCTCAAGAGCTTGCGAAAACTCTGCTCGTCAACCGAAGACGGAGGGGTCATTTGAAGGCCTTGATCAAGGATTAAAAACCAAAGAGTTTGCCCCAAAGTCGGGCGCAACAACTATTTTTCTGACAGCTTAGCGCGCAATTTCCTACGGCGTGACTGCCCAGGCTCAGGCAGACCGGTTATTCTGGCAAGCCATTGTACAGCTATGCTTTTTTGTACAGCGTCGGGAACTTGTCGGGATCCGCCAATTACTCATGCAAAAGGCCGGATATTTCACCACCCGGCATTCGCGACTTCATTTTTCGAGAGCCCGACATGTCCACAACCTCCTCCACCATCCTTGTAGTCGAAGACGACAATATCGTGCGCATGCTGATCGTTGACGTGCTTGAAGAACTGGAGTTCAAGGTGCTTGAAGCCGATGGCAGCGAAGCGGCTTTGAGCCTTCTCGAGGACGGCGGACAGCACATCGATCTGTTGATGACTGACGTCGGGCTGCCGGGCATGGACGGCAAAGAACTGGCCGCCCGTGCTCGCGAGTTGCGACCCGGGCTGCCGATCCTGTTTGCCAGCGGCTATGCCGAAAGCATCGAGGTCCCTGCCGACATGGCGGTCATCGGCAAGCCCTTTTCCATCGATCAACTGCGGGACAAGGTTCGCGACATGCTGGCCCAGGCAAAAACCCGCTAACGATAACCACCGACTCATTCTCACTGGACGCATCAGCCATCGGGCTATCGTTGCCTGTTGCGAGCATCTGTGTGTACCTGTGATTTAATTGCACCCCTCGCGAAACCCTCCCCCTGCCCGTATCAAGGAATTGCCCCATGAGTCAGCCCGCCGCAACCAAAGTCCTGGTCATTGGTTACGTCTGGCCCGAGCCGCGCTCATCCGCCGCCGGTGGTCATATGATGCAGATCCTCGATACTTTTTCGCAGCAAGGCTGGGACGTCACTTTCAGCAGCCCCGCGGGTATCGGCGAGCACAAGGCCGACCTGCTCGCGCTGGGCATCCGTGAATGCCCGATCGAATTGAACAACAGCAGTTTCGACTCCTTTGTTGCCGAACTGGCGCCGGATATCGTGCTGTTCGATCAGTTCATGATGGAAGAGCAATTCGGCTGGCGCGTGGAGAAACACTGCCCGGGCGCCCTGCGCGTGCTGGAAACCTCGGACCTGCAAAGCCTGCGACATGCCCGTCACCAGCGGCTCAAGGATCGTCTGAAGGCCAGCGATGACCGGGATGACTTCAGCAGCTTGTTTGCCCCGGCCCTGCGCGAGGAGTTCGAACACATGGCCGACACCGACCTGGCCAAGCGGGAGATTGCCGCACTCTACCGCTGCGATCTGAACCTGATGATTTCCGAGGTGGAAATCGAGCTGCTGGTCGAGCAGTTCAAGGTGCCACGCTCGCTGCTGCATTGGTGTCCGCTGATGCTCGACAATCCTCCCGGGGAGTTTTTACCCTTTGAAGACCGCGCGCATTTTCTGAGCATCGGCAACTTCCGCCACGCGCCGAACTGGGACGCGGTGCTCTGGATGAAATCCACCCTGTGGCCGCTGATTCGTCGGCAGCTGCCTGGCGCGCAGTTGCATATCTATGGCGCCTACACCCCGCCCAAAGCCACCGCGTTGGACAATCCGGCCGAGGGCTTTCACATCATGAACTGGGCCGAAGACGCCTTGCAGGTCATGTCCGGCGCACGGATCTGTCTCGCTCCGCTGCGTTTCGGGGCCGGGATCAAAGGTAAAATTGTCGATGCCATGCTCTGCGGCACACCCAATGTCACCACGCCGATTGGCGCTGAAGGCATGCACGGTGAACTGCCCTGGCCGGGCGCGATTGCCGAGAGCGCGACGGCACTGGCCGAAGCGGCAGTCTGCCTGTATCAGGACCAGGCTGCATGGTCTGCGGCCCAGGACCAGGGACGAGTGTTGTTGGCCGCCCGCTACAGGCAACAGATACACGGCCCGGCATTGATCAATCAGCTGGAACTGTGCCGCGAGAATCTTCAGTCGCGGCGCCGGGACAACTTCACCGGCAGCATGCTGCGGCACCATCACCACAAAAGCACCCAATACATGGCGCAGTGGATCGAGGCGAAAAACCGCGGTTGAAAGTCTCGGGCTGGCGAGGTTGGCTGCAAGGAGGCATTATCGTTTCAGCGATAACAATAAGAACGGCCCCAGCATGACCCGAGCAGCGAGAATCACCGACCCGTCCTATGAATTGATGGACGACCACAACGGGTTGTCCATCATCTACCGCCAGCACGGTTTCCCCTGTCCGCTGGTGCGCTGGCATTTCCACAAGGAATACGAGCTGCACCTGATCGTCGCCAGCTCCGGCAAGGTGTTCATCGGCGACTACATCGGCAACTTCTACCCCGAAACACTGTTCCTCACCGGCCCCAATCTGCCGCACAACTGGATCAGCCAGATTGCCGGGGACGAAGTGGTGCCCAAGCGCGACATGCTGGTGAACTTCACCGACGAGCTGTTCGAAAGCGGGCATCAGGTCTTCACCGAGCTGAAGGCCCTCGCGCCCTTGCTCGAACGCGCGCAATACGGAATCGAATTTCGCGGCAAGCACACAATCCACCGGGCAATGACCTTGATGCAGCGCATCGCCGATTCCACTGGGGTGACCCGGCTCGGGCATTTTTTCATTCTGCTGGAACTGCTGGCGGCGAGCGACGATTACCAGTTGCTCTCGGGTACGACCACCGCGCAACTGGCCGATGAACACAACGTCGACCGTACCAACCGCGCCGTGGATTACATCTTTGCTCATTACACCCGCGAACTGCCCCTCGAAGAAGTCGCCGAACATCTGGGCATGAAGCCCACCTATTTTTCCCGGGTGTTCAAGCACGCCACCGGCCGCTGCTTCATCGAGTTCGTCAATCGCTTGCGCATCAGCAAGTCCTGCGAGCTGCTGGCGGACGGCGACAAACCGGTCACCGATGTATGTTTCGAGTCCGGGTTCAACAATATTTTCAATTTCAACCGGCGTTTCCAGCAGCTCAAGGGCATGACCCCTTCGCATTATCGGCGCCTGGCGGTGCAGCGGTTGACCGAGCAGAATCGAGGGTAGAGCCAGATCAAAAAATCAATAGATCAATAGATCAATAGATCGCAGCCTGCGGCAGCTCCTACGCCGACCTTGTCAGCACGTAATCCCCGAAAAAACGCCAATCCCCGTAGGAGCTGCCGCAGGCTGCGATCTCTTGATCCTGAGGTTTAGCTGAATCGTTTATGCCTGTTTTAGCCCTGCTTTTTCATCCAGTGCAAAATAGTATCGATTCACGTGTCATGGATGATTTGTCATCGCGTCGTTTGAGGGCTGTAATCAGCCCACATTCTTCATTGTCTGCGGAAGACACAAAAACAATAACTGTCCTTCTGCTGCCCGCCGGGCGCAGAAGAGGAGTGCGCGATGAAACCCTCGGTAAAAGCTCTGCTTGCCTGTACCTGCATGACCCTCAGCGGCGTCAGCCTGGGCGCACAAACCCTGACCATTGCCACGGTCAACAATAGCGACATGATCCGCATGCAAAAGCTCTCGAAGACGTTCGAAGCCGAGCACCCGGAAATCAAGCTCAATTGGGTGGTGCTGGAAGAAAACGTCCTGCGCCAACGCCTGACCACCGACATCGCCACCCAGGACGGCCAGTTCGACGTATTGACCATTGGCATGTACGAAGTCGCACTCTGGGGCGCCAAGGGCTGGCTGGAGCCGATGAAGGATCTGCCCGCTGCCTACGACCTCGAGGATATCTTCCCTGCGGTGCGTGAAGGCCTGTCGGTCAAGGGCAGTCTCTACGCCCTGCCGTTCTACGCTGAAAGCTCCATGACTTACTACCGCACCGACCTGTTCAAGGACGCCGGCCTGACCATGCCCGAGCGGCCGACCTGGGAGCAGATTGGTGAGTTCGCCGGCAAGCTGACCAAGCCCGATCAGGAGCAGTACGGCATCTGCCTGCGGGGCAAGGCCGGCTGGGGCGAGAACATGGCCGTGATCACCACTCTGGCCAACGGTTTCGGCGCGCGCTGGTTCGATGAAAAGTGGCAGCCGGAGTTCAATGGTCCGCAATGGAAGAACGCGCTGAACTTCTACGTCGAGACCATGAAGAAAGCCGGCCCGCCCGGCGCCTCCAGCAATGGCTTCAACGAAAACCTGGCGCTGTTCAACAGCGGCAAATGCGCGATCTGGGTCGATGCCAGCGTGGCCGGCTCCTTTGTCACCGACAAATCCCAGAGCAAGGTCAGCGAACACGTCGGCTTTACCTACGCGCCCCATCAGGTGACCGACAAAGGCACCGCCTGGATGTACTCCTGGTCACTGGCGATCCCGGCCAGCTCCAAAGCCAAGGACGCGGCGAAAACCTTCAGCGCCTGGGCCACGTCCAAGGAATACGGGGCCCTGGTGGCCGAGAAGGACGGTATCGCCAACGTTCCACCAGGCACCCGCGCCTCGACCTACAGCGAGGCTTACATGAAAGCCGCGCCGTTCGCCAAGGTGACCCTGGAATCCCTGAAGGTCGCCGATCCGACCAAACCCACCCTCAAGCCAGTGCCTTATATCGGCATCCAGTTGGTGACCATTCCCGAGTTCCAGGCCATCGGCACCCAGGTCGGCAAGCTGTTCGCTGCTGCACTGACCGGCCAGACCAGCGTCGACCAGGCCCTGGCGGCGGCCCAACAAACCACCGAACGAGAGATGAAGCGCGCCAGTTACCCCAAGTAACCCCCGCAACCAATGTGGGAGCGGGCTTGTGTGGCGAGGGGGCTTGTCGGAACGCCGCATCGCCCCGTTCGACTGCGAAGCAGTCGTAAAAACCGGTCACTGCTTATTAATTCAAGATCGCGGTGACTGGTTTCAGGGGTGCTTCGCGCCCCAACGGGGGCA
>NZ_CABVHQ010000025.1 GCF_902497895.1 Pseudomonas fluorescens
CTGTAGAGCCCGTAGCAGCTGCCGAGCAGCACGAGGCTGCGTTCGACCGCGAAGCGGTCGTAATCTGGTGCATACCGTCAATCTGTTAAATCGCGATCACAGGATTCACTGTAGAGGCCGTAGCAGCTGCCGAGCCTTGCGAGGCTGCGTTCGACCGCGAAGCGGTCGTCAAATCAGGCAACGGGTTCTTTCAGGCAAATCGCGTGCGCAGTATTTGCGAGGACTTCGTCCCCGAACGCAGCCTCGCGCAGCTCGGCAGCTGCTACGGGCATAGCCCGTGTTTCAGCTTTGGAGCGGAAGGCTCAGCGGTAGCAAGCGTGCGGTATTGCGCGCATCCTCCAGGGCCCGGTGCTGTTGGCCGTTGAACTGCATCCCGGCCAGTTGCAGCGCACCATTGAGCCCCAGCGGTCGTTCCAGCCGGCGGGCCTTGGCAAAGCGCTGTTTGAGGTTGATATGGGGCACCTGACTCAGGGCACTGGTCAACTGCAGGCGCTGCCAATCCTGTTCCAGTTGCCGGCGATCGTATTCACCCCAGCTGACCCAGCCAACCAGCTGCGATTGATGCTGGCCAAGCCAGCGTTCGAACTGTGGCCAGACCTCGGTCAAGGGCTGCGCGGCGTCGATATTGGCTTGAGTGATGTGCGTCAGCTCCCGACAGAATGGCGTCAGCAGCGGTCGACGCAACGGTCGCACGAACCGCTGAAAGCTGTCCAGCTCCCGGCCGTCGCGGGTCACCAGGGTGGCGCCGATTTCGGTGATTTCCATCTCGGTGATCGGCCAGCCGCCGTCGTCGGTTGTAGCTTCGAGATCAATTACCAGCCAGTGAGGCATTGCAGGCTTCCTGATATCCGCGTTCTGATGAGACTTGAGCGTAGCTAGATGCTTATTCGACCTCCAGTAAAATTTGTCGGTTTTGCACCTGATCGCCCCGACTGACCCGGATACGCTTGATCACCCCGGCTGCACGTTGCGGGCATCGGCATCGGCGTCGCTGAACACCGCGACCGTGCGGTAGCCCAGGGCCTGGGCGGTGCGCTGGACGCGACAGGCGATTTCACCGCGGTTGGCGATCAGGATTTTGCTGAAGGCGGGTATGGTGGTATTTCCTTGTATCTTGCGGCGTCAATGAAGGCCCTATCGCGAGCAAGCTCGCTCCCACAGGGAATCAATGGTGTGAACACAATTGGGTGATCACTTCAGATCTCATGTGGGAGCGAGCTTGCTCGCGATGCTTTTCAGGGTGCCCAACTCGGTGGTCTTTTTTGTACGAACGCCGTGGTCCCTTCGACACCTTCCGGTCCGGTCACTGCAGCGCTGAACCAGTCCGGGGCAGGATGCCCATCAGTTTGCAGATGATGCCCAGCATGATTTCGTCGGCACCGCCGCCAATCGAGACCAGTCGCACATCGCGATAAGCCCGGGCCACCGGGTTGTCCCACATGAAGCCCATGCCGCCCCAATACTGCAGGCAGCTGTCGCTGACTTCCCGACCCAGGCGTCCGGCCTTGAGCTTGGCCATGGAGGCCAGCCGCGTGACATCCTGGCCTTTGATGTACTGCTCGGTGGCCTGATAGACCAGCGCTCGCAGGCATTCGATTTCGGTTTGCAGTTCAGCCAGGCGGAAATGGATCACCTGGTTGTCGATCAGCGCGCTGGCGAACGTCTTGCGCTCCTTGCAGTACTCGATGGTGCTGTCGACGCAATACTCCAGGCCTTTGATCATGTTCGCTGCGCCGAACAACCGTTCTTCCTGAAACTGCAGCATCTGCATCATGAACCCCGCGCCTTCATGGCCGATGCGGTAACGCTGCGGTACGCGCACATTGTCGAAAAACACCTGGGCGGTTTCCGAACTGCGCATACCGAGCTTGTCCAGGTGCGAGCCGAGACTGATGCCGGGGCTGTTCATCGGCACCATGATCAGCGACTTGTTGACGTGGGGTTTGTCGTCCGAGGTGTTGGCCAGCAGGCAGATGAAATCGGCGCTCGGCGAGTTGGTGATCCACATCTTGCTGCCATTGATCACATAGTCGTCGCCGTCCCTGCGGGCGCTGGTTTTCAGCCCGGCGACGTCGGAACCGGCGCCGACTTCGGAGACGCCGATACAGCCGACCTGTTCGCCGCTGATAGCCGGGCGCAGGAACTCTTCGCGCAACTCATCGGAGCCGAAGCGCGCCAGCGCCGGGGTGCACATGTCGGTCTGCACGCCGATGGACATCGGAATGCCGCCGCAATGAATGGTGCCAAACTCTTCGGCAGCAACAATCGAATAGCTGTAATCAAGACCCATGCCACCGAATTTCTCCGGCTTGGAAATCCCCAGCAGGCCCAGTTCGCCGGCCTTGCGGAAAATCTCATGGATCGGAAAACTCCCGGCCTTTTCCCATTCATCGACATGAGGGTTGATCTCGCGCTCGACAAAGTTGCGCACCGTGCGACGCAGTTCTTCGTGTTCCTGGGTGAAGATCATTTTTATTGTTCTCCTTCAGGCCGAGTGATCAGAAGCGGGCGATGCGGGCACCTTCCACCAGTTGCCCGGCGGCGGTAGAGGTATCGCCCCGGAACGCACTGGCGCAACCGATGCGCACGGTCTTGCTCATGACGCAGACCCTCTGGGATAGAATTGAATCGAGATTACTAAGCAAGCGCTTGGTTTGTAAATGTTGAAATATCTTCTGCCCGAGCGCTTGCTTGGTGATCCTCTCCAGCTAAAATGCCGCGCACCCTCCCGGTTTTACCGGGCGGCAGCACACTTGATTGAAGCGCATACAGGAGAGAACGCATGGACGAGCAAAAAGCCCTGCTGGTAATGCGCGACCTGGTCGACAATGGGCAACTGACCGACCCGGAAAGTGCCCGCGGCAAATTGCTGCAAATGGCCGCTCACCTGTTTCGCAACAAAGGCTACGAGCGCACCACGGTGCGTGACCTGGCTGGCGCCGTGGGCATTCAGTCCGGGAGCATTTTTCATCACTTCAAAAGCAAGGATGAAATTCTGCGTGCGGTGATGGAGGAGACCATTCTCTACAACACCGCGCTGATGCGCGCATCCCTGGCCGAGGCGAGTAGCGTGCGCGAGCGCGTGCTGGCACTGATCCGTTGTGAACTGCAATCGATCATGGGCGGCAGCGGCGAAGCCATGGCGGTTCTGGTGTACGAGTGGCGCTCGTTGTCCGAGGAAGGCCAGGCCAGGGTGCTGGCGCTGCGCGACCTCTATGAACAGATCTGGCTGCAGGTGTTGGCAGAGGCCAAGGACGCCGGTTATATCAGAGGCGATGTGTTTATCACCCGACGCTTCCTGACCGGGGCTTTGTCCTGGACCACCACCTGGTTCCGCGTTGGCGCAAGTATGAGTCTCGATCAACTGGCAGATGAAGCGTTGATTCTGGTACTGGCAGATCCACAGCGGATGTAATGCAACCGATTAATTACTCGGTACCACGTTGTTTAAGTGGGCGAAAACGCCTAGCTTGGTTGGCTTGACGGTATTTCCTGGGGTGGGTCGCTTTGATGTCTTTGCCAATGCGGACGGCTTCACGGATGTTGTGGGTTGCACTCGGTGCGCTATGGATGCTGCCGACTTCGGCAGCTCAGCTGGTAAGGATTGGTGCAGCACATTTCCCGCCCTATACCGTGCGCCCGGAAACCGGTGCCGATACGGGTCTCCTGCCGCAGTTGGTCGAGGCCTTGAATCAGTCGCAAAACGACTATCAATTTGTGCTGGTGCCCACCTCGATTCCCCGGCGTTTCGGCGATTTCAAACAAGGCCGGGTGGATATGGCAATCTTCGAGAACCCGGATTGGGGCTGGAATGATATCCCGCATACCAGCGTCGACATGGGCCTGGAAGATGCCGAGATTTTCGTCGCGCAACGCAAACCCGATCACCAGCAGAATTATTTTTCCGACTTGAAAGGCAAGCGCCTGGCGCTGTTCAGCGGTTATCACTACGCCTTTGCCAACTTCAATGCCGACCCCAAGTACCTCGCCGATAACTACAAGGCCACGCTGACCTATTCCCATGACAGCAATCTGCTCATGGTGCTGCGGGGCAGGGCGGACATTGCGCTGGTGACGCGTTCATACTTCAGCGCCTACCTGCTGCGCAATGACAAGGTGGCGGATAAGTTGCTGGTCTCCGAGCGTATCGATCAGGTGTATCACCATTACGCACTGATCCGCCCGACCGCACCAATCAGCGGTGAGGCGTTTGGCAAGCTGCTCAAGGGTCTGCGGGAAAATGGCGAGATGCAGAAGATTTTCGATCCGTACAAGATCGCCGTTATGCCGGTGGCGAAAAAACTGAAATGATGCCAGCCAGCTGCTGATTGTATTGCCACCCCTAAATTTTCTTCCCGGGCGCACGTCACATCGTTGAACTGTCGACGATTACCGTGAGCCCGACCCATGTCCAATCTGAATGACCTGACTTCCCTGCTCCTGCCCCTGGGGCGCGGCCTCAGTGCCGATCAAAGCGACAGTCGACTGAGCCTGATACTCGAAGGACAGCCGCTGATCCAGTTGAGTCTGGAGCGCGATCCCGATCTGCAGCTACGTGTCCAGGAAAGCTCCAGCCGCCCCCTCGGGCAGGCGCTGTGGGCCGCCTGTTATTGGCTGTTTGCCCGAGACCCCGAATGCCAGCGCCTGACCTGGCACCTTGATGAACTGCCCCATGAGGCACTGCGCAGTGGTCTGCTGATTGCGACGCCAGGCACAGGCCAGTACCTGTGCGAGCGCGCCCTGTTCTGGCAACTGCCGCAACCCTGGTTGGGCGAGTCAGCCTCAGGCAGTTACCCGTAACAGATGATGATCAGTGCCGGCCAGCGCCATCCACGTCGCGCCCTGAAACCCCGAGGTGAGGTCTATCGACGTTTCGATGGGCGCCTGGGCGCCTGGGTCTCTCTGCGTACCGTGGAAATCGACAAGGATCTGGCTCGCTTCAATCGTTGGCAGAACAGCCCGCGGGTGATGAATTTCTGGGACGAAGGCGGCAGCCTCGAGCAGCACCACGAATACCTGAGCACGCTTGAGGCCGATCCACACACCCTGACCCTGATCGGCTGTTTCGACGACCAGCCGTTTGCCTACTTTGAAGCCTATTGGGCCAAGGAGGATCGCATCGCGCCGTTCTATGACGCCGGCGATTATGACCGCGGCATCCATATGCTGGTCGGAGAGGAAAACCATCGCGGCCCGCACAAGGTCGCCAGCTGGTTATCGGCGCTGGTGCACTACCTGTTTCTCGATGATCCGCGCACCCAGAAGGTAGTGTCCGAGCCGCGTGCCGACAATGCACGGATGATCAGACATATGCAGAATCAATGTTTCCATTGCGAGAAGGAGTTCGACTTCCCGCACAAGCGCGCGGCCTTGATGATCCTGGGGCGGGAGCGTTTTTTTGATCGCTGTGCGTTGGCGTGAGGCAGAGAGAACGACACCCATCTGCTGTGCCACTGTGCCACTGTGCCACTGAGCCACTGAGCCACTGAGCCACTGAGCCACTGAGCCACTGAGCCTCTGTGGCGAGGGGGCTTGCCCCCGCTGGGGTGCGAAGCAGCCCTGAAATCGGTAGGTGCGGTTTATCTGGAGAATCGCGGTGACTGGTTTTGGGGCCGCTCCGCGACCCAGCGGGGGCAAGCCCCCTCGCCACAACGGGTTACCAGGCAATAGATTGTGGAAGCCTTCCCTTCACAGGTATCAACGCCGGGCAAAGGTATCGCCGCGGTTGCCCGAGACCTTGCGGCAATGCACCAGGGCGTCGCGAATCATGAAGTTCACCAGAGTCGGCGAGACGCCCAGTTCCTTGGCGATGTCCTTTTGCGGCACGCCGTGCAGACGATACATCTCAAAGGCATAGCGGGTGCGGCTGGGAAGTTCGGTCAAGGCGTCGGCAATGTTTTCCAGGGTGGAAAAATTGATGTGCGAAGTTTCCGGCGACGCGCCATGAATGACCACATTCAAGCCTTCCTCTTCGGTACCCGAGTACTTCAGCTCCAGGGCCTAGTCGACGGCTTCCACGGCGACATGGCGGACCTGCCGTTGTTGGGTGTCGAGGAGCAGGACTTGCTGATCCATGGTTGTAACCAGAGCGACCACGATTATCCGCTGGAGCAGAGTTACGTCGAACTGTTCGAAGCCCGGGTCGCTCGACATCCGCAGCGGATCGCCGCCAGCTGTCTCGATCAGCACTCCAGCTATGCCGAACTGAACCAGCGCAGCAACCATCTCGGCCACGCCCTGGTCGCGGCCGGTGTCGGTCTGGATCAGCCGGTGGCGTTGCTGGCCGAGCGCAACCTGGATTTGCTGGGCATGATCATCGGCAGCTTCAAGGCCGGTGCCGGTTACCTGCCGCTGGACCCGGGGCTGCCGAGCCAACGCCTGAGCCGGATCATCGAGCTGAGCCGCACGCCGGTGCTGGTGTGCAGCGAGGCTTGCCGCGAACAGGCGCTGGCCTTGCTCGAGGAATTCACCTGTTCCAACCGGCCCCGTCTGCTGGTGTGGGAGGAGATTCAGCAGGGTGCCTGTTCCCTGGAAAATCCAGGCCTCTACAGCGGCCCGGATAACCTTGCCTACGTGATCTACACCTCCGGTTCCACCGGCCTGCCGAAGGGCGTGATGGTCGAGCAGCGCGGCATGCTCAATAACCAGTTGAGCAAAGTGCCGTACCTGCAACTGAACGAGGCGGATGTGATTGCCCAGACCGCTTCGCAGAGCTTCGATATCTCGGTCTGGCAATTCCTCGCTGCACCCCTGTTCGGCGCGCGGGTGGACATTGTGCCGAACAGCATCGCCCATGATCCGCAAGGCTTGCTCGGGCATGTGCAGGCCCAGGGCATCACGGTGCTGGAGTGCGTGCCGTCGCTGATTCAGGGCATGCTTGCCCAGGAGCGCATGAGCCTCGACGGTCTGCGCTGGATGCTGCCGACCGGAGAAGCGATGCCGCCGGAACTGGCGCACCAGTGGTTGCTGCGGTACCCGGACATCGGCCTGGTCAACGCCTACGGCCCGGCCGAGTGCTCGGACGACGTGGCGTTCTTCCGCGTCGACCTGGCGTCGACCCGCGGCAGTTACCTGCCGATCGGGACGCCGACCGACAACAACCGCTTGTACCTGCTCGACGGCGCCCTGGAGTTGGTGCCGCTGGGCGCCGTGGGCGAGCTGTGTGTGGCCGGTACCGGTGTGGGGCGCGGTTATGTCAGCGACCCGTTGCGCACCGCTCAGGTATTTGTGCCCAACCCGTTCGGCGCTGCCGGTGAGCGGCTGTATCGCACCGGTGACCTGGCACGGCGGCGCAGTGACGGTGTGCTGGAGTACGTCGGGCGCATCGATCATCAAGTGAAGATTCGCGGTTACCGCATCGAACTGGGGGAAATTGAAGCGCGTCTGCATGAGCAACCGGAAGTCCGCGAAGCGGCGGTCAGCGTGCAGGATGGGGTCAACGGCAAGCACTTGGTCGGTTATTTGGTGGCGACTGAATCGGCGCTGAGTACGGGCGAACGCCTGGAGCGAATCAAGCAGCGCCTGCTCGTTGAGCTGCCGGAATACATGGTGCCGCTGCATTGGTTGTGGCTGGTGCGGATGCCATTCAACGCCAACGGCAAACTCGATCGCAAAGCTCTGCCGGCGCTGGAGATCGGTCAGTTGCAGAGCCAGGATTACCAGGCACCGCGCAATGAGCTGGAGCAGACCCTGACCGATATCTGGGCCGAGGTACTCAAGGTCGAACGCGTTGGCATCCACGACAACTTCTTCGAACTCGGCGGCCACTCGCTGCTCGCCACACAAATTGCCTCGCGGGTGCAAAAAGCCCTGCAGCGCAATGTGCCGTTGCGGGCAATGTTTGAGTGCAGCACGGTGGCAGAGTTGGCCGAGTACATTGATGGGTTGGCGGCGAGCGACATCACCGAAGAGAAGGTCGATCGGTTGAACGATCTGATGGCAGAGCTGGAGGGTCTTTAAGAATCAAAAGATCGCAGGCTTCGCCGGCTCCTACAGGGGTTCGGCATACACCTGTAGGAGTTGGCGCAAATTGCGATCTTTTGATCTTTAACCGGGTCAGTCCAGTTGACTGTCGATCCCCTGCGGCTCAGTCTGCCTGAGCTTTTTGGGTGGATCCTATTCAGAAAGGAGAAAGTTGATGCCCTTCGCAACGATTGATGGACAATCCCATCACTACATTGATCAAGGCTCTGGTCCTGCGGTTCTGCTGGCCGGTAGTTACCTGTGGGACCAGGCCATGTGGGCGCCGCAGATTGCAGCACTGTCGCAACAGTATCGGGTGATCGCCCTGGACCTCTGGGGTCACGGTGAATCCGGACCACTGCCTGAGGGCACGGTTTCGCTGGATGACATTGCGCGACAGGCACTGGCATTGCTCGATCATCTGGACATTGATCGAGTCATCCTGGTCGGCCTTTCGGTCGGTGGCATGTGGGGTGCTCGACTGGCGCTTTCGGCTCCGCAGCGGATCAATGGCCTGGTGCTGATGGACACCTATGTCGGTGTCGAGCCCGAACAGACCCGTCAATACTATTTTTTGCTGTTCAAGCAGATCGAAGAGAGCGGTGTGATTGCGCCGCAGTTGCTCGATATCGTGGTGCCGATCTTCTTCCGTCCAGGGATCGATCCGCAGTCGGCGCTGTATCAGCAGTTCCGCGCATCACTGGCGGCACTGTCAGCTGAACGTCTGCGCGAAAGCATTGTGCCGATGGGGCGCATTACCTTTAGTCGTGATGATCTGTTGCCGCGCCTGGCTCTGTTGAACCCTGAAACCACGCTGCTGCTGTGCGGTGATCAGGACCAACCGAGGCCACCGGCCGAAACCAGGGAGATGGCCGGGTTGATCGGTTGCCCGTACCTGTTGGTGCCGCAGGCGGGGCATATCTCGAACCTGGAGAATCCGTCGTTCGTCACAGAAGCGCTGCTGTCATTCCTGGCCAACAGGAAATCCGCGTAGCGCTTGATGAAAAAGATCTTGAGACTGGTATGACCGAGGCGAAGGTTGATCGGTTGAAAGATTGCGGGTGTCTGTGCGGGACTCATCGCTTGCTCGCGATAGTGCCCACACAGGCGATACCGAACTTCACTTCGGCCCGAGAATCTTCACCAGCTTGTCCGGCGACGGCGCCCCTTGCTGTTGTTGCAATTCGCCTTTGTCATCCATATAAAAAATCGCCGGGGTGGCGGCCAGTTCCAGGTCCTCCATCAGCTGCATGTTGGCGGCGAGTTTGGTCTGGATGGCTTCGGGGATAGTCGTCAGCGGTTTCAACGCGGCGCTCTGGCCGGATTTTTCGTGGTCGGCCAAGGCTTTCTGTGGGTCCTTGCTGGCCAGCAGTGCGGCGGATTTGCCCGGGCTATCTTCGCGGATGATGCCGACCATGATGTGCCGCAGCTGGACCTTGCCGGCTTTCACCCACGGCCGGGCCTGTTGCCAGAACATGTTGCAGTACTGGCAGTTCGGATCGCTGAACAGGTAGACGATGCGTGGTGCATCCTTGCTGCCGTCGGCGATCCAGTTACTGGCGTCCATCTTGGTCCAGATCTCTTTGGCCATCGGCGCGTAGACCAGCTTTTGCAGCGGCTCCTGGGTCAGGTCCTTGCCCTCGGCATCGTACAGATTGCCGAGCAGCACATGCTTGCCATCCGGGGTCAGGTATAACGCCATGCCGCGGTTCTGGTACTGCGCCGCATAGCCGCGCAGACCGTTGGGGGCGTCGAAGCTGCCGACGATTTTGGCGCCCTTGGCTTCGATCTTCTTGATTGCTTCGGGCAATTCTTCAGCCTGCACCGACGGCAGGTGCAACAGGGCTGCGCCCAGGGTCAGGGTCAGCAGGTGGCGGAGGCGGGGCATGGCAGTTTCCTTGAAGAAGTGGCCGGTGCGGCAGGATTCGGGGTGGCGAAATTTTCCAGGGCGCGGGCCAGGCTGGCTTCCGACAGCTCTCCCAGATGGCTGCCCAGCAGGCGACCCTCGTTGCTATAGAAAAGCGTAGTCGGCAACGCCATGGAGCCGACGGCCTGACCCAATCGACCGCTGCCATCGAACAGCACGTTCGACAGGCTCAGGCCCTGGGTCTCGAGGAAGGTGCTGACGCTCTGCATGCTTTCGGCCTGGTTGACGAACAGGAAGGTCAGGTCCGGGCGTTGCTGCTGGGCCTCCTCCAGTACGGGCATCTCCCGCCTGCAAGGTGGGCACCAGGTGGCCCAGAGGTTGATCACCAGTGGCCCGCCCTGATAGTCGCTCAGTTGCACGGTTTCTCCTTTGGCATTGCGCAGGGCGATCTCGGGCAGACGGGTGCCTTGGTCGTAGATCGTCAGGGAAAAACTCGCCAGCAGCCAGAACAGCAGGCCGCTGCCAACACCGGCCCCCAGGGGACGGCGAAGTGCTGGCCGGCGCCAGCACCAGAGCACTGCACCGAGCAGCAGGACGATGACGCCCGGCCAGGCCAGGAAACCACCGTCGCGCAGATCGATGATCTGCCACAGGTCATCGTGATAGTGGGTCCAGTAGGCGAGGACGAACCCCACACGAGCGGCCAGCATCCCCAGCAGAAACAGGCTGAACAGGACCGATTCCGGGTTCTCGCCGCCGTGCCTGGCCATCCTCCAACCGACCAGCGTGGCCAGTGCCAGGGCACCGATCAGCAGCAGATGGTTGAGCGCGATGGCAAAGGTGCCGATGGTAAAAGTCAGCATCAACGGGCGTCCCGAGTGATAGTCCAGCGTTGCAGAAAGCCTGCGGCATCGACCTCGCCAGTGATGCGTTGGCTGCGGCGTTCTTCGCCATCCGGGCCGATCCACAGCAGGCTCGGTGGTCCGGGTACTTTATAGCGGCTCAGCAGTTCGCGGCTGGCGGCGTTGTCGGCGGTGACATCGAGGCGCAGCAGATGTACGTCTGTCAGGGCTTCCAATACCTGAGCCTTGGCGAACACCTGTTTTTCCATGATTTTGCACGACACGCACCAGTCTGCGTAGTAGTCGAGCAGCACCCATTTTCCCTGGGCCCTGGCACTGTCCAATTCGCGTTGCAATGCCACAGGGTCTTTGACGGTGGTGAAGGCCTCGTGTGCCGTGGGGTCTGCGCCGCCGCCTGCACGCGTTGCGGTATAGACCTGCAACGGCTTCCACAGATCATCGCTACCGCCAGCGGCACCAACCAGCAACAGGCTGCCCCATAGCCCGAACAGCAGCGAACTGGCGCCAAACACATGGGCGGAGCGACTGAAGCCGGCGGTTTGCTGCCAGCCGGCATAGGCCATGACCAGCAACAACGCGCCCCACAAACCGATCCACAACGATTCATCGAGCACCGGACGCAGCATCAGGATCGCGGTACCGAGGAACAGGAAGCCGAAGATGCCCTTGAGCAGGTTCATCCAGGTGCCGGGTTTGGGCAGGAAACGATTGCCGACGGTGACCAGCAGCAACAGCGGCACGCCAATGCCGATGCCCATGGCGAACAGGATCAGCCCGCCATGCAAGGCATTGCCGCTTTGGGCAATGTACAGCAAGGCACCGGCCAGCGGCGCGGTCATGCACGGGCCCACCAGCAGACCGGACAAGGCCCCGAGCGCGCCAGCGCCGATCAGGCTGCCGCCGCGCCGCGTGCGCCCGACGCCCTCCAGTCGGTCACGCACCGCAACCGGCAGTTGCAGTTCAAAGAAGCCGAACATCGGTAATGACAGCAGCACAAACACCGCGGCGAAACTGCCGAGCAGCCAGGGTTGCTGCAACAGCGCCGGCAGGTTGGCGCCGAGCATGGCGGCGAGCACCCCCATCGCGGCATACACCAGCGCCATGCTGACCACATAACTGCCGGCCAGGACAAAACCCCGTCTTGGACTGGCGCCACTGCCGACAACCAGCCCGGCCAGGATCGGCAACATCGGCAATGAGCAAGGCGTGAACGCCAGCAGCAGCCCGAGGCCGAAAAACACCAGCAGACTCCAGCCCAGGGCGCGTTGCTGCAGACCGCTGGCCAATGCCTGATCCGCTGCTTCACCCGCCGGTGTCGCCGCAGCGCCACCGCCAAGATCGACCATCAGCGATTGCGGTGGATAACACAGACCGGCATCCGCGCAGCCCTGCCAGCCGACTTTGACCTGGCCACTGGCGCCCGCAGGAATCCGTAGCTCAAGGCCCTGGCGATAAACCTGTTGTTCACCAAAGAACTCGTCGCTATGGGCTTCACCTACGGGCAATGACGGTTTGTCGGCCTCGGCCAGCCCGTCGAATTTCAGGCGTTGCTGGTACAGGTAATAGCCATCGGCAATTTGCCAGAAGAGTTGGGTTTCACCTGATTCGAGTCGTTGCGAGGTGAACACGAAGGCTTTGCCGACCGGAAGAAAATCGGCTTTGGTCTCGAACGGATTCGATCCCGCCTGAGCCAGGCCGCAGATAAGCATAAAAAGCAAAATAAAAAGTCGATGCATGGAGTAAAGCCCTGGAACAGTACAGTTGATGAGCACAATGGGTGTTGGCGATTAACCGGTGATTAACCCGTATATCGTCAGGTTGTAGGACTTTTCCTAATGTTTGCCGGGGGCAGGGCATAATGCCCGCTTAATCCTGTACCGTCTTAATCAACGCTTTTGCACAGGTCTCACCATGCATGTACTTGTCTGTGAAGATGATGAGCTGATCGCCAGCGGCATTGTCGCCGGTCTCACCGCCCAGGGGCTGACCGTGGAGCATGTCGCCACGGCCTCGGCTGCCCGCGCGATGCTCAAAGTCGCCGAGTTCGATGTCATGGTGCTCGACTTGGGTCTGCCGGACGAAGACGGCCTGAAGCTGCTGCAGCAGCTGCGTCATCAAGGGCTGGAACTGCCAGTGCTGATTCTTACCGCGCGGGACTCGGTGACCGACCGGGTCGAGGGTCTGCAGGCCGGTGCCGACGATTACCTGCTCAAACCCTTCGACCTGCGCGAACTCGCCGCCCGCCTGCACACCCTGCTGCGCCGGGTCGCCGGGCGCAGCGTCAATCTGATCGAACACGGGCGCCTGACCTACAACCCCAGCAGTCGCGAGACCCTGCTCGGCGGTCAGCTGGTGGACCTGTCGCGGCGCGAACAGTCGTTATTGCAGGCGTTGCTGCATAATCGTGGCCGGGTGCTGTCCAGCGAGCAGTTGAAAGACAGCGTCTACGGCTTCAACGATGAACTGGAAAGCAACGCCCTCAACGTGCATATCCACCACCTGCGGCGCAAACTCGGCAACGGTATCGTCGAAACCGTACGCGGCCTGGGCTATCGCCTGGGCCCGGCGGACGGCGGGGAGCAATAACCGTGATGAGTCTGCGCTTGCGCTTGAGCCTGACCCTGGGCGTGGCCTTCGCGCTGATCTGGGCCCTGGCTGCCGCCTGGATGCTCAGCGACCTGCGCAATCAGATGATGTTTTCCCTCGACCAGCGTCTGGTGGCCTCGGCACGCATGGTCGCCGGCTTGCTGGAGCAACTGCCGGCCTTGCCAAGCAACGGCGATGGCACCCATCTGAGCGCCGAACAGCTGAATATTCCTGGCGGCATGGCCTGCCAGGTCAGCTCCTTGCGCGGCGAAATTCTGGCCCGCAGCCACAGCCACCCGGATCAGAAACTGGAAGCCGAGAAGATGGGCTTCCATGATCAGATGATCGACGGGGCACGCTGGCGCAGTTTTACCCTGGCCCGCGGCGATTTGCGCATTACCACCGCGGACCGTCAGGTCGAGCGGGAGGCGTTGAACCTCTCGGTGCTGCTGGCGGCCTCGGTGCCGGTGGGGGTGGCTTTGCTGGGTTGCCTGTGTCTGCTCTGGCTGGGTATCGGTCAGGGTCTGGTGCCGCTCAATCGCATGCGCGATGCCTTGATGCGACGTAGCGCCGATTCTCTCGAACCCTTGCAGATCCAGCCGCTGCCCAGCGAACTGCAACCCTTGCTCGATACCCAGAATCAGCTGTTCCAGCGAATCGGCAAGGCCATCGAGCGCGAGCGCCGCCTGACCGGCGATGCGGCCCACGAATTGCGCAGCCCGCTGACGGCGATCAAGACTCACCTGCAAGTGGCGCGGATGACCGAGGGCGCGGCACGGGATCAATCCCTGGCCCGGGCCGAAGAGGGCGCGGACCGTTTGCATCGCACCCTGGAACAGCTCCTGCTGCTGGCTCGAGTCGAAGGCAGCCTGTCATTCGAAGACGGTGTGCAGTGCAACGCCGAACAGGTGGCGCGGCTGGCCATTCAGGATGCCGCCAGTGGCGATCGCCAGCGGATCAAACTGCACGTGCCCGACGACGTCTCTGCAGCACCGGTTGAAATGCCCTCGGTACTGTCGATCGCCGCCTTGCGCAACCTGTTGGACAACGCCTTGCGCCACACCCCGGACGATGCTGCGGTCGAGTTGCGCCTGGAAACCATCGGCAACCGGGTACGTTTCCAGGTCCGCGATCATGGCCCCGGTATTGCGGAGGATGATCTGCAGCATCTGACTCAACGCTTCTGGCGCAACGGCAAAAGCACCGGCTGTGGCCTCGGCCTGGCGATTGTCCAGGCGATTGTCCAGCGATGTGGCTGTGCCCTGCATTTCGACAGCCGGCCCGATGGCCTGCGGGTCGAACTGACCATGCCATTGCAGGCAGTCAGCTAAGAAAGAGACGCGCCGAACGCAAACCCTGTGGCGAGGGAGCTTGCTCCCGCTCGGCTGCGCAGCAGTCGTAAAGCCTGCACATGCGGTGTGTCTGGCAGAACCGGTTTGCAGGTTTTAGGGCCGCTGCGCGCCCCAGCGGGAGCAAGCTCCCTCGCCACAGGTCAGTGCTCGCCCCGGAGTGTGTTAACTGGCTGGCACTAAGGCATGCCTTCGCCGCACAAGAAATGTAACCTCAATCCATTCGCTATTACGGCTCCGGTGGCGGTAATGTCCCTGCCGTTGGACTCAATGGATTGAGGTTATAGCGCCATGGATGCACCGATAGAAATCTGCAAGGCAAAACCTGCGGACGCCGGGATTATCAGCCGAATACTCCAATGCTCGATCAAGGTCGGCTGCGCCCTCGATCACCGCAATAACCAACAAATCGTCGCCGCCTGGACGCGCAACAAGACTGTCGATCATGTGCAGCCCTGGCTGGCCGACCGGCGGCGCTACCTGAACATTGCGCTGCTTCACGACAAGCCGGTCGGGGTCGGCATGGCCGCGGACTCTGGCCGGATTACCTTCTGTTATGTCCAGCCCGAATGGTTTCGCCGTGGCGCCGGGTTGGCCCTGGTGGGCGATCTGGAAACCTGGCTGGGCCGGCAGGGTTGGACCCGGGCACTGCTCACCAGTACCCGCACCGGCCTGGATTTTTATACTCGGCTGGGGTATCGGCAATCGGCTGAAAGCTTCACCGTCGCCGGGCTCACGGCAACGCCGATGCACAAGCCATTGGCGCCCCCCTGATAGAAAGCTGTCTGCAGGTGTAAATCCTCACCGCGCTGGTGTGTTTCCAGAACAGGAAAACCTGCAAACGCACCTGTCCGACAGGTGTGCGCTTGGGGTCGCTATCACCAGCGTATTGAGGGTTGGAGAGATGTCAGTCGTTACCAGTCTTGTCGAAGATCAGTCGGTCCGGGTCAGCCCGGTGCCGGCCGAGACGCTCTATCAGTTCAACGAGTCGCCGTTGCTGGCACGCCAACGCCTGCAGGAATCGAACGCGCGCAGCTACCCACGACGCATTCCGCTGGCGCTCAAGCGCGCTCGCGGGATTTATCTCGAAGACGTCGAAGGCCGTAGTTTCATCGATTGTCTGGCCGGTGCCGGGACCCTGGCCCTCGGACACAACCATCCTGTAGTGATTGAGGCTATCCAGCAGGTACTGGCCGATGAACTGCCCCTGCACACCCTCGACCTGACCACGCCGGTAAAGGATCAGTTTGTGCAGGATCTGTTCGGATTGCTGCCCCAGGCGTTGGCCCGCGAGGCGAAAATCCAGTTTTGCGGGCCCACCGGCACCGACGCGGTGGAAGCCGCGTTGAAGCTGGTGCGCACCGCCACCGGACGCAGCACAGTGCTGTCGTTTCAGGGCGGTTATCACGGCATGAGCCAGGGCGCGTTGAGCCTGATGGGCAGCCTGGGGCCGAAAAAGCCCCAGGGCGCGCTGCTGAGCAACGGCGTGCAGTTCCTGCCATTCCCTTACGACTATCGCTGCCCGTTTGGTCTGGGCGGTGAAGAGGGCGTAAAGGTCAATCTGCATTACCTGGAAAACCTGCTGAACGACCCGGAAGCCGGGGTGCTGTTGCCGGCGGCATTCATAGTCGAAGCGGTGCAGGGTGAAGGCGGGGTGATCCCGGCCGATCTGGACTGGCTGCGCGGCTTGCGGCGGATCACCGAGCAGGCCGGTGTGGCGTTGATCGTCGACGAGATCCAGAGCGGGTTTGCGCGCACCGGCAAGATGTTTGCCTTCGAACACGCGGGCATCATTCCAGACGTGGTGGTGCTGTCCAAGGCGATAGGCGGCAGCCTGCCACTGGCGGTGGTGGTCTATCGCGACTGGCTCGACACCTGGTTGCCCGGAGCCCATGCGGGGACCTTCCGCGGCAATCAAATGGCGATGGCCGCAGGTTCGGCGGTGATGCGTTATCTGAAGGAACACAACGTCGCCGAACACGCCACCGCCATGGGGGAGCGTCTGAGCGAGCACCTGCGGATGCTGCAGCGTGACTTCCCGCAACTGGGCGATATCCGCGGCCGTGGCCTGATGCTCGGCGTCGAGCTGGTCGATCCGGCTGGCGCACTGGATGCCCAAGGTCATCCACCGGTCTTTGCCCGGCTGGCGCCATTGCTGCAGCGCGAATGCCTCAAGCGCGGGTTAATCCTCGAACTCGGCGGGCGTCACGCCAGCGTGGTGCGCTTCCTGCCGCCCTTGGTGATCACCCCCGGGGAAATCGACCGGGTCGCGGAGATTTTCGGCCGGGCACTGCCCGCGGCGATCGCCAGGCTCTAATTTTTCTCAACCTCGATACGTTCTTCTACACAACGGCTGCGCGTTAGGCGCCGCCAACCCCTACAGCGATGGAGAAAAGCAATGACTTCAGTATTTGACCGCGAGGACATCCTCTTTCAGGTAGTGGTCAACCACGAGGATCAATACTCGATCTGGCCAGACTACAAAGCCATCCCCCAAGGCTGGCGCACCGTCGGCAAGAGCGGCTTCAAAAAAGAATGCCTGGCCTACATCGAAGAGGTATGGACCGACATGCGTCCCTTGAGCTTGCGCCAGAAGATGGAAGAGCAGGCGGCAGTGGCTCACTGAGGATTGCCCCGCGACAAAAGCCCGCTGGACCGGTAATGGTCAGCGGGTTTTTTTTGCGGTGTTTTGAAGATCAAAAGATCGCAGCCTGCGGCAGCTCCTACACTGACCGTGTTCACCCGCGATATGGCAGGTGTACGCAATCCCCTGTAGGAGCTGCCGCAGGCTGCGATCTTTTGGCGGCAAACCTGATCCAACGGACAAGCCGGGCCCTACAGCTTGACCGAATACTCTCGATCCAGCGCCTTGCCTACCAACATTAACCCCAACTCCATCAACTGCTGAATCGCCAGCGCCAGGTTGCGATGCTTGCCTTCGAGGTCATCGGAAAGGTCGAGAGCCAAAGTGCTTGCCGAAGAGAAGGTTTCATAAGCATTGACCAGCAGTGCCTGGGTATTGATGTTCGGGGTGACGACGAAGATCTGTTGTGGATTGTCGTCGGTGGCTGGCGGTGTCAGATAGTGATCGAGGCCACGCTGCGCGGCGTCGTGAAGCTTGCTGGAATCGAGAGGGTCATAGGGGGAAACGTTGGGTATTTCAGGGGGGTTGGGGGTGACTTTGTGCATAAGTGAAGCTCCGTTTACTGGGGAGGAGCTACCACGTTCGTTTCCAAGCGAATGGGTGGCAGCTGTACGCAGGTTGGAAAACCGGGGTAAACGAGCCCGGCAGACCCGAGGGTCTCCCGCGCACAGCCGCCATTACACAGAAAAGCGGGCACAAAAAAAGCGCCTGCAATTGTGGTCTGGGCGCTGTTGCGCCGTTTACTTTCCGGGTTTCCAAGCCCGGTCGCTGAATTGGCAGCGACCCGCAGAGATTATCCGCGCACCGAGCTCAAAGCAACCCCGAGAACCTGTCAGAAAAGTCCTCACCTGTCACACCGCTATCGCGAGCAAGCTCGCTCCCACATTGGATCTGTGTCGGACCATGATGGTGTGATCGACACAAAACCCCTGTGGGAGCGAGCTTGCTCGCGATGAACGATGACGCGGTGGCACTGCCTCGCCTATGGCCCAGAGGACAACTCCTTGATCACCTGCTCAACATTCCCCTCCAGCTCACCCACCGGATCCGCCCCATCGGTACTCAACACCAGCAGTTGACTACCGGCAGCGCTAATCGCCGCCTTGACCTCATCCGACGGCTGACGATGATGCAACACCACCGCCACCTCATTGTCCTTCAACGTTTCACTCAATTGCTTGAGCGCCTCAGGCGTCCACTCGTTGTCTGCCCGTGCGTCGACCCTGATCAACTCCAGATTCAACCCACTGACCAGATACCCCAAATGATCGCTCAAGCTCACCACACTCAGATTGTCGGCACTGGCCAACCGTGCTTCGCTGTCGGCGCTGAGCTTGAGCAACCGCTGTTTGAGAGCCGCGAGATTGGCATCGATCCGTGGTTTGGCCTCGGGCGCCAGGCGTGCGAGGTCGGCGGCCATGACGTCGGCCATGCGGCCCATGTTGTTGCTGGCCATCCACGGTTGGCTGTTCAGGCCGTCGACCTGGCCCGGTTGCACGGCGATACCCGACAGGCCGCCGTCCACCGGGCGCGCGGCGTCGATTTCGATGATGCGGATGTTGCTGCGGCGGGCGACCGGGTAGAGCGGGTCGTCAGGCCACAGTGAGCGCAGGCCGATCACCGCGCCGGCTTCGACCGCCAGTTTGTGCAGGGCCGGTGCACCGCGACCGGTGAAGTAGGCGGTCTGCCGTGAGCCCGGCAGGTTGGCCGGCGCTGCATGTTCCAGGGTAATGCCCGTGCCTTCCAGCAGGATCTGGCCCAGGCCATAGGTGATCGGCAGCGCGGCCAGTACCCGTAGATGGGGAGTCGAGGTGGCGGCAAACAAGGCGCTATTGCCGACCCCATGATTGGCCATCAGGCGCATCGGCTCGAAGGCATCGGCGGCGGCATAGAGCGAGGTGTTGCCCAGGCCGCAAAGGGCCAGGGCCAGAGTCAGTTGACGCAAGGAACTATGCATTTTTATCCGATATTCCCTTTCAGAGCGGGGACTGTGCCGCGAGCGATGGCCGCCAGGGCGAAGGCGATGCCGGCCACCAGGATGATCGCCGCGCCGGACGGGATCGGCAGGTCGAAGACTATCGGCGCGAGGATCCCGCACAGGGTGCTGACGGTGGCGATGAGCACCGAGCACCAGAAGAAGCCTTTCAACGATTGACTCAACAGCCGAGCCGCTGCCGCTGGAATCACCAACAGCGCACCCACCAGAATCGCGCCGATGACTTTTACCGCCGCCACGGTGATCAGCGTCACCAGAATCACGAACAGATAATCCAGGGTTTTCACCGCCACCCCACGCACGGCCGCCAGTTGCGGGTTGAAGCTGGCGAGCATGATGCGGTTGTACAGCGGCAGGCTCAGGCCCATGACCAGGGTGCCGACGATGGCCAGGACCAGCAGATCGTTGCCGTTGACGGTCAGCACCGAGCCGAACAGCACGTTTTCGAGGATGTGCACGTTGATCTTGCCGGCCAGAATCAACAGCAGGCTGGCGCCCAGGGCCAGCGATACCGAGAGGAACACCCCGATCAAGGTGTCCGGCGCCAAGCCGGTGCGGTTGCGCAGGTAGTTGAGCAGGATGCCGAACAGCAGGCAGTAGCCGAACAGGCTGCCGTACGGGCCGGTGTAGGGTTCGCCGAGCAGGATGCCAATGGCCACGCCAGTGAGGGCCGCGTGACCCACTGCTTCAGAGAAAAACGCGAAGCGCTTGACCACCACCAGGGTCCCCAGACCGCCCAGTACCGGGCCGATCAGCAGGCCGGCGAGCAGCGCGTTGACGACAAAGCCGTAGGCCAGCGCCTCCGGCAGATACCCGGAAGAGGCCCAGCCCTGGACCATCAAACGAAAGGTTTCGTAACTCATCAGGCGGCACTCCCGGTAGTGGTTTGCCCGGCACGGGGATGGGTGGAGAACAGGGTCAGCAGTCGCTCCGGCGTCAGTGCCTGTTTCGGCGCAGCGTCGAATAGCACGCGGCGATTGAGGCCGGTGACGCGATCGGCGAGACGGCCCACCGCTTCCAGGTCGTGTTCGATCCACAGCACGGTGATCCCGGCCTGGCGCCAGTCGCCGAGCAGGCGTTCGAATACTTGAATGCCGGCTTCATCGAGAGCCGACATCGGCTCGTCAAGCACCAGCAATTGCGGCGCGGGGATCAGCCCTTGGGCCAGCAGCACCCGCTGGCGTTCGCCACCAGACAGCGCGCCCATCCGTCGTTTGCGTTTGTCCTGCATGCCGACCCGCTCCAGCGCCTCGCCAATCGCCGCCGAATAATGCCGGCTGATGCCAAGAAAGGCCGGGTGCCGCTGGCACATGGCGGCCATGAAATCGTCGACGGTCATTGGCAGGCCGCGATCGAATTCCAGGGCTTGCGGCACGTAACCAATGGTCCCGGGTTCGCCCGGCCAGTGCAGGCTCAGGCTGCCCTGATGGGGCATCTGCCCGAGCAGGGTCTTGATCAGCGAACTCTTGCCACCGCCATTGGGGCCGACCAGGGCGTGCACGCTGCCGGGTGGGACCTGGAAACTCACCTTGTCGAGAATCGTCGTGCGGCCGAGGGTCAGGTCGACGTCGGCGAACTCGATGGTCGGGCCGACGCTTTGCACGGCCAGGGATTCGACAGCAGTCATGCGCCGGCCTCCTGGATTGCCCGAACCACGGTGTTGAGGTTGCCGGTCATTTCCTTTTCGTACTTCTCGGCGCTGTAGTCGCCATAGGAAATGTGCGACAGCGGGTAGAGCTTGACCCCGGACTCACGCTGGATGGTGTCGACGTAGGTGGAAGGGAAGTCCATCTCGGAGAAGATCACCTTCACATCCAGCTCGCGCAGTTGGTCGATGGTCTTTTTCAACTGGCTCGGGCTCGGTTCGATGCCATGGGCCGGTTCGACCACGGCGGTCACTTCCAGGCCGAACTCGCGCAGCAGGTAGTCATAGGCGGCATGCACCGTGGCCACCCGCAGGTCGGCGTTGGGGGCGCTGGTCAGCTTGGCCAGGGCGTCGGCGCGCATCTGCCGCAGGCGTTTGCCATAGGCGCGAGCGTTTTGCGTGTAGGTCTTGGCATTGGCCGGGTCGAGCTTGCCGAGTTCCCGGGCGATGTTATTGACCTGGGCAATGGACGCGCTGATCGACAGGAAGGTATGCGGGTTGACCACCTTGCCAGCCCCGCGGGCGGCGGTCCCGGTGGCGGCCAGCAGCGGCACATTGGCGTTGGCTTCAATCACCGGGATGTCCGGGCGCTCGCTGGCTTCGATCATGCGGTCGGCGAAGTCGTCATGGCCGACCCCGTTGAGCACAATCACGTCCAGGGTGCAGATGCGCTTGATGTCCTCGGCGCGCGGCTCGTAAGCGTGCGGGTTGAAACCGGCAGGAATCAGCGGCACCACCTCGGCCTTGTCGCCGACGATATTGCTCACGTAGCTGTAATACGGGTGCAGGGTGATCCCGATGCGCAGGCGCTTGGCCTGGTCGGCGCTGGCCAGGCTGGCGAAAAAGCTGGCGAACAGGCCGACCAGCAGCAGACGCAACAGCGGATGGCGTTGAGATGAAATAGACATGGGGGAGCGGTCTTCTCTCGGGTGAATGCTTGGGTTCAGTGCCGATGCTGGCGAGTCACGCCAGCATCGAATTGCGCGACCACTTGCTGCCAGCCGGCACTGATCAGCGCCTGGTCGTCCACCTGGTCAGGGGCGGTGAGCGCCGCGTCGCGGTTGAGCCAGATGTCCGCCGTGGCGCCTTCTGCTGTGCTTATGCGCATCAGGAAAGAGCCGGCCACCGCCTGCGTCTGGCTGAGACCGAGGTAGGCCTGGGACTGCAGCAGGTTCCAGGCATGGCCGCCGCGACTGATTGAACTGGCGTCCTGGGCGAAGGGTGCAAAACCTTTTTCGGCGAGCCGTTCAGGGGAGGGCAGGGCCTGTTGTTCCTGGCGCAGCAATTGAATCTCGTCGAGGGTCACCCGCAGGTCGGCGTAGATGCCTTGCTCGGCGGCGCTCAGGTCGCGCCGCGCATCGAGTTGATGGGTTTCGACGCTCTCGACGGTCTGGCTTTCGCCGCGCCAGGCGACCACCGAACCGGCCACCGTCAGAATAATCAGGCACAACAGCAGCACATAGAGGGTTTCATGACCGGCACCGGCCGGGCGGATCACTTGGGTGGTAGGCGTGCTCATGGGGCCTCGATATCAGCTTGGTCGATCTCGACGACGTGGCCCGGGCCCGCATCGAACAGTACATAGAACTCCGCGCCGGGTTTCTTGAAAGTCAGCGTCGAGTCGGCGCCGAGCTTGCCCGGCAGCAGGATGGTTTCGTCGTAGCCGATCACGTCCAGGGTTACCCCCGGTGCGCCGCTGCCATCGGAAAAACCGCCGGTGCAGCGGATCTGTTCGCCGTCGATTGCCTTGCATTCGCACATCGGGTTGTGGGCCAGCGCAGTGCTGCTGAAGCCGCCACCGAGCATCAGCAACAGGCTGATGCCTGCCAGGCGCAAGCGAGTAGTGCATGCAGCAACGATCATGGTTTGCCTCCTTGTCTATTCAGCCAGGCGAGGGTGGCCGGGGATGCCTTGGCGAGCGGCACTGCGGCTTGATGCATGCTGCCGTCCCAGCCTTCCATGGTGATCCAGATCTCGGCGTCGGCCTTGGTCTTTTCCGGTACCGGCAACAGCGCCCCCATGCGATAGGGCGTTCCGAAGAAAATCACCCCGGCGGCGCGCAGACTGCGGGGTTTGCCGATGCGCAGGTAGGTGGCCTTGACCTGATTGATGCAGCTTTCGCACAGGGCTGCGTTAAAACTTTTCATGTAACCGGCGGGGCCGGACAGTAGCGGTGCCTCGTTGCGTAACTCGGCAAGACGCAGGCTCCAGGGCCCGACCTGGATGTCGCCGACTTCCCGTTCACCCAGGCCGCTGTCGCCGCGAAACAATGCGGCATCGGCGAAGTACTTGGGCATGAAGCCGAGTGGAATCAGCAGCAGCAAAATACTCAGGTGCAAGCGCCATTTGTGCCAAAGCCGGCTCAGGCGCGAAGGTTGTGCTGTAGTGGTTGCCTTGCTCACTGGTTGCCCTCCGGTGTCTGGGTATTCATGGCCGGTTGCGCCTGGGCAACGGTGGCAGGTTGGGTGGTTTTCGTGCTGCGCTTGAGGGCGTTGGCCGTGGCCAGGGCGGTGCGTTTGGTCCAGATCAATAGCCCGCTGAGGACCATCATGCTCAGGACCAGGCCGAAGAAGAACCAGATCAGCTTGATCCACAGCCCGCCGAAATCACCGGTGTGCAGCGGGCGCATGGATTCGGTGACGAATTCCAGGCCGGTGCGGTCCGAGAGCAGCCGCGAGGCGGCGATTTCGCCGTTGTAGGGGTGGATCGAGGCGGTCTGGAACATCAGCGGATACCAGCCGCGCCCGCCAATGACCAAGTGGCTGTAGGCATTGCTCGGCAGGCTGACGAAACTGGCTTCCAGCCCGGGGATTTTCTGGGTGGCGATCTGGATCGCCTGGTCCAGACCAATCATCGGTGCCGGTGCGCCCGTGGCAGAGGTCGGCACGCTTTCCCGTGATATCACCGGGACGATCGGTTCGCTGGAGATGGAAATCTGGTTGTCGGAAAGAATCGCCTCCATCAGGAACCAGAGCCCGGTGATGGAAATCACCGCAATGAACCAGATCGACCAGATACCACTCAGGCGGTGCAAATCGCCCCAGAAGATCCGCGCGCCATGACTGATCCGCAGGGTCGGGCGGAAGAAGCCTTTCCAGAAGCGTTTATAGACCACCAGCCCGGTCACCAGGGACGCCAGCAATGGCAGGCCGAGAAACGACACCAGGTACCAGCCCCAGCTATAGCCATTGGTGAACGGCACCAGCCACCAACCATGCAGCGCGCGGGTGAAGGCCTGGAAATTGAACTGCGGACTGATGCCCTGAATGACCCCGGTGTAAGGGTTGACGTAGACCGTGACCGAACGGCCATCCGGGTAACTGACGTCCACATCCAGGGCGAAATGCGACTCGTCGGGACGGCTGATGGACTCAACCAGGGTTTGCGGCTCGGCGCGCTTGATCGCCGCGACGACCTGGTCATAGCTGAGCAGTTCGGCGTCGTCCGAGGGTTTGCTGGCGCGGATGTCCGGGTTGGCCAGCCAGACAATTTCCTGGCTGACCACCGCCAGGGTGCCGGTGACACACACGATCAGCACGAAGAACCAGATGGGCAACGCCAACCAGCTATGCACAAGGAACCAGAGTTTCGAGCGGGACTTCTTCGACATGAATAAGGGTCTTGATTCGATGAGTGGAGTGACCCGAGCCTGTTGCTTGAGCCGCTTTCCAGAAAAAACCGACCGTGGCTGTTGCCTACGCGGTCTGCTGCATCTTATTAAGACGAATGAGAATCATAAAACCGCAAGGCGATATGAAAGAAAATGTTTCAGAGGGCCGGGGGGCGGCTTTTCAGGAGGTGGGGAAGCATCCAGCCGAAGATCAAAAGATCGCAAGCTGCGCCAGCTACCCGCATTGTCGGGGGTGTACGCAATCCCCCCGTAGGAGCTGCCGCAGGCTGCGATCTTTTGATCTTATTTGCCCTTTTACAACTCCAGCTGATCCGCCTTGATCCCGAATGCCAAGGCAATTTTCTCCCGCGTAGCCCGGCGGGGTTTGTTCACCGCTTCCTGTTGGGCAAAAGCCGGTTGTGAAATTCCCAGGCGTTTTGCCACTTCCTCTTGAGTGAGGTTCAAGTATTCGCGCCAGGCGCGGATCGGGGTGGCGCCATCGACGATGCGGCTGACCACTTCATGGGGGATCAGCTCGTCTTGACCCTGAGCCTTGTATTGCGCATAGGGAATGACGACGAAGGCCGGTTTGCCATCCGGGCCATTGATGATTTGTACGTCAGTAGGTGCGTTCGTCACGTTTTTTAACCTCTTGGATGCTGACGACCTGGATTGCGCCGTCCCAGTCGAAAAGCACTCTGTAATTGCCGACACGCAGTCGGTAGCCGTGAGCGTGATGCAACAGTGCTTTGACATTAGTCACGTCGGGCATGTACTCAAGCCCCGTCACTGCATCGCGAATGTGAACCTGCTGTTGGGTATGGAGCTTGAGCAGCTGCTTCACGGCTTTTCTGGTCCAGTAGATTTGATTCATGGAATATTAATAAGTCTTTTATAAGGTTAGCAAGGGGTTTTTATAAGTCAACGTAACGAAAGCCCTTGGCTTTCGTTTTGCTCATGACTAACCCTAGGTCTCCTGCCGAGACTCGGCCGGCCCAAACTGTTGCCTCATGTGGACGCTGCTGGTTATCCTGCTGAATCCTTTAATCGATTCACACACTGGCCGTACCTGAGCCGCTCCCGGGATGTATTTTGTTAACGGATCAGATGCGATGAATGCACAGTTGAATGAGTTCGGTCCGATCAAGGCCGTGATTTTCGATATGGACGGGTTGTTGCTGGACACCGAGGGGATTTACACCGAGGTCACCCAGATCATTGCCGAGCGTTATGGCCGGACCTTCGACTGGAGTGTCAAGCAGAACATCATCGGCCTGGGGGCGGGGGATCTGGCGCGGTATATCGTCCAGGCACTGGATTTGCCGATCACCGCCGAGGAGTTTCTTCGGGTACGCGAGCCATTGATGCGCGAGCGTTTTCCGAGTGCGTTGGCGATGCCGGGGGCACAGCAGCTGGTGCGGCATTTGAAGGCCAATAACATCCCGATTGCGGTGGGCACCAGCTCCTCGAGCCAGTCGTTCGGGCAGAAAACCACGCTGCATGGCGACTGGTTCGCGCTGTTCGACACCATAGTCACGGCGGACGATCCCGAGGTGGGCGCGGCCAAGCCGGCGCCGGATATCTTCCTGACAGCGGCACGCCGGTTGGGTGTGGCGCCGCAGGATTGCCTGGTATTCGAAGATTCGCCCTTTGGGGTCACGGCCGCCAAAGCGGCGGGAATGACGGCGATTGCCGTGCCTGATGCGGCGATGGCGGACGCCAGATACGCCCATGCAGACCGGATTATCCGTTCGCTGAAGGCTTTCCAGCCAGGTGCCTGCGGATTGCCAATGCTCGAATGGGCCTGATGGGCCAAGCGCTGATACAGCAAAACACCGGGCAACCTGATCGAGGTTGCCCGGCGTTTTTTTATGGCTCGACAATCAGGCGGCAAAACCACCGTCGATGGTCAGGCTGGCACCGGTGATGTAGCCGGTTTCCGGGCCGGCCAGGTAAGCGACGAAGCTGGCGATTTCTTCGACCTTGCCGTAACGACCGACCGCCATCAACGGGATCAGGCTGTCGGCGAAGTCACCTTCGGCCGGGTTCATGTCGGTGTCGACCGGGCCGGGCTGCACGTTATTGATGGTGATGCCCCGTGGACCGAGGTCGCGGGACAGGCCTTTGGTCAGGCCGACCAGCGCGGCTTTGCTCATGGCGTACGGGCCGCCACCGGCGAAGGGCATGCGCTCGGCGTTGGTGCTGCCGATGTTGATAATGCGGCCACCTTCAGTCATGTGCCGGGCGGCTTCCTGGGTCGCAATGAACACGCTGCGCACGTTGATGGCCAGGGTCTGGTCGAAGTCTTCCAGCTTGAAGTCTTCCAGTGGCGCGACGGCCAGCACGCCGGCATTGTTGACCAGAATGTCCAGTCGGCCAAAGGTTTCCACGGTGCGGTTGACGGCGTTGCGGATGGCCGCGGCATCAGCGCTGTCAGCCTTGATCGCCAGGGCCTTGCCGCCGTTGGCAGTGATGCTGTTCTGCAGTTCTTCAGCCTTGGCCGTAGAGCTGACGTAGGTGAAGGCCACCGCGGCGCCTTGCTCGGCCAGACGCTTGACGATGGCGGCGCCGATGCCGCGGGAACCGCCCTGAATCAGAGCTACTTTGCCGCTGAGGTTTTGCGTGGTCATGTCGTTCTCCAAAAAATTCAAGGCGGGCTGCCTTGTTGTTGGAGTCGAGTATCGACCTCGGATTACCGGCTGAGTAGAGGGTAATTGCTATAGTCTGTGTAAACCAAAAGTTTACAGTGACGGCCATGGAAACCTTCAGCAGTATCGAATGCTTCGTCCGTAGCGCCGAAGTTGGCAGCTTTGCCGAAGCCGCGCGACGCTTGAGTCTGACCCCGGCGGCGGTGGGCAAGAGTGTCGCCAAACTGGAAGCGCGTCTGGGCGTTCGGCTGTTCCAGCGCAGTACCCGCAGCCTGACCCTGACCGAAGCCGGCCAGCTGTTTCTCGGTGAAGTCAGTGCCAGCCTGCATACCATTCAAAATGCCGTGGCCAACCTGGCCAGCGCCGAAGGGCGCCCGGCGGGAACCCTGAAAGTCAGCATGGGCACGGTGTTTGGGCGTTTGTATATCGTGCCGTTGCTGGGGGAGTTCCTGCGGCGCTTTCCGGCGATCAACCCGGACTGGCATTTCGATAACCGCCAGGTCGATCTGATCGGGCAGGGTTTCGATGCGGCGATTGGCGGCGGTTTTGAATTGCCGCAAGGGGTGGTGGCGCGCAAGCTGACGCCGGCCCACCGGGTGTTGGTGGCTTCGGCCGACTATCTGGCGCAGCGCGAGGCCATTGTCGAGCCGGATGATTTGCGCCATTGCGACGGGATTCTGATTCGCTCACCACAAACCGGGCGGGTGCGCTCCTGGCAGCTGACCAGCCGCAGTCAGCAACACAGCCCATTGACCCTCCAGGCACGGATGACCATGAGCGATTCGGAGGCCGCCTGCGCCAGTGCCGCCCAGGGTTTGGGCATCGCCCTGGTGAGCATGCCGTTCGCCGTGAATTACCTGGACGCCGGCACCTTGCAACGGGTGTTGCCGGACTGGTATGTCGACGACGGCACTATCTCGATCTACTACGCCGAGCATAAATTACTGCCGGGCAAGACTCGGGCATTTGTCGACTTCATCATCGAGCAGTTTGCCGAGCAGGGGTTGGGGCAGAGGTTCAGTGCCCTGTAGGAGCGAGCTTGCTCGCGATGGACGTTAACGATAACGCGTGTTTTCTGAGTAAGCGCGCCGCCCTTGAGTCCATCGCGAGCAAGCCCGCTCCCACATTGGATTTGCTGTGTGCACACAATTTGTGCCCGACGCAGATCTAATGTGGGAGCGAGCTTGCTCGCGATGGCGGTATAACAGCCGACCAGGATATTTATGGCCTCTTCGCGAACAAGCCCGCTCCCACAGGAGGTCAGGATTTGCTGATGATGTTCCCGGCATGCAGCCCGCATTCTTTCTGCGTGGCTTCTTCCCACCACCAGCGGCCTTCGCGCTCGTGCTGGTTGGGCAGGACAGGGCGGGTGCAGGGTTCGCAACCGATGCTGATGAAGCCGCGTTCATGCAGGCTGTTGTATGGCAACTCGAGCATGCGGATGTAACCCCAGATCTCTTCGCTGGTCATTTGGGCCAGCGGGTTGAATTTGTAGAGAGTGCGTTCCGGGGTGGAAAAGCCGCTGTCGATTTCCACCGCGGCGACCTGGCTGCGGGTGCCAGGGCTCTGGTCGCGGCGCTGGCCGGTGGCCCAGGCGCTGACGGTGGAGAGTTTGCGCCGCAGCGGTTCGATCTTGCGGATGCCGCAGCATTCGCCATGGCCGTCCTTGTAGAAACTGAACAGGCCCTTTTCCTTGACGAAAGGTTCAAGTTTGCTTTGATCCGGCGAGACCAGCTCGATCTGGATCTGATAGTGCTCGCGGACTTGCTCGATGAAACGGTAGGTTTCCGGGTGCAGGCGGCCGGTGTCGAGGCTGAAGACCTTGACGTTTTTATTCAGTTTCCAGGCCATGTCCACCAGCACCACGTCTTCGGCGCCGCTGAAGGAGATCCACAGGTCATCACCGAACTGGGCGAAGGCCAGTTTGAGAATGTCCTGGGCGGATTTGTTGGCATAGGTCGCGGCGAGTTCAGCGACGTCGAACGATTGACTCATCAGGGCGGTTTCCTACAGGTCGGTGGCGCTAAGCGCTCTAGATAAGCTCGATAGTAACAAAAACTGCCTGAAAACTGCTGCGCTCGACAATACTGCGTTGAAAACAGACTCGTAATGCTCATTGACTGAAGTCAACTCTGCTTACTCGCCTGTTTTCGCCTTGTCTTGCCTTCGCTCGCTACGTTTTCAGCAGGTTTTAACGCGTTGCGCCGGCCAGAGCTTATCGCTAGAGTTCGGCTGTCTTTTACCCGCTCAACTCAATAAACATTACAAATGGGAGTGTCCTGTGGAAATTGCCTGTCTCGACCTGGAAGGTGTGCTGGTCCCGGAAATCTGGATCGCCTTTGCCGAAAAAACCGGGATTGAATCCCTCAAGGCAACCACTCGGGATATTCCCGACTACGACGTGCTGATGAAGCAGCGCCTGCGGATTCTCGATGAGCATGGCTTGAAACTGGCGGACATCCAGGAGGTGATCGCCACCCTCAAACCGCTGGACGGCGCTGTGGAGTTCGTCAACTGGCTCCGTGAGCGCTTTCAGGTGGTGATCCTTTCCGACACCTTCTACGAGTTCTCCCAGCCGTTGATGCGCCAGCTGGGCTTCCCGACTCTGCTGTGCCATCGCTTGATCACCGATGAAAGCGGTCGGGTGAGCGGTTATCAACTGCGCCAGAAAGACCCCAAGCGTCAGTCGGTGCTGGCGTTCAAGAGCCTGTACTACCGGGTGATCGCCGCCGGTGATTCCTACAACGACACCACCATGCTGGGCGAGGCCGATGCGGGGATTCTGTTCCATGCGCCGGAGAACGTGATCCGCGAATTCCCGCAATTCCCGGCAGTGCATAGCTTTGTCGAGCTCAAGCAGGAGTTTCTGAAAGCGTCGAACCGCGAACTCAACCTGTAAATACCCCGTAGGAGCTGCCGCAGGCTGCGATCTTTTTCCATCAGGCGACGCGATTCCAGTGGGAAATCTGAAAAAGCAAGATCAAAAGATCGCAGCCTGCGGCAGCTCCTACAGGATCGCGTGTTCCTGCAATTTCACAGGTGTACCCGGTCGGCGTAGGAGCTGCCGCAGGCTGCGATCTTTTCCATCAGACGACCCGATTGCAGGAGCGTCCGCGAAGAGTGCGAAGTACCCATCAGAGGCTTTGCAAGGTCTCCAGCAACACCTTCACCTTGGTGATGGACTCCTGATACTCGGCCTGCCAGTCCGAGTCGGCGACTATCCCGCCACCGCCCCAGCAGCAGACCTGCCGATCCTTGACCAGCAAGCTGCGGATGGCGATGGAGCTGTCCATTTCCCCGCGGACATCCAGGTACAGCAATGAACCGCAATACAGTCCGCGGCGGGTTGGCTCCAGCTCGTCGATGATCTGCATCGCACGGATTTTCGGCGCGCCGGTGATCGAGCCGCCGGGGAAGCTGCCGGCGATCAGGTCCAGCGCATCTTTGCCTTCGGCCAGTTCGCCAGTCACGCTGCTGACCAGGTGATGCACGTTCGGGTAGCTTTCCAGGCTGAACAACTCCGGCACTCGCACCGAGCCAATACGGCAGGTGCGGCCCAGATCGTTGCGCAGCAAGTCGACGATCATCAGGTTTTCCGCGCGGTCCTTGGCGCTGGCCAGCAATTCGGCGGCGTTGGCCGCGTCCTCGACAGGGTCCTGGCCCCGTGGCCGGGTGCCTTTGATTGGCCGGGTTTCGACCTGGCCTTCACTGACCTTGACGAAGCGCTCCGGGGACAGGCTCAGCACTGCGCCGCCGTCGGGCAGGCTCTGGAAACCGGAGAAGGGCGTCGGGCAAGCCGCCCGCAGCGCGCAATAGGCCGTCCACGGGTCGCCTTCGCAGGGGGCGCGAAAGCGTTGGGCAAAGTTGACCTGGTAGCAGTCACCCGCCTGAATGTACTGCTGGATGCGCACAAAGGCTTGTTCATAGTCGCCGGTACTGAGATCGGCGCGCATCGCTGCGGTCAATTTGAAGGCTTGCGTCGGCGTGGCCACGGGCTGGTTGAACAGATCGATCAGACGCAGGCGTTCACTGTCGGCCAGGCTGGGGTGAAATACCAGTTGGCTGGAGGCGAGTTGGTGGTCGCTGATCAGCGCCCAGTTGTACAGGCCCAGGTGCGCATCGGGTAATTGCAGATCATCGCCAGCCTGGTGGGGCAGGGTTTCCAGGCGGCGGCCGAAGTCGTAGCTGAGGTAGCCGATCAAACCGCCGGCGAACGGCAGTTGATAAGGTTGCGGCAGCACTGCATTGCCGAGTCGGCGCAGGTTGTCTCGCAACCGCTGCAGGAACGCGGTCCCGGATTCGTCCGGCAATACCGTCAGTTGCTCCAGCGGCCAGGCGCTGAGCAGGTCATAGCGTCCGCGTTCGGCACTCGGCCGGCCACTGTCGAGCAGCACGGCACCGGGGGCATGACGAATCGCCGCGAAATACTCGGCAGGGTTGGCGCGATAGGGAAGCGGGTGTACGGAGCAGGTCAACATGCGGGGCAGGTCAGTCATCGGTGCGCGGCTGGCGATTGTAGTCTCCTGGGGGAATTGCTCCTAGAGGGGATGTCGGGAAGAGATACATGCAAGAGGGGCTGGCTCGAACTTTGTGGCGAGGGGGCTTGCCCCCGCTGGGCTGCGAAGCGGCCCCAAAACCAGCCACCCCATTGTGTCAGGTAAAACCCGCTTGCCCAGGATTTACGACGGCTTCGCCGCCGAACGGGGCGATGCGGCATTCCGACAAGCCCCCTCGCCACAGATCAGCCCTCGACCCCCGGAATATGCCCAAACAACTCTTGTGCGAACTTCACCCGATCCTCGGCAGTTTCCTTGATACCTTTGGCCTTCAGCTCTTCCAGGCGGGCTTCCACCGCATGGGTGCGCAAGGTCAGGCCGCAATCGTTGGCGATCTGGATGTTCAGGCCGGGGCGGGCGTTGAGTTCGAGAATCAACGGGCCCTTTTCCTGGTCCAGCACCATGTCGACCCCAATGTAGCCGAGTCCGCAGAGCTCATGACAACCGGCCGCCAGCTTCATGAAGCCGTCCCAGTAGGGCAGTTGCACGCCATCCACCGCGTTGGTGGTGTCCGGGTGTTTGGTGATGATGTTGTTCAGCCAGGTACCGCGCAGGGTGAGACCGGTGGCCAGGTCGACGCCGACACCGATGGCGCCCTGGTGCAGGTTGGCCTTGCCGCCCGATTGCCGGGTCGGCAGGCGCAACATGGCCATCACCGGGTAGCCCATCAGCACGATGATGCGGATATCCGGCACGCCTTCGTAGCTGATGCTCTTGAAGATCTGATCCGGGGTCACGCGGTACTCGATCAGCGCCCGGTCCCGATGACCGCCCAGGGAGTACAGGCCGGTGAGGATGCTGGAAATCTGGTGTTCGATTTCCTCATGGCTGATGATCTTCCCGGAAACCGTGCGATAGCGACCCTCGAAGCGGTCGGCGATCACCAGGATGCCGTCACCACCGGCGCCCTGGGCCGGCTTGATGACAAAATCGTTGCGCCCGCCGATGATCTCGTCGAGCTTGTCGATTTCCTTCTCGGTGGAGATCACCCCGTACAACTCCGGCACGTGAATGCCGGCCTTGATCGCATGTTCCTTGGTGATGATCTTGTCATCGACAATCGGGTACAGGCTGCGCTTGTTGTACTTGAGCACGTAGTCCGCGTTGCGCCGATTGATGCCCATGATGCCCCGGGCTTCCAGGGCCTTCCAGGTCTTCCAGAAACCGAACATTACGAATCGGCCTTGAGGAAGGCTTTGAAGCGCACCAGCTCGGTCAGGCGGTAGCCGCGATAGCGACCCATGGCCAGCATGAAGCCGACCATGATCAACAGGATCGCCGGGAAGGTGAACACGAAGTAGATCAGCTCCGGCACGCTCATGATCAAGTGCGCCAGGGTGGCGGCGAACAGCGTGCCGATCGCGACTTTCATCGCATGGCCGCCACCGCGTTCTTCCCAGGTGATCGACAGGCGTTCGATGGTCATGGTCAGAATCACCATCGGGAACAGCGCGACCGACAGCCCGCGTTCCAGGCCGAGCTTGTGGCTGAACAGACTGATGGCGGCGATCAGCACCACGACAAAGGTCAGTACCACCGACAACCTCGGCAGCATTTGCAGCTTCAGGTGTTCAAGGTAGGAACGCAGCGACAGGCCGAGCGCGGTAATGATGGTGAACAGCACGATGCCGAAGCCCAGTTGGGTCTCGCGAAAGGCCAGGGCGATCAGCACCGGGGTGAACGTGCCAAGAGTCTGCAGGCCGATCAGGTTGCGCAGGATCAGGATCACCAGTACGCCGATCGGGATCATCACCATGATCATGAAGGTCTGCTGGGTTTGCAGCGGCAGCCCGTAGAGCGAGTATTCGAGGAAGTTGGCGTCGGAGTTCTCGTCGGTCAGCTTGGCCAGGCGAATGGCGTTCATTTCGCTGTTGTTCATGCTGAAGGTGACGGTGGCTTTCTTGCCGCCATCGACGGTAATCAGGTTGTCATCACCGGTCCACCACAGCAGACGGTCGGTAGGCAGACCCTGTTCACCGGTTTCCGGGTTGAAGTACAACCAGTCGGTGCCGTTGAAACTACGCAGCCACAGCTCCGGGGTTTGTGGCTGGTCGGCCACCAGACGAATGGTATGCACCTTCTCCACCGGGACATGGCCGATGGACAGCAGCAGTTCGACGATTTTCGCCTTGTGTGCGGTCGACGGGTCGCCGCCCAGCAGCAGTTTGACGTTGTCATCGTTGAGGTTGTTGACCCGTTTGATGGCTTCGCCGATGAAGGTTTCGACGTCTGCCGAGTGCTGGCGAATCGGCGCGAGCAAGGCCTCGATGGCAATTTTTTCCGGGCCTTCGACGGCGATGCTGTCACGGAAGGTCGGGCCTTTGACCTTGAGTTTTTCGCCGGTGTAACGCTTGGTCAGCACCAGGCGGTAGTAGAGGGTCTGGTTGCCCTTGGCACGGCGCGCGGACCAGGTGACCTTGCGGTTACCGTCGGCGCGGTTGACGGCCACCCCGTAGTTATTGGAGATGAAACTCTCGTTCAGGCTGACGTAGTCGCGGCTCAGCGGCGGCACGAACATCTGGATCTTGATCGGGTCCTTTCCGGCGGCGACGAACTCGACCTTGGCGTCGATGTTCCACAAGTCGTCAGTGGCGTCTTCGGTCACCGGAATGCCGAGCACGAAGATTTGATAGGCCGTGACCGAAATACCCAGCGCCACCAGGAGAGCGATCAGGAGTTTCAGATGGAGGGTAATAGAGCGCATTGGAATTACTCTGCGGTAAGAGCGTCGGTGGCGCAGGCGGGTTTGCCAGCAGCGTATTTAAGACTGGGGTCGACCAGCGCATCAAAGCGTTTCAGCGCTTCGGAGCCGATCAGCAGCGGGTATTGGAATGCACTTCGGTCGGTCAAGTTCACTTCAATACTGCGTAAAGCGCTGCCCATGCAGATATCCAGGGCAATCACCGGGCGGGCGGTGTAGTTCTTGCCTTCATCGGGGTCGTAGTCGCCAGCGCGGCGCTTGATCTTGCTGACCCGGGCCAGCGGACGTTCGATCGGGTGCGAATGGGCGGCGTCGATCGCCAGGTAGAAGCGCACCCAGGACTCGCCGTTGCGTTTGAAACGCTTGATGTCGCGAGCGCTGAGGGAGGCGGTCTTGGCGCCGGTGTCGAGTTTGGCCGCGACTTCCAGGTTGATCCCGGACAGCTGCGCGTATTCATTCAAGCCGTAAACGGTCTTCTCGGCGGCGGCACTCGGCCCTGACAGGCAGAGCAGGTAAAGCAATATAAGGAAGGGCTTGAGTCTCATAAATCCTGGCGCGTTGCAGTGCGATCTTCAGTTCAAGGCGACTGGCATTGCTGCGCAAGCTCCCTCGTGTGCCTGCCTTATTAAGGCGACAGGCAAATGCGGGCGGCATTCTAGCATGCTGGTTTTATGACGCCACCGCCTGCGGGCGGCTATAAACAGAGCTATTGCGTCGTTATGGTGCAGTTGGTTATTAGACGATTGTCGACAATACCTATTTTTCCTTTGACTGAACCGGCTTAATTCGCTAGTTTTTGTCGCATTGGCTTACAAGGTGTCGACAATATGCTGGATCAACTTGATCCCCCGCTGGTAATGCAGGACGATTCGGAGACGCTCTCCGAGAACGTCTTCCGCCGTATCCAGGCGGCCATCGTCAAGGGCGAGATCGCCCCGGGCAGCAAGATCTCCGAGCCGGAACTGGCGCGCACCTATGGCATCAGCCGCGGGCCGCTGCGCGAGGCGATCCACCGCCTGGAAGGGCAGCGGCTGCTGGTGCGCATCCCGCACGTCGGAGCGCGGGTGGTTTCCCTGAGCCAGGCCGAGCTGATCGAGCTCTATGAAATTCGCGAATCCCTGGAAGGCATGGCCTGTCGTCTGGCCGCCGAGCGCATGACCCTCGAAGAAATCGACGAGCTGCGTCGGGTGCTCGAGACCCATGAGCGCGACGCGGCATTTCAGGCGGGTGTCGGTTACTACCAGCAGGAAGGCGATTTCGACTTTCACTACCGCATCATTCAGGGCGCCGGCAACCGCACCCTGACCCAGATGCTCTGCGGTGAGCTGTACCAGTTAGTGCGCATGTACCGCATCCAGTTTTCCGCCACGCCTAACCGCCCGCGTCAGGCGTTCGCCGAACATCACCGGATTCTCGACGCGATTGCTGATCGCGACGGGGAACTGGCCGAGTTGTTGATGCGCCGTCACATCGGCGCTTCCAAACGCAATATCGCCCGTCACTATCAGGACGGCGCCAATCAGACAGCCACTCCACGAGGTGAGTCATGAGTTCCAACAAGAGCACTCCAGGCCAGCGTTTCCGCGATGCGGTCGCCAGTGAACAACCGTTGCAAGTGGTCGGTGCGATCAATGCCAACCACGCCCTGCTGGCCAAGCGCGCCGGGTTCAAGGCGATCTACCTGTCGGGTGGCGGGGTGGCTGCCGGCTCCCTCGGCGTACCGGACCTGGGGATTACCGGTCTGGATGACGTGCTGACCGACGTACGGCGGATCACCGACGTCTGCGACCTGCCATTGTTGGTGGACGTGGACACCGGTTTCGGTTCCTCGGCGTTCAACGTGGCGCGCACCGTCAAATCGATGATCAAGTTCGGCGCGGCGGCGATTCACATCGAAGACCAGGTCGGCGCCAAGCGTTGCGGTCACCGTCCGAACAAGGAAATCGTGTCCCTGCAGGAAATGGTCGACCGCATCAAGGCCGCCGTCGATGCCCGCACCGATGACAGCTTCGTGATCATGGCGCGTACCGATGCGCTGGCGGTGGAAGGTCTGGAGTCGGCGCTCGAGCGCGCTGCTGCCTGCGTCGAAGCCGGCGCCGACATGGTGTTCCCGGAAGCCATCACTGAACTTGAGATGTACAAGCTGTTCGCCAGCCGTGTGAAAGCGCCAATCCTGGCCAACATCACTGAGTTCGGCGCGACGCCGCTGTACACCACCGAACAGCTTGGGTCTGTTGGTGTGTCGCTGGTGCTGTACCCGCTGTCGGCGTTCCGCGCCATGAACAAGGCGGCGCAAAACGTCTACACGGCGATTCGCCGCGACGGCACGCAGCAGAACGTCGTCGACACCATGCAAACCCGCATGGAGCTGTACGACGCCATCGACTACCACGTGTTCGAGCAGAAGCTTGATGCGTTGTTTGCTGCGAAGAAATAAGCAATAGATCGCGTTGTTTGACGGGTATCGCTGAAAGATCGCAGCCTCGCGTTGCTCGTCAGCTCCTACGCCAATTTCCCTAACAAATTCAAGATTGGAGAGAACAATGGCCGAAGCAAAAGTATTGAGTGGCGCCGGGCTACGTGGCCAGGTTGCCGGGCAAACCGCACTGTCCACGGTCGGGCAATCGGGTGCCGGGCTGACCTATCGCGGCTATGATGTTCGCGAACTGGCTGCCGACGCGCGGTTTGAAGAAGTGGCTTACCTGCTGCTGTACGGCGATCTGCCGAACAAGGAGCAACTGGCTGCTTACATGAGCAAACTGAGCAAGCTGCGTGACCTGCCGCAAGCCTTGAAGGAAGTGCTCGAACGCATTCCGGCCGACGCTCACCCGATGGACGTGATGCGCACTGGCGCTTCGTTCCTGGGTAACATCGAACCGGAAACAGATTTTTCCCAGCAACATGACGTCACCGACCGGATGCTGGCCGCGTTCCCGGCGATCATGTGCTACTGGTATCGCTTCAGCCACGACGGCCTGCGAATCAACTGCGTCACTGATGAAGAGTCCATTGGCGGGCATTTCCTGCACCTGCTGCACGACAAACCGCCGAGCGAGTTGCACCGCAAAGTGATGGACGTTTCGCTGATCCTCTACGCGGAGCACGAATTCAATGCCTCGACTTTCGCCGCGCGGGTTTGCGCGTCGACGTTGTCAGACATGTTCTCCTGTATAACGGCGGCTATCGGTACCCTGCGCGGCCCGCTGCACGGCGGCGCCAACGAAGCGGCGATGGAAATGATCTCGCGTTTCAAGTCCCCCGAAGAGGCCATCAAAGGCACCCTCGGCATGCTCGAGCGCAAGGACAAGATCATGGGCTTCGGTCACGCGATCTACAAAGACAACGATCCGCGTAACGAAGTGATCAAGGGCTGGTCGAAAAAACTCGCCGACGAAGTGGGCGACACCGTGCTGTTCCCGGTCTCCGAAGCCATCGACAAGACCATGTGGGAGCAGAAGAAGCTATTCCCTAACGCTGACTTCTACCATGCCTCGACGTACCACTTCATGGGGATCCCGACCAAGCTGTTCACGCCGATTTTCGTCTGCTCGCGCCTGACCGGCTGGGCCGCCCACGTGTTCGAACAGCGCGCCAACAACCGCATCATCCGCCCGAGCGCCGAGTACGTCGGCGTCGAACAGCGCAAGTTCGTGCCAATCGAACAACGCTGAATGGTGGGTGCCTGACAGGCGCTGAGGTTTGTAGGTGGTAACCGGATCCTGTGGGAGCGAGCTTGCTCGCGATGACGGACTGACATCCAACATTGATGTCGACTGATACACCGCTATCGCGAGCAAGCTCGCTCCCACAGTAAACCAGGTTCACTTCAAGCCCGGCGCCAGGCGCCCCCTCTGAATTTACCGTGACCGAGTCCTGACGATGAATACTGAATTCCGCAAACCGCTGCCTGGCAGCCATCTGGATTACTTCGACGTCCGTGCGGCGGTCGATGGCATCCAGCCCGGCGCCTATGACACCCTGCCGTACACCTCCCGCGTGCTGGCGGAAAATCTGGTGCGTCGCTGCGACCCGGCCACGCTCACCGATTCCCTGAAGCAGCTGATCGAACGCAAGCGCGACCTCGACTTCCCGTGGTTCCCGGCTCGCGTGGTGTGCCACGACATTCTCGGCCAGACCGCGCTGGTCGACCTCGCCGGACTGCGCGATGCGATCGCCCTGCAAGGTGGTGATCCTGCCCAAGTGAACCCGGTAGTGCCGACTCAATTGATCGTCGACCACTCCCTGGCCGTTGAGTCGGGCGGCTCCGATCCCGAGGCGTTCGAAAAGAACCGCGCTATCGAAGACCGTCGCAACGAAGATCGCTTCCACTTCATCAACTGGACCAAAAAAGCCTTCAAGAACGTCGATGTGATCCCGCCGGGCAACGGGATCATGCACCAGATCAACCTGGAGAAAATGTCTCCGGTGATCCAGGTGCGTGATGGCGTGGCCTTCCCGGACACTTGCGTAGGCACCGACAGCCATACCCCGCACGTGGATGCCCTTGGGGTGATCGCCATCGGTGTCGGTGGCCTTGAAGCCGAAAGCGTCATGCTCGGCCGCGCCTCCTGGATGCGTCTGCCGGAAATCGTCGGCGTCGAACTCACCGGCAAGTTGCAGCCGGGCATCACCGCCACCGACATGGTACTGGCGCTGACCCAGTTCCTGCGCCAGCAAAAGGTGGTCGGCGCCTGGCTGGAGTTCTTCGGTGAAGGTGCCTCGGCCCTGACCCTGGGCGATCGCGCGACCATCTCCAACATGGCCCCGGAATACGGCGCCACCGCGGCGATGTTCTATATCGACCGGCAGACTATCGACTACCTCAAGCTCACCGGCCGTGAAGACGAGCAGGTGAAACTGGTCGAAAGTTACGCAAAACTGACGGGTCTCTGGGCCGACAGCCTGAAGGGCGCCCAATATGAACGCGGGCTGACCTTTGACCTGTCCTCGGTGGTGCGAAACATGGCCGGCCCGAGCAATCCCCACGCCCGTGTGGCCACTTCGGACCTCGCGGCCCAAGGCATTTCCGGCCAGTGGGACGATGTGCCAGGGCAAATGCCGGATGGTGCGGTAATCATCGCCGCCATCACCAGCTGCACCAACACCAGCAACCCACGCAACGTCATCGCCGCCGGCCTGCTGGCGCGCAACGCCAACAAACTCGGGCTGACCCGCAAACCCTGGGTCAAGTCGTCCCTGGCACCCGGTTCGAAAACCGTGGCCTTGTACCTGGACGAAGCCGGCCTGACTAGCGAACTGGAGCAATTGGGCTTCGGTATCGTGGCGTTTGCCTGCACCACCTGCAACGGCATGTCCGGCGCGCTGGATCCGGTGATCCAGCAGGAAATCATCGACCGTGACCTGTACGCCACGGCCGTGCTGTCCGGTAACCGCAACTTCGACGGACGGATTCACCCATACGCCAAGAATGCGTTCCTCGCGTCGCCGCCACTGGTGGTTGCGTATGCCATCGCCGGGACCATCCGTTTCGACATCGAGAAGGATGTGCTGGGTCTGGATGCCAACGGCAAGGAAATCCGCCTGAAAGACATCTGGCCAAGCGACGAAGAGATCGACGCGGTGGTCAAGGCTTCAGTCAAGCCGGAGCAGTTCCGCCAGGTCTATATCCCGATGTTCGCCATCGAAGAAGACACCGGTCCCAAGGTCGAGCCGCTGTATGACTGGCGCGAGATGAGCACCTATATCCGCCGTCCGCCGTACTGGGAAGGCGCACTGGCCGGTGCTCGTCCGCTCAAGGGCATGCGCCCTCTGGCCGTGCTGCCGGACAACATCACCACCGACCACTTGTCGCCGTCGAACGCCATCATGCTCGACAGCGCGGCCGGTGAGTACCTGTTCAAGATGGGCCTGCCAGAGGTGGACTTCAACTCTTACGCCACCCATCGCGGCGACCACTTGACCGCGCAGCGCGCCACTTTCGCCAACCCGAAACTGTTCAACGAAATGGTTCAGGAAAACGGCAAGGTGAAACAGGGTTCCCTGGCTCGCGTCGAGCCGGAAGGCCAGGTCATGCGCATGTGGGAAGCCATCGAAACTTACATGGAGCGCAAGCAGCCGCTGATCATCATCGCCGGTGCCGACTACGGTCAGGGTTCTTCCCGGGACTGGGCGGCCAAAGGCGTGCGCCTGGCCGGCGTCGAAGCCATCGCGGCCGAAGGTTTCGAACGCATCCACCGCACCAACCTGGTGGGCATGGGCGTGTTGCCGCTGGAGTTCAAGCCGGGCACCGACCGCAAGACCCTCGGCATCGACGGCAGTGAAACCTTCGATGTGATCGGCGAACGTATCCCGCGCAGCACCCTGACCCTGGTGATCACCCGCAAGAACGGCGAGCGTGTCGAAGTGCCGGTCACCTGCCGTCTCGACACTGCTGAAGAAGTCTCGATCTACGAGGCGGGCGGCGTGCTGCAGCGTTTCGCCCAGGACTTCCTCGAATCGGCTGTTGCCGTCTAACCCGACGCGCAGCGCGGGGCCGCCAAGGTCTCGCCGCTGCCAATAAGGAACCCGTTCCATGGCTCACGCACCACAAATCAGGATTCCCGCCACCTACATGCGCGGCGGCACCAGCAAAGGCGTGTTCTTCAGCCTGCAAGACCTTCCCGAATCCGCACAGGTCCCGGGCGCGGCCCGCGATGCACTGTTGCTGCGGGTGATCGGCAGTCCCGACCCTTATGACAAGCAGATCGACGGCATGGGCGCGGCGACCTCGAGCACCAGCAAGACGGTGATCCTGGCCAAAAGCACCAAGGCCGACCACGACGTCGATTACCTGTTCGGTCAGGTCTCCATCGACAAGCCTTTCGTCGACTGGAGCGGCAACTGCGGCAACCTTTCTGCTGCGGTCGGCGCATTTGCCATCAGCAGCGGCCTGGTGGACGCCAGTCGCCTGCCGCGTGACGGCGTGGCCATCGTGCGCATCTGGCAAGCCAACATCGGCAAGACCATCATTGCCCACGTGCCTATTACCGATGGCGCAGTGCAGGAAACCGGTGACTTCGAACTCGATGGCGTGACCTTTCCGGCCGCCGAAGTCCAGCTCGAATTCATGGACCCGGCCGCCGAAGAAGAGGGTGGGGGCGGTTCGATGTTCCCTACTGGCAATCTGGTGGATGATCTGGAGGTGCCTGGCGTCGGTACGCTCAAGGTGACCATGATCAATGCCGGGATCCCGACCATCTTTGTCAATGCCGAGGACATCGGTTACACCGGTACCGAACTGCAAGGCCAGATCAATGGCGACCCCAAGGCGCTGGCGATGTTCGAGACCATCCGCGCCCACGGCGCGCTGCGCATGGGCCTGATCGAGCACCTTGATCAAGCTGCCAAGCGTCAGCACACGCCCAAGGTCGCCTTCGTCGGCAAGCCGGCCGAGTACCTCGCCTCCAGCGGCAAGCCGGTGGCGGCGGGTGACATAGACCTGCTGGTGCGCGCACTGTCCATGGGCAAGCTGCACCACGCCATGATGGGCACTGCCGCTGTCGCCATCGGCACCGCCGCGGCGATTCCTGGCACCCTGGTCAACCTCGCCGCGGGCGGCACTGCGCGCAACGCGGTGCGCTTCGGTCATCCCTCGGGCACCCTGCGCGTAGGCGCCGAGGCCCGCCAGGTCAATGGTGAATGGACCGTGAAGAAAGCCATCATGAGCCGCAGTGCGCGGGTGTTGATGGAAGGTTTTGTTCGTGTGCCGGGTGATGCTTTTTGAGGGGGTAACCCTGAAAACCACCCCTCACCCCAACCCTCTCCCCAGGGCGGAGAGGGAGCTGACCGAGGTGTTTTTTTGATGTGCTTCGACCTGAAAGATCGCAGTGAATATGGATTCAATGCAGAGCTTTCAGGTCGCCGTAGATCTTCAATTTCCCACGGTCAGTCCCCTCTCCCCTCTGGGGAGAGGGCTAGGGTGAGGGGTGGATCCACCTGAAAAAACACAAATCAAGCAGGCACCCCAGACCTGCAATTCGTCGCAACCAACCCTGATCCTGAGGATGAACATCACCCCCCTTACCGGAGCAAACCCCAATGAGCGCCAACGTCGACCTGAACATCCGCCCCGACTACGACACCGTCCTGCAGGACATCGCCGACTACGTCCTGAACTACAAGATCGAGTCCGCAGAGGCGCTGGACACCGCCCGCAACTGCCTGATAGACACCCTCGGCTGCGGTCTGCTGGCCCTGCGTTTCCCCGAGTGCACCAAGCACCTGGGGCCGATCGTCGAGGGGACCGTGGTTCCATTCGGCGCTCGGGTGCCGGGCACCAGTTACCGCCTGGACCCGGTCAAGGCGGCCTGGGACATCGGTTGCATCGTCCGCTGGCTCGACTACAACGACACCTGGCTGGCGGCCGAGTGGGGCCATCCGTCCGATAACCTCGGCGGGATCCTCGCAGTCGCCGATCACCTGTCGCAGAAACGCGTGGCCAATGGCGACGCACCCTTGACCCTGCGCGCGGTGCTCGAGGCGATGATCATGGCCCACGAGATCCAGGGCGTGATCGCCCTGGAAAACTCCTTCAACCGGGTCGGCCTGGACCACGTGATCCTGGTCAAAGTCGCCTCCACCGCGGTCACCGCGAAACTGCTGGGCGCCAACCGCGAACAACTGCTGTCCGCACTGTCCCATGCGTTCGCCGATGGCCAGGCGTTGCGCACCTACCGTCACGCGCCGAACGCCGGTTCGCGCAAGTCCTGGGCGGCGGGCGATGCGTCCAGCCGGGGCGTGCGTCTGGCAGACATCGCCATGCGCGGTGAAATGGGCATTCCCGGGGTGCTGACAGCCGGGCAGTGGGGGTTCTACGACGTGCTGTTCAGTCATACCAACAAGGATCTGGCGCTCAAGCCTGAAGACCAGCGGGTCTTCAGCATCTCGCAGGAATACGGCAGCTACGTGATGGAGAACGTGCTGTTCAAGATCAGCTTCCCGGCCGAGTTCCACGCGCAAACCGCCTGCGAAGCCGCGGTGACCCTGCACCCGCAGGTCAAGGATCGTCTGCAGCAGATCGAGAAGATAGTCATTACCACCCATGAGTCGGCAATCCGTATCATTTCCAAGGTCGGCAAACTGGCCAACGCCGCTGACCGCGACCACTGCATCCAGTACATGACTGCCGTGCCGCTGGCCTTCGGTAACCTGGTGGCCGAGCACTACGAAGACGACTTCCATGCGGCTCATCCGATCATCGACGAGTTGCGCGAGAAGATGGTCATTGTCGAAGACTCGCGTTACACCCGGGAATACCTGGAAGCCGACAAACGCTCCATTGCCAACGCCATTCAAGTGTTCTTCAACGACGGCTCAAGCACCGAACAGGTTGTGGTTGAATACCCGATCGGCCACCGCCGTCGTCGCGCCGATGGCATTCCATTGCTGGAAGACAAGTTCAAGGCCAACCTGGCGACCCGGTTCACCGCCCAGCGCTCGGCTGAAATCTTTGCTCTGTGCAAGGACCAGGCGGCGCTTGAAGCCACGCCGGTCAACCGCTTCGTGGATTTGTGGGTGATCTGAGGGACGTTTGCACCGTGTGTCACCGTGATGGATCTGTTGCACGCAACCCCCGTAGGAGCTGCCGCAGGCTGCGATCTTTTGATCTTGCTTAGGTGCAATGTATGGAGATCAAAAGATCGCAGCCTCGTTTCACTCGACAGCTCCTACACAGCTCCTACACAGCTCTTACACAGCTCCTACGCCGATCGTGTGTCCACCGTGATTGATTGGTTGTACGCAACCCCCGTAGGAGCTGCCGCAGGCTGCGATCTTTTGATCTTGCGGTTATTCGAAACGCAAAATCACTCGCCGGTTGTGCTTGCTCTTCTTCTCGATTTTCTCGCAGAAGACCCGGCCAATTTCTTCGGTATTGATAACGTGTGTACCCCCGCAAGGCTGGATGTCGACGCCGTCTACTTCGATGACCCGCACCGCGCCTTGTATGACCGGTGGTGCGACGGCTTGCGTGCGGGTTATCTGCAGCAACGTGGCGTACTCGGACGCCGGCATGGACAGCTGTTTTACCTCCAGGGCTTGAGCCACGAGGGCGTTCAATTGCTCAGTGATGCGTTCTTTTTCGAGGGACATTTCCGGCAGGTCGAAATCCAGCCGACCTTTATCATGGCTGATGCTGCACCCGGTGACCGGCGCATCGATGATCGAGCACAGCAGGTGCAGACAGGTATGCATCCTCATGTGCTGGTAACGTCGTTCCCAGTCCAGGCTTGCGTCGATCTTCAGGCCGGCTCGCAGTTGCGGGGGATAAGCCTCCAGCTGATGCCAGATGATCGAACGCAAGAGCGGGTCGCGCACCGTGCCGGTCACCTTGAGGCTGGTGCCGTCTGGCAAGGTGATAAGACCGGTGTCCCCGGGTTGGCCGCCACCCGTTGGATAAAATAGCGTGTGCTCCAGGGCGAGACCCTGATCGCTGACAGCCACGATCCTCGCGTCGAAAGCGTTCTGGTAGGGCGCGTTATCGTAAAGCGCCAGGGTTTCCATCGTGTGTACTGACATGTTCAACCTCCGACAGATTGAGGGCGAGTTTGCATCAGGCGCCGGACCATCGCGCTCAAGCCTGGTGGTGCGATCAAGGTAATATCCTGGTTGGGCCCGCAGACATGCAGGTTCAGTGGCAGTCGCGGTGGGTAGTCGCCATCTTCGGTGTGATGAATCCGGAACTGTAAGTGGGTGCGCTCTTTGACGGTGGCTTCCAGCGCAAGACTGCTCAGTGGATGAAAGTCTGCATCCAGCAGTGTGACGTGTTGGCTGTTGCCGACTTCACCGACCAGGTGCAAGCGCTCGTTGAGCGCAAAGGCGCCGAGGAAACTGCCATGGTCGGACTCTGACGTTTTCTGCAGCTGGACCTGATTGACGATCTTCACTTTCGTGTCGGCCGGTACGTCATGGGTAATGACACACGCCGGCGAGATGAAGACGTTGTCGCCAATCGTCACGCAACCCAGAATTCTGGCTCCCGCGCCGATCTCTACATTGTTGCCCAGGCGTGGGTGACGTTTGCCATTGGGGTTGTTGGCTATACCACGGGCGCCCAGCGTCACCCCGCAAAGGATGTAGCAGTCGTTGCCAATTTCGCAGGTTTCGCCAATCACCGTGCCGTAGCCATGATCGAGGACAAATCGGCGACCGATCCGCGCCGCCGGGTGGATCTCGGCGCCCGAAAGGAGCTTGCCCTGATTGCTGAGCTTTTGCGCGATACAGGGGAAGTAGCGGTCCTCTTCGCCGCCAAGCTTCAACACCTGATGAGCCAGGCGGTAGTAGAGAACAGCCTTGAAGGACGCGTACGACTCCAGGATCAAGCTGCCGCGACCTTGCGATGCCGGGTCGCGGGAGGCGAAGGCCATCAGGTCCTCGGCAAGCCAATCGGCCACACAGGGAAGCAATCTGTGCAAATGGCCGTCCAGCTGCAGCAAGTCAGCAGGTTCCAGGGTGTTGATGAGGTGCGCGAGCAACTCATCGTGCAGCTGTTGCATATCAATGAAGCCCCCCATGGAGGCACCCCGCATTTGGATTATTCGAATAAGGGCAGGTAGGCGTCCGCGCTGTCGTAGACCATGGTCAGGACAGTGGAGTGTTCGGGCATTTCCTTGGCCAGGGCGGCAATGGCGACCAGGTTGGCCGCCGATGAAAGCCCCAGGCTGATGGCATCGCTGCGCATTACCCGTTGCATCATTTCCAGGCATTGATCCTTGGAAACCTTGAGCATGCCGTCCAGTACCGAGAGATTGAGAATGCTCGGCACAATGCCGATCGACAGTCCCTGGATCTGGTGGGGCGCGTGCTGGTCATTGAGCAGGTCGCATTCTTCGGGTTCGACGCCCAGAACGCGGATGGCCGGCCAGGTGGCCTTGAGTATTTCGCCGATGCCGGTGATATGACCGCCGGTACCGATCCCGCCGACAAAATAGTCCACCCGGCGTCCGGCAAATGCCCGGACAATTTCCCGAGCAGTGCCTTGTCGGTGGGTTTCGGGGTTGGCCCCATTACGCTGCTGATTGAGCATTACGTAGTGGGGGTTCTCCAGTTGCAGCTCCATGGCTTTCTGGCCATGGGAGTTGTTGCCCAGGCGGCTGTCAGACAGCACTACTTCGGCGCCATACAGGCGCAGCAGTTTTTGTTTTTCCGGGCTGTAGTTGTCCGGAATCACCAAAACCACTTTGTAGCCCAGCACGTTGCCCGCCATCACCAGGCCAATGCCGGTGTTGCCGCCGCTGGGCTCGATGATGGTCTGTTGTGTGCCACGCAGCAGAATGCCTTTGCGCTCGGCATCGAGGATCATGCCCAGTGCGATGCGGGCTTTGTGACTGCCGCCAGGGTTCAGCGATTCGAGTTTGACGAAGACCTCCACGCCGAGGTCGGTGGAGAGTTTCTCCAGGCGCACGATCGGCGTTTGGCCGATGGCGTCGAGTATCGAGTTATGCAACATCAGATAAGAGCTCATGGCCGCCACCTATCAATACAAAGGCATGTCGGGTTCGACGTCACGAACCCAGTGCTTCATGCCGCCTTCAAGGACTCGGGTATTGGCGAAACCTGCCGCGAGCAAGGTGCTTGCGGCACGTTCGGCGCGTATGCCGGCGTAACAGATGACGTAGTGGTGATGGTCGCGATCGAGGGAGTCGAGTCGGGTTTCCAGATCTTCGAGCGGGATGTGCAGCACGCCGGGCAATTGGCAGACTTCCAGCTCGCAAGCGTCGCGAACATCCAGCAAAATGTCGGCCGTGCCCTTGAGTTCCAGCAATTGCTTGAGCCGTTGCGGCGTGATGTAGCGTTCCTCTGCCAGGAGTGGCGTGGTCGGCACAGCGCTGGCACAGCTGACGGCGGTGTGTTCGGCAAGCTGGCCGGTGCGCAGGGTCGAGCAGCACGGGCAATCGGCCCGCCGTTTGAAGCGTATTTCAGAAAACTTCATCGCCAGCGCATCGAAACACATCAAGCGCCCGACCAAAGGTTCGCCGATGCCAATGATCAACTTGATCGCTTCGGTGGCCTGGATCATTCCGACGACGCCGGGCAGGACGCCGATCACCCCGCCTGCGCTGCAATTGGGCGCCAGTTCCGCAGGCGGGCTTTTCGGAAACAGGCAGCGATAGCAGGGGCCGCCGCGATAGTTGAGGACACTGATCTGCCCGTCGAAACGGTAAATCGATCCATAGACCAGCGGCTTGCCCAGTTGCACGCAAGCATCATTGATCAGGTAGCGCGTCGAGAAGTTATCGGTACCGTCGACGACCACGTCGTACTGCCCGATCAGCTCCAGGGCGTTGTCGGTGTTCAGCGCCGTGTTATGCGCGTTGATCCGGATATGTTCGTTGAGGTCTTGCAGGCGTCTTTTCGCCGACTCGACTTTGGGCAGGCCCAAGGTGCTTTTGCCATGCACGATTTGTCGTTGCAGGTTGCTGCTTTCCACTACGTCGAAGTCGATCAGCCCCAGGGTGCCGATGCCGGCAGCGGCCAGGTACATGCACACCGGTGAGCCCAGGCCTCCCGTGCCGATCACCAACACCCTGGCGTTTTTCAGCTTCAGCTGGCCTTCGCGGCCGACGCCCGGCAGGGTGATGTGCCGCACATAGCGCTGGACTTCTTCGTTGCTCAAGCGGTCCTGATCGATGCCGCCGGACGTGGCGAGCAGGACGTCGATGGTGCCGCCAGCGGGGAAGGCATCATCGGGTTCGATCAGCTCGCCGTTGGCGGTAAACAGAAAGTGTTCCTTGAGTTGATTGTTCTCGTATTGCAGGTGCGCGCGCAGTTGTGGGTGGTCGGTGCAGATGCTTTCGAGCACTGCGCGCAACGTCGTGCCGCTGCCTTCAAGTTGCGAATCGGGCAGTTTTGCGACGCGAGCCAGGATGTCGGGGAAAGAGACAGCGTTCATGCGCAACTCCGTTTGTAGGTCGGTGATGGTTTCAAGAAAACGCCTGGCTGCAAATAAAACTCTGGCCATTCCATTCGAACAGTTTGGAACCTGCTGCCGTGCCTTTATGCACACCGATGACCAGGTAGCTGACCGGATAAATCGGTTCGCCCATGAACAGGGCCTTGTCCTGGTCCTCGTGGCTGAAGTAGGCACCGACATCGGGGTGCGAGTGATAGATGACCGTAACGGGGTTATCGCTGCGAAAGCTCTTGTTCATCATTAAGGTGTCTGCCACCGAGAAGGTGTAGCCCTCGGCGGCGGTGCGCCGATAGACCTCGGGGTTGCGTCGGTGCAGCTCGTTCTGAATGTTCTCGCCGATGTAGACGCTGCCATCTTTGAACACAAACCCGCAGCACTCGTCGGGGTAGGTGCTGCTGGCGTGTCGATAGATCTGCTCAAGTGTTTTGGGGCAGAGGCCTTCCATGTTTCTCTCGCGAAGTCAGGTGGGTCAGTTCTTTTTGGCCAGCAGTTTTTCCACCGGGAGTTTGGTGATCGCAAACCCCGCCAACAGAATGGCCGAATAGGTCATCAGGTCCTTGGAAATCGGCTGGCCTTCGTACCAGGAGCCGATGACCACGGCGAACACCGGAAAAATAATGAACACGAAGGACAGGATGATCGGACTCAGGCGCTTGAGCAGCATGAAGTACACAATGAAGCCGCCGACCGAAGCGACCAGTCCGAGGTAGAGCAGGGCACTCCAGGAGCGCAGCGTGATGTCACTGAACATCGGCGTTTCGATGTACAACCCGGCCACGAACAGCATCAGGCCGGCGATGCCGATGGGTAGGGTGTTGTAGGTGATGACGCTGATGGCGCTGCCTTTCTGCTTGGTGATCACGTAGCACAGGGCGTGCATCACGGCCGCGGCGAGGATCGCAATGACCCCCAGGAACTCCGCATGGTCCAGGTGCAATCCCTGGCTGCGGATGATCATGTACAGGCTGCCAAAGCCGATGGCGATGCCGACGACTTGGGAAAAGTAGATTTTCTCGCGCAGAAACATGGCGGAAAAAATCAGGATGAACACCGGCATGCAGCTGAACAGCAGCGCCGTGAGCCCCGAGGAAACGTGCATCTCACCGTAGTTGAGCAAGTAGTAGGGAACGCTGAAGTAGGTCAGCGTGACAAACACAAAGAACCAGCGGCTTTCCCTGGGGAACAGCACCGGTTCGCGGCGCACTTTGGCAAAGCACAGGAACAATGGAAAGGCGATCAGAAAGCGCAGCCCCGCGGACGTCAGGGGAGGCACGCTTTCGACGGCGATCTTGATCCCCAGCCAGGTGGTTCCCCAGCTCAGGCATACGATCAGGAACATCACACTGGTAATGGCACCCGCCAGCCACTGTTTTTGAGTCTTATCACTATTTTCGATGACGGCAGACATTGGCATGGCGACATTTCTTCCATGAGGCGGAATTGACCTCTATATTGAAAGGCTTCATCCGGTAATTGAACCTGTTAAACCACACTATTAGGGCGAATGATGGCTGTCAAAATAAATAATGACATGGTGTCAATTGTGCGAAATGGGCTTTCGAACGGTCAGGGCGTGAAGTACAAACGCCTTGCCGGCGCCATAGAAACGGGGATCCTCGACGGCGTGATCGAGCCCGGCTGCAAACTGCCGCCCCACAGGATGCTGGCGGACAATCTCGGCGTGACGATTGGCACCATCAGTCGCGCCTACGGTGAGTTGGAGAAGCTGGGGCTGGTGGTGGCGCGGGTGGGTGATGGCACCTTTGTTCGCAAGCGTGGGCTGGAACGCAAACGCGATGAGGGCTTTCGCAATGTCAGCGAGGAACCCCGGCAGTATTTCGACATGAGCCGCAATACCCACATTCCCGGTCAGGAAACCGTCTTTCTGGCCCAGAGTCTGCAAGCCCTGGCCAACAATCCCAAGGTGCTGCAGGACATCAGTCTCTATACCCCGGACGCGGGATTGCCGCGGTATCGCGCCGCTGGCGCGCACTGGTTGAAGCAGAGTGAGTTTTCCCCGAGCGCCGATCAGGTGATCTGCGTCAACGGCGGCCAGCACGGCTTGTTGTGTGCGTTGATGGCGCTGCTGCGCCCAGGGGATACGGTGGTGACCGAACAACTGACCTATCCGGGGTTGATCACCGCCGCCCGCATGCTGGGCATTCGCTTGATTGGCCTGGATATGGACGACGAAGGTTTGCTGCCCTCGGCACTCGAAGAGGTGTGCCGTACGCACCGGGTTTCAGCCCTTTACTGCACGCCGACGATTCAGAACCCGACGACCGCGGTGCTTTCGGTGGCGCGCCGAGAGGCGGTGGCCCGGGTTTGTCGCGAGCATAACCTGCTGGTCCTGGAGGACGAGGCCCACGGCGTACTGGTTGAAGATCGCCTGCCGCCCCTCAGCTACTTCGCGCCGGAACGCACGATTCTCATCAGTAGCTTGAGCAAGGCGGTTTCGGCAGGTTTGCGGGTGGGTTACCTGCATGCACCGCAGGCATTGATGAGCCGGCTGGCGGCGGCCTTGAGGTCCACCTGCTGGATGGCGACACCCTTGACACTGGAGCTGGCAACCGCCTGGATAGAAAACGGCACCGCCGCCCACCTGCTGCAGCAGCAGATACTTGAGATGGGGCGTCGCAAGGCATTGGTCGAGGATCTGCTGGCGGGGCTCGCCTACAAGACGCATTTGAACAGCCCGCACTTCTGGATCGAGGTCCCGGAGCCATGGCGGGCTTCGGAAATTGAGGCGGAGCTCAAGCAAAGCAATTACCTGGTCTCGACGGCTGAATCCTTCGCGGTGGGGCATGCGGCGGTGCCGCAGTTCATTCGGGCGAGTATCTGCAATACATCGGGTGATGATCAGCTCCTGCGCGAAGGGTTTGAGGCACTTGCAACGGCTTTGGGGCAGGGCGCCGGGCGGTTCAGTTTGTGATTCATTCGTGTTTCAGGCCCCGCATGTTCCCCCGTAGCAGCTGCCGAAGGCTGCGTCCGGCTGCGCAGCGGCCGTAAAATCAAGCACTGCGGTGTTCCTGGCAAACCGTGGAAGCAGGGTTTACGGCTGCTTCGCAGCCGGACGCAGGCTTCGCCAGCTGCTACGGACCGCGTAAAGGCCTAACCGACCGGCATCGCCACAAAATACTCCCGTGAAATTACTTGAATCGCCGCTCCACACCTTTCTCCACCAGAATCTTCGCCGAAATCTCTTCCACCGAAAAATGCGTGGAATTGATGTGTGCGATGTTCTCGCGGCGGAACAGGTTCTCCACTTCCCGTACTTCGAACTCGCACTGGGCATAGCTCGAATAGCGGCTGTTGGGCTTGCGCTCGTTGCGAATCGCGGTGAGGCGGTCCGGGTCGATGGTCAGGCCGAATAGCTTGTGCTGGTGGGCGCGCAGGGCGGTGGGCAGCTGCAGGCGCTCCATATCGTCTTCGGTCAGCGGGTAGTTCGCCGCGCGGATGCCGAATTGCATGGCCATGTATAGACAGGTCGGGGTCTTGCCGCAGCGCGAAACACCTACCAGAATCAGATCGGCCTTGTCGTAATAGTGCGTGCGGGCGCCGTCGTCGTTGTCGAGGGCGAAGTTCACCGCCTCGATACGCTCCATATAATTGGAGTTGCCACCAATGGAATGTGACTTGCCGACCGAATACGATGAATGCTCGCTCAATTCCTGCTCCAGGGGCGCGAGGAAGGTCGAGAAAATGTCAATCATGAAACCATTTGACGTTGCGAGGATCTCACGAATGTCCTGATTGACGATGGTGTCGAATATTATCGGCCGAAATCCGTCCGTTTCGGCGGCGTTGTTGATTTGTTGTACCATGGCCCGCGCTTTATCCACGTTGTCGATGTACGGCCGCGTGACTTTCCTGAAGGTAATATTCTCGAATTGCGCCAAAAGGCTTTGACCGAGGGTCTCGGCTGTAATGCCCGTGCCATCGGAGATAAAGAAAGCGGATCGTTTCATTTGCGCCTTGGGCCTTAAGCTAGTGACAATTCTTGGATATGATAGGCGCGGCTTGCCGGCCTCGAATGGCCTGCATTCTCACTTATTTTCCAGGTCCAGGCCATAACGCTGGCAAATGCTCCTCTGAGCCGCCGGCGTCCTGAGCTTTTCCAACACAGTTAGTGGAGAGATCACCTTGGTAGAGTACGTAGTTTCCCTCGATAAGCTCGGCGTCCACGATGTAGAGCATGTGGGGGGCAAGAACGCATCCCTGGGCGAGATGATCAGTAACCTTGCAGGTGCCGGTGTATCGGTGCCTGGTGGCTTTGCTACAACGGCTCAGGCTTACCGTGACTTCCTTGAACTAAGCGGTCTGAACGATCAGATCCACGCCGCACTCGATGCGCTGGACATCGAAGACGTGAATGCCCTGGCGAAAACCGGCGCGCAAATCCGTCAATGGATCATGGATGCCGAATTCCCCGAAAAACTCAACGCCGAAATCCGCACTGCGTTCGCCACGCTGTCGGCCGGCAACCCTGACATGGCCGTCGCTGTGCGTTCTTCGGCTACCGCTGAAGACTTGCCCGACGCGTCCTTCGCCGGTCAGCAGGAAACCTTCCTCAACATCCGTGGTGTCGAGAACGTTATTCGCGCCGCCAAGGAAGTGTTCGCTTCGTTGTTCAACGACCGCGCCATCTCCTACCGGGTACACCAGGGTTTCGACCACAAACTGGTGGCCTTGTCGGCCGGTGTGCAGCGCATGGTGCGTTCGGAAACCGGCACTGCCGGCGTCATGTTCACCCTCGACACCGAATCGGGTTTCCGTGACGTGGTGTTTATCACCGGTGCTTACGGCCTGGGTGAAACCGTCGTGCAAGGCTCGGTGAACCCGGACGAGTTCTACGTTCACAAGCACACCCTGACCGCCGGTCGTCCGGCCATTTTGCGCCGCAACCTGGGCAGCAAAGCCATCAAGATGATCTACGGCGAAGTGGCCACGGCCGGCAAGTCGGTCAAGACCATCGATGTCGACAAAGCCGATCGTGCGCGGTTCTGCCTCAGCGACGCTGAAGTCAACGAACTGGCCAAGCAAGCGATGATCATCGAGAAGCACTACAAGTGCCCGATGGACATCGAATGGGCCAAAGACGGTGACGACGGCAAGCTGTACATCGTTCAGGCCCGTCCTGAAACCGTGAAAAGCCGCACCTCGGCCAACGTCATGGAGCGTTACCTGCTCAAGGAAACCGGGACCGTGCTGGTTGAAGGTCGTGCCATCGGCCAGCGCATCGGCGCCGGCAAGGTGCGGATCATCAAAGACGTTTCCGAGATGGACAAGGTCCAGCCGGGCGACGTTCTGGTTTCCGACATGACCGACCCGGACTGGGAACCGGTGATGAAGCGCGCCAGCGCCATTGTCACCAACCGTGGCGGGCGTACCTGCCACGCGGCGATCATCGCTCGCGAACTGGGGATCCCGGCCGTCGTGGGTTGCGGCAATGCCACCGAACTGTTGAAAGACGGCCAGGGCGTTACCGTGTCCTGCGCTGAAGGCGACACCGGTTATATCTTCGAAGGCGAACTGGGCTTCGATATCAAGAAAAACTCCATCGACGCCATGCCTGATCTGCCGTTCAAGATCATGATGAACGTCGGTAACCCGGACCGTGCCTTCGACTTCGCGCAGTTGCCGAATGCTGGTGTGGGCCTGGCCCGTCTGGAATTCATCATCAACCGCATGATCGGCGTGCACCCCAAGGCACTGCTGAACTACGCCGGGCTGCCGCAGGACATCAAGGAAAGCGTCGACAAGCGCATTGCCGGCTACGACGATCCGGTCGGTTTTTATGTCGAGAAGCTGGTCGAAGGCATCAGCACCCTGGCCGCGGCATTCACGCCGAAAAAGGTCATCGTGCGTCTGTCGGACTTCAAGTCCAACGAATACGCCAACCTGATCGGCGGCAAACTCTACGAGCCGGAAGAAGAAAACCCGATGCTGGGTTTCCGTGGCGCCTCGCGTTACATCAGCGAAGCGTTCCGTGACTGCTTCGAGCTCGAATGTCGTGCGCTGAAGCGTGTGCGCAATGAGATGGGCCTGACCAACGTCGAAATCATGGTGCCGTTCGTCCGTACCCTGGGCGAAGCCAGCCAGGTCATCGACCTGTTGGCGGAAAACGGTCTGAAGCGCGGCGAAAATGGCCTGCGCATCATCATGATGTGCGAACTGCCGTCCAACGCCATCCTGGCTGAAGAGTTCCTCGAGTTCTTCGATGGCTTCTCCATCGGTTCCAACGACCTGACCCAGCTGACCCTGGGCCTGGATCGCGACTCCGGGATCATCGCGCACCTGTTCGACGAACGTAATCCTGCGGTCAAGAAGCTGTTGGCCAATGCCATCCAGGCATGCAACAAGGCCGGCAAATACATCGGTATTTGTGGCCAGGGCCCTTCCGATCACCCTGATCTGGCCAAATGGCTGATGGAACAAGGTATCGAAAGCGTTTCGTTGAACCCCGATTCCGTACTGGAAACCTGGTTCTTCCTCGCAGAGGCTCAGGCTCCGGTCTGATAGGTGAATGAAGTGTCGGTCAGCATTGGCTGACCGACACTTTCAGATTCGAGTAGGGCGGGCTCCATCTGGATGCCGCCCTTTTTTGTGCAAGAGCATTATGCAAAGCAGCAGCAACCTATTTCCTGTGGCCTTGATCAGCGCCGAACGTCGTGGCGATCTGAGCGAGGACGTCTATCGCTTGAAACCGGGCAACAGCCCGGATGGCACCGTGGAACTGGCCGTCACCCGCTTGGGCATGGCCGATGGACCGCAAGTGCGCGGTGTTCCGGTGGTCCTGCTTCACGGCAGTTTTTCCAACCGGCGCTTCTGGTTTTCACCCAAGGGCCTGGGGCTGGGTGCCTATCTGGCGCGCGCCGGCTTTGATGTGTGGATTCCCGAGATGCGCGGCCACGGCTTGTCCCGGCGCAATCAGCACTATCCCAAGAACCGCGTTGCCGACTATGCCCGCTACGATCTGCCGGCGATTGCCGCGTTCGTCCGTGAGCAAAGTGGCCAGATCCCCCATTGGCTCGGGCATTCGCTGGGTGGCATCACCCTGGCGGCGGCCTTGGGTGGCCAGTACCTGGGCGAACCCGCAGTAGCGTCCGCGGCGTTTTTCGGCACCCAGGTCAGTCGCACCTACTGGCCGTTGAAAATTCCACCGGTAGAGTGGAGTGGACGTTTTATCTTGAAGCGTTTCGCCCAGATTTCCGGCTCCCGGTTCAAGCGCGGCCCCGAGGACGAGCCGATTGGCCTGGCCCTGGAAGGCATGCGCTGGTACGGGCTGTTCGGGCGTTTCGGCGATGCCGACAAAGACTGGTGGGCGGGGCTGGCAGAGGTCCAGGTACCGGTGCTGGCGGTCAGTGCAACCGATGATCATCAGGACCCGACGTGGGCCTGCCGCAAACTCTTCGAGCAGTTTGGCGGTGAACAAAAACAGTTCGTTTGCCTGGGGCGTGAGCAGGGCTTTAGTGAAAATTTTGGCCATGTGGCAATGCTGGTCAGCAAAAGTGCCCAAACAGAAGTCTGGCCACTGGTGGAGCGCTGGTTGAACGATCAGCAAGCGCCATTGCTGACCCATAAGTCGAATCTGGCCGCAGCAGTCTGAACCGAGCGCTCTAACAAGGGCGTTTCGCTCTGCTCGACTAACGGCTAAGATATGACGCATTGAGCTGTTTTGGTCACTTTCGGTTACTGGGTCAGCCTTCATGTTCGGCTCAAACCTTGAATATCCGGCGCCGGAATTCGTTTATTAGCGTAATCGCTGCGATTTTCGACTCTTTCTATCGTGTGCTTTCCTTTACAGGAGTTTCTCGATGAAACATTACCTTACTCCCGACCTGTGCGACGCCTACCCGGAACTGGTGCAGGTGGTCGAACCGATGTTCAGCAATTTTGGCGGTCGTGATTCCTTCGGCGGCGAAATCGTGACCATCAAGTGCTTCGAAGACAACTCGCTGGTCAAGGAACAGGTTGATCTCAAGGGGAACGGCAAGGTGCTGGTGGTCGATGGCGGTGGTTCGCTGCGCCGGGCGTTGCTGGGCGACATGCTGGCCGAGAAAGCCGCCAAAAACGGTTGGGAAGGGCTGGTGATCTACGGTTGCATCCGGGATGTCGATGTCATCGCGCAAACCGATCTGGGCGTCCAGGCCCTGGCCAGTCACCCGATGAAGACTGACAAGCGCGGTATCGGTGATCTCAACGTTGCAGTGACCTTTGCTGGCGTGACCTTTCGTCCAGGCGAATACATTTATGCGGACAATAACGGCGTGATCATCTCGCCAAGCCCGCTGAAGATGCCTGAGTAAAGCGTTCGATCAAGCAAGGGGTAAGGATGTTCGAGGAAGAAAACGCGCAGTGGGGGCTGGTTCACGCCCTGGTGCTGGATGGTAAAGGCGGTGCGCGTTCGATTGCCCGGACTGAACTGGATGACCTGCAACTGCAGCCATACGAGAGTATTTGGCTGCATTGGGATCGCAGTCACCCGCAAACCCAGACCTGGCTGCGTAAATACAGCGGCCTGAGCGAATTCAGCTGCGACCTGCTGCTTGAAGAAAATACCCGGCCACGGCTGCTGCCGTTGCCGGACAGCCAACTGCTGCTGTTTCTGCGCGGGATCAACCTCAATCCGGGAGCCGAACCGGAAGACATGGTCTCGGTACGGATCTTCGGTTCCGCCCAGCGGGTGATTTCCCTGCGCTTGCGTCCCTTGCGGGCCACCGATGAACTGTTGGTGCGCCTGGATGAAGGCAAGGGGCCGAAAACCGCCTCTGAACTCATCCTTTATATGGCTCAGTACCTGACCAACAAGGTTCAGGATCTGGTCAGCAATCTCTCGGAAATCGTCGATGAGGAAGAAGAAAAGCTGGATGCCGACGAACGGTATACTCCGGAACATGGCGCCGTTTTGCAGATCCGTCGAAGAGCCGCGGCACTGAAACGTTTCCTTGCGCCGCAGCGGGATATTTTCGGGCAGCTGACCCGGATCAAATTGCCGTGGTTCGTCGAAGACGATGGCGACTACTGGAACGAATTGAACAACAGCCTGACGCGTTACCTGGAAGAGCTGGAATTGACCAGAGAGCGGGTGGGGCTGGTGCTGGAGGCCGAGGACCGGCGTTTGAGCGTGCGGATGAATCGCACGATGTACCGCTTCGGGATCATCACCTGTATCTTTCTGCCGATGAGTTTTCTGGCCGGTTTGCTGGGAATAAATGTCGGCGGAATACCCTTTTCCGAGAGCCCGTATGGCTTCCTCGTGGCCTGTCTGATGATGCTCTCGGTGGGTCTGGGACAGTGGTGGTTATTCCGCCGTTTGCGCTGGGTCTGATGGTTTGGCATGTGACCCGAAGAATTTTCATCGCGTCTTTCACAGACATCTCGAGAGGTGCGTATGCACGATCCGTTCGAACAGTCTTTGCGTGACATGCTCCAGGCGACGCCGTCTACCCGTGACGACGATGCCTGCCTGGGCCGCGTACTGAAAACCGCCAACCGTCAGGTGGGTGCGGGTGATCTGTTCAGCTTGCTGGGGCGCTGGTTGCCGGCGCTGATGATTGCCCTCAATAACGGCTCGGCCCATGTCTCACCGGTTTCCCGTCGTAAATCTACTGCCCGCACTGCTGATAAGGCTGATTGAATATGGAACTTGATCTCTGGACTCAGAGCCTCGTCACTGCGATGACTGCATTGTGGACCAAGGTAGCGAATTTCATCCCCAACCTGTTTGGCGCACTGGTGGTGTTGCTGTTGGGGTTCGTCGTGGCCAAGCTGCTCGACACCTTGCTTTCAAAATTACTGGCAAAACTGGGCCTGGATCGCCTGATGGGCGGTACCGGTTTGACCAAGATTTTGTCCCGAGCGGGCCTGCAGGTGCCGATCTCGACCTTGATCGGCAAAATCGTGTATTGGTTCGTTTTGCTAATTTTTTTGGTTTCTGCTGCAGAATCACTTGGCTTGGAAAGAGTTTCGGCTACGCTCGATATGTTGGCGTTGTATTTGCCGAAGGTCTTTGGCGCCGCCCTGGTGTTGCTGGTAGGGGTCCTGCTGGCGCAGCTGGCCAATGGGCTGGTACGGGGCGCAGCAGAGGGCGTAGGCCTGGATTACGCCGCAGGCCTTGGACGTATCGCCCAGGGCCTGGTGATCATCATCAGTATTTCGGTGGCGATCAGCCAGTTGGAGGTCAAGACTGACCTGCTCAACCACGTGATTGTCATCGTTTTGATAACCGTTGGTCTGGCAGTTGCCTTGGCCATGGGGTTGGGAAGCCGGGAAATCGCCGGCCAGATTCTTGCGGGAATTTATGTGCGTGAGTTGTATCAGGTTGGGCAACAAGTGCGTGTTGGCGAGGTCGAAGGGCAGATCGAAGAGATCGGCACGGTTAAAACCACACTGCTGACCGATGAGGGTGAGCTAGTCTCTCTCTCCAATCGGATGATGCTGGAGCAGCATGTGAGTAGCCGCTAACCCGGCAAACCCTGCTAATGTATGCCGCCGCAAAAAGCCCGCTAATCCGGGCCGCGGCGGACATTGACCTGACTGTCGGCACTGACTCGTTTTGAATAAAGCCCAATCGCTATCCATGCGCTACGACCCCCGCGAGCTCTCTGATGAGGAGTTGGTTGCGCGCTCGCACACGGAGCTGTTTCACGTAACACGCGCCTACGAAGAGTTGATGCGGCGCTACCAGAGAACCTTATTTAACGTTTGTGCACGCTATTTAGGGAACGATCGTGACGCAGACGATGTCTGTCAGGAAGTGATGTTGAAGGTGTTGTATGGTTTGAAGAACTTCGAGGGCAAATCGAAGTTCAAGACCTGGCTATACAGCATCACGTACAACGAATGCATCACGCAGTATCGGAAGGAACGGCGCAAGCGTCGCTTGATGGACGCGTTGAGTCTCGACCCCCTCGAGGAAGCATCTGATGAGAAGATGCCGAAACCCGAGGAAAAGGGTGGACTTGATCGCTGGTTGGTGTATGTGAACCCGATTGACCGGGAAATTCTGGTGCTACGATTTGTCGCAGAGCTGGAATTTCAGGAGATCGCGGACATAATGCATATGGGTTTGAGTGCTACAAAAATGCGTTACAAACGCGCTCTAGATAAATTGCGTGAGAAATTTGCAGGCATTGCTGAAACTTAGTTCAGCGCAAATATCTCTTACGTGTAGGCAAGTTCTGATAGACTTGCCGCCGAGTTGTCCCCCGGTTTGCGGGACTGCTTCACAATCACCAGATGGGGATTTAACGGATGAAACTGAAAAACACCTTGGGCTTGGCCATTGGTTCTTTTATTGCCGCTACTTCGTTCGGCGCGCTGGCACAAGGCCAAGGCGCAGTTGAAATCGAAGGCTTCGCCAAGAAAGAACAGTACGACAGCGCCCGTGATTTCAAAAACAACGGCAACCTGTTCGGCGGTTCGGTTGGTTACTTCCTGACCGACGACGTTGAACTGCGTCTGGCTTACGACGAAGTGCACAACGTGCGTTCCGATGACGGTCGTAACATCAAGGGCTCGGATACCGCTCTGGATGCTCTGTACCACTTCAACAACCCAGGCGACATGATCCGTCCATACGTCTCCGCCGGTTTCTCCGATCAGAGCATCGGCCAGAACGGCAAAAGCGGTCGTAACGGTTCCACTTTCGCCAACGTTGGCGGCGGTGCCAAGCTGTACTTCACCGAGAACTTCTACGCCCGTGCCGGCGTTGAAGCTCAGTACAATATCGACCAGGGCGACACCGAGTGGGCTCCAAGCGTCGGTATCGGCGTGAACTTCGGTGGCGGCTCCAAGCCTGCTGCAGCACCAGCTCCAGCTCCGGCTGAAGTGTGCGCCGACAGCGATAACGATGGCGTGTGCGACAACGTCGACAAGTGCCCAGACACCCCAGCCAACGTAACTGTTGATGCTGATGGCTGCCCGGCAGTTGCTGAAGTTGTTCGTGTTGAGCTGGACGTGAAATTCGACTTCGACAAGTCGGTAGTCAAGCCTGCCAGCTACGGCGACATCAAAAACCTCGCTGACTTCATGAAGCAGTACCCATCCACCAGCACTACTGTTGAAGGTCACACTGACTCCGTCGGTCCTGACGCTTACAACCAGAAACTGTCCGAGCGTCGTGCAAACGCCGTTAAGCAAGTTCTGACCAACCAGTACGGTGTTGAATCGTCCCGCGTTCAGTCCGTTGGTTACGGCGAATCCCGCCCAGTTGCCGACAACGCAACTGACTCGGGCCGCGCTGTAAACCGTCGCGTAGAAGCGCAGGTTGAAGCTGCCGCTAAGTAATTAGTTTGCAGCTCTGAAAAGCCCGGCCTAGGCCGGGCTTTTCTTTGTCTGCGATTTGATGTCGGGTTCCGCACATAGGCTAGTTCCCATAGTGTGAAGGGGCACACAAATCCCCCGTAGGAGCTGGCGAAGCCTGCGATCTTTTGATCTTGATTTTGATTCGATCTTGTGGGAACGGGCTTGCCCGCGATGAAGGCGGCCTGACAGCCGGCCTGTCTCTCGCGGATGTACCCATCCCAATGTAGGAGCTGCCGCAGGCTGCGATCTTTTCAGCGGCTGATGGAAGTGTCGCGGCTGACACCAGGATCAAAAGATCGCAGCCTGCGGCAGCTCCTACGGTGAAAGGGGTGTTAATAAATCTCGCGTAGGAACTGGCGAAGCCGGCGATCTTTTCAGCGGTCGATGGAAGTGTCGCGGCTGACGCCAGGATCAAAAGATCGCAGCCTGCGGCAGCTCCTACAGTGTGATGGGGGTATACGAATCTCCCCCGTAGGAGCTGGCGAAGCCTGCGATCTTTTCAGCGGTCGGGGCGCAGCTTTCGGCGGTCCTACAGGGCCACGTCTGCGCACCACTCTGCCGCAGGCAATGATGATTTGACCTCTTCACAAGCTGCCACCGCGCCGATCACCAGGATAGCCGGGCTTTTCAGCTGGAAGGCGAGGGCGTCTTCCTGCATGGCAGTCAGATCGCTCCGACATTCCCTTTGCTGGGGCAGCGAAGCGTTTTCAATCATCGCCACCGGCGTATCCGCCGCCATTCCGCCAGCCAACAGTTGCTCGCGAATTTCGCTGAGTTTGGCCACGCCCATGTAGATCACCAGGGTGGTACCGCCTTGGGCCAGGGCCTGCCAGTTCAGGCTGCTGTCGTCTTGTGTATGGGCGGTCACCAGGGTCACGCCACGGCTGATGCCACGCAGCGTCAGGGGGATATTGCATTGCGTCGCTCCGGCCAGGCCGGCGGTGATGCCATTGACCATTTCGACGGCAATGCCATGGGTTCTGAGCCACTGCGCTTCTTCACCGCCACGCCCGAAAATGCACGGATCTCCGCCTTTGAGCCGGACCACGCATTTTCCCTGGCGGGCATAGCGCAGCATCAGACGATGAATGAACTCCTGCGGTGTGGAGCGACAGCCGCCGCGTTTGCCGACGGCAATGATGCGTGCCTGTGGGCAATGGGCCAGCACGGCCTCGTTGACCAGATCATCGATCAACACCACATCCGCTTCGCCCAGGGCGCGTACCGCTTTGAGGGTCAACAATTCGGGATCGCCAGGACCTGCGCCCACCAGCCAGACTTTTGCGCTCATGTTCTATTCCTCACGAAGTGACGGCTATCGGTTGGGCAGTAGCAGCCAACAGACGCTTGATTTCCGGTACGCAGGAGCCGCATTGAGTGCCGCAGCCCAGTTCTTGTTTCAAGCCGTTGAGATCCAGCCCGCGGCGGATGCCGGCGCAGACCGCGGTTTGGCTGACGTTTTTGCAGTTGCACAGGGTTTTGTTGGCGGACGGGTCGCTGGTCGCGCTACCTGGCGGGGTGCTCAGTGGGGCCAGCAGCCAGCGGCGCAATTGTTCGTCGGCCGTGCCCTCTAACCACAGGCTTTGCAGCCAATGGCGGGCGAGGGTTTCACCGGCCAGACGGATGGCAGTGATGCGTCCGCTTTCGATCCGCACTCGCTTGCCAATGGAGCGTCGTGGGTCGTCATAGGCCAGTACTGGTCCTTCGTTAAGCCCCAGCTGTTGGTCAATGTCCTTGAGCAACTGCGGATCAGGTGCCTCGGCGCTGGCAGCGCGTATCAGCAGCGCCGGACGCTCGCGGCCGGTCAGGCTCAGGCTGACGTAGGTAAAGCCCTCACAGAGCGGTCGCAGGGCCTCGAAATGCTCCTGCACGTTGCCTTCGATCAAGGCAAACAGCTGCCAGGGCAACTGCACCGGTTCGATGCGCACGCCACTGTGTTTGAGTTCCGGTTGTTTCGACAGCGGGTCGAATGCCGGTTGGGTGATGGTGTTGATGCCACCCTTGAGGAAACGATCGCCCCAGTGCATCGGCAGGAAGGCTTGGCCAGGGCGGACGCTGTCATCGCTACCCACCGCAACGATCACGTTGCCGCGACGGCTTTTCAGGCTGACCAGATCGCCGGATTGCAGGCGATGCCGGCGCAATTCGTCGGGGTGCAGGCTCAATACCGCTTCGTTGACGTGGCCGAACAATTGCGCGGCGGTGCCGGTGCGGCTCATGCCGTGCCATTGGTCGCGCAGGCGACCGGTGATCAGGGTCAGCGGGAAGCGGGCATCGCGCTGTTCCTTGGCGGCGCGGTAGGGCTCGGCAATAAACCGAGCCCGGCCGCTGGCGGTCGGAAAAATCCCGTCGACGTACAGACGAGGCGTTCCCTCAAGCGCGCCGCCGGGGAAGGGCCATTGCTGCGGACCGAGCTGGTCGAGCAGGGTGTGGCTGATGCCGGACAGGTCGAGGTCACGGTCGCGGGTCAGCGCTTTGTATTCGTCGAAGACCTGTGCCGGATCGTTGAACGCAAACAGGCTGGGTTGGCCCGGGCGCAGACGTTGTTCCAGGCGTTGAGCGAAATCCACGGTGATGGCCCAGTCCGCCCGTGCTTCGCCGGGTGCGGTTATGGCGCGGCGAACGTGGGAAATACGCCGCTCCGAATTGGTCACCGTGCCTTCCTTCTCGCCCCAACTGGCGGCGGGCAGCAGCAGGTCGGCGAACGGCGCGGTTTCAGTGGTACGGAAGGCTTCCTGCAGCACCACGAACGGGCACGCCTGCAACGCCTCGCGCACCGCATTCTGATCCGGCAGGGATTGTGCCGGGTTGGTACAGGCGATCCACAGGGCTTTGATCTTGCCGTTGCGCACCTGTTCGAACAGCTCGATGGCGGTCAGCCCAGGGTTTTCCGGCAGCTGCTCGACACCCCAGTAGCTGGCGACTTCCGCCCGGTGCTCAGGGTTCGCGGCTTCGCGGTGGCCGGGCAGCAGGTTCGACAGGCTGCCGGTTTCGCGACCGCCCATGGCATTGGGCTGACCGGTCAGAGAGAAAGGTCCGGCGCCCGGCTTGCCAATTTGCCCGGTGGCCAGGTGCAGGTTGATCAGCGCGCTGTTTTTTGCGCTGCCGGCGGTGGACTGGTTGAGCCCCATGCACCACAGCGACAGGAAACTGGGCGAGGTGCCGATCCACTCGGCGCATTCCTGCAGTTGCCCGGTGCTGATCCCGCACAGTTGCGCGACCATCTGCGGGGTGTAATCACGAACCAGATTTTTCAGTTCAGCCAGGCCTTCGGTGTGGGCCTTGATAAAGTCACGGTCGATCCAGTCTTCCCACAGCAGCAGATGCAAAATCCCATGGAACAGCGCGACATCGGTCCCGGGCAGAATCGCCAGGTGCAGGTCCGCCAGCTCGCAGGTGTCGGTGCGCCGCGGGTCGATGACGATGACTTTCATCTGTGGCCGGCGGCTTTTAGCTTCTTCCAGGCGACGAAACAGCACTGGGTGGGCGTAGGCCATGTTACTGCCGACGATCATCACGCAATCGCTCAGTTCCAGGTCTTCATAACTGCACGGCGGGGCGTCGGCACCGAGGCTGCGTTTGTAGCCGACCACTGCCGAGGACATGCACAGCCGTGAATTGCTGTCGATGTTGTTGGTGCCGACCAGTGCTCGGGCTAGCTTGTTGAAGGCGTAGTAGTCCTCGGTCAGCAGTTGCCCGGAAATGTAGAACGCCACGCTGTCCGGGCCGTGCTCGCTGATGGTCTCGGCAAATACATTGACCGCGTGATCCAGGGCGGTATCCCAATCGGTGCGACTGCGGGCCAGGCCTTTGCCGAGCCGCAGTTCCGGGTACAGCGCCCGTGTCGCGAGGTCGCCGGTCAGGTGCAGGCTCGCGCCTTTGCTGCACAGCTTGCCGAAGTTGGCCGGGTGCGTCGGGTCGCCGCTGACGCCGAGAATCTGCTCGCCATCATGCTCGATCAACACACCGCAGCCGACCCCGCAGTAACAGCAGGTCGAGGCGGTCGTCTGGCGGTTCATCAGACTGCATCCCGTAGTGCCAGCATGACCCGGCCATTCTCAACCCGGGCCTGATGATGGTGAGCGCAACCAATGTCCGGGGCCTGGGCTTCGCCGGATTCGAGATCGATCTGCCAATTGTGCAGCGGGCAGGCGACCCGCTTGCCGTAGATCAGGCCTTGAGAGAGCGGGCCGCCCTTGTGCGGGCAGCGGTCATCCAGCGCGAAAACCTCGTCATCACTTGTGCGAAAGATCGCTATATCGCCTTTCGGGCCGCGAATGACCCGCGAGCCGAGGGCATTGATTTCTTCCAGGGCGCAGATATCCAGCCAGTTCATGCCAGCACCTCCAGCTGTTTCACCACGATGGTGTCGAACTCTTTTTTCAGCAGCGGCTGTTCCAGACGCTCCTTCCACGGGTCCTGTTCGAACGACAGGGAAAATTGCAGGCGCTCATTGAGGGCCTTGCGCCGTACCGGATCTTCCAGCACGGCTTTCTTGATGTGCTCCATGCCGACCCGTTGCAGGTAGTGCACGGTACGTTCCAGGTAGAAGGCTTCTTCGCGATACAGTTGCAGGAAGGCGCCGTTGTACTCGCGCACTTCTTCGGCGGTTTTCAGCTTGACGAAGAACTCCGCTACCTCGGTCTTGATCCCGCCGTTGCCGCCGATGTACATCTCCCAGCCGGAGTCCACGCCGATGATGCCGACGTCCTTGATCCCGGCTTCCGAGCAGTTGCGCGGGCAACCGGAGACGGCCAGCTTGACCTTGTGCGGCGACCACATGTTGAACAGGTCATGTTCCAGCTCGATCCCCAATTGGGTGGAGTTCTGCGTGCCGAAGCGGCAGAACTCGCTGCCGACGCAGGTCTTCACGGTGCGAATGGATTTGCCATAGGCGTGGCCGGATGGCATGTCGAGGTCTTTCCAGACACCCGGCAAATCGTCCTTCTTGATCCCCAGCAAGTCGATGCGCTGGCCGCCGGTGACCTTGACCATCGGTACGTTGTACTTGTCGGCCACGTCGGCAATGCGCCGCAGTTCGGAGGGATTGGTCACACCACCCCACATCCGCGGGACTACAGAATAAGTGCCGTCTTTCTGGATGTTGGCGTGGGCCCGCTCGTTGATCAGGCGCGACTGCGGGTCATCCTTGGCTTCGCCCGGCCAGGTGGAAATCAGGTAATAGTTCAGCGCCGGACGGCAGGTCGCGCAGCCGTTCGGGGTGCGCCAGTTCAGGTAGCTCATGGTCCCGGCAATCGTCAGCAGGTGCTGGTCGCGGATCGCCTGGCGGATCTGCCCGTGGTTGAGGTCGCTGCAACCGCAGATGGCTTTTTCACTTTTCGGTTTGACGTCCGCCGCGCCGCCGACGGTGTTGATCAGGATCTGCTCCACCAGGCCGGCGCAGGAACCGCAGGAACTGGCGGCCTTGGTGTGCTTCTTGACGTCGTCGACGCTGAACAGGCCGTGTTCCTGAATCGCCTTGACGATGGTGCCTTTGCACACGCCGTTGCAGCCGCAGACTTCAGCTGTGTCGGCCATGCTCATGGCTTTGTCCTGGCCTTGGTGGCCGACGTCACCGAGGGCGTTTTCGCCGAACATCAGGTGGTCGCGGATTTCGCCGATGCCGTGGTTCTCGCGGATCTGCCGGAAGTACCAGCCGCCGTCGGCGGTGTCGCCGTACAGGCAGGCACCGACCAGCACGTCATCCTTGATCACCAGCTTCTTGTAGACCCCACCGATGGGATCGGAAAGGGTGATGGTTTCGGTGCCTTCGCCACCCATGAAGTCGCCGGCGGAGAACAGGTCGATACCGGTGACTTTCAATTTGGTCGAAGTCACCGAGCCCTTGTAAGTAGCGAAGCCCAGTTGCGCGAGGTGGTTGGCGCAGACCTTGGCCTGTTCGAACAGTGGCGCGACCAGACCGTAGGCGATACCGCGATGGCTGGCGCATTCGCCGATTGCATAGATGCGCGGGTCGTAGGTTTGCAGGGTGTCATTGACCAGGATCCCGCGGTTGCAGGGAATACCGGATTTTTCCGCGAGTTCGGTGTTCGGGCGGATGCCGGCGGCCATCACCACCAGGTCAGCGGGGATGACATCGCCATTCTTGAATTGCACCGAGCCGACCCGACCGTTGCCAGCGTCGTGCAAGGCCTGGGTCTGTTCGCACAGGCGAAAGTTCAGGCCGCGGCCTTCCAGGGCGCTTTGCAGCAGTTCGCCGCTGGTTTTGTCCAGTTGCCGCTCCAGCAGCCATTCGCCGATGTGCACCACGGTCACGTGCATGCCGCGCAGCATCAGGCCGTTGGCGGCTTCCAGACCGAGCAGTCCGCCACCGATGACCACTGCGTGCTTGTGGGTCTTGGCGGTGTCGATCATCGCCTGGGTGTCGGCGATGTCGCGGTAGCCGATTACGCCCTGCAAGGTATTGCCTGGAATCGGCAGAATGAAGGGTGTCGAGCCGGTGGCGATCAACAGGCGGTCGTATTCGGCCTCGCTGCCGTCTTCGGCGATCACTCGGCGTTTGACCCGGTCGATCTCGACCACTTTGCGGTTGAGCAGCAGCTTGATGTTGTTTTCCAGGTACCAGCTCAGGTCGTTGAGCACGATCTCTTCGAAGGTCTGCTCACCGGCCAGTACCGGCGACAGCAGGATGCGGTTGTAGTTGGTATGGGGTTCGGCGCCGAAGACCGTGATGTCGTACAGCTCGTTACTCAGCTTGAGCAGCTCTTCCAGGGTGCGAACCCCGGCCATGCCGTTGCCGATCATCACCAGTTTGAGTTTTTTCATAAGGATCTCCGGTGAGCTCAGGCCTGCCTTATCAGGGCGGTCAGGCTGGCTCGACAAATTCTGCGCAAACAAAAAAAGGCATCCCGCTAGTTGACTAGCGAGGACGCCTTTGTCCTGATCCCGTTCTCTCGGGAAGCGCACCCTTCGTCGTTGAAGGCTGGGCTTTATGTCTGTTGCAGAAGGTAATGCAGTGGTTGTGCCAAGTTTGGCGAAGGGGCGGTTTTATTGGGGTTTTAGGTTGAAAGATTTGTCCGGAAGGGATTTTTTGCACCAATTCAATGCGTGTTGCCCGCATTTGGCGCGATGCAAATCCCGTAGCAGCTGCCGAAGGCTGCGTCCGGCCGCGAAGCGGTCGTAAAAAGGCCATGCCGCATTTTTGGCAAAAGATTGAGTCGCCTGGATTACGACCGCTCCGCGGCCGGACGCAGGCTTCGCCAGCTGCTACGGAAAGCGCGTGCTCAACCGTGGAATAGCAAAAAAAGCAGCACCAGATTGATCAACAACGACACCAGCGCCAACGTCCGCCAAACCTTCAGCGGCTCTCGCTCCAGCAGCGGCCTGGGCCGCACACTCAAACTGCGGCGTTCGCCCTGTTCCAGCAGCAGCAACCATTCCTCGGCAGTTTCAAAGCGTTGCGCCGGATCGGCGGCAACCGAACGTTCCAGGCTTTGCGCCAGCCAGTCCGGCAGGTCCGGTCGATAGCGACTGGCGCTGACGGGCAGGCCGAAACGCGGCCGTTGAAAGGCTTCGATTTCTCCATAGGGATAATGGCCAGTGAGCAGGAAATACAGGGTCACGCCCACCGCATACAGATCCTGTTGCGCCGTTGGCGCATCACCGTTGAAGGCTTCCGGAGCAATGTAGCTCGGAGTTCCCGGCAGCAAATGCGCCTGGTCTTCCGAAAGTCCGGGGCAATACGCCAGACCGAAATCCAGCAAGCGCAATTCCCCGTCGTCACTCAACAACAGGTTTTCCGGTTTGATATCGCGGTGCAGGATCTGCCGTCGATGCAGCATGCCCACCGCCCGCAGCAGCCGTTCAGCCAGTTCCTGCCATTGCGCCAGGGGCAGCGGACCGCTTTGTGCGAATAACTCGGCCAGGGTCGAGCCCGGGTATTGGCGCATCACGTAGTACAGATGCTGACGCTGACTGGCGGCATGCACTTCGGGGAAATGTCGGCCGGCGACTCGCCGCAGAAACCATTCCTCCGACAACAGGCCTTGCCCGGCCTGGGTGTCGTCATGCAGGTGCGCGGGCAGAGTCTTCAGTAGCCAGAGTTGCTGCTGGGCATCACGAACGCGGTAGAGCAGGGACTGCTGGCTCTGGCCGAGCAACGTCTCGACCTGCCAGCCTTCGAACCACTGGCCGGGCTTGAGCGTCGGTGGCAACGGCCATTGCTGCAAATGGATCAACGCATCGCCGATGGTTGCCTCGCCGAGGGCGTCGACCCGGACCAGCAAGGCGCTGGCATTGTCCTGGCTGCCCGCCAGGTGCGCGGCATTGACTAGCGTCTGCGCGGCGCTGTCGAGATCGGGCTGATCGCGCAGGATCGCGCTGATCGCCGTGTCGCCGAGCACCGCCCAGATGCCGTCGCTGAGCATGACGAAGCTCTCGCCTAAACGCAGTTCACTGTCGAGAAAGTCCAGCACCAGGTGCTGATCCAGGCCCAGTGCGCGCTTGAGCACATGCTGCATGCCCGGTTGTTCCCAGACATGATCCTCGGTGATGCGCTGCAACGTTCCCTCGCACCAGCGATAGACCCGACAATCGCCGACATGCGCCAGGGTGAAGCGCTGCCCCCGTAGCACCAGTGCGCTGACGGTGGTCAGCAAGGGCAGTCCGCCACCGTTGGCCTGCAGCCAGCGATTCTGTGCCAGCAACAACCGGTCCAGGGCCTGTGCCACCCCCCAGGTTTCCGGCGTGGAGTAGTAGTCCAGAGCCAGTGCCTGCAAGGTCGAACGAGCGGCGAGGCCGCCGTCGGCACACTGGCTGACGCCGTCAGCGATGGCGAACAGATAACCCTTGCTGGCAGCCAGCGCCGGGGTTGGCGTGACCAGGCGCAGGGCGTCCTGGTTTTCCTCCCGCGGACCGATGGCGCTGGCTTGGGCAAAGCTCAGTTGCAGGCTCATTGAGTACTCAGACCCGAGCAGCGGTCACAGCTGCCGAACCCCAGGTGGTTCTCCAGCGACGCTTGACGCCGTGCAGGCCGAACCAGGCCAGTACGCCGAGGCTGGCGAACAACCAGAGGGCCAGCTGATAGCTGCCGGTGCTTTGTTTGATTGCACCCATACCGGCCGCCAGAGCGAAGCCGCCGATGCCGCCAGCCATGCCGATCAGGCCGGTCATCACGCCGATCTCCCGACGGAAACGCTGCGGTACCAACTGGAAGACCGCGCCATTACCGGCACCCAGACCCAGCATGGTGCAGACGAACAGGGCGAGAGCGGCGTAGGAACTCGGCAGGTTGAAGCCCACCGCGGTAATGCAGATCGCCGCGATGGTGTACATGCCGAGCAAGGTGCGGATGCCACCAAAGCGATCGGCCAGGGCGCCACCCAGCGGACGCATCAGGCTGCCACCGAAGACGCAGGCGGCGGTGTAGTAGCCAGCGGTCACCGGGCTCAGGCCATATTGGTCGTTGAAGTAGCCAGGCAGGGAGCTGGCCAGGCCGATAAAGCCGCCGAAGGTCACGCTGTAGAAGAACATGAACCACCAGCTGTCTCGGTCGCCCAACGCCTTGAAGTAGTCAGACATGGACTTGGCTTTTGGTCGCTCTGGAGCGTTTTTCGCCAGCCAGGCAAAGACGATCAGGGTCAGGATCAGCGGGATCAGCGCGAAACCGAATACATTGCTCCAGCCAAATGCGGCGGCCATCACCGGGGCGATCAGCGCGGCGAGGACCGTGCCGGAGTTACCCGCACCGGCAATGCCCATGGCCTTGCCTTGATGCTGCGGTGGATACCATTGCGAGGCCAGGGGCAGGGCGACCGCGAACGAAGCGCCAGCCACGCCGAGAAACAGCCCGAGCACCAAGGCTTGCTCGTAGCTGTGAATGCCCAGCTTCCAGGCGCCGAACAGCGCGCAGATGACGATCACCTGGCCGATCAGTCCAGCGGTTTTGGGGGACAGGCGATCAGCCAGCAAGCCCATAAAAAAGCGCAGGATGGCACCGGCCAGAATCGGCGTGGCCACTACCATGCCGCGTTGCTGGGTGGTCAGTTGCAGGTCCGTGGCGATCTGCACCGCCAAAGGGCCGAGCAAGTACCAGACCATAAAGCTCAGGTCGAAATAGAGGAAGGCCGCGAACAATGTCGGGGTATTGCCGGATTTCCAGAAGCTTGAATTCATCGCGCACCTCAGCTGTAAAGAGTCTCGAAAGGAGTCATGAGCTTTCATGTGGAGTGCCCTAAAGGCCGCACCACCGGCCCCGTGCTATGGGGCCAAAAACGAAAAAAACGCCGCAACCCGATTCGCTGCGTGGGCGAGTAGGATGTGCGACGTCTTTGTCGTAGGTGGGGCAACCGCCGTTGGTTACCTGTATGGATTGATTTGCAAGAGCCGCGCCAGAGTTTGATTTTTTGGGTGTGGACCGAAAAGATCGCAGCCTGCGGCAGCTCCTACGGGATCTCGGACACCCGCAATTTTGGGGTGGACCGGATCGGCGTAGGAGCTGCCGCAGGCTGCGATCTTTAACGGTTTTCCGGACGCTGCATTACTTCAGCCCAACAACTCACTCATGGCAATTATTTGCTCGGCCACCTGTATCAGCTTCTGCTGGCGGCTCATGGCCTGGCGGCGCATCAGGGTGTAGGCCTCTTCTTCCTTGCAGTCCTTCATCTTCATCAGCAAGCCCTTGGCCAACTCGATGCGCTTGCGCTCGGCCAGTTGCTGGTCGCGGGCCTGGAGTTGCGCGCGCAAGGCCTGGTCGCTTTCAAAGCGAGCCATGGCCACGTCGAGGATCGGTTGCAGACGCGCGGCGAGGATGCCTTCGACGATGTAGGCGCTGACTCCGGACTTGATGGCCTGACGCATCACATCCGGGTCATGTTCGTCGGTAAACATGACGATCGGTCGTGGCTGGTCGCGGCTGACCAGTACCACTTGCTCCATCACATCGCGGCTCGGTGACTCGGTATCGATCAAAATCACATCCGGACGCACCGTTTCGACGCGTGCCGGCAAGTCGATGGTCAGGCCTGACTCGTCGATCACTTCAAACCCGGCCTCAGTCAGGGCCGCTTTGAGTCGGCCGACTTTTTTCGCTGTGTCGTTGATCAGCAGGATACGCAACATATTCGCAGTCTCCTGTCAGCGGCTGGCGAGAAGGGCGGAGGAGTCGGTCATGGCGTGCAATTTGAAGCTGCGGGCATAACCGACCGGATCGGAACCGTCCCAGATCTTGCCGTCGATCAATTGGCTGCTGCGCATTGTTTCGCCAGAGTGGTCGACGCCCACCGTGCTCGCCGCCTCGCGGTACAGCTCGAGTTGCTGGACCTGGCGGGCGACGCCGAGGTAGTCCGGGTCGTCGCGCAGCAAGCCCCAGCGGCGGAATTGGGTCATGAACCACATGCCGTCGGACAGGTAGGGCAGGTTGACCTCGCCCGCGCCATGGAAGCGCAGGGCATGGGGGTCTTGCCAGCGATTGCCGAGGCCGTCGGCATAGTCGCCGAGCAGTCGCGGCTGGATGCAGTCCAGGGGCGCATCCAGGTACTCGCGGGCGCTCAGCAGTTGCGCGGTGCTTTGACGGTTCTCGGCGCTCTGTTCGATAAAGCGACTGGCTTCGAGGATCGCCATGACCAGCGCACGGGCGGCATTGGGGTACTGCTCGACAAATGCACGGGTGCAGCCCAGGACCTTTTCCGGATGATCGGGCCAGATGGTTTGAGTGGTGGCAATGGTGAAGCCCAGATCCTGGCGCACTGCACTGGCACTCCAGGGCTCGCCGACACAAAAGCCGTCGATGCGCCCGGCTTGCAGGTGCGCGATCATTTGCGGCGGCGGCACCACCACGCTGTCGACATCCCGCAGCGGATGGATGCCCTGGCTGGCCAGCCAGTAATAGAGCCACATGGCGTGGGTGCCGGTGGGAAAGGTCTGGGCGAAGGTCAGCTTTGCACGACTTTGGTGCACGTGTTGATCCAGCGCTTCAGGACCGGTCACCCCGCGGGTTTGCAGACCGTGGGACAGGTTGATGCTTTGGCCGTTCTGGTTCAGGCCCATAAGCACCGCCATATCGGTAGCAGCGACGCCGCCGATGCCCAGGTGCACGGCGTAGATCAAGCCATAAAGACTGTGGGCTGCATCCAGTTCCCCGCTGACCAGTTTGTCCCGCAGGTTGGCCCAGGAGGATTGGCGCTTGAGATTCAGGGTCAGGCCGTAGGGCTGGGCGAAGCCCTGGGTGGCCGCGACCACTACCGAGGCGCAATCGCTCAGGGCCATGAAACCGAGGTTGATCGCGCTCTTTTCCGGAGCATCGCTGCCATTGACCCAGGCCAGGGGGCCTGCTGGAAATTCGTTCATCAGGTGTGCACCTTCCATAAAAAAGCGTCGTACCCAGATCCCTTGCCCAAGCAAAGCCGGATGACGACGCCGTTGTCCTTGACTCATCCCGCCGTTGGCATGAGTGCTGATGCAATCTTTGGTGCAAGGCATATGCCATTAACCGCAGATTTCATCGAGCGCCTCGCTTGCAGCCCCGTTGCCCGGCTATAATCGCCGGCTCATTTCGCCGCCAACCGAGTCAAACCCGCCCATGTACACCCTGGCCCGTCAGCTGTTGTTCAAACTTTCCCCGGAAACCTCCCACGATCTGTCCCTGGACTTGATCGGCGCGGGTGGGCGTTTGGGCCTCAATGGCTTGCTGTGCAAAGCGCCAGCGCGGATGCCAGTGAACGTCATGGGCCTGGATTTCCCCAACCCGGTGGGTCTGGCGGCAGGCCTGGACAAGAACGGCGCGGCCATCGATGGTTTTGCCCAATTGGGTTTCGGCTTCGTCGAGATCGGCACCATCACTCCGCGTGCGCAACCCGGTAATCCGAAACCACGGATTTTCCGCTTGCCGCAAGCCCTGGCGATCATCAACCGCATGGGTTTCAATAACCTCGGCGTCGATCACTTGCTGGCCCGGGTCGCGGCGGCCAAATACAAAGGTATCCTGGGCATCAACATTGGCAAGAACTTCGATACGCCGGTTGAACGCGCAGTGGACGACTACTTGATCTGCCTGGATAAAGTTTACGCCCATGCCAGCTATGTGACAGTCAATGTCAGCTCGCCCAATACCCCGGGGCTGCGCAGCCTGCAGTTCGGCGACTCGCTCAAGCAATTGCTCGAAGCCTTGCGTCAGCGCCAGGAAGATCTGGCCCAGCGCCACGGCAAGCGCGTACCGCTGGCGATCAAAATCGCTCCGGACATGACCGACGAAGAGACCGTGGAGGTGGCGCGAGCCTTGATCGAGACCGGGATGGATGCGGTGATCGCCACCAACACCACCCTGAGCCGCGTTGGCGTCGAAGGCATGGAACATGGCGACGAGGCGGGTGGCCTTTCGGGCGCACCGGTTCGCGACAAGAGTACTCATACGGTCAAGGTACTGGCCGGCGAATTGGCCGGGCGCCTGCCGATCATCGCCGTGGGCGGCATCACCGAAGGCAGGCACGCGGCTGAGAAAATCGCCGCTGGCGCCAGCCTGGTGCAGTTGTATTCGGGGTTTATTTACAAGGGCCCGGCGCTGATTCGCCAGTCGGTGGATGCCATCGCGGCATTGCGCTAAAGGCGAGTGGAGATTTAACTGTAGGAGCTGCCGCAGGCTGCGATCTTTTGATCTTGATTTATGTGTTCACGCACAGAAGGCCGAGAAGCAGGATCAAAAGATCGCAGCCTGCGGCAGCTCCTACAGGGATTGAGTGATGGCAAGTGAGCGCCCATAAAAAAGGGCTCCTCAAGGGAGCCCCTGGGCCGAAGCCCGCCGTCCGGATGGGACGAGCATGGTAAGTCGTTACGTATTCAGATTTTGGTGTCGGAGTGTGTGCCCTGTTTAGCCGACGGCGTGAAGTTCGTTGAGTCTGTGGATTCCCGCAGTGCCGGTCATACCGTCCCAGTTGTCGCCGCGTCCTTCGCGCCAGCCGTTAATCCAGGCTTGGCGTACCGACGGTAGAGTAAATGGGCAAAGCTCACGGGATTTGCCACCAACGCCATATTGATATCCGCGTAAAAATGCTCTTTCCAACGGATCACGCTTAAGTCTTCTCATAGGGTGTTTCCCTCACTTGTTGACTGTGTAATGTCCCGTCGACCTCAATCGAGGTCGGGCAGAAATTCTCTGCCGTTGGCGGCTCGCTGCCGGCGTCGCGAGCCAAGGTGTTGACGTCGTTGCGGCGTCAACCTGTGTTGAGTTCTAACCAATGCGTCACATCGAGGGAATGATCGTTTTGTCATAAGAACGTAACGATAATGATGTTATGGCCATAAGTAAGCAGGTGGCCAATCGCCTGCTGCTTGGCCAAAGCCCACTATGATCAGCCTCCTGCTAGATGATGAGGTTAATCTTGTGGTGAAAATGTCGGCCGCTTGTCGTCGGGTATTATTCGACGAAGGGTCGAGATATGACATTTTGTTGCACCGAATCTTTTATCTGCCCCGGCATCCAAGCTCACCCAACCTTTCGATTGGCTGAGCGGCCGGGGTGGCACGGCACACTTTCGTGCCCCGCGAGCGCTCTTCAAGAAAAGCGCTTGATTGAAAACCGAGCGGGCAATGCGTTGCCCGTTCACTTATTGCTTAAAAGGCCCTGGAATTCCCATGTCGGATCGTTACGAACTCTTCCTCACCTGTCCCAAAGGCCTTGAAGGCCTGCTTATCGAGGAAGCCATCGGGCTTGGCCTTGAGGAAGCACGCGAGCACACTTCGGCTGTGCGCGGCATGGCCGACATGGAGACCGCCTATCGCTTGTGCCTCTGGTCGCGTCTGGCCAACCGGGTATTGCTGGTGCTCAAACGCTTCCCGATGAAGGATGCCGAAGACCTCTACCACGGCGTGCTGGATATCGAATGGCAGGACCATATGCTCAACGACGGGACCCTGGCCGTGGAGTTCAGCGGTCACGGTTCGGGTATCGATAACACCCACTTTGGTGCCTTGAAGGTCAAGGATGCGATTGTCGACAAGCTGCGCACCCCGTCGGGGGAACGTCCATCGATCGACAAACTCAACCCGGACCTGCGCATCCACCTGCGCCTGGACCGTGGCGAAGCCATTCTCTCGCTGGACCTCTCCGGGCACAGCCTGCACCAGCGTGGCTATCGCCTGCAGCAAGGTGCGGCACCGCTGAAGGAAAACCTCGCAGCGGCGATTCTTATCCGTGCCGGCTGGCCGCGGATTGCTGCCGATGGCGGCGCACTGGCTGACCCGATGTGCGGCGTCGGCACCTTCCTGGTGGAAGCGGCAATGATCGCCGCCGATATGGCACCGAACCTGCGCCGCGAGCAGTGGGGTTTCACCGCCTGGCTCGGCCACGTGCCGGCCTTGTGGAAAAAACTCCACGAAGAAGCCAGCGCACGAGCCGCCGCCGGTCTGGCCAAGCCACCGTTGTGGATCCGCGGTTACGAAGCCGACCCTCGGCTGATTCAGCCGGGCCGCAACAACATCGAACGGGCCGGCCTGAGCGAGTGGATCAAGGTCTACCAGGGTGAAGTCGCGACTTTCGAACCGCGTCCGGACCAGAACCAGAAAGGCCTGGTTATCTGCAACCCTCCGTATGGCGAACGTCTGGGTGATGAGGCGAGTTTGCTGTATCTCTACCAGAACCTCGGCGAACGCCTGCGTCAGGCCTGCCTGAACTGGGAAGCCGCGGTGTTTACCGGCGCGCCGGAACTGGGTAAGCGCATGGGTATCCGTAGCCATAAGCAGTATTCGTTCTGGAACGGCGCCTTGCCGTGCAAATTGCTGCTGATCAAGGTCACCCCGGACCAGTTCGTCACCGGCGAGCGTCGCACCCCGGAACAACGCCAGATCGAACGCGAACAGGCCGAGGTCGAAGTCGCAGACAACATCGAAGCACCGGGCAAGTACGAGAAGTACAACAAGAACGGCAACCCGATCAAACCGGCACCGGTGGTGATCGAGCAACCGCGCTTGAGCGAAGGCGGGCAGATGTTCGCCAATCGCCTGCAAAAGAACCTCAAGGCTCTGGGCAAGTGGGTCAAGCGTGAAGGCATCGACTGCTACCGCGTCTACGATGCCGACATGCCGGAATACTCCATGGCCATCGACCTTTATCACGATTGGGTTCACGTCCAGGAATACGCCGCGCCGAAATCCATTGATCCGGAAAAAGCCTCGGCGCGCATGTTCGATGCCCTGGCGGCCATTCCGCAGGCCTTGAACATTGATAAGAGCCGTGTGGTCGTCAAACGTCGCGAGCGTCAAAGCGGCACCAAGCAGTACGAGCGTCAGGCTGCACAGGGCAAGTTCGTCGAGGTCAACGAAGGCGGCGTGAAGCTGCTGGTCAACCTCACCGACTACCTCGACACCGGACTGTTCCTCGATCACCGGCCAATGCGCATGCGCATTCAGAAAGAGGCGGCCGGCAAGCGCTTCCTCAACCTGTATTGCTACACCGCCACCGCCAGTGTTCATGCAGCCAAGGGCGGCGCACGCAGTACCACCAGCGTCGACTTGTCGAAAACCTATCTGGACTGGGCGCGGCGCAACCTGTCGCTCAACGGTTTCTCCGACAAGAACCGTCTGGAGCAGGGCGATGTGATGGCATGGCTGGATACCTGCCGTGACGAGTACGACCTGATCTTCATCGATCCACCGACCTTCTCCAACTCCAAGCGCATGGAAGGGATTTTCGACGTGCAGCGTGATCAGGTGCAATTGATCGATCTGGCCATGGCGCGCCTGGCGCCTGGCGGTGTGTTGTATTTCTCCAACAACTTCCGCAAGTTCCAGCTCGAAGAGAACCTCGGCAGCCGGTATGCGGTCGAGGAAATCACCGCGCAGACGATAGACGCGGATTTTGCCCGCAACAGCAAGATCCACCGTGCCTGGAAAATCACCGCCCGCTAAAAACCGATTGGATCCACAGGGCCTTGATTTTTAAAGGCTCTTGGCTCTTTTGGCGCTGGTCAAGTTAGTGGCAAATGGCTATAACTCAATCAAGGCCCATGTGACGCCCAAGCTCGCTGGCGTTATGAGTTCTGCTTATGTCGTTACACGCCATTCGACCCAGGATTCTGGGTTTTATCAGTGAAGATGTTTCGGCCTGGTATATCGCGCTGCTGGTGCTGTTGGCCGGTGGCGTGCTGACTGGAATGTTGGCTTGGGCGACTATCAAGGACCACCGACAGCAGGTGGTGCAGCGTTTTCAGCTATTGGTCGGCGAGCGCCAGAACCGGTTTGCCGAGCGTTTCGAAGATCAGGAGCAGCGCCTCGATAGCCTGCGCCGGTTCATCGTCAACTCCCAGTCAGTCTCTCGGGAAGAGTTCAATGGCTTCACCCGGCCCTTGTTGCAAAGAACCCAGGCCTATTCCTGGGCGCCCCGGGTTTCCAGGGCCGAACGTGAGGCATTTGAACAACGGGTGCGAGCGCAAGGCCTGGCAGGCTTTTCGATTCGTGACCTGAGTCCGTCGGGCGGGCTGCAGCCTGCCGCCGAGCGCGATGAATACGTCCCTTTGTTGTATAACCAGAAGCTCGGCGAGTGGGGCTCGCCGCTGGGCCTGGACCTGTTGGTCGCACCCGGGCGGGGCGCCACCCTGCAGCGGGCCCGGGACCGTGGTGGCATGGCAGTCTCCCAGCCGCTGCAACTGATCGGGGTCGAGCCTGAATATACTCCTTGTGTGCTGCTGGCCTTGCCGGTTGTCGAGCGGGTTTCGGCGACGGCTGTGCCATCGATTCCGCTGGGGTATGTGCTGGCCGTGATCAGCATGCGCCAGCTGGTGGCTGATGGTTTTCCTGCGCAAAGCCAGGACAATCTGGTGGTGCAGATTCACGATCGCTCAACCGATGGCCAGTCTGAACTGCTCTACGAATCGACCAATTCCGTGGCCAGCCAACCCTTGCAATACACCTCGATATTGCGCCTGGGGGACCGGGTCTACGACCTGAATATGCGCACCAGTGCAGCGTTCGAGCGTGCCAACCATTCGACGATTACCAGTCTGGCGGTGATGGGCGGATTGTTGAGCGTGCTGCTCAGCGTCTTGCTCTATGTCCTGGTCAGCCAGCGCCAGCGAGCCCTGGCGCTGGTCGAGCAGCGTACCCGGGAACTGCGCCTGCGTGAGCAGGAGCTGCGCGAGGCCCATGGACAACTGCGCAGCGTGTTGAATGCGGCGACTCAGGTAGCGATCATCGCCACGGACCTGCGCGGGGTGATCAGTACCTTCAATGCCGGTGCCGAGCTAATGCTTGGCTATCGAAGTGTCGAGGTGCTCGGACATGTGACGCTGGAGAGCCTGCACTTGCCCAAGGAGCTGCAAGTGCGTGCGGCGGAACTGAGCCAGCGTTATGGCAAGCCGATCCCGATGTGCCAGGCGATGCTCGTCGAGGGCGGCGAAGAGGGCGGCCATGAGGCGCGCGAATGGACGCTGGTGCGTCAGGATGGCAGCTACCTGTCAGTCAATATGCTCGCGGCGCCGGTGCTCGATGAGCAGGGGCTGTGGGTCGGGCACCTGGCGATCTGTATTGACGTCACCGAGCGTAAAAGGGTGCACGAAGCACTGGCGGCCCGCGATACCCTGCTGAAAAAGCTCAGTGCCCATGTCCCGGGCGGGATTTACCAGTTCATGATGGCGGCGGATGGCAAGTTCAGCGTGATTTATGCCAGTGACGGCATTCGTGAAATTTACGAGCTGGAGCCGGATCTGCTGCAAAAAAATGCCGAGGCGATCTTCGAGCGAATCCATCCGCAAGATTCGTCCAGAGTCCGTGCTTCGATTCGTGCATCGTCGCAAAAGCTCAGCCCGTGGCGTGAGGAATACCGTGTGCAACTGCCGCAACGCGGATTGCGCTGGGTCCGTGGCGAGGCGACGCCGGAAGAATTGCCGGGTGGCGGGGTGCTCTGGCACGGCTATATCTCGGATATCTCCGATCTGAAGCGGGTCGAGGAGGAGCTGCGGGCGCTTTCGGTCACCGACTCTCTGACCGGGATTTTCAATCGGCGGTATTTCCAGGAACGGTTGAAGACCGAAATGGCCCGGGTCGAGCGCGGAGTCGGGGACATGGCGGTGATCATGCTCGATATCGACCATTTCAAACGCATCAATGACCAGCATGGGCATGCCGTGGGTGACCGGGTGCTGCAAGGCGTCTGTGAACGCATCGGCCAGCGCTTGCGGCGCACCGATGTGTTCTGTCGCCTGGGCGGCGAGGAGTTCATGGTGCTTTGTCCGGACACCGATGGGCAGCAGGCCCATACTCTGGCGCTGGAACTGTGGCAGGGGCTGCGCAGCTCGCCGATCGACGGTGTGGGCGTAGTGACCGCAAGCTTCGGGATTGCCTGCTGGCGGGTATCGGAAGGCGCTGACGCGTTGCTGTTGCGCGCCGATTCGGGTGTGTATGCAGCGAAGCAGGCGGGACGGGATCGGGTTGAGAGGGAGCTGAGGTAGAAGGCTCCCACAATGACCCAAGGAGCGAGCTGCTGGCGAGGGGGCCAATGTGGCGAGGGGGCTTGCCCCCGTTGGGCTGCGAAGCGGCCCAAAAATCAGGCAACCGCGTTACGTCAGGTAAAACCCATCAGCCGATTTACGACCGCTGCGCACTCGAGCGGGGGCAAGCCCCCTCGCCACAAAAGCACCTCACCACATGGCTCTGCAGGTTTACAACGCCGAAGCAGCTTCCGCCAATTTCGGCTGGCGATACAGGTCCAGCAGCACCTGGTCGAGCACCGAGGACGCGCCCCATGGTTTCGGATCGTTGAGGATCGCTACCACTGCCCAGGTATTGCCATTGCTGTCGCGGCTGAAGCCGGCAATGGCGCGCACGGTGTTCAGGGTGCCGGTCTTGATATGCGCCTCACCGGCCATGGCGGTGCGTTTCAAGCGTTTGCGCATGGTGCCGTCCATGCCGGCAATCGGCATCGAACTGACGAACTCCGCCGAGTACGGGCTTCTCCAGGCCGCCTGCAGCATCGCGCCCATTTCCCGGGCACTGACCCGTTCGGCGCGGGACAGCCCGGACCCGTTTTCCATGACCAGATGCGGCGCAGTGATGCCTTTCTTTGCCAGCCACTGGCGCACTACCCGTTGCGCGGCTTTGGCGTCGTCACCGTCGGCAGCGTTGCGAAACTCGGCGCCGAGGCTGAGGAACAGCTGCTGGGCCATGGTGTTGTTACTGTACTTGTTGATGTCGCGGATGATCTCCGCCAGATCCGGCGAGAATGCCCGGGCCAGGACCTTGGCGTCCTTGGGCACTGCGGCCAGACGGTCCTGGCCCTGGATGCTGCCACCCAGTTCCTGCCAGATCGCCCGCACGGCGCCGGCGGTATAGGTCGCGTGATCAAGCAGCGACAGGTAGGTCTGGGAACTGCAACCCTCGCCCAACTGGCCGTTGACCGTCACGCTCACGCCGCCATCGGCCCGGGCCACCGGGTTGTAGCGCACGTTGCCGGTGCACTGCCTGGAGTTGACGGCCTTGACCTGGTTGTCGATGTGAATGGTGGCAATCGGCGGTTCGACGGAAACCAGGACCTTGCCCGAGTCATTGCGCGCGACGAAGCGCAGCGCCTTGAGGTTGACCATCAGCGAATCGGGTTTGACCAGGAAGGGTTTGTTATCGTCATTGCCGTCGTCATTGAACTGCGGCAACTGCGGTTGCACGAAGAAATTGCGGTCCAGCACCAGATCGCCGGTGACTTGCTGCACGCCATTGGCCCGCAGGTCACGCATCAGCAGCCAAAGCTTTTCCATGTTCAGCTTCGGGTCGCCACCGCCCTTGAGGTACAGGTTGCCACGCAGGATGCCGCCACTGAGGACACCGTCGGTGTAGAACTCGGTCTTCCACTGATGGTTGGGCCCAAGCATTTCCAGGGCGGCATAGGTGGTCACCAGCTTCATGGTCGAGGCCGGGTTGACTGACACATCGGCGTTGTAAATCGTTGGGGTGCCCGGGCCGTTGAGCGGAATCATCACCAGTGACAAGGCATCGTTCTGCAATTTGCTGGCTTTAAGGGCTTGTTGAACCTTGGGCGACAGGGCGGTGTTGATCGGAGCGGATTGAACAGGCAGGGCCAGAGGCAGAAGTAGACTGGCAAGCAACAATGGACGCAAAGATTTGATCATCTGTAATAAAACCCTACAGCCGAGGGGAAAAAGACGAGGGCACGTGGACAAATTCCCTCAGTGGTCATGAAAGTGTCGGCATTATGCCCCAAGGTATGGCGACTTGTGCCGTGCCCTGTCGCTCCAATCGGCTATTTTTTTACAGACGGCACAGACCTGACCCTATAGAGGCGGGCAAACGCTTGCTTAAGCTGCTAAAGTGCCGCCCGTTATTACTTATGAGGATTGTTCCATGGCGACTAACCGTTCCCAGCGTCTGCGCAAAAAATTGTGCGTCGATGAATTTCAAGAGCTGGGTTTCGAGCTGAACCTGGATTTCAAAGAAGATTTGGCTGATGAGGCTATTGACACTTTCCTCAACGAGTTCCTGGAAGAAGCAATGGAGGCCAATGGCCTCGGCTACGTTGGCGGCGATGACTACGGTCTGGTTTGCCTGATCAAACGTGGTTCGGTCAGCGAAGAGCAGCGCGCAGCTGTTGAAGCCTGGCTCAAAGGCCGTACCGAGCTGAAAAGCGTTGAAGTCAGCCCGCTGTTGGACGTCTGGTACCCGGAAAAGCCAATCAATCCGGTAGCCTGATGTCATGAACCAGCGGCCCGCCCGGGCCGCTGATTCGATGCTGCCCTGCGCGGCCTGTCGATTTTTCCCTTCTATTATCTGTTCAAGCCTCGGGCGTGTTTCCCGGGATTTTCTGTGGGCGATGTTCGAGAAGATCAAAAGATCGCAGCCTGCGGCAGCTCCTACGGTGCCGGATATGTGCGGGATCCTGTAGGAGTTGCCGCAGGCTGCGATCTTTTCAGCTTTTGCGCCAATTCAGAATCACCAGCGTCAACACCCCCGCAACAATCCCCCAGAACGCCGAACCAATCGAAAACAGCGTCAGCCCCGAAGCGGTGACCATAAAGGTGATCAGCGCGGCTTCGCGTTCCTTTACTTCATACATGGCAATGCTCAGGCCATTGATGATCGAGCCGAACAGGGCCAGCGCGGCAATCGACAGCACCAGTTCCTTGGGCAGCGCAGCGAACAGTGCCGCCAGCGTGGCGCCGAATACCCCGGCAATTGCGTAGAAAATCCCGCACCAGACCGCTGCGGTGTAACGTTTATTGCGATCTTCATGGGCGTGGGGCCCGGTGCAGATCGCGGCACTGATGGCGGCAAGGTTGATGCCGTGGGAACCGAACGGCGCCAGCAACAGCGAGGCGATGCCGGTGGTGGTGATCAGGGGCGAAGCAGGAACGTTGTAACCGTCGGCGCGCAGCACGGCGATGCCGGGCATGTTCTGCGAGGTCATAGCCACCACAAACAGCGGAATGCCGATGCTGATGGTCGCCGCCAGGGAGAAGTGCGGGGTGGTCCAGACCGGCGTGGCCAGTTCCAGGCTGAAGCCGCTGAAGTCCAGCAGCCCCATCATGCCGGAGAGCGCCGTGCCGATCAGCAACGCGCCCAATACCGCATAACGTGGCGACAGGCGTTTGATGACCAGATAAGTAAAGAACATGCCGAGCACCAGCGCCGTGCGGTGTTGCGCGGCGACGAAGATTTCGCTCCCGATCTTGAACAGAATCCCGGCCAGCAGCGCCGCGGCCAGCGAGGCGGGAATCCGTTTGACCAATCGCTCGAAACTGCCGGTCAACCCGCAAATGGTCACCAGCACCGCACAGGTGATATAGGCGCCGATGGCTTCACCATAACTCACACCGCCCAGGCTGGTGATCAACAGCGCCGCACCCGGGGTCGACCAGGCGATGGTGACAGGCGTGCGATAACGCAGGGACAGGCCGATGCTGCACACCGCCATGCCGATCGAGATCGCCCAGATCCACGACGAGATCTGTCCGCTGGTCAGCCCGGCCGCCTGGCCGGCCTGAAACATCAGCACCAGCGAACTGGTGTAGCCGGTCATCATTGCGATGAAACCGGCGACGATGGCCGAAGGTGACGTGTCGGCCAATGGGCGTAACTGCGCTTGCGTGGCGTCGGTCATGGAGCGGTGGTCCTTGTACAAATGAAGATGTCCGCGGTGAACACGGCCCCCCCGTAGGAGCTGCCGCAGGCTGCGATCTTTTGATCTTCGGGGATGTGCAGTGCGCCTGAAAAGATCGCAGCCTGCGGCAGCTCCTACGGGTCGGTGTCCGCCATGGATTCTGTGTGAAGCCTAAACGCAAACATAAGTGAATGTTGCAATACAGCCGCAGCCGTAAATTGCCGTACAGTCGTGTTAGCACACGCAGTTGTGTACAATGTGCCATGTTTTTTCGCGATACTTGCCCGTGAACTGCCGTGTCGTACTACAGTCACGGTAGTTCGCCGCAGTTTTCCCAACTCGAGTGCCCATGAACGATCAGTTGCAGCCCCTCAAGAAACAACCGCGAGCAGGCAAGGCCGGCCGCAGTGGAACCCAGGACGATATTGTCTACGCGCATATCTTAGAGGCCATCCTCGAGCAGCGCCTGGCGCCCGGCACCAAGTTGAGCGAAGAAGCCCTGGGGGAAATTTTCGGGGTCAGCCGCACCATCATTCGCCGCGCCCTGTCGCGTCTGGCCCATGAAGGCGTGGTTTTGTTGCGCCCGAATCGTGGTGCCATTGTGGCCAGTCCGAGCGTTCAGGAGGCCCGCCAGGTGTTTCTTGCGCGGCGTCTGGTCGAGCGCGCAATTACCGAGTTGGCAGTGCAGCATGCGACGGCCGAAGAGTTGAGCCAATTGCGGCAAATGGTCAACGACGAGCGCGACAGTTTCTCCCGTGGCGACCGTGGGGCGGGGATCCGGCTCTCTGGCGAATTCCACCTGAAGCTCGCCGAAGCGGCGAAAAATGCTCCGCTGATCAGCTTTCAGCGCAGCCTGGTGTCCCAGACTTCATTGATCATCGCCCAGTACGAAAGCGGCAACCGTTCGCATTGTTCCTACGATGAACACACCCAGTTGATCGACGCCATCGAGGCGCGCGACGCGACACTTGCGGTGGACCTGATGATGCATCACATGGATCACATCGACAGCAAGCTCAACCTCGACGAAGACAGCGCCTCGGACGATCTGCATGCGGTGTTCTCGCATATATTGCAGACCAAGAAGCCGGGTCGGACAACCGCCAAACTTTGATTTGTTGGGCTCGCCGAAAAGATCGCAGCCTGCGGCAGC
>NZ_CABVHQ010000026.1 GCF_902497895.1 Pseudomonas fluorescens
GAGCAGGCGCTGGCCTGGCTGGCCGCGCGGCCCGGGGTGCAGACCGGGCGGCAGCGCTGGCTACTGCGCCTGCTGATGGCGCGGGTGGCCGAGCAATATGCCAGGAACGATCTGGCCATCCACCTGTTGGGCGAACTGGATGCCAGCGCACAGCGCCAGGCCCTGGCCGAGTGGGAGCCCGAGCTGAATTTCGAGGTCAAGGCACGCCTGCTCAAGCTGCTGCGCTTGAAAGCCCAGCGCAACGATGCGGACAAGCCGACCCTGGCCCGGCGGATGGAGGCGCTGCTGGCTGCGCTGGTGGCCATCGACCCGGTACGCGCTGCAGTGCTCTGCGGCTGAACCTTATTCATCAGGATTTTTTCTTTGAGCATGGACAATCTGACACTGCACTATTTCGACGCCGAGATGCGCTATCTGCGCGAGGCCGGCAAGGAGTTCGCCGAAGCCTTCCCGGACCGGGCGGCACAGCTGAACCTGGATAAGCCGGGAGCGCGTGACCCTTATGTGGAACGCCTGTTCGAGGGCTTTGCCTTCCTGATGGGGCGCCTGCGCGAGAAGCTCGACGATGACCTGCCGGAGCTGACCGAAGGCCTGGTCAGTCTGCTGTGGCCGCATTACCTGCGCACTATTCCATCCCTGTCGGTGATCGAACTGGTGCCTGAGCTTCAGCAGATGAAGCGCAGCGAGCTGATCGGCAAGGGCTTCGAAGTGCTGTCGCAGCCCATCGGGCCACAGCGCACCCGTTGCCGCTACACCACTACCCAGGATCTGACGCTGCAGCCGCTGGCCCTGGAGTCTCTGCGAGTTGCCCACGAGGCGGACGGTCGTTCGGTGCTGCGCCTGCGCTTCGCCTGCGGTGCGTTGCTGGACTGGAGCGAGGTCGATCTGAGCCGCCTGCCGCTGTACCTGAATGCCGATGCCCCGCTGGCCAGTGCGCTGCATCAGGCACTGACTCTGCACACTCAGGCGTTGTACGTGCGCCTGCCGGGGCAGACGGACCGTCATGGGCTGGACGGCCATTTTGCGCCCAAGGGTTTCGCCGATGAGGATCGCCTGTGGCCCAAGGGCGACAGCGCCTTCAGCGGTTATCAGTTGCTGCTGGAGTATTTCACCTTCCCCGAGAAATTCATGTTCGTGACCCTTTGTGGGCTGGAACACTTGAGCATCGTCCCAGGCATGCCCTGGTTCGAACTCGAAGCGGTGCTTCGCGAGCCGTGGCCGCACGCATTCGAGCTGAGCAACGAGCACCTTCGCCTGCATGCCGTGCCGGTGATCAATCTGTTCCCGTTGGAGGCCGACCCACTGACCCTGGCGCCCTTGCAAACCGACTACCTGCTGCGGCCCATGCGTTTGCAGGACGGTCATCTGGAAATTTACTCGGTGGATCAGGTCACCGCCTCAAAGAACGCCGAGCGCCAGGACTATGTGCCGTTCACCAGCTTTCGTCACAAGGGCGGCATGCTGCGCTTTGATGCGCCCGAGCGTTACTTCCATACGCGCTTGAAGCGTGGCGCCAATGGTTTGCACGACACCTGGCTGATCCTCGGAGGCGAGGGCTTCGACGAGGATCAGCTGCACCAGAGCGAGAGCCTGTCGTTGCGCCTGACCGGCACTAACGGGCAGTTGCCGCGCAAGGCGCTGCAAAGCACCTTGCTCGATACCCTGGTGCAATCCACCCAGGCGGGTTTGCGGGTGCGCAATCTGTGTGCACCGACCTTGCCGTGCTACCCGCCGAACCGCGATCGTTTTCACTGGCGAGTACTCAGCCACCTGGGGTCGAACTTCTTGCCGATGCTCGATAACGCCGAGGTGCTGCGAGGCACCCTGGCGCTGTACGACTGGACGGGCAGCGAGCTGAATCGACGCCGCCTGGCGGCGATCGTCGAAGTTAGCCACCACCTGATCCAGCGCTTCGAGAAAGGCTTCCTGCTACGCGGAGTGGATATCGAAGTGACCCTGGATGCCAATGGCTTTTCTGGCGAAGGCGACATCAGCCTGTTCGGCGAAATGCTCAATCGCTTCTTTGGCCTGTATGCCGACATTCACTTGTACAACCAGCTCACGCTGATCCTGCAACCTACTGGAAAGTGCCTGCGATGGAACGAGAACCACAGTCAGCGTATTCCCGGCTGAAAGCCGGCGGTTTACTGAAGGCACTGGAGGGACGGGTGGCCGAGGCCAATCTGTTTCGCTTCTGCCAGTTGCTGGAACAGGCCTTGCCGAATCACCCGCCACTGGGCAGCACCACGCACCCGGCGGATGACCCTGTGCGCTTTCGGCCGGATCCTGGCATGGGGTTCCCTGGCGGCGAACTGAAGGCCATCGAAACCGCTGAGGATGACCCGGAGCACCCGGCCACGGTGCGCACCCGCCTGCTCGGTTTGTACGGTGTCGACTCGCCGTTGCCGACGGCTTTTCTGGATGATATCGCCCAGCGGCGGGAGGGGCATGAGGCACTGGAAGCCTTCCTCGACATGTTCAACCACCGGATCTTCACCCAGTTCTACCGCATCTGGCGCAAATACTCGTACCCGGCCACGTTCGAGGCGGGTGGTACTGATGCGACTTCGCAATGCCTGCTGGGGCTGATCGGCCTGGGGATTCCCGGCACCGCCAAGCACATTGCCACACCCATATCACGCTTCCTGGCGCTGCTCAGCGTGATGCGCCTGCCCACCCGCAACGCTGAAGGCATCATCGCGCTGGTCAAGCTATTGGCACCCAACACCGAGGCGCGGGTGACGCCACACTGGCCGCAGAAAATTCCCCTGGCGCAGCCGGCCAGTCTGTCCAGGTGCCATCCGGTGAGCTTGTCCCAAGGCACGCCTCTGGGCAGTGTCGGGCACGACGCCAACAGTCAGTTGCACCTGGCGCTGTTCACCGAGGACCCAGACGAGGCCCGTGGCTGGTTGCCGGATGGCCAGTTGTGCTGCGACCTGCTGGTGCTGCTGCGGGTGTACCTGGGCTGGCGTTGCACCGCCAAGCTGCAGTTGTCGTTGCCGGTGACCAGCCTGCCCGAGCCGGTGCTGGGGCGAGCGCCGATCCTCCTGGGCATGACCGCTGTACTGGGCCTGGGTGGCGACGCCTGGCAGGTCGCGGAGCACGACACAATCACGATCAACCTCGGCCGCTATCAAGGCCTTTCGAACAACCCCCGGGACAGGGAGATACAGCATGTCGCGTACCTTTTTTAAATCATCGATGCTGGCTGCTATCGGTGCACTGCTGGGCGGTTGCGGACTGACCCAGACCGTGACCGACAGCACCACATCCACCGCCAAGGCGATCTTCTACAAGCAGGTGGAAACCCTGCACCTGGACTTTAGCGGGCGAGCAGCGATGAACACCGATGTGGCGAACATGGGCGCGTTGTCAGTGCCGACACTGGTGCGGGTGTACCAGTTGCGTGATAGCAAGGCGCTGGAGAAAGCCACCTACGACAGCTTGCTGAGCGATGACGACAGTGTGCTCGGAGTCGATCTGCTGGACCAGCGAGCAATGGTGGTCAAACCCGGGGAGGGGGCGCAGTTGAACGTGCCCATGGACAAGAACGCGCAGTTCGTCGCGGTGGTCGCGTTGTTCCGCCAACCCGATACCCGGATGCATACGTGGCGCCTGACTATGGCCCGCGATGACCTGGAGCCGGACCGGGCGCGGGTGATCGAGCTGGGGGACAACCGGCTGGCCCTGCGACCTTTGGCGAAGGAGTAAGCAATGCCCGAACTCAATCCTTCCCTCTACGAAATGCTCCTGCAGAATTTCGACGGCGAGCTTGACCTGTATCGAGTCGGCGAAGAGGACCAGTACACCCTGTCGGTGCTGGACAACCTGCAACGCATCCTCAACAGCCGGGCTGGCACGCTCAGTCATTTGCCGGACTACGGTCTGCCGGATATGGGCCTGATCCTGCAGGGGTTACCCGCCACGGCCCATGGGCTGATGAGGACCATAGCCGTCACCCTGCTCAAGTACGAGCCGCGGTTGCAGACTGTGAACATTGAACTGCTGCCGCAGGCTCAGCCGGGTCATCTGGAATACGCCCTCGACATGCAACTGAAGGGAGGCAAACGGGTGACCTTCGGCACCACCCTGGCGCCCGAGGGCAAAGTATTGGTGCGCCACCTGAAGCGGCAGAACTACCTGTCGCAGTCGTGAAACCTCTAACGGAAAGCATGCGCGATGACGGCGTTGTTTGAAATGCGTATTCGACTCGGCGGTGATCCGCGTGGCTTCGCCGAGTTTATGGCGCTGCACGATGAACTGGCCAAATTGAGCCACCCGGCGTGTCCGGACGTGGACTGGTTAAAGGTGGAGCAGTTGTGCCTGACGTTATTCCAGAAGAACGGAGCGGAACTGCAAACCGTGACCTCCTTCGCGCTGGCTCGCAGCCAACGCCATGGTCTGGATGGCCTGGTGCAGGGAGTGGCGCTGATAGCGACGCTTGTCTGCGAGTGGCCGAACGTGTGGCCAACTGTGGCGTCAGTGCGCCTGGATATCCTGGCCTGGTTGTTCGCTCAACTGCAGCCGTTGCTGCGCAGCCTGGAGCTGAATGCAGGTCGTCTGCCAGCGCTGGTGCAGCTGGACACCGAGCTGGAGCGCTTGAGCGATCGGTTGGATTGCCAGGTCCAGGTCCCTCAGGTCGCGCTGCAGGCGCTGCGCCAGCAGGTCGGCAGCCTGATGCAACGCCTGGAGCGAAACATCTCTTCGGGCGAGACAATGCCACAGTCGATGAGGGTGCCTGAACCGGCATTCGTGATGCCTGTGGTCATTCTGCCGATCCTCCATGAGCCTGAAGTGTCGGCCTCTCACCTGAAAACCAGGAGGCGTCGTATCGCCCTGTGGTTATTCGCAGTGGCGGCGACTATCGCCTTGGCCGGCTGGTTTGGGTGGAAGGTCTGGCTGGCAGGTCCGGACACTGAGGGTTTATTGCCCGATCCGGTGCGCCTGGACAGTCTGTCGCTATTCGATGCAGGCAGCGCCGAACTCAAGCCTGACTCGACCAAGGTGCTGATCAATGCTCTGGTCGACATCAAGGCCCAGCCAGGCTGGCTGATCATGATCGCCGGGCATACCGATGCCACGGGCAACGCTGAGCAGAACCTGCAGCTGTCCCGCGCCCGCGCCTTGGCAGTGCGTGACTGGATGCAGCGCATGAGTGATATCCCCGACAGTTGCTTTGTTGTCCAGGGAATCGCGGCCAGCCAGCCGATCGCCAGCAATGATACCGAGTCCGGGCGAGCGGCCAACCGTCGTGTCGATATCCGCCTGGTGCCGCAAGTGGGGGCGTGTGGACCAATGCCAGTCAGTTAAGCACTGGATGCCCCCAAAAGATCGCAGCCTGCGGCAGCTCCTACACGTTTTGCGCACACCCGTTATCACAACGGTGAATCGGCGCAGCGTAGGAGCTGCCGCAGGCTGCGATCTTGGCGATATTACACTCGCCGAAAGGCTCTGGTTTATGTCGAAGTACTGTGCATTTCTCTTAACTGACCGGCCTGTGGACAGCCAATAATTTTGGGTTGGCTTTGAGGCGAAAAACGCGAATCCCGCCATAAAGGCGGGATTCGTTTGCAGCCATACGTGCTCCCGAGGCCGGGAGCCGTGCATTCAGGCCGGGAACAATTCGCTCAGCTTCATCGCCAGCATCATGTCGCCTTCAGCGCGCAGCTTGCCGCCCATGAACGCCTGCATGCCATCGGTTTCGCCGCTGACGATGCCTTTCAGGGTTTCGCTGTCCATGACCAGGGTCACGCCGGCGTCCGGGTTTTCACCTTCTTTCAGCTCGCACGTACCGTCTTTGACGACCAGCGAGAAGTTCTGTTCTTCGTCGATGCGAAAACCGAATACCAGGTCCAGGCCCGCAGCAGCGGCTGGGTTGAACTTGGCTTTCATTGCTTGTACGGCGTCAGCTACGGAGGTCATGGTTCGATCCTTTTTATGGGTTGTTACAACAGGGTCACAATGGCCCGGTACTCAACGGAAGGTGATGAGTTCCGGGGTCTTCAGCAGTTGCAGATGCGCATGACTGTTGAAGGAAGCCAGGGCCACCTCGCGACCGCGAAACTTGAGCAGATTGAGCGAGGTGTTGACGATTTGCCAGTTCAGTTCAAAGGCCTGTGCGGCAGGCATTTGGGTGATCAGGTGGAGCAGGGCGGTGATGGTCCCGCCGGAAGTGAACACGGCGATTTTCTGGGTGTTGTCCGCTTGCTCGAGGATACGCTGCAAACCGGCCTGGACCCGACCGACAAACCCCAGCCAGCTTTCCAGTCCTGGCGTGTCGTAGGTGCCATTGAGCCAGCGCTCGATGATCAAGGCGAAGATACGCTGGAACTCTGTGCGGTTCTGCGTGGCATTGCGCAGGATGTTCAGCGCCTCGGGTTCGTCCGGTAGCAGGCCGGGAAGCAGGGCACGGATGATGGCGTCGGCATCGAATTCATTGAAGGCCGAATCGACTTCCAGCAAGGGTACCGGCATACCGACGGCACTGAACTGCTCGAGCGCGCTGGTGGCGGTGTGCTGTTGCCGGTGCAAGTCGCCAGACAGACAGCGATCGAAGCTCAGGCCCAGTTCAGCCAGGTGCCTGCCCAGCACTTGGGCCTGGCGCACACCGGTCGGCGACAGGACGTCATAGTCGTCTGCACCGAAGGAGGCTTGGCCATGTCGAATCAAGTAGATGCTGCCCACGTGCGCGTCATCCCGGTGCGTTGTAAGTTTTGCGAGGTTATGGGGATGGCGGTGGGCTGTCAATAAAAAAACATACGCTTGTTTGAAATGTCCGTTAGAGGCCAGTAACAGCAGGTTTCACGGCTGGCCGCGAGGCGGGCGCATGAGTATGCTTGAGGTATCCCGCGACCGATTGTCCAGCGGCGCACAGTATTTAAGGAGTCCCTGTGGAGTTTTTTGCGGAGTACGCAACTTTTTTGGCTAAAACCATCACCCTGGTGATCGCTATTCTGGTGGTCCTGGCCAGTTTCGCGGCCCTGCGCAGCAAAGGCCGGCGCAAGGCTGCGGGCCAGTTGCACGTCAGCAAGCTCAACGATTTCTATAAAGAGCTGCGTGAGCGCCTGGAGCAGGCCTTGCTCAGCAAGGATCAACTCAAGACCCTGCGCAAAGTCGAAAGCAAGCTCGAGAAAAAACAGAAGAAACAGCATGACGCCAAGCCTCGGGTGTTCGTGCTGGATCTCGATGGCGACCTCAGGGCTTCCGCCACTGAAAGCCTGCGTCACGAAATCACCGCGCTGCTGAGCCTGGCGACGCCCAAGGATGAAGTAGTGCTGCGTCTGGAAAGCGGCGGCGGCATGGTCCACAGCTATGGTCTGGCCTCTTCGCAACTGGCGCGGATCCGTCAGGCCGGGGTGCCGTTGACCATCTGCATCGACAAGATTGCAGCCAGTGGCGGTTACATGATGGCTTGCATCGGCGAGAAGATCATCAGCGCGCCGTTTGCCATCCTCGGCTCGATCGGCGTGGTGGCCCAGTTGCCCAACGTCAATCGCCTGCTGAAAAAGCACGACATCGACTTTGAAGTGCTGACTGCCGGTGAGTACAAGCGCACCCTGACCGTATTTGGCGAAAACACCGAGAAGGGTCGGGAAAAATTCCAGGAAGAACTGGACATCACCCATCAGTTGTTCAAGAACTTCGTTTCGCGCTACCGCCCGCAATTGGCCATCGACGAAGTGGCCACCGGCGAAGTCTGGCTCGGTGTCGCGGCGCTGGACAAGCAACTGGTCGATGAACTGAAGACCAGCGATGAATACCTCGCCGAACGGGCCAAAGGTGCCGAGCTGTACCACCTGCACTACGCCGAGCGTAAAAGCCTGCAAGAGCGGGTCGGTCTGGCGGCGAGCGGCTCGATTGACCGTGTATTGTCGAGCTGGTGGAGTCGATTGACTCAGCAGCGATTCTGGTAAGTACAGGGGCCGGCTGGTGGAGTGGAAAATGGCCAGCCGGCCATTTCATTTGAGTGTTCTGTCTGCTGTTATCTTCGGCTGTACTGCATCTACTATCGATAAATCCTACGGACTCCATCTCTACGGAGCAGGGTTTATTATTTTTTGATTTAGTTAAACTCGGTTTTACCTAAATAGCAGCAAGGACGTTGCAATTATGTTGGAATCAAACAAGTACAATACCAATGAGGATGTTTTTCCGATCTTCGAAAAGGCCCTGCCCAGGCCTTCCATGTTTCTGATCGATAGCGTGTTGACCCATGATCCCAAGGTCGTCTATCGCTCGCGATCGGGTGACCTCGAATACACCTACATCAGGTACCATCGAAAAAATGAGTGGGAGTCTGATATCAAGATTTTTATTGAAGGTGAATACTGGGGGAGCTTGAACAGGAAATTATTTGATGATGTGCCTGCCTTGGCCGCGGCGCTCAGAAAACGTGGACTGGAACAGGTCGAATTATAAGATTTTGCAATTTAATGTTTTGATCGTCTGAGTGGATAGCAGACTTTTTTGGTCAATCGTAAGCCCTGGATTCAAGAGATTATCATGTTTCAGGGCTTTTAATGTCTGCCGGCCTGTGGTGGTATTTGTATATAGTCAGTATCTCTATTGTTGATGTGTTAATGGTTGTTTTGATCGGCTTTTAGATCTTTTATTTGAAGGTTCGGGCGATAGACTGATTGCTCTTATCAGTCGCAAGGATGCTCAATCATGCCTACTGTTGCAAACAATCCAATTACTGCCCCGATGACGCCAGAGCAACAAGGTGTCTTTTATGAATTGGTTAAAGCTCAAAGTCCTCAATGGCTGATGGCCGCCAGCGCTCAAATGCGCAACGCGCTGTATAAAAGCCTCACTGCCAGCCATGCCTCAAGGGCCGAGGTTGTCAACGCCCTGAGTCAAATGAAGTCCCCCGAAGATTTTTGTGCTCCGCTGTTGGCCAAGGCAATGTCCGACAAACTGGGCGAGGAGCTGGATATTGCCGGTATTGTTTTTCAGCATATCCGGTCCACCTCGAGCCTGCTGGGTTTGCGCAAGAAACTCATTACCCCCATCGACAGGGATCTATTGAGCGCTGCGTGCGAGAACTTTGAGGTCGGCGAAACACTTCCAGGCAACTATCACGAGGATTCATTGATTTATCAGCCAGAGAGGATCTCTGGACATGGCAATAAAATCCTCGCGATCAAACCTTATGAATTTGCCGGTCTCTGCAGAACGCTGGATTTGGGGAAGCAATATCAAACGCATCTGAACAGCCTGTTCGCACCGGAGCCAGCCACGGGTGAAGTCCGTGACAAGTGTATCGCTCATTCACAGCGTTGCTTTGAAGTGGATAGGCACATTGCGCTGATGAAAAAACACATCAGTGCCGACGTTTATAAAATGCTGGAATCGGTGCGCAACAATCAGGGTCAGATCAAGCTGGGTAACAATTCCCTCGCTTATCAGAGACTGGAGTTGCTTGACCTGGAACTGCGAGGAGCGATGTTCATCGGTCCGGTCAGTGACCATGCCGATGATGACTATCGCTGTGTGGTTTATCTGCCAGGTGATCCGCTGCAGCCGCTGAAAGAGTACGCATCGTTCACGCATTTTGAGGTGGAGTTAAGCAGGCGCCTGCGAGTCGAGGAGTTCCGGGCTTTTTTTATTCGTTTCATTGCGCTGGGCGACAGGTTTGCGTTTCTACAGGGGCTCGATAGCGGACTGCTGAATCCACCCAACAATCCGCTTCCCTCAGACTCCCTTTATCTGTCGTTGTCAGGCTTCGATGTCAAAGGTGATTTGTTCAGCGAGATGTATCGCCAACATATGGCCCGGGTCATGGCTGACGCGCGACTGCTGGTGGTTCCCACCGACGATGAAGACCAGAAAACCCGTCTGGACCGGCTTGAGCGCTACAAGGGAATCGGGCTCAACCTTCTGTTGCTGGGTGCTTCGTTTGTGCCCCTGTTGGGTGAGATCATAATGGCGGTGGGCGCCGCTCAATTGTTACTTGAAGTTTATGAGGGAATAGAGAGTTGGTCTCAAGGCGAACAGGAGCAAGCCACGGATTATCTGTTCGACATCGTCGAAAACCTGACGCTGGCTGCAGCGTTCTCCGCCGGGGCTGGCGCAGTCGGCAAAACCTATAAAAGGATCAGGAATTCGACATTCATCGACGGCTTGAGGGAGATCCGGCTGCTAAACGGCCAACGACGATTATGGAAGTCAGACCTTACAGCCTACCGCCACAGCCTGGTGTTGCCACGCAAGCTTAAGTTCGATGAAAGAGGGCTGGGCTGGATTAACGGTCAGGCCTATCTGCCTATTGGCAACGATGTCTACGGGGTCCGCCCCAGGCCGGAAACCGATCTCTGGGAAGTGCGTCAACCTGCCGGACGCGATGGCTATGCTCCGCTGCTTGAGACCAACGGCCTGGGAGCCTGGCGTCACGACTCCGAGCTACCGCAGGAGTGGGATCGTCTGACGCTGTTCCGTCGGCTGGGTTATTCGGCGGTGGATATACCCGACGAAACCGCGCTCCAGGTTCTGGCAGCCAGCGGGATCGAAGAGAATCACTTGCGCCAGATACTCCTTGACCGAACCAGCCCCCCGGCATTGCTGGTGGATACTGTTTATCGCTTCCGTGCGGACCACGCCGTCAGCCAGTTCATCGAGCAGCTTCAGGTCGCGGAGTCCGCGTCATTGGCTGACAGCGAGTTACAGCTACGCCTGCTGACATCCCTGGGCGACTGGCCAGGCGATACCAGCCTGAACATCGTCGATACTGCCGGGAAACAGTTGAAAGGGTTCGGCCCTGCCAGCGCAAGCAAGAAAATCAAGCTTGAGCAGGGGCTGGTCCGCAAGGGGCAATTCTTCCCGGTCATATTGGCGGCCTTGAACGCCGCGCAGCGTGAAAGACTGCTGGGTTCGTCGATCAATGATTCGACTGCACAAGCGCTGGAACTGGCCCGGTTGCTCGCGAAGGAGGCAGACCTCCATAGGCTCGACCTGTTCGCTTGGGTTTATCAGCGAAACGAAGCGCTCCAGGGCACTCAGGCGGCTCCCTTGCTGGCCGAATTCCCTGGTCTGCCGGTCAGCATCGCCGATGAGCTTGTGCGCAATGCCGACACCCATGAATGGAATGAACTGGACGCTGCCAGGGTGCCTTTGCGCCTGGCAGAAGAGGCCCGCCGGTACATGCAGGTGGTGCGCCAGAGTCGAGCCTACGAGGGCCTGTATCTGAACGCCACGGGATGGCTGGACACTGACCGATTGGTGTTCGCCACCCTTGAGCAACTGCCTGGATGGTTGGGGGGCATCTACGTCCTGATGTTTGAAGGGACGTTCTACGTGGAGGAAGCGGCGAGTATCGGAACCAAGGATGCGCCGGAGCGGCTGGTGATCTATGCCAACGCGGATAGTTATAGTGCCCGGGATGACGATTCCACATTGGCCTTTCTCCCCAAGCGGACCCGTGAACATTACTTCGAGGCGCTCTGGAAGGGGCTTTCGGCGCAACGTCGCAAGGCCCTGGGGGTAGAAGCCGAGGATCAGGGTGTTGCCTTGAGGGAAAAAATTACCGCCCTTGTCCTGCAACGGCGTCTGTCGGCGGATTCCATTCTCGGCATTCAGGCAGTGCGGCCGGGTTACATTTCACCCATGCGCCTGGCCGACCCCGTTAATGACATTCGCTTGGTTGAATCCTCAACCCACCTGCAGGCCCCCTCGCCGAGATCGCCCGCAATCGTACACCGGGCAAAAGAGCTTTACCCGATGCATTCGCCAGAACAAATCAACAGCTTTCTGCGCACTTTGGGGAAGGACGAGGTGCTGGCGCTGAGGAAGCTTGAAAGTCTGCGGCTCGAGTTCCAGACCCTCAGGGAAGCGCTGGAAACCTGGATCAATCGGCAAACCTGGCAGCAGGACCCTGACGGCCCGCGACTCAAGGTTCCCAGGCTCGGCAAGTCCCGAGCGGCGCAAGCGATTATCCGTAGCTGGCGCAGGGAAACCCCTGGCACGCTCACCCGTGAAGGGATGCTCTATGATCTCCGGTTCCCCGCGTTGCGTCTGGGGGAGTTGCCGGTTATCAAGGGGGATTTCAGCCATGTCGGCACGCTGGTCATGGAGCGGGTCGGAACGAGCGCAGGCATGAGCGTTTTCCTGCAGAACTTCAGCAATCTGCGAACCTTGTCCCTGACCGGTAACTTCCTGACGCGCTTGCCGCAGGCGATCGGCAGCATGTCCCGGCTTGAGCAGCTGGACCTGAGTGAGAACCAGATCCGCTTGACCGTGGAATCGGTCAAGCTATTGGCCGATGTCAAACAGTTGCAGGCATTGAACCTGAACTTTAACCCGGCATTGAATCTGGCTCCGGACGTCACCCATCTGCAGCACCTCGAACTGCTGGCATTACGTGGCACGGGCATCAGTGAATGGCCAATCGGCACCTCCGGTCTGTCCAGACTGCGCACTCTGGATCTGCGTGACAACCAGATCGGCCGTATCCCTGAAGAGGTGTTCAAGGCCTCCCTGGAGTTGAATCGGGGGACCAACATTCAGGGCAACTTGCTGGTACCTGGAAGCCTGCAGCGCGTAGCGACCTATCAAGAGTTGAGCGGGATCAGCCTCGGAATTATCACCTCTGATTTTCGTCGGGAAGCGGCGCGAGTACTCAATGGTCTGGCGCAGCTTGCGCCATGGCTGGCTGGCGCGAGTACCGAACAGGTCTTGCGTAAAAATGCGCTATGGACTGCTCTGGCCGCCTATCCGGACTCCAGGGCATTTTTCAGTCTTTTGGATCGCCTGCGCGGTACGCTCGATTTTCGGGCGGTCTACGTTGACTTGAACCAGCGTGTCTGGGACGTGTTGGAGGCGGCGGGTGAAGACGACGCGTTGAGGCGATCGCTGTTTCGGATGGCCAGTATTGGACGGATCAGCGCCGATGGGGCCTCATTGCTGTTCAGTGATCTGGAAGTGCGGGTCCTGTGTTTTCGGGCAATGGCTGCCGCGACAACCGACAACAGGGTTCTGGAGGGGGCAATGATCGTACTGGCACGGGGCTTGTTCCGTCTGCAGGAAGTCGAGAGGCTGGCCTTGAGTGAAATCAACGCGCGTGCCCGTACCGAGCCAGAGACCAACGAGCAAGCGCTGGAGATAAGCCTGGCTTATCGCGTGGGATTGGCTGCACGCCTGGATTTGCCCGCTCAACCACGAGAAATCAATACCCGCTTGAGTGTCGAGGTCACACCTGCCCAGCTCGATGAGGCTTATGACGCAGTGTTGGACGCTGAGCAAACCTCTGCATTGCTTGAATCGATCAATGCCCAAGGGTTCTGGATCGAGTTTCTGGAGCGCGCCTACAGCGACCAGTTCCTGGCTATTTCCGATCGCTCGGCGTTGGCTTTTGTACAGCTTGACGGCCAGCTTGAACTGACACGGGAAGCGTCTGCGCAGCGGATGAACAGGATAGTCGATAACTTTAAAAATGAACGTCGCGAGTTGTTGAAAAGCTTGACCACTCGCGCCCTGACCAGGAATCCCGGCCCCCAGATACCGGGAGCGGTCGGAGGGTGAGCGGCTCGATCGAGATGGCGTTCGCTCAAGCTGAACACTCGTGGATCAATTGCAAAGGAATTGCACAATGACGGACTCACAAGAGAATGACGTTTTCGGCAAACACTTGTTACCTGCCGCGCCGATGCGCGAAAAACTGAAGGCAATCGTCGAGACGGCGCTGCCTCTATCGCCTGGCCAGTTCGGTGGTCGACTGATTCAAACGAAGTGGGGCAACGACATCGATCCCCAGACTGCGCAGTTGGTGACACTCGACTACAACTACAATGGCCACCCAGTGCACAATGGTGTTCAGCAGGGGCGGGTAGCCAGCTGTCAAAACCTGACACAAATGTTGTTAGCCAATTTTCAAACCGTGGGTGATGGACGTTTTGGGGAAACCGCTTTCGGTTTGTACACCCCCCCCGACATCGGCCCAGAGGTGCGGATGGTCGATAAGGTCGATGAGTTTGCCTATGTTGGCAGCGGCAACCATCAAACCTATGAAGGCATCTATCGTCGAACCGACCCGCAAATCTATGGCCCGCTTACGCAAATTGCGCTGCGGCCCGCCGACTTCAAACAGTGGATATGGGAACTCGGGTTCAAGGATCAATACCGTGACTATGTGCGCCAGGCCTGGCCGTCGGATGAGGTGATCGTTGCACCTGCAGCCTATGGGCTGCGGACATCGGTCAAAGCGGCGTGGGTCATGACGGCTTTTTTGCAACGCCAGGAGCACAGCCTCACCCAGGAGGGTCTTGAAGTGGCGCTGCGCGCGGCAGGGTTGGCGCCCGATCAGCAATGGCAGCACCTGACTGTCGAGCAGTTGCGGGCCCCGACACGCGCCTCCCATCTGCTCGAAGTTTCCCGGCTGGTTGTCTATCGCTACACCGCCAGGGATATCTGGAGCTTGCGTCACCGCACAAGCGCCAGGATCCTGTTGTACATTCCGGGCAACGCTTCGCCATTACATTACTTTGCCGATGCCAAGGCGTTGCGCGACTGGATGGTGGAACAGGGCAGGGACCCGGACAAGAAACAGGCATTGGCCGCTCACTTTGCCGAAGATGATCGCAATGACGGCACCTTCCATGCCGGTGTGCTGACGGCACTGGAGGGCATGGCCATTTATCCTCGCCAGCACCATCTGAAGAAAGGAGCTGGTTTTTTCAACGATGATGGCTATTGGGATCCTGCCGACTATATCCATCTCGAGGAGGCACCTGCAGGCACCGATCCTTTCGCGCAGCTGGTGCTGACCATGAAACAGGCAGCGCAAGCCAGCATTGAAACCATCCGCGATGATGCCCAGGTCAATCGGGATAACCTGAGTGCAGTGGTCGAGCCCATTGTGCAATGGGTCAACCAATACGGAGCATTGGCCTTGTTTGTTCCCGGAGGCGAAGGTTTGCTGGCGCTGGCCGGGCTGATCGATGCGGGTTACGGTCTGGACCAGGCGCTCAACGGCGAGCAGCCGAACGATCGATCGGCAGGCGTGACGCGTACGATATTTGGTTTGCTTAATGCGCTTCCTCTATTGGGCGCTGGTGCAGCACTCAAGGGCGAAGGTACTGCCGAGGCGCTGACAGAGGCTGGAGAAACCCCGGGGGAGCCCGTGATCAAGCCGAAAACAGGTGAAACACCGCAACTCAAGGATGATTTGTCCGGTGATGTGGCGCCTGCGGCACCAGCACCTACGGGACCCAGGACGCGCCTGGAGTTGCTGCGAGGAATCGGCTCCAGCGTTGCGTCATTCAGCGATGAGGTGCTGGCACAAATAGGCAAAGTCAGTGCAGTCGACGACGACATGTTGCGCCTGATGCAGGCCGGACGCCCACCGACACCGTTGTTGGCCGACACCATCAGCCGCTTCAGGATTGATCAGGAACTTCAGCGTTCTACCCAGCAGATGAGTCTTGGGGCCCGGGCTGAGCGCTTCCAGACTCGTTACGAGACTCTCCAGCACTCCGATCATGCTTGGGTCAGGGTGTTTCAACGCCAGTACCCAGGCCTGCCGAAAAATGCCATTGAGCAAATGCTCGACAGGTCAGGCGTGGACATTCAAGTGCCACCTACCGTGGCGGAGACCAGGCGCCTGCTCGGTCGGTTGAATGGCAAGGCGACTCAGTACCAGCAACACGTAAGGCTCAATCGCGCCTATGAAGGGCTTTACCTGCAATCAGTGGACAATCCGGAAACCGACACACTGGTCCTGCATTCCCTGAAAGCGCTACCCGGGTGGCCCAAGGCGGTTCGTTTCGAAGTACTCGACGGTTCGGCGTTCGGTAAAGTCCTGGACCATATCGGGCCAACTGATTCGCCCGTTTGCAGACGCCTGATCAAAACGGGAAATCGATATCGCGGGTACGACGTTCAGGGGCTTGGTCCACAAGACCCAAGCGATATCTATCAGGCCGTTCTCGATTCTCTGCCTGAGCCCGAACGCGCAGCGCTGCAGTTGCAGCCGCTTGATGCAGTGCGCGACCTGAAGCTGAAAATCAGCGAGCGAGCGCTCTCGCGTTCCGAACTCATTTCCGGCTTTCACCGAATGGACTCCGGGTTGTCCTTTGACGCTGAAGGGCTGCGAGGCGGTGGTTATCCGAGTACCTCGCAGGGAGAGGCGTTATCACGCGATGTGGTGATACTGCAGATCAAGGAGCTTTACCCCGAATTCAGCACCGCGCAGGCCGATGAGTTTCTGCAAAACCTGGGTGTCGGGGCTCCGGCGGGGCTGACGCGCCTGCAAATCCAGTTCACACAACTCGACCTCGATTTACACGGATGGATCAACCAGGTCCTGCAGGAAGTTGGCGATATGGAAGTTGAGCTTCTGGTCGAGGGCGAAGAGGCGGCACAAGGGATGGATGCTGCGCAGATCGAGGAGGAGAACCTCGAGCGAGTCGAAACGGCAGTACATTATGAGCGGAAGGCGAGAATTGAACTGGCAACCGAGCTAATGAGCTTCTGGCAAAAGCGCGGCCATGAAAGCAGCCGCGTCTATGCGGGGGAGCAGTTGCTCGGTTTCAAGCTGGAGATGGACTTTGAGGAGTTTCATCGCCTGCCGACATTGACCGCGAAGTTCACCGACGTCGTCGAGCTGTCCATGAAAAACTTCCAGCTGACCCGCCCTGAAGGACTGAACGCTTTCCTGGAGTATTTTCCCAATCTTCGAACGCTGAACATGGAGGGTGTCGACCTGCGCCTGTTGAATGGGCAGGGTGTGTGGCAAGGCGTTTTGCCGCAGGCCATTGCTCGTATGCTCGACCTCACCACACTGAACCTCAAGTCGACCAGGTTGGTGTTGACCGAGCGAGCAGCAGGCCAGCTGTCTGACCTGGTTCGCCTGCAAGTACTGGACTTGAGCGATAACCCGTTGGGTGATCCTCCGCTGATCCAGGGGATGACTGAGTTACGCAAGCTGAACCTGAGCAACACCGGCATCACTCGCTGTCCGTCAGGTATCCCCGACCAGCCGCAGCTGGAGTCGCTGGACCTGCGCAATAATCAGATCACCCGGATACCTGCGGCTGTTCTGACCCAGGCGGTGGACAGAGACCATGTTCAGTTGTGGGGGAATCCGCTGACGGATGAAGACAGTTTGCGGCGCATTATTGCCCATCGAGAACAAACCGGCATCAACCTCTGGTTGAGCGCGCCAGCAGCGGATTTCAGTCAACCCGCCGTCTGGTTGCAAGGCCTTGCGAAAAAGCACGTGATACTCAAGCGCCTGATGTGGCAACGTCTGGAAGCGAGGCTTGGGTCTACACGTTTTTTACGAGTGTTCGAGGGCCTGAGCCGCACCGCCGATTTCCAGGTGAGCTACCCGGTGCTTCAGGCACGGATATGGCGCTTGCTGGAGGAGGCAGATGCCTCGGAGGAATTGTGGGGCCTGTTAAGCAGGGATATGGCGTTATCGACTCTGGATGCTGAGAATCCGTTCGCGAGCTTCACGCGTCTGGAAAACCGGGTCAGGTTGTACAAAGACTGGGTACAGATGGGCAGGCCCATTCCGATAGATGATCTGCAGTAGGACTGATTCGTGCAGCAGGCCTTGAACCCGGGGCCGGGTTCAAGGTTTTACCCATTAACGTCGACGAAACAGCGGCAGCGGTTCGTCGGCGGCGGCCTGATAGGTCACCGAGAAGTCCCGGAGGCTTTCCAGGGCTTCGTACGGATCTTTGTCTGCGCGCAGGGCGTAGGCATCGAAGCCGCAACGGTGCAGGTAGAACAGTTGGTCACGCAGCACGTCGCCGATGGCCCGTAGTTCGCCCTTGAAACCAAAACGATCGCGCAGCAGGCGAGCGTTGGAGTAGTTGCGCCCGTCGGTGAAGGCCGGGAAGTTCAAGGCTATCACCTGGAAGAATTCGACGTCGTCACCGATTTCCTCGGCTTCTTCATCGGCATCCAGCCACACCCCCAGGCCGCCGTCGCGGGCCTTGAGGGCGTGAGCGTGGTCACGCCACAGGGCCAGCGGGACGATCAGGTCGTCGCAGTTGGAGATGCCGTCGAAGGTCGCGTCCTTGGGCAACAAGTGCCAGGTTTCGTCGATGACCTCGTTGTTCTTAATTATTCGCTGCATAGACGCGCTCCTTGAAGAGGTCAATGCCGATACGTTGGTAAGTGTCGATGAAGCGTTCGTCTGGAGTACGTTGTTCCAGATACACGTTGATCAACTTCTCGATCACGTCGGGCATTGCATCCTGGGCGAAGGAAGGACCGAGGATCTTGCCCAGGCTGGCATCGCGACTGCCACTGCCACCGAGGGAGACCTGGTAGAACTCTTCGCCTTTCTTGTCGACTCCGAGAATGCCGATGTGGCCAACGTGGTGGTGACCGCAGGCATTCATGCAACCGGAGATGTTCAGGTCCAGCTCGCCGATATCGAACAGGTAGTCCAGGTCATCGAAGCGACGCTGGATCGACTCGGCAATCGGGATCGACTTGGCATTGGCCAGGGAGCAGAAGTCACCGCCCGGGCAGCAAATGATGTCGGTCAGCAGGCCGATGTTCGGCGTGGCGAAACCTTGCTCGCGCAGCTCGCCCCACAGGGTAAACAACTGGCTCTGCTCGACGTCGGCGAGAATGATGTTCTGCTCGTGGGAGGTACGCAGCTGGCCGAAGCTGTAGCGATCGGCCAGGTCGGCAATCCCGTCGAGTTGCTTGTCGGTGACGTCGCCCGGGGCAACTCCGGTCGGTTTCAGCGACAGGGTCACGGCGACATAGCCCGGCTTTTTGTGCGCCAGGGTGTTGCGGGTACGCCAGCGGGCGAAACCTGGATGTTGCTTGTCGAGTTCGGCCAGCTGCACAGCCTGGTCGTCCAGGGCTTGGTATTGCGGATCGACGAAATGCTTGGCGACACGATGAACTTCGGCGTCGGTCAAGGTGGTCTGGCCACCACGAAGGTGGACCATTTCCGCGTCGACTTTCTCGGCGAACACTTCAGGAGTCAAGGCCTTGACCAGGATCTTGATCCGCGCCTTGTATTTGTTGTCGCGACGGCCATAGCGGTTGTACACCCGCAAAATGGCGTCGAGGTAGCTCAACAGGTCCTGCCATGGCAGGAACTCGTTGATGAACGCGCCGACCACCGGGGTCCGGCCGAGGCCACCGCCTACCAGCACCCGGAAGCCCAGCTCGCCAGCGCCGTTGTGCACCGGCTCCAGGCCGATGTCATGGACTTCGATGGCTGCGCGGTCAGAGGTCGATCCGTTGATGGCGATCTTGAACTTGCGCGGCAGGTAGGCGAATTCCGGGTGGAAAGTCGTCCATTGGCGAACGATCTCGCACCACGGGCGCGGGTCGATCAATTCATCGGCAGCGACACCGGCGAACTGGTCGGTGGTGACGTTGCGCAGGCAGTTGCCGCTGGTCTGAATGGCGTGCATCTGCACGGTTGCCAGTTCAGCCAGGATGTCCGGGATGTCTTCCAGCGCCGGCCAGTTGAACTGCACATTCTGCCGGGTACTGATGTGGGCATAGCCCTTGTCATAGTCGCGGGCAACCTTGGCAATCATTCGCGTCTGACGCGAAGTCAGCTGGCCATAGGGCACGGCAACCCGCAGCATCGGGGCGAAACGCTGGATATAAAGGCCATTTTGCAGGCGCAGGGGGCGGAATTCTTCTTCGCTCAGTTCACCTGCCAGATAGCGTCGGGTCTGATCACGGAACTGCTTGACGCGGTCCTCGATGATCCGCTGATCGTATTCGTCGTATACGTACATATAAGTCCTGTTCTCAGGCTGCTTTGCCACAGCAAATCCGCGCGCACGGCCGCGCACTCCCAACGGAGCCGAGGCACGATACCAGTTTGCAGTTATGCGCAAAAGTGATGTTTGAGTATATGCAAAGAACTAAAACGACTAATGGAGTCCGTGGGGATAAAACCCACATTTGTGGTGCGGGCAATACTGGACTTTACTGTGCTCGAGTCTTCGTGCAATTACCGATAAAACCGACAAGAGGCGTTGCAATGAACAACACGACCAAAGCCAGTAAAAGCGACAGCAGTGTCGATGCATGGGCAATTCTGTTTCTGATCGTCCTGGTGGTCTCGACCGCGGTGTACTGGGTCAGCCATCAATAAGTAACCCGGTCCGGGCCCTGATCCGACCCTTGTCGGACAAAACGGAAATCAAGCACAAGGGCATTTCGCCAGTAACCTGCGCCGCTGATTTTCGGGGCCCGGATGACCTTGTTGAAGTTTTTTTTTGCGGTGTATTGCTGGGGATCGGCGCGATTATCGGGCCGGATGCGGATGCGGATGCGGATGCGGATGCGGATGCGGATGCGGATGCGGATGCGGATGCGGATGCCGCGTCGGTGCTGTTCCTCAATCCGGGGGCCAGGCTACGGGTGCATTGATCTGCGCTTCAGACGCCGGCCAGGTGCAAGACCAGTTTCACAATGCCAAACAGCGCCAGTGCAAAAACCACCGTGAACACAATGCCCAGCACCACGAAATGACTGGGTTTGCCATGGGTGAAATCCCGCGCGCGGTTTTTCCCGCTTTGCACGCCAAATGCCGCGGCCACGATGCTATGCAGCATCTGCCACAGGGTCGGTGGTTTGTTGTTGGCAGGGTCGTCCATAAAGCCCTCGACACAGGTTGTGTGCACAGAGCATAGCCAATTTGTGGCAAGGGTGGTGATTGCAAAAAGATCGCAGCCTGCGGCAGCTCTTATAGAACAAACGCTAATCCATTGATCCTAAAAAGGAATTTTTTCGTCCTTTTTAGGGATTTAACAATGTAGCGTCCCCAGTTCTTTGCGCGACAGCGCGGCGTCGAAGACGGGGCGGACCCTCTTATAGAACAAACCCTAAGTCATTGATCCTGATCGGCAGCAGAAGCAACGGCAAGATCAAAAGATCGCAGCCTGCGGCAGCTCCTACAGTCAGGCCGGCCGGTCGGCCGCCTCGCTTTGGCTTCTGCGGTGCACGCCCCCTCGAGAGGCTGAGCGCAGGTTCTGCGTAGTGGGCAACCCGGTATGGATGCCGGGTTAGCCGCCCCCGGCCATGGATGGCCGATGGCGGCGGGCCCACGGAGCAGGACCGGAGCGAGGGCATGTCGAGCCTAGGCGAGGCACCGAACGAAAGGGGCAAGAGCCCTTGGTTACTTGGGGCTTTTCCAAGTGACCCGCCGTAAGGGCGGAACCCTAAGAAGCTGTGACCGCAGCAACGGATATGCCCACGATCAAAAAGCCGGGACGGCCATCAAAACGTCATCGCGAGCAAGTCGGATCGCCGCACCGCACGCACCCACAGAAAGCGCCCCCAATTCTATGCACGACAGCGCGGCATCGAAGACGGGGCGGCCCCTCCTACGGGGATTTGCGTGCACCCGCGATATCGGGGGGTACGCAAACCCCCGACCGCGTACGCCCGCGATGTCGGGAATGTACGCAAATCCCCTGTAGGAGCTGCCGCAGGCTGCGATCTTTTGATCTTGACCTTAGTTGTCGTAACCCAGGTTAGGCGACAACCAGCGTTCGGTAACGCTCAGGTCCTGGCCTTTGCGCGCGGTGTAGCTCTGCACCTGGTCCTTGTCGATCTTGCCCACGGCGAAGTACTGCGCTTGCGGGTGGGCGAAGTACCAGCCGCTGACCGCCGCCGCCGGGAACATCGCGTAGTGTTCGGTGAGGAACACCCCGCTGCGGCCGGCCTTGAGTTCGCTGGCCTCTGGATCCAGCAGCTTGAACAAGGTGCCTTTCTCGGTGTGATCCGGGCAAGCCGGGTAGCCGGGAGCAGGGCGGATGCCGGTGTATTGCTCTTTGATCAGCGCGTCGTTGTCGAGCTGTTCGTCCTTGGCATAACCCCAGTAATCTTTGCGCACCTGCTGGTGCAGCCACTCGGCGCAGGCCTCGGCCAGACGGTCGGCCAGAGCCTTGACCATGATCGAGTTGTAGTCGTCGCCAGCATCCTGATAAGCCCTGGCCACTTCTTCGGCGCCGATCCCGGCGGTGGTGATGAAGCCGCCGACATAGTCGGTGATGCCGCTGTCTTTCGGCGCCACGAAGTCGGCCAGGGAGAAGTTCGGCTTGCCGTCGGTCTTGATGATCTGTTGGCGCAGGTGATGCAACCTGGCGATGGGCTTGCCGTCGTCGCCATAGACTTCCAGATCATCGTCCTGCACCTGGTTGGCCGGCCAGAAGCCGAACACCGCGCGGGCGCTGATGAGTTTCTCGTCGATCAGTTTGGCGAGCATTTCCTGGGCGTCGGCGAACAGCGAGGTGGCCGCTTCACCGACCACTTCATCGGTGAGGATGCGCGGGTACTTGCCGGCCAGGTCCCAGGAGATGAAGAACGGCGTCCAGTCGATGTATTCGGCCAGCACCTTGAGGTCGATATTGTCCAGGACCTTGGCGCCAGTGAAGGTCGGCTTCACCGGCTGGTAGCCGCTCCAGTCGAACTGCGGCTTCTTGGCGATCGCCACCGGGTAGCTCAGGCGTTCGGTGCGGGCGCTGCGGTTGGCGGTGCGCTCGCGAACTTCGATGTATTCCAGGCGGGTCTTCTCGACGAAGGCCGGTTTCAATTCCCTGGACAACAGCTGAGTCGCCACGCCCACGGCGCGGGAGGCGTCGGTGACGTAGATCACCGCGTCGTTGCTGTACTTGGGCTCGATCTTCACCGCCGTGTGGGCCTTGGAAGTGGTGGCGCCGCCGATCATCAGCGGCAGATGAAAATCCTGCCGCTGCATTTCCCGGGCAACGTGGACCATCTCGTCCAGGGACGGGGTGATCAGGCCGGACAGGCCGATGATGTCGCACTTCTGTTCCTTGGCGACCTGGAGGATTTTCTCCGCCGGGACCATCACGCCCAGGTCGACGATGTCGTAGCCGTTACAGCCCAGCACCACGCCGACGATGTTCTTGCCGATGTCGTGCACGTCGCCCTTGACCGTGGCCATGAGGATCTTGCCCTTGGCCTCCGGTTTGTCGCCTTTTTCCAGCTCGATGAACGGGATCAGGTGGGCCACGGCCTGCTTCATTACGCGGGCGGATTTCACCACCTGCGGCAGGAACATTTTGCCGGCGCCGAACAGGTCGCCGACGATGTTCATGCCAGACATCAGCGGGCCTTCGATCACCTCGATCGGACGGGCGAACGACAGTCGGGACTCTTCGGTGTCTTCAACAATGTGCGTGGTAATGCCCTTGACCAGCGCATGCTCCAGACGCTTGTTGACCTCCCAGTTGCGCCACTCGCCGGTTTCGGCTTCCTTCACACTGCCATCGCCCTTGTACTTGTCGGCGATCGCCAGCAGTGCATCGGTGCCGTTCGGGGTGCGGTTGAGCACCACGTCCTCGACGGCGTCGCGCAGTTCGGCCGGGATCTGGTCGTAGATCTCCAGTTGGCCGGCATTGACGATGCCCATGCTCAGGCCGTTGCGGATCGCATACAGCAGGAACACTGAGTGGATCGCCTCGCGCACCGGGTTGTTGCCACGGAACGAGAACGACACGTTGGACACGCCACCGCTGGTCAGCGCGTAGGGCAGATGGTCGCGGATATAGGCGCAGGCGTTGATGAAGTCGACCGCGTAGTTGTTGTGCTCTTCGATGCCGGTGGCAATGGCGAAGATGTTCGGGTCGAAGATGATGTCTTCCGGCGGGAAGCCGACTTCGTTGACCAGAATGTCGTAGGAGCGCTTGCAGATTTCCTTCTTGCGCTTTTCGGTGTCGGCCTGGCCGGCTTCGTCGAAGGCCATCACCACCACCGCGGCGCCGTAGCGCTTGCACAGTTTGGCATGCTGGATGAACTGCTCGACGCCTTCCTTCATGCTGATGGAGTTGACGATGCCCTTGCCCTGGATGCACTTGAGGCCGGCTTCGATCACTTCCCACTTCGAGGAGTCGATCATGATCGGGACGCGGGAGATGTCCGGTTCACCGGCGATCAGATTGAGGAAGGTCACCATGGCCTTCTTCGAATCGAGCATGCCCTCGTCCATGTTGATGTCGATCACCTGGGCGCCGGCTTCGACCTGCTGCAGGGCGACTTCCAGGGCTTCGGTGTAGTTGTCTTCGCGGATCAGTCGGGCAAAGCGCGCGGAACCGGTGATGTTGGTGCGCTCGCCGACGTTGACGAACAACGAATCGCGATTGATGGTAAACGGCTCCAGGCCCGACAGGCGGCAAGCCTTGGGGATATCCGGAATCGGCCGCGGCGCGTAGTTGGCCACGGCCTTGGCGATGGCTTCGATATGCGCGGGGGTGGTGCCGCAGCAGCCGCCGACGATATTCAGGAAACCGCTTTGGGCGAATTCTTCGATGACCTTGGCGGTTTCTGCCGGCAGTTCGTCGTATTCACCGAACTCGTTTGGCAGGCCGGCGTTCGGGTGCGCGGACACATAGGTGTTGGCCTTGTCCGACAGCTCTTCCAGATACGGGCGCAGCTCGCTGGCACCCAGGGCGCAGTTCAGGCCGACGGAAATCGGCTTGGCATGGCTGATGGAGTTCCAGAACGCTTCGGTAGTCTGGCCGGAGAGGGTGCGGCCGGAAGCATCGGTGATGGTCCCGGAAATCATGATCGGCAGTTCGACCCCCAACTCTTCGAACACACCTTGCACGGCAAAGATCGCCGCCTTGGCATTCAAGGTGTCGAAGATGGTTTCGATCAGGATCAGGTCGGCGCCGCCTTCCATCAGGCCTTTGGTGGCTTCGCTGTAGTTCTCTACCAGTTCGTCGAAGGTCACGTTGCGGTAACCGGGGTTGTTCACATCCGGCGACAGCGAACAGGTCCGACTGGTCGGGCCCAGCACCCCGGCGACGAAACGCGGCTTGTCCGGAGTTTCCAGCGTCTTGGCGTCGGCCACCTTGCGCGCCAGGCGTGCGCCTTCTACGTTCAACTCGTAGACCAGCGCTTCCATGCCGTAATCGGCCTGGGACACCTGGGTGGCGTTGAAGGTGTTGGTCTCGAGAATGTCGGCCCCGGCATCCAGGTAGGCTTTCTCGATCGCCCCGATCACATCCGGGCGGCTGAGAATCAACAGATCGTTATTGCCTTTGACGTCGCTCGGCCAATCGGCGAAGCGCTTGCCGCGGTAGTCCTGCTCCTCGAGCTTGTAGCTCTGGATCATCGTGCCCATACCGCCATCGAGAATCAGGATGCGCTCTTTGAGAGCTTGGTGAAGGGCTTGAAGGCGAGCGCTGCGATCGGACATAGGACTACCTGGTAAGGCCAATACAAAGAGGAGCGATGATAGCAAACCTGTGCGCTTTTAGAGCATGGCAGGGTTTTGCATGAATATCGCTCATGTTGAAGGTGGAGCTGGGCGGTAGAATCGTTCAAACCTCGATCATTTGTAGTTCATCCGTCAGTGCGTCAGCCAGTGCCGCCAGGTCGATGAAGCGTCGATTGCTCACACTGCCAAATTCGAAGTGGTTGACATAGGCTTGAGTGCCATCGGCAAGGACCGGGACATCGACGTGATTACCCTGGGCGTTCATGTAGTGCACAAAAGCCTGGCCGGGGGGCGGGTTGATAATCGCAAACAGGTTGGGTCGATAGACTCGCATGGCAAGAGACGGCCCGTTAGCCTGGTTACCCAGGCTGATGAGCAGATCACAGTGGATTCTGAGCTGGTAAGTTCCGGAAGGGGAACCGATCAGGACGCCTGGATCACTTTTGATCCGCGAAGGCAGCGTCGGGATACGCCCCCCCAGACGGATGCTGGAAGCACCGGTCAGTTCGGCCAGCCCCGGAATACCTTGAAGCGTGTTGCAGTGTGCTGTCCCCACAAGCGCCACCCAGCGGTGTGAGCCCTGGGCCAGTTGATCGAAAGCAATTCTTTTGTAGGCAAAAAAATTGAACAGGGTGATCCGGTCAAGATGATCGGACAGAGTCGGCGTGGCTGCCGGGGGGAGGAGGTCTTGCGGAGTACACAGTGAGCTGGCGGTAATATCCAGGGCCATGACGTGGACCCCCTGGGCATGTGCCACGTCGACCAGCCGCGTGTAGCTATAGAGGCCGGTCTGGGCATTCAGGGTATCTGCCAGCTGCAGTCGGTCTCCCAGTGGTGCAGGCAGTGGAAGCGTTTCTGATGCATTAAAGCGGTCCAGATGCACTTGATGAAGGTCTGTGGTGAAGACCTCGAGGTAGAGATTCCTGAGGCCCTGAGTTTTCAGTGCCGCCATGTTTTCGATCAGTAATCTTCGCGCCAGCGCAAAGATATGGGATTCGCCTATCACCAACCCATTGTGTCGATTGAACAGATGGTTGAACAGTTGCTCGGGTAGCAGGTCCCGCGCCGGTAGCGCAAGCGGCCTGGCAGGCGCGGTGAATGTTCTGAAGTAGCTTCGGGCATGTCGGCGCAATCTTGATTGAATGGCAAAGAGATGCAGCACGCCTGCCGAGATATCCAGCGGTAGGGACGGATGCAATATATCCAGGCTCAAGGACCCGGGACGCGACAGATTGGGCAGCGGGAGCGAGGTCAGGTCCGCGACCGGCAGCTCATAATCCAGGTGGGTGGTTTCCAATGGGCCTTTTTCAATCGGGTCCATGCCGCCCGGCAATCGAGGGCGAGGCTGGGGCGTCCAGTTCTCCAGGGTTGCATCCAGGACCAGCGGGTGACGCAGGGTTTCGGCGCCCCGGCCGTATACGAAACGCTGCTGTTGAGCCACATCGCAGAGATAATGCTTGTCGTTGAGCAGCAAATATTGCTGGGCGGACACCTTGCTTTGAAACAGATTGCCTTTGAGTCGATTCAGTTCCAGGGGATTGACCGTCACTTCCAGGCCTGAGAGATCGGGCCCACGCAGCAGCGATGGAATGGCGGCGGGCCTGGGTCGCAGGAGGATTCGACCGCGGGCGCCAGTAATCGACCATATAGCCCTGGCCGCGGATGTCGAACTGCCCAGTTGTTCGAGGAGTAACAGCGTGCGGATTACGCTGCTTGTCGCCCTGAGGGTTGCCGTCAGGGGAATGAAGCCGATCAGATCGATAGCCAGTTCCACGCCGAACATGATCTTGTTCCAGAGTGACTGTTGTTCGACCTCGGCGTTACTGGTCGATTCATGGTCGGCATTGCGCCGCAACGTATGGACTTGTTGCTCGTACAACGCATCGTGGAGGGGGACGGTAATCGCAAATACATGCAGGGTGTCGAATGGATTGCCGATTCTGCTTCGGGCGCCAAGCACCAGTTCACTCAACAACACTGTGCGTGACAGCTTGCGTTCGGTCAGCGACGCCTGTCCTGGTGTTGACAGGCGTTGCATGAAGTAGCGCTGCCAGGCGGGGGAGGAGGCCCATTGCTGCTTGAGGAAGTCCTGCATCGAATTCATATTGGTAAACTCCTTGAACACCTGTGCAGTGGGCGCTCCGGGGGTATACAAAACGACATTGGGCACAGATTGGCGTTTTTTGACGCTGATCATCAAAACGTCATTGAGCTCGTAACCGTTTCTGGCGCCACCTGAACCGGCAATGACCAGCGCGCTCGCCACGATCTTGTGGCCATCCACCGTTTTGCGCCCGGCCGGACTATTTCCATCAATGAGTGTCTGGATCCATTGGCATCCACGGTTTTCCCGGTCTTCGATAAATGAACTGTTATCCAGCCGGGCTGCCAGCGCATGGGTCGCCATGCTTGCCCGGTGGCTATCGATCCAGGCCTGGCGCAGAGCTGCCCTATCATCAATCAGGCGTTTTTGCAACAACACGTCGTAACCCGTGCTCACGTCCAGATCTCCTATCAGTGACCTCAGGTAGCTCTCGTCCAGTACTGTAGTGTTCCCGGCCTTGTCCATGATGGATGCGGACATCGAGGTTTCTTCTGCGGTATACAGCTTGAAAAAGGTGAAATCCCAAGGATTGCTGTTTCTTAATGCCAGCTCTGTCAGTGACAAGGTTGATGTGTAGCTGATTCTGGACGTCTGATCGTCCGAGACGGCGACGTGATCGGGTCCAACACCACCGCCCAAGCTGGCGGGGTTGAGGCTGGTAACCATCTCGACGGTCACTTGATCCGGGTTGATTGCCCTTTGCGGATAGTCGATGTCCAGTCGCCTGGCCAGTTCCTGTTGAGCAAATGCGCGCAGTGAGGGAATAGCTGCCTGCTTGAGCCGGGTCACCAGAATGTTGCTGGACTCCTGTTCGGCATTCAGCAAGCGATTCAGTGCCTGCTGGTCCTGGGTGCTCGCGTCCTGATACCACTTCGGCAAAGTCGCGCTGACAAACCGCCTGATGCGCTCCACCACCAAGTCCTGGATATCCAGGAATGAACCGATATGCGCCAGGCGATTGAATCGTTCATCGAGCTGCTCTATGTCGACCGAGTGTCGAGGCAGCAAACGCCAGATGTGTTCGATGTCCTGCTTCTGCAAGTCCAGCAGTGAGCGCACGCTGTTCTCGAACAGGTTTGCGTGGATCAGTGTGTAACCGATAAGGGGGGCTGCCTCCTGGTATCTTTGGGCGCGCGCCTGGTCTTGCCAGGCGATGTTGAGCCGCAGGTATTTGCCTGAGTCGATGTTGGCGAGCCTGATGCGCAGTGCTTGATCAAGGGCCCGGAGCGAGGCGAATGACTCAATACCTCTGTTGGGGGTATAGAGCGCAACCGCACCGATATCGGCACTGGCGTCCATCTCCCCAGGCGGGGTTTTGCACGAAAAGACCAGAATCCTGGTTAACGGGATATCAGGTTCGTTGTTCTGGCCCTTGAGGCTCAGGGCGAAGGCCGCGGGCCGTTGCTCGGCGGGCAGGTGAGCCCGTGAGTCGCGTGACGGGCTGGCAACCAATTGACCGATCAAGGCCTTGCAGGGGGCGTCGAGGGTACGATCCTCCACACGCAGGGAAGCTTCGGCCAGCAGGGCCTTGCCCAACTGTTCGGCCAGCCATTGGCTGCGGGTCATCGGGCTGCCGGGGGTAAAGGCCCCGCCCCAGAAACGGTCCAGTTGGGCCTGGTAGTAGCGATCCGGGCTGTGGAGCAGTCCTTGCACGAAGGTTTCGAACTCGGGGGTGCTGCCGGTTGTGCGCTTGATCGTGCGCATTGCGTTGAGACCGGACGGATCTTTCACGGCGTAGGTGGCTTTGGTGTAATAGCGGTAGAGCCGGTTGGGCGCCTCGAAACTTTCTCCACCCCAGGGTTTTTGTTTGAAGAGGTCGGACAACAGGCACTGTGGCGTGTGGGGCACTTCCACCCTTTGCGAACCTGAATGGGTAGTGATCCGGATGCTCTCTTCAACGGTCACCGCATCCAGGGCAATGGGCAGGGGATGGTCGGAGAACGAGCGCTGAATCGTTGCATGGAGCAGGTCCGTCAGGGCCTTGCCGGCCGTGGGCTGCTGTTCGAGCAGTTGCTTGAGCGTCTTCTGATACTCGAGCAATTGTTCCAGATAATCTTGCTGTCGAGCCTCGGCTGAAGATGCCTGGACAGTGGAAAGGGTCATGCTGCCTCCTGGGGGCGAGTGCTTTAAGAGGAGGCTAGCGACAATGCTCACATCAGCGGTTATACATACATACCGCCAGAAAACTGAAGAGCCATGGTTTCACAGTCGAGGATTTCCTGACCTAAATACTAGGACTTTGTCCGGCGCGATGATTGGCGTAAACTGCGTCCAAGCCTGTGAGGAGTCTCCATGACCGCCATAACCATTACCGACGCCGCCCACGATTATCTGGCTGATCTGCTATCCAAGCAGAACACCCCGGGGATCGGGATCCGCGTTTTTATCACCCAGCCGGGCACCCAGTACGCCGAAACCTGCATTGCCTACTGCAAGCCGGGTGAGGAAAAACCGGAAGATACCGCGCTGGGGCTCAAAAGCTTCACCGCTTATATCGATGCCTTCAGCGAAGCCTTCCTCGACGATGCCGTGGTTGATTACGCCACTGATCGCATGGGTGGTCAGCTGACCATCAAGGCGCCAAACGCCAAAGTGCCGATGGTCAACGCTGATAGCCCGATCAACGAACGCATCAACTATTACCTGCAAACCGAAATCAACCCGGGGCTGGCCAGCCACGGCGGTCAGGTCAGCCTGATCGAAGTGGTTGAAGACGGTATCGCCGTGCTGAAATTCGGCGGTGGTTGCCAGGGTTGCGGCCAGGCCGATGTCACCCTGCGCGAAGGCATCGAGCGCACGCTGCTCGAGCGCATTCCCGAGCTCAAGGGTGTCCGTGACGTCACCGACCACACGCAGAAAGAAAACGCCTACTACTAAGGCGTTCGCTGCAAACAGAAAAAACGGCTGTGGCGAGGGGGCTTGCCCCCGCTGGGGTGCGAAGCAGCCCTAAAATCTGCGACCGCGATTTGTCAGGTAAAACGCGTGCCTCTGGTTACGACTGCTTCGCAGCCGAACGGGGGCAAGCCCCCTCGCCACAGGTTCTGCGCTCACTCGGGCAATGGCTTACGGCCTGTACAAATGCGCATGCCCGGCGCGATACAGCGACGACTCGCTGAAATTGTCACTGGCCAGCACCCGACCCACCAGAATCAGCGCTGTACGGCGAAAGCCCTTGGCCTGAACCTTTTGCGCGATATCTGCCAGCGTCCCCACCACCCAATCCTGATCCGGCCAGGTGGCGCGATGAATCACCGCGATCGGGCAGTCCAGGCCGTAGTGCGGGAGCAATTCGGCGATGATTTTTTCCAGGTGATTGACCCCCAGATGAATCGCCATGGTCGCCCCATGCTGCGCCAGGCTGGTGAGTTCTTCTCCGGCCGGCATCGCGGTTTTGTCGGCATAGCGGGTCAGAATCACAGTCTGGGACACATCCGGCAGCGTCAGCTCCGCACCCAGCAGCGCCGCGCAGGCGGCCGTGGCGGTCACGCCCGGGACGATTTCGAAGGGGATGTTCAGCTCGCGCAAGTAACGAATCTGCTCGCCAATCGCGCCGTACAAGCTCGGATCGCCGGAATGCACCCGGGCCACGTCCTGGCCTTTGCCATGGGCGGTCTTGATCAGTTCAATAATCTGTTCCAGGTGCAGCTCGGCGCTGTTGACCACCTGTTCGGCCTGGTGGCCATCCAGCACGGCCGCGGGCACCAGTGAGCCGGCATAGATGATCACCGGGCAGCTGCGGATCAACCGCTGGCCTTTGACGGTGATCAGTTCCGGGTCGCCGGGACCTGCGCCGATAAAATAGACGGTCATGCCGGTCTCCTGTGCAAAGTCGGGTCGGCAATGCTTCAGATGAAGATTGCTCATGATCGAGGGCGGGGATTATCGGGATTCTACGCGCTGGAGGCTAATGCCAGGGTTGCCTGGCCATATTTTTGTCGCAGGATCAGCAACCTGGCCGGGGTCTGCGCCAGTTGTTCGGCCAGTGCCAGGGCTGCGCTCTCGGCCACGCCGTAGCAGCCGGTGCGCTCGAAGGCGATCTGCGAGTGATGGCTGAGGTGTGGCTCATAGGTGGCGAGTTGCGTGCTATTGAACAGCGTCAGTGGCAGCGCCAGTTGCTCGGCCAGTTCCAGCAGGCCGGGCTCATCGCGTTTCAGGTCGAGGCTGGCCAGCGCCCGGATCGCTCGAAGCTCGATGTTATGAGCCTGCAACGCCTGGTCGAGCAGCGCCCGCAACGTGCTGGCGGGGCAGCCGCGCTGGCAGCCCAGTCCGACCACCAGGGTCGGCGCTGTGCTGATTGCAGTCATGAGTGTTACTGACCTGCGCTTTTGCGGCGGAACAACCAGGCGCTGATCAGGCCAAGGGCCAGCCAGAACGCCGCATTGGTCAGCTGCGAGGCGATTTTGAATTGGGCTTCGAGCGCTTCCGGGGCGAGCATCGAATGCACTTCAGGCTGTGGCGCGCCAATGATGTGCGGCACGGCCAGAGTCGCCACGCCGAGGATTTTCAGCGCCCAATGCTTGCCGAATACGATCAGCGCAATACCGACAGCGGTGGACGCCGCGGTACCGACCCACCAGATCTGCCGCTGTGCCAGGTCGGCGGCGGCGGTACCAGGCAGTTCGGCCGGCAGGCCCAGGGTCGGCGCCAGGCAGAAGGTCGCGTAACCGGCCAGGCCCCAGAGCAAGCCCTGAGAGGTACGGCTCGGGGTGCGCAGGGTGTAGAGACCGGCGAGCATCAGGGCGAAACCGACCGCCACCACCAGATTGCCACCGGTGGTCGACAACACGCGCTGCCAGCCGTCTTCCGGCCCCCAGGCTTCGGCGTCATGGGTGTGAGCGGCAACCGCGCCTTCAGCATGTTCGTGAACTTCGCCAGCCGGGGCATTTTCGTAGGTTTCCGCCTGGAGAATCAGCGGCGCGACCCAGAAGCTTTGCAGCAGGGTCAGCAACAAGGCCGCGAGCAGCCCGGTGAAACCTGCGGTTTGCGCAATACGCTTGATCATTTAGGCAGGTCTCAGTGGCACGGAAAGGCGGAGCTGTGACGGGTGTCGTGGGCGGCATTGTGCACCGCTTCGATGTGCGAGAAACCGGCGAAATACACCAGGCACGCGCCGAGAATCGATGCGCCGATAGCGGCAATCAGGCGTTGGCTCAGGGTGGAGGTGGTGCTGCTGGTGCCTGCGTGGCGGGTGCTGCTGATGATCGACATGGCGCTTCCCTCTGGTGTGTCAGCGGGTGAGTCGAGCGCGTGAAAACCCCGCGAGACAGGCCCGCAGAGATCCGAACAGCGCCCGCCCACCGCGGGTTTTTGATCTATCTATTGCGGGCCGGTCTCCGGGCTCGCGAGGGGCGGGCTGGCGCCCGAACCTGCAAGAATCACCTTCCCATGCCGAACTGCTGGCACAGTGGATCTGACTCTTCGCTCGCTTACCGTTGCGGGGGCAGCACCGGACTGATCAAGGCTTGAGTAAAGCACATGACTCACCGGTTTCCCGTTTCACCCTGTGAAGGGCACCCGTAACAAGGCGTGTAGGAGAGCATGGGCGGGGGCTGGGAGTCAATTGGCAAGGGTTCTCAACTGAAGATTGCGCAGGTCCCCTGTGGCGAGGGGGCTTGCCCCCGCTCGGCTGCGCAGCAGTCGTAAAACCGGCTGATGCGTTGTACCTGAAAAACCGCGACTGCCGATTTCAGGGCCGCTGCGCGCCCCAACGGGGGCAAGCCCCCTCGCCACAGGGGAGCGCAATCGCCGATGGACATTGACCCGCCCTCAAGCGATGCGTAGCCTTGCGCTTTCGAGGTTCTTCGGCACTCAAACCGAAGCTAAGAAGGGAACGCGGTCAATGCCGCGGCTGCCCCCGCAACTGTGAACGGTCAGGTTTTCTGCCATGCCACTGCTCTCTCTCTATCCGTAGGGCGAGCGGGAAGGCGCAGAAATCGCCAGTCGAAAGACCGGCACACCGTCAGCCAGGAGACCTGCCTCGTACCAGATTCTCACTACAACCGGGCGGGGTGATCCGGTGGCGAAATCTTCCGCGCTTGTGCGCGCGGTCAAGTCGTCCCGTATGCCCGCCACCTTGCCAAAGGGCATCCGATGAAAACACTGGCCAAACTTCCCGTCACCATCGTTACCGGCTTCCTCGGCTCGGGCAAGACCACCTTGCTGCGGCATATGCTCGACAACGCCCAGGGCCGGCGCATCGCGGTGATCGTCAACGAATTCGGCGAGTTGGGCATCGACGGCGAAATCCTCAAGCAGTGCGCCATCGGCTGCACTGAAGAAGAAGCCAGCGGTCGGGTTTACGAGCTGGCCAACGGCTGCCTGTGCTGCACCGTTCAGGAAGAATTCTTCCCGGTGATGCGCGAGCTGGTTGCCCGCCGCGCGGACCTGGACCACATCCTCATCGAAACTTCCGGTCTGGCTCTGCCAAAACCCCTGGTGCAAGCCTTTCAGTGGCCGGAGATCCGTAGCGCCTGCACCGTCGATGCGGTGATCACCGTGGTCGACAGCCCGGCCGTGGCCGCCGGCACCTTCGCCGCGTTCCCGGACCAGGTGGATGCCCAGCGCAAGCTCGACCCGAATCTGGACCACGAGTCGCCGCTGCATGAGTTGTTCGCCGACCAATTGGCCAGTGCCGATCTGGTGATCCTCAACAAAGCCGACCTAATCAGCCCTGAAGACCTGGCCCGTGTGCGCCTGGAAGTCGCCGAAGAACTGCCGCCGGCGGTAAAAGTCATCGAAGCCAGTAGCGGTCGTGTGCCACTGGACGTGTTGATCGGCCTGGGTGCCGGCTCCGAAGAACACATCGACAGCCGTCACAGCCACCACGACCATCACCACGGCGACGCTGATGGTGCAGGGCATGATGACCATGACCACGACGCCTTCGACTCCATCTCCATCGAACTGCCGCAAGCCGACGAAAGCCTGCTGCTCGACGCCCTGACACAACTGGTGGTCGAACACGGCATCCTGCGGATCAAAGGTTTCGCCGCGGTGCCGAACAAGCCGATGCGCTTGCTGATCCAGGGTGTGGGCACGCGCTTTGACAAACACTTCGACCGCGCCTGGCGCGCCGAAGAATCCCGTGCGACCCACCTGGTGCTGATCGGCCAGCAGCTGGACGCGACCTTGATCGAAGCGCAATTGCGCGCCGCGCTCAGCGTCTGATCCATGCACCTGCTCAGGACCCAACCCGGCGGTTTCGTCTCGGATGACAACATTGCCGACCTTGGCCAAACCCCCGCCGAGCTGGTGATCCTGTGCAGCGGCGATTCCAGCCTGGCACTGCTCGCCGAAGCCGCGCAGCAGTTGCCGGATGACTATCCGAGCCTGCGCCTGGCCAACCCGATGCAGGTGCAGAACCACGCCTCGGTCGACCTGTATGTCGATGAAGTACTGCGTCACGCGAAAATTATCCTGATCTCGCTGCATGGCGGGATCGGCTATTGGCGGTATGGCGTGGAGCGGCTGGTGCAGCTGGCCGAGCGGGGCGTGCAACTGATTCTGGTGCCGGGCGATGATCGCCCCGACCCTGAGTTGAGCGACCTGAGCACCGTGGCCGTCGAAGACCGTGATCGGCTTTGGCATTACCTGCGCCAGGGCGGCATGGGCAATGCCCTGGACCTGTATCGTTGCCTCGCCAGTCGCTGGCTGAATCGCGATTACCCCTGGGCCGAACCACAAATCCTGCCGCGCACGGCGATTTACCATCCGCACAAAAGTCCCGCCGCACTCAGCGACTGGCAAGCTGATTGGCACGCCGATCAGCCGGTGGCGGCGGTGTTGTTCTATCGCTCACACTTGCAGGCGGCCAACACCGCGTTCATCGATGTGTTCTGCCAGCGTTTGCAGGCGGCGGGGCTCAACCCGTTGCCGATTGCGCTGGCCAGTCTGAAGGAGCCTGGCTGCCTGACGGTGGTCGAGGACTGGCTGGATGAAGTCTCGGCCTCGGTGATTCTGAACACTACCGGTTTTGCCCAGTCCAGCCCGGAAGCCCCGCACCTGCGACCGTTCCGGCGCAATATTGTGGTGATCCAGGCCATCTGTGCCCAGGACAACGAGCCCGCCTGGCGCGCCAGCGAGCAGGGCCTCGGGCCGCGGGACCTGGCGATGCATATCGCCTTGCCGGAACTCGACGGACGGATCATCAGCCGGCCCATCTGCTTCAAGGACCTGGCCTGGCGCAGCGAGCGCAGCCAGTCGGATGTGGTCTGCTACCGCGCTGCACCTGCGCGCATGGACTTCGTCGCCGAACTGGCGCGACGCTGGATTGAACTGGCGCGGGTACCGAATGGCGAGAAGCGTATCGCGCTGATCCTTGCCAACTACCCGACTCGCGATGGCCGGATCGGCAATGGCGTGGGTCTCGACACTCCGGCTGCCGCGCTGAATATCCTGCGGGCACTGCATGCCGAGGGCTATCCGCTGCCGGCTGAGCTGCCGCAAAGCGGCACGGCGCTGATTCAGCAATTGCTCGGTGGCGTCAGCAACGATCTGCAGACCATCGACCAGCGGCCATGCCAGCAAAGCCTGGCGCTGGACGCCTATTACGCGATGTTCAACGCCTTGCCCGAAGCCAATCGCAACGCGGTGCTGGAGCGTTGGGGCAGGCCTGAAAGCGACCCGATGTTCCGCGGCGGGCGGATGATGATTGCCGGTCTGCGCTTTGGCCTGACCTTTGTCGGCATCCAGCCTGCACGCGGCTATCAGGTCGACCCGAGCGCGGTCTATCACGACCCGGACCTGGTGCCGCCCCATGGCTATCTGGCGTTCTATTTCTGGCTGCGGCAAACCTATGGCGCCCACGGGGTGATCCATGTCGGCAAGCATGGCAACCTCGAATGGCTGCCGGGCAAGGGTGTCGGCCTCTCGGAAAACTGCTGGCCGGACGCACTGCTGGGGCCGTTGCCGAATATCTATCCGTTCATCGTCAACGACCCGGGCGAGGGCGCCCAGGCCAAGCGGCGCACCCAGGCAGTGATCATCGATCACCTGATGCCACCGCTGAGCCGCGCCGAAACCTACGGCCCGCTACGCGATCTCGAGCTGCTGGCCGACGAGTATTACGAAGCCCAGCTGCTGGATCCGCGCCGCGCCCGGGAGTTGCAGCGCGACATCCTGAAACTGGTCCGCGACACCCACATCGACCGCGAACTGCAGCTGGACGAACAACTCGACAGCGACGCCGACGCAGCGATCTGGCTGCCGCGCCTCGATACCTATTTGTGCGATTTGAAAGAATCGCAGATCCGCGACGGTCTGCATGTGTTCGGTGAATCGCCTGTCGGCCGGCTGCGGATCGATACGCTGCTGGCGTTATTGCGCATTCCCCGAGGGGATGGACGCGGCGCCCAGTCAAGCGTGCTGCGAGCCCTGGCCAAAGCCTTCGAGCTGGATTTCGATCCGCTGGATTGTGTCCTGGCCGAGCCCTGGACCGGGCCGCGGCCGGTCGCGCTGCAAGCACTCAGCGGTGAGCTTTGGCGCAGCGCTGGCGACAGTCGCGAACGCCTCGAGCTGTTTGCCGCGCGGTTGATCGAGCAAGCGCTAAGCGCTGATGTCGACCTATTGAATACACCTGGCTGGAGCGAAGTGAAGGCGATCATCGACAGCCTGCGCGAAGTCGTCGCCCCACGCCTGGACGCCTGCGGCCCGGCAGAAATGCGCGGCCTGCTGGATGCCCTGAGCGGGCGTTTCGTTCCGGCCGGGCCCAGCGGTGCGCCGAGTCGCGGACGGCTCGACGTGCTGCCCACCGGGCGTAACTTCTTTTCGGTGGATGTGCGCAATCTGCCGACCACCACTGCCTGGCGCATCGGTTTTCAGTCGGCCAACCTGATCCTCGAGCGGCATTTGCAGGATCACGGCGACCATCTGCGTCAGCTCGGGCTCTCGGTCTGGGGCACCGCGACCATGCGCACCGGCGGTGATGATATCGCCCAGGCCATGGGATTGATGGGGGTGCGCCCGGTGTGGGCCACGGGCAGCCAGCGGGTCGACGATTTCGAAATCCTCCCGCTGAGCCTGCTCGACCGGCCACGGGTGGACGTCACACTGCGGGTCTCCGGGTTTTTCCGCGACGCCTTCGCCAACCTGATCCGCTTGTTCGATGCCGCGGTGCAGGCCGTGGCCGCGCTGGACGAGCCGGATGACATGAACCCGCTCGCGGCCAAGGTTCGCAGCGAGCGTGCAGCACTGTTGTTATCCGGGCTGGATGAGGAAGCCGCGGCGCGTCAGGCCGGCTGGCGAATCTTCGGCGCCAAGCCCGGTGCCTATGGCGCGGGCGTGCAGGGCGCCATCGACGGTCGTCTGTGGCAAAGCCGCGAGGACCTGGCCGAGGTCTACCTGAACTGGGGTGGCTATGCCTATGGCGGCTCCGATGAAGGCACCGCGGCGCGCGAGCAATTCGCTCAGCGATTGAGCCAGGTTCAGGCAGTCCTGCAAAACCAGGACAACCGTGAGCATGACCTGCTCGATTCCAATGACTATTACCAATTCCAGGGCGGCATGCTTGCCGCCGTGGAAAGCCTCAGCGGCGAACAAACCGCCAGTTACCATGGCGACCACAGCCAGCCCGACCTGCCGAAGATCCGCACCTTGAAGGAAGAGCTGAACCGGGTGATCCGTTCCCGCGCGGCCAATCCCAAGTGGATCGAGGGAGTCAAGCGCCATGGCTATAAAGGTGCTTTCGAACTGGCGGCGACCGTGGATAATCTGTTCGCCTTCGACGCCACCACGCAGTTGATCGACGATCATCAGTACGCCTTGCTGGCCGATGCCTATTTGCTCGACCCGGCGACCCGGGAATTCGTCCGGCAACACAATCCCCACGCCTTGCGCGACATGACCGAACGCCTGCTCGAAGCCCAGCAGCGGGGGATGTGGAGCGAGCCGGGCGAGTACCGCGAGGCGCTGGAAAACCTGCTGCTGGATATAGAAGAAGACACCTGATGCGGTAAACCTGTGGCGAGGGGGCTTGTCGGAACGCCGCATCGCCCCGTTCGGCTGCGTAGCAGTCGTAGACTCAGGCAGCTCGGTGTAGCTGAAAAATGTAGGGGGCCGCTTCGCGACCCAGCGGGGGCAAGCCCCCTCGCCACAGGTGTGAAGTTTGCCTGTGATATGTACTGATTGCCCCCGACCATGATGAGAGAACCGAATATGAGCCACACCCCACATTTCCCCCTCTGCGCCGTGGTCGGTGCCGACGCCCTGAAACTCGCGCTGTGCCTCACCGCCATCGATCCGAAGATCGGCGGGGTGCTGATCGAAGGTCCGCGGGGCATGGCCAAGTCGACCCTGGCCCGAGGCTTGGCGGATCTGTTGGCCAGCGGGCAATTCGTCACCTTGCCCTTGGGCGCCACTGAGGAGCGGCTGGTCGGTACCCTGGACCTGGACGTCGCACTCGGCGAAGGCCGCGCGCAGTTTTCCCCCGGAGTGCTGGCCAAGGCCGATGGTGGCGTGCTCTATGTCGATGAAGTGAACCTGCTGCCTGACCACCTGGTTGACCTGCTGCTGGACGTTGCCGCCAGCGGCACCAACCTGATCGAACGAGACGGCATCTCCCATCAGCATTCGGCGCGCTTCGTGCTGATCGGCACCATGAACCCGGAAGAGGGCGAATTGCGTCCGCAATTGCTCGATCGCTTCGGGCTGAACGTGGCCTTGAGCGGGCAGACACCACCCATCGAACGCGGCCAGATCATCCGTCGGCGCCTGGACTTCGACAGCGATCCCCAGGCGTTTTGCGCGCATTGGGAAAGCCCGCAGCAGGCTTTGCGCGAACGTTGCCAGCAGGCGCGCTCGAGCCTGGCCAGCATTCCTCTCGACGATCAGGCCCTGGCGCAGATCACCGAGCGTTGCTTTGCTGCCGGCGTCGACGGCATGCGCGCCGATCTGGTCTGGCTGCGCGCCGCTCGGGCCCATGCCGCATGGCGAGGCGCATCGGCGATTGGCGAAGAAGATATCGATGCGGTGGCGGAATTCGCCCTGCGTCATCGTCGCCGTGAGCAGTCGCCGCCTGCGCCGAACCAGGCCAGCGCACCACAGTCGCAATCGGCACACAATCCGGACCCCGGCGAAGGCCAGGGTCAATGGGGCGAAATGCCCGCCCAGGCACTGTCGGTCGGCGCGCGACGTGAAGTCCCGAGCTGGCCAAAAAAGTCCTAGGCATTCGTCCCCGGTCCGACGCGGGGGCGGATGCCAAACCCCGCGCAGGACGCCTGAAAAATGGCCGCCAAGGCCAGAGCCGCACAGCGCAAAGCGGCTCGATCAACTGGCCCGGCACCTTGCTCAATGGCCGTCCGCGCCAGCGTGAAGACCTGTTGTACCGGCTGCGCAGTCGTTCGCCCCATGAGCTGTGGCTGGTGATCGTCGATGCGTCGGCTTCGACTCGCCGGCATCAAGCCCTGAGCGACGCCAAAGGCCTGTTGGCGCAGTTGTTCGATGACGCTTACCGGCGCCGGGCACGCCTGGCGTTGCTGACCGCCAGTGGCCACTTGCCGCAATGGCAGGTGCAAGGCCTGAAAGCCTCGAGTGGTCTGCGGGGCTGGCTCGAAGCACTCGGCGCCGGTGGCGGCACACCGCTGTTGGCCGCCCTGGATGAGGCGGTCCGCTGGCTGGCGTTCAGGCAAAAGCGTTTTCCAGCTGAACAGCAGCGCCTGTTGCTGCTGACCGATGGCCGGTTGAAAAACTGGCCGGCGCTGCCGACGCTCAATTGCCCGGGGTTGCTGGTGGATATCGAAAGAGGCCCGATCCGGCTCGGTCGGGCCAAGGAACTGGCCAGCGGACTGCAAGCGCAGTATCGACATATCGACACCCTGTAACTGCTTGTCGCGTATTGCCGCGCGTCGAAGCTGGAGTGTGCAAGCGATCTGCTCGTATGCTGTCGGCTTCGCGAATCACAGGAGTGAAGCATGCGCGTACTGGTCAGCAATCTTAAGGACGATTTTCGCGTCAAGGCCTATGCCGGCACCAACGGCGTATTGCTCGCCATGGACCTGGCCGAATCCCGGCGCGCTGGCCTGCTGGGTTTCGCCATCGAGAAGCAGCAAGGCCGCAAACCCTGGCTGTTTCTGTTCAACAGCCTGACCTTTCCCGGCAAGGCCCATACCTTCCCTCAATACAACGCCACACCAAGCAATATCGCGCCGCTGCAGAAGTTTCGCTGGGCCGATTATGCGATCAACTCGGGAACTCGCAGCCAGTACCGGGTGTATCTGGTCTATGGCAGCGCCGATGCACCGCAGCTGGGAGAATGCCTCGAGGTTGCGGTGCTCACCGACAATGGCGCGCCCCAGGGTCAACGAGTGATTTTCAATCGAGCGGTGGCCGCCAGCCAGGCGTTCTCGCGTAAATTCAGCGAGCTCGACGCGCTGCTCGGCGCCAACAAGAACCTGCCGATCGAAGCGTGGCCCGACGCACCGCGCCAATGGCTGGAAAACGGTTTGCTGGATCAGGTCCTGGGGTTTATCGAGCGCGCCGAAGACGGGCAATGGGCACTGGATATCGCCATCTACGAATATCAGTTGCAGGCGATCGTCGATGCGGTCAACGCCGCCTTCAGTCGTGGGGTTCAGGTGCGGGTGCTGTATCACGCCAAACGCGGCGACAAGGACACTGCGATCAACGAAGCGAGCCTGGCGCAGATCCCGGCGTCGAACAAGCGTGGACGGGTCACCAGCCGGATCTTCCATAACAAGTTCATGGTCCTGAGCAAACTCGACGCCACCGGCCGGCACCAGCCGCAGTCGGTATTGGGTGGCAGCACCAACTTCACCGCCAACGGCATCTACCGCCAGGCGAACGTGGTACATGTGCTGGACCATAGTGCCCCGGCCACCCGCTATTGGCAGGTCTTCGAGCAGATCTGGGCGGCTCCGGGCGATGTCGGCGCGACCCGCAAATGGCTCACCGAGAACAATCCGATGCGGCCGGAGCAGGCACTGTTCGCCGGGTTCTCGCCGCGCTCGGGGCAGGGTGATCTGCAAGCGTTCGTCGAAATCGTCAACGCGACCAAAAAAGACCTGCTGTTCGCCACCGCCTTCGCGCTGCCGGAAAGCATTCTCGATGCCTTGCTCGGCCAGCCTAACGACCAGGTGCTGCGTTATGGCTTGCAGAACAAGGCCAGTCGCATCAGCGGCTACCACGCCGATCGCACGGCCGAGTTCACTGCCACGGCCCTGTTGAACAATGGTCTGGAGGGTTGGCTCAAAGAAGGCCTGAAGGGCCAGAAGGGCAACCTGCTGGTGCATACCAAGGCGGTGGTCTGCGACTTCACCAGTGATACTCCGGTGATCATCAGCGGCAGCCACAACCTCAGCGCGAGTGCCAGCAGCGGTAATGACGAAAACTTCCTGATCATGCGCGGTGATACCGATCTGGCCGATCGTTACGGGCTGGAGCTATTGCGCTTCTACGAGCATTACCGGTTTCGTTACTACGTGAAAAAGCTGGCGTTGAAACAGGTGCGGCCGCTGTCCGTGGACAATGGCTGGAGCGACGACTATTACCGCCCGGGTGATTTGCGAATGATGTCGAGGTTGCGTTTTTCCGGGCGGTGATTGTATGTACCTGGTGATCTGTGGCGAGGGGGCTTGCTGTGGCGAGGGGGCTTGCCCCCGCTGGGGCGCGCAGCGGCCCCAAAACCTGCAACTGCATGTAATCAGGTACACCGCGGTTACAGGTTTTTACGGCTGCTGCGCAGCCGAACGGGGGCAAGCCCCCTCACCACAGCAAGCCCCCTCACCACAGGGATTGATCGGACTCACCCTCAACTCTGATCAATACACCCATCCCCATACGCCTGATAACGCAAGATCCGAATCACTCCTGAACTGTCGACATAGGTCATTTCCCGTGTCCCGATCCCGCAATAACTGGTGTCCGACACACTGATGATTTTCGCCACATCCAGCTGCATGGAATAACGGTAATCCTCGACTACCGGCTGTTTGCCGTCATCGGTCGAAGCGGCCAGTGCCGTGCCGCTCAGAGTGAACAAAGCCAGGGCGAACAAGGTGCTTTTCATGATGAGCTCCCGTAAGTGGCTACTGAAGGATTTCAGTAGCCGTACGACGAGCCCCGTGGCGATTTATTCCATGCTCAAGGACAAACTCTGCGGCTGTGGAATCGGATTGCGCATCAGCGTACCGACCACCAGTGCGGCCAGCAGCGCCAGCACACCGGCGACCCACAGCACCAGGCTGAAACCGCCGACAAAGGCTTGGCGAGCCAGCGGTTCGACCACCAGGCGCGCCGATTCGGGTAACTCGCTCAAGGCTGCCGGCATATCACCGGCGACCACCCGCGAGGCGATGCTTTGCGCTTGTCCGAGCCATTGCGCCGCCTCGACCTTCAGGCTGCCTTGCAACAGTTGCTCGGTATGGCTGCTGAGCAGCGCGCCAAACACCCCGATGGTCAGCACGATCGCACTGAAGCGCATGGTGGTGCTCATGCCCGAGGCCATGCCGACACGATCACGTGGCACACAGGCCATGATGTTCTTCTGGGTATCGCCATTGAGCAACCCGGCGCCGGCCCCGGTCACGGCAATCGCCAGGGCGAAATTCAGGTAGCCGCCGCTGGTGACCGCCCAGGCGCTGAGCAGGTTGCCAGCCCCCACCAGGGTCAATCCGGCGGCCATCAGCGTCGCCGGGGCGAAGCGGCTTGCCAGACGTGCGCCGATGCGCGGGCAGATCAACATGGTCAGCGCAAACGGCAGCATACCCAGCCCGGAGGCGATCGCCGAAAAGCCCAAACCGTTCTGCAGGTAAAACGGCAGCAAGGTCATCATTACCTGGGCGCAACCGGCATAGGCGAACATCCCCAATAGCGCACCGATAAAACGCGGATGGCGGAACAACTGCAGATCGACCATGGGCCGCTGTTGCAGGCGTTCGATCACCACGAACAGAATGAGCAGCAGCGCGCCACCCAACAGGCGGGCATAGGTCAGCGGGTTGTCCCAGCCGATCCGGTTGGCTTCGATCAACCCCCAGATCAGGCACAGCAGGCTGGCGCTGAAGGCCAGGCTGCCCCAGGGGTCGAGACGGGCGGCCTGGGTGTCCCGAGACTCCGGCACCGCGCGCCAGACCATGGCCATCAACAGCAGGCCCACCGGCAGGTTCAGGTAAAAAATCCAGCGCCAGCCCATGAATTCGGTGATCAGCCCGCCGACAGTCGGCGCGGCAGTCATCGCCACACCCATGCAGGCGCCCCAGAATGCCCAGGCCTTGGCCCGTTCCACTTCATCGTGAAAGCTGTGGCCGATCGAGGCCAGCGCCGAGGTCAGCAGCAGCGCCGCGCCGACCCCTTTGACCGCGCGGGCGATATCGAGAAACAAGGCATTCGGTGCCGCGCCGCAACCGATGGAGGCAAGGATGAAAATGCTCAGCCCCCAGAGCAGGGTTTTCTTGCGCCCGAAGCGGTCGGCGATACTCCCGGCCGGCAGCAGCAGGGCGGCGAAGGCCAGCATGTAGGCACTCACCACCCATTCGATATCGGCGAAGTTGGCCCCCAGGTCGCGGGCGATGCTCGGCAGGGTGACGGCGACGATATTGGTGTCGAGCACGATCAGCGAGCAGACCCCCGAAGCGGTCAATAGCGTAAGACGTGGGCTGACGCGATTCATGGCGTCACCCGGTTTGGCGTTGCCTTGCAGGCAATGTCTGCCACGTTGGCGCTGACAAGGGTCGATTTCATACAGATCAGCAACAGAGCAAAGGGTTTGACGCGCATGGCATAGGCTCACTACTGTGAAGTCTCACCAGCTTATCCTAGGCACTTCAGTGCTTTATTAGCTGGAGACCAGCACTTCATTACTTTTGAGCTAATGCCGCTATGGAAATACGTCATTTCCGCTATTTCCTGGCCGTTGCCCGGCAGCGCAACTTCACCCGCGCCGCCGAGCAATTGGGCATCGCGCCACCGACCTTGACCCGGCAGATCCAGGACATGGAAGGCGCCCTGGGCACCCGTCTGTTCCTGCGCCAGCAGCGTGAGGTCAGCCTGACCGAGGCCGGCGCCGCCCTGGTGATCGAGGCCGAGGCCACCGTGCGCCAGTTCGAGTTCGCCCAACTCAGTGCCCAGCGCGCCGGGCGCGGTGAGATCGGCCATATCGAATTGGGTTACGTGGCCTCGGCGGTGTACTCGGGCTTGTTGCAAAAACAGGTTCAGGGCTTTAGCCGTGAGTACCCGGATGTCAGCCTCAGTGTGCGGGAATGTCCGATGGCCGCTTTGCCGGGACTGGTCGCCGAGGGGCGTTTCGACATTGGCTATATTCGCTCGCCCATGGCCTTGCCCGAAGCGCTGGAAGCGATCCGCCTGAATGCCGAAGGCTTCGTTCTGGCATTGCCGAGCGAGTCCTGGTTGAGCCGCTTGGCGGATATCACGCCTGAGCATTTGCGTGATCAAACCTTCATTCTCCCCGAGCAAATCAGCGGCACCTTGCAGGTCGCCGCCCAAGGTGGCTATGCGCCGAAACTAGGGCCGCAACCGGGCGGGCTGGTGGCGGTGATCGCGCTGGTGTCATTGGGGCAGGGCGTGGCAGTGGTGCCCGAGTCGGTGGTCGGGCACGTCAGTTTGCCGGATGTGTTGTACCGGCCGATCAAGGGCAGCGAGGCGTGTTCCTGGTTGTCATTGATCCATCGCCGCTTCGAAAAGGCCCCGGCGGTTGCGCGGTATATCGAGCAGGTCAAAGACCGGTTTCCAATAGATAAATGATGTGTGGCCCCTAAAAGATCGCAGCCTTCGGCAGCTCCTACACTGACCTTGTACACACGCGGAATGGAACGCATACGCAAATTCTGTAGGAGCTGCCGAAGGCTGCGATCTTTTGATCTTTTTGCACCCTAAACAGATTTTGTAATGATTTCGCGCTGTAGGAATTCTCGCTTCTGGCTGTACCCTCCAAGTCCGTTTTTTCTCTCAGGACTTGCATGAACACCCTTTCGGAGCCTCCCAGTCGCCCCTTCGCTTGGACACTCGATCTTCCATTCGCTCAACACCCCTCGCCCCAATCGGCAATTCTGAGGCTGTGCCGACAGACTAAACATCCAGTCTTCCGACTCTCTTTGGCCCGCATTCCCGGGCAGCCCGACTTCATTACCTTTCGCCGACCTTCAGGTCGTGCCTTGCCGTGCCCGGCATTCTGAATTCATTAGAGAGATCGAGTCGTTTTTATGGAATGGATAGCTGACCCCACAGCCTGGCTTGGCCTGTTGACCCTGGTTGTGCTGGAGCTGGTGCTGGGCATCGACAACCTGGTGTTTATCGCGATCCTGGCGGACAAGTTGCCGCCCGAGCAGCGCGACCGCGCGCGGGTCATCGGGCTGTCCCTGGCATTGCTGATGCGCCTGGGTCTGCTGGCCAGTATTTCCTGGCTGGTGACCCTGACCCAGCCGCTGTTCGAGGTGTTCGACAAGAACTTCTCCGGCCGCGACCTGATCATGCTGTTCGGCGGTGTGTTTCTGTTGTTCAAGGCCACCATGGAGTTGCACGAGCGGCTTGAAGGCCACGTCAGCCAGCGCGCCGGTAATGCGGCGTACGCGATGTTCTGGCCGATCGTCGCGCAGATCGTGGTGCTGGATGCGGTGTTCTCCCTGGACGCGGTCATTACCGCCGTGGGCATGGTCGATGAGCTGGCGGTGATGATGATCGCGGTGATTATTTCCATCGGCCTGATGATAGTCGCGAGCAAACCGCTGACCCGTTTCGTCAACGAACACCCGACAGTGATCATGCTGTGCCTGGGCTTCCTGATGATGATCGGCTTCGCCCTGAGCGCTGAAGGTCTGGGCTTCCACATCCCCAAAGGCTACCTGTATGCGGCCATCGGTTTCTCGATCCTGATCGAGGTGTTCAACCAGATTGCCCGGGCCCGGCGCAAGAAGTCCATGCAGGGCCTGCGACCGATGCGCGAGCGCACGGCTCATGCGGTGATGCGCTTGCTCGGCGGCCGCAAGCTGGCTGCAGAGGAGGTCGGTGAGGAGATTGCCGATATGCTCGAGGGCAGTGAGGGTGCCAGTGAGGCGCTGTTCGATCGCCGCGAACGGGTGATGATCAGCGGCGTGTTGCAACTGGCCGAGCGGCCGATCCGCAGCTTGATGACGGCGCGGGCCGAGGTCGACCACCTGGATCTGGCCGACAGTGCCGAAACTATCCGCACCACGCTGATGCACTCGTCCTATTCACGTTTGCCGCTGATTCGCGGCGGTGCGGTGGATGAGCCGCTGGGCTTCGTGCACAAGAAGGAACTGCTCAAGGAATACCTGGCCGGTGAGGAACCGAACCTCGAGCACCTGGCGCGCAAGACCATCAACCTGCTGGACAGCTATTCGATCCTCAATGCCCTGGAACAGATGCGCAAAGCCTCGACCCACATCGCCTTCGTGGTCAACGAGTTCGGCGACTTCATGGGTGTGCTGACCATGACCGACATCCTCGAATCCATCGCCGGTGAACTGCCCGACGCCAGCCAAATCGAAGGCCCGGACGTCGTCGAAGCACCCGGCGGGTTTATGGTCAACGGCGCGCTGAACCTGGCGCGAGTCAGCCAGCGAACCGGCTTCAAGGCCGCCGCGACCGACGATTACCAGACCCTGGCCGGGCTGGTGATGAGCCTGCTGGATCGCCTGCCGATGATCGGCGACAGCCTCGAATGGGAAACCTGGCACATGACCGTGGTGGCAGTCGAGGAGCGACGGGTGACGCGGGTGTTGTTGGTTCGTGCAGACGAGGAGTTCATCGGCGCCTGACAGGATGCCTTCGCGGGCAAGCCCGCTCCCACAGGATCTGCGCTGTACTTGTGGGAGCGAGCTTTCCCAAAGATCTGTCATGCAGATCAATTTGGGAGCGGGCTTGCCCGGGTCTCCCTGAAATGACACCGATTCTTATGACAAAAGGGTAGAAGCCAAGTTTTCTGAGAGGTGCTATTTTAAGCACTCTTAAAAGCACTCCAAAGGAGCTGTGTCATGACTCATATTGTGCTATCGCAAGTCGTCGCGAGCATATCCGAGCTCAAAAAAAATCCGATGGGCACCGTAGCTGCAGGCGGTGGGCTTTCGGTTGCAATCCTCAATCGCAATGAACCAGCTTTCTATTGCGTTCCGGCAAAAGAATACGAAGCCATGATGGACCGTCTTGAAGACATGGAGCTTGTCGCCCTCTGCCGCGAACGGGAGAACGATCCGACGATAAAGGTTTCGCTCGATGACCTATGAGTTGGAGTTTTCCGATAAGGCCTGGAAGGAGTGGCAGAAGCTTGGGGCTACATTGAGGGAGCAGTTTAAAAAGAAGCTTCAGGAGCGGCTCAATAACCCCCATGTCCCGGGAGATCGACTTAATGGGATAGACAAGGCCTACAAGATAAAATTGCGAAGTGCCGGGTATCGGTTGGTTTACCGGGTGGTGGATGAAGTATTGGTAGTAACTGTTATTGCGGTAGGGAAAAGGGAGCGAGGGGACGTTTATAAAGGCGTAGGAGATCGTTGAGTCTCTGCCTCGCGGAATTTCTCAAGGACACTCGTTTTCAATCAGTTTTCAATCAGGAGAAACCCCCATGAGCATTACCCGTTACGGCACCGGTAGCACCGCCGGTGGCGGCCAGCCTCGTCCTTTTGCTCGCGCAGTCGAAGCCGATGGCTGGCTGTACGTGTCCGGCCAGGTCCCGGCGCTGGATGGCGAGATCATCAGCGGCGGGATCGTCGAGCAGACTCACCAGACCATGCGCAACCTGATCGCCATCCTCGAAGAAGCCGGTTATGGCCTGGAAGATGTGGTGCGTACTGGAGTGTGGCTTGAGGATCCGCGGGATTTCTGGAGTTTCAACAAAGTGTTTTCCGAGTACTTCAAAAGCGAACACGCCCCGGCCCGGGCCTGTGTGCAGGCGAACATGATGGTGGACTGCAAGGTCGAGATTGATTGTGTCGCGTACAAGAAGAAGGTCTAGACCGCAGTGAATTCTTCGCGGGCAAGCCCTAATGTCAGTCAATTAAGGAGTTTCTGGCTACGCACATTCCTCTACGGTTCGCGTACCACCTTTAATGATTGGCATTAGGGCTTGTCCGCTCTCACATCGATCGAGTAATCCCTTGTGGGAGCGAGCTTGCTCGGTGTTTGCATTGAATAACAGCGGCTGCTGGCGGCCGCGTTTGTAAGGAATCGGATCATGCCTTCTGCCTTGAATATCGCTGCCGTGGAAAAGGGCGCCGCCCAGCCCGGGGTCAACCTGTTGCGTGACGTCAGCCTGCCGGCGCTGGTGCTGCATCGGGACGCGCTGGAGCACAACATTCGCTGGATGCAGGACTTTGTCAGCAACAGCGGCGCGCAACTGGCGCCCCATGGCAAAACCAGCATGACCCCGGCGCTGTTTCGTCGTCAGTTGGCGCAAGGCGCCTGGGGCATCACCCTGGCCACGGCGGTGCAGACCCGTGCGGCCTACGCCCACGGCGTGCGTCGGGTATTAATGGCCAACCAGTTGGTCGGCGCGCCGAACATGGCGTTGATCGCAGAGTTGCTGGCGGATCCGTCCTTTGAATTCCATTGCATGGTCGATCACCCGGACAACGTCGCCGACCTCGGGGCTTTTTTCGCCGCGAGCGGAGTGCGCCTGAACGTGATGATCGAATACGGCGTGATCGGCGGCCGTTGCGGCTGCCGTAGCGAACAGCAAGTGCTGGATCTGGCGCAGGCGATCAAGGCGCAACCGGCGCTGGCCCTGACCGGCATCGAAGGTTATGAAGGGGTGATCCACGGTGATCAGGCCGAGAGCGGGATTCGCCAATTTGCCGACTCGTTGGTGCGTCTGGCGGTGGAGTTGCAGGACAGCGGCGCCTTCGCTATCGACAAGCCGATCATCACGGCGTCGGGTTCGGCCTGGTATGACCTGATCGCCGAATCCTTTGCAGCGCAGAACGCCAGCGGCCGCTTCCTCAGCGTGCTGCGCCCCGGCAGTTATGTGGCCCACGACCATGGCATCTACAAAGAGGCACAGTGCTGCGTGCTCGATCGGCGCAGCGACTTGCACGAAGGCCTGCGCCCGGCGCTGGAAGTCTGGGCCCATGTGCAGTCGTTGCCGGAACCGGGGTTCGCGGTGATTGCCCTGGGCAAGCGCGATGTCGCCTACGACGCCGGGTTGCCGGTGCCGCTGTTGCGTTACAAGGCCGGTGCACTGCCGGCCAAAGGTGATGATGTCAGTGCCTGCAAGGTGACGGCGGTGATGGACCAGCATGCGTTCATGACCGTGGCACCCGGTTGCGAGTTGCGCGTGGGTGATATCATCTCTTTCGGCACTTCCCATCCCTGCCTGACCTTCGACAAGTGGCGCACCGGGTGTCTGGTGGATGAGCAGTTGAATGTCATCGAAAGCATGGAGACCTGTTTCTAGGCTTGAGACCGAGGTGCGGCCATAGCGAGCAAGCCCGGGATGCTGGGTTCTGATCCGAAATCCACCCCTCACCCCAACCCTCCCGAAACGTCGGACCGCCCCAGGGGGGCGAGGGAGCAGATCGTGCGTTTCTGAAGATGTGCTGCGACCTGAAAACACTGGATTGAATCCATAGTCGACTCGGCCTCACAGGTCGCAGCAACTCGATAGACACTCGGGATCAGCTCCCTCTCCCCCCTGGGGCGGTCCGACGTTTCGGGAGGGTGGGGGTGAGGGGTGGTTCCTGAGCCTGGCCAACAATCGGAAGCGCTCCTAGCAGAAATGCGGCTTAACTGACCGGCATTGGGACTTGCCCGCGAATGCGGACTGAGACAAAAGCTCAATCCCGATAAAACACCTGCACCAGGTGATAGCCGAACTTGCTCTTGATCGGCCCATGCACGATCCGCAGCGGTTTCTTGAAGATCACTTGATCGATGGCGCCGACCATTTGCCCGGGCCGTACTTCGCCCAGGTCACCGCCGCGCTTGCCGGAGGGGCAGGTGGAGTACTTCTTGGCCAACACATCGAAGGCTTCGCCTTTGGCGATGCGCTGCTTGAGTTGTTCGGCTTCTTCGGCCGTTTTCACCAGGATATGGCGGGCTTGAGCTTTCATCGGGGCAGTTACCTTGAAGCGGTGGTGTCAGCGGGGCGCGGGATTATGCCCGAAACTCAGCTTTTCTGGCTGATCATCGTGCGAATCTTGTTGGCCAGCACGTCGATGGAAAACGGTTTGGCCACCATGTCCATGCCTTCCTCAAGGAATCCCTGGCGTTCGAGGGCCTTCTCGGCGTAACCGGTCATGAACAGTACTTTGAGGTCTGGACGATACTGGCGGGCGATTTCCGCCAGTTGGCGGCCATTCATGCCAGGCAGGCCGACGTCGGTCACCAGCAGGTCGACCCGCAGGTCGGACTCCAGCAGCGGCAGCGCGGTTTTCGCGTCTTCGGCTTCATGGGCGTGGTAACCCAGCTCGCCCAGCACATTGAGCACCAGCATCCGTACCGCCGGGTCGTCCTCTACCAACACCACGGTTTCACCGGCAATGGCTGGAGGAGTGTCCTGGGAGCTGACCAGCGGGAGTTTTTCCACGGGCGCGAGGTAAAGCCTGGGCAGATACAGGCGCACGCTAGTGCCCTGGCCCGGGAGGCTGGAAAGGCTGACGTGACCACCGGATTGCTGGGCAAAACCGTAGATCATCGACAAGCCCAAGCCGGTGCCCTGGCCTATGGGCTTGGTGGTGAAAAACGGGTCGAAGGCTTTGGCCAGTACCGAGGGAGTCATGCCGCTGCCATTGTCGGTGACGCCCATCATCACGTAGTCGCCGGCCTTGACCGGTTCCAGGGTGCTGATATCCGTACCGTCGAGATAACTGTTGGCCGTTTCGATCAGCAGTTCGCCGCCATTGGGCATGGCGTCGCGGGCGTTGATCACCAGGTTGAGCAGGGCGTTTTCCAGTTGGCTGACGTCGGTGCTGACCGGCCAGACTTCGGCGGCCAGCTGCAGTTTGAGGTTGATGTGCTCGCCCTTGGTGCGGCTGAACAGGTCTTCCAGCGAGTGCACCAACTGATTGGGGTCGATGGGTTTGCGGTCCAGCGATTGCCGGCGGGAGAACGCCAGCAGCCGATGGGTCAGGGCCGCGGCGCGGTGGGCAGAGGACACTGCCGCTTCGGTGAACCGGCCAATCTCGGCGCTGCGGCCATCGGCGATATAGCGCTGCATCAGGTCAAGGCTACCGATGATCCCGGTGAGCATATTGTTGAAGTCATGGGCGATGCCGCCAGTGAGTTGGCCCACGGCTTCCATTTTCTGCGCATGGCGCAGTGCCTCTTCGGCGCGCTCGCGTTCGAACATTTCGTTTTGCAGGCGCAGGTTGGTGTCGGCCAGTTCCCGGGTCCGGGCGGCGACGCGTTCTTCCAGGGTTTCGTTGAGGTTGCGCAGGGCAGCTTCGGTCTGTTTGCGCTCGGTTTCATCGATCACAAAGATGTAGAAACCATTGACCGCGCCGTCGGCACCGTGACGCGGCAGGTACTTCATCAGCGCATGGCGCGGCCGGCCGTCACGGTGGAAGGACTCAGCCTCGAAGCTGCAAGGGTGGCCGGCGAGGGCCGCGGCGATCTGCTCGGCGCGACTGGCGTAGAGTTCTTCGCCAATGACTTCACGGATGGTCTTGCCGTACAGCTCTTGCGGGGTCATGCCGTACCATTCAAGGTAGGCGGCGTTGTTCAGCCGAAAGCGTTCTTCGTTGTCGACATAACCGATCAGCACCGGCATGGCATTGATGATCAGCTGCAGCTCGGTCTGGCTTTGGCGCAAGGCTTGCTCCATCTGCTTGCGATCGGTCAGGTCCAGCGCGGCACCGCAGAAGCGAATCGGCCGGCCATGGTGATCCTTATAGCAGCGGCCACGGGCAAACACCCAGCGCAGTTGGCCGTCGGGCAGCAGCAGACGGTATTCCTCGGCATATTCAGTGCCATGAGCGACGCAGTATTTGATGCTGCGGGCGACCATGCCGCGGTCCTGCGGGTGTACGCCGCTCAGGTACTCGCTGATGGGCAGTTGCCCGGCCAGGGCCGGATCGACACCATGCAGTTGGGCAAAGTGTGCGTCGGCAATAAAGCGATCCTCGCTGATATCCCAGTCCCAGGTGCCCACCGAGTCGGTGGCCGAGAGGGCCAGTTGCAGACGCTCTTCGGACTCATGCTGAGCCTTGATACTGGCTTCGGAGCGTAGTTTGAGTTCCAGCGCGACCCGGCGGCGTTCGTTGGTTTCGATGGCTGTGACCAGAATCCCGGCGACCAGCCCTTGCTCGTCGCGGATCGGGCTGTAGGTCAGGTCCAGCCAGAGCTCGGACTCGCGGCCCAGGTGTTGCAGGTTGAAGCACTGTTCGCTGTAGGTGCGCACCTGGCCCTGCAGGACGGCGTTGTAGATGGGCGCGGTGAAGTTTTCGAGTTCCGGCCAGATCAGGTGCGTCGGTTGTCCGAAGGCCTGCGGATGTTTGTGGCCGGCAAGCAGGGCGAAACCGTCGTTGTAGATTTGCGTGAGGTGCGGACCCCACAACAGCAACATGGGCATCGGTGAATGAATCACGATATCCACGGCTGTGCGCAGGCTTTGCGGCCAGTTGCCGGGTTCGCCCAGCGGACTTTGCGTCCAGTCCAGCCGGGCAATCATTGCCTGGGCTTCACTGCCGGTGGGCGAATCATTCATCTGGGGATCCTGAGGGAAGGCTTGCTGGGCCCGTTGTAACTAAGACGCTTTCAGACTTTAGACGTTCAATACCTCAAAAAGTCGCATTCGTTAATTTTTACTATTCAAATGGGTGTTTCAGGGGGCCGTATTTTACACCTTCAACTCTTCGCGGTCGCGAAACTGTTCCAATGCCTGCGGATTGGCCAGAGCATCGGTATTTTTCACCACCTCTCCATGCACCACGTTCCTCACCGCCAGTTCGACAATCTTGCCGCTGATGGTGCGTGGGATATCGGTGACGGCGAGGATTTTTGCCGGTACATGCCGGGGCGTGGTGTTGTTGCGGATCACCTGGCGAATTTGTTCCTCGAGCGCTGCATCAAGTTCTACACCTTCACGCAGGCGCACAAACAGCACCACGCGCACGTCGTCCTGCCAGTTTTGGCCGATGGCGATGCTTTCCAGCACCTGCTCGATTTTCTCCACCTGGCGGTAGATTTCCGCGGTGCCGATGCGCACACCGCCCGGGTTGAGCACGGCATCCGAACGGCCATGGATCAGCAGGCTGCCATGGGGCAATTGTTCGGCATAGTCGCCCTGGGCCCACACACCGGGGAACTGGCTGAAGTACGAGGCGCGGAATTTTTCCTGCTGCGGGTCGTTCCAGAAGCCGATCGGGATGGCCGGGAAGTGCCGGGTGCAGACCAGCTCGCCTTTCTCGCCGACGACCGGCTGGCCGGCGTCGTTCCACACTTCAATGGCCATGCCCAGGCCTTTGCCCTGCATCTCGCCACGGCGCACCGGCAACAGGGGATTGCCGGCTGCAAAACACGAAACGATATCGGTGCCGCCGGACATCGAGGCCAGGCACAGATCGCTTTTGATCTCGCGGTAGACGTAGTCATAGCTTTGCGGCGACAGCGCCGAGCCGGTGGACAGAATGGTCTTGAGGCTGTCCAGTTGGTGGCTGCGGCGCGGTTGCACGCCAGCGCTTTCCAGGCTTGCGAGGTACTTGGGGCTGGTGCCGAACACGTTGATCTGTTCGCTGTCGATCAGGTCGATCAGCCGCGCCGGCCCCGGGTGAAACGGTGAGCCGTCGTAGAGCAGCACGCTGGCGCCGACCGCCAGCGCCGAAACCAGCCAGTTCCACATCATCCAGCCGCAGGTGGTGTAGTAGAACAGCAGATCGTCACGCCCCAGGTCGACATGCAGGCCATGTTCCTTGAGGTGTTGCAGCAGTACGCCACCGGTGCTGTGGACGATGCATTTCGGTACGCCGGTGGTACCGCTGGAGTAGAGGATGTACAGCGGATGATCGAAGGGTACGGAGACGAATTCGGGCTCGCCGCCGGCCTTATAGAAATCATTCCACAGCGCCACCTTGGCCGGGCTCTGGTAATCCTCGACGCGGGTCTGGGGGCGCGCATAGGGCACGATGATCAATTGCTCCAGGGAGGGCAGGCGCTGGAGAATCTCGTTGATTTTCGCCGTCTGGTCGATCGCTTTGCCGGCATAGCGATAGCCGGCGCAAGTGATCAGCACCTTGGGCTCGATCTGGCCAAAGCGGTCGATCACCCCTTGGGTGCCGAAATCCGGCGAGGAGCAGGACCAGATCGCCCCCAGGCTGGTGGTGGCGAGCATGGCGACCAGGGTTTGCCAGCTATTGGGCATGCAGGCGGCGACCCGGTCGCCAAGGCCGACACCGGCCGCTTGCAGACTCTTTTGCAGGCCGGCGACATGTTGGGCCAGGTCAGCGTAGGTCAGTTGTTCGCGCTGGCCGTTCTCGCGGATGGCAATCACCGCCGCAGACTTGTCACGGCGACGCAGCAGGTGTTCGGCAAAGTTCAGCGTGGCACCGGGAAACCATTGGGCGCCGGGCATCGTCGGGCCTTCGACCAGTACTGCGCTGGGAGGGGTGTGAAATTCGATGTCGAAGAAGTCGACGATGGCCTGCCAGAAGTCCTCGCGCCGCTCGATGCTCCATTGGTGCAGGGCGGGGTAGTCGGCGATGTCGAGGTCGTGACGGTGATTGATGAAGCGCCGGAAGGCCTCCATGTGGGTCTTGCTGATTCGCTCGGCGCTGGGTTGCCAGAGGATTTCGGACATAGAGGACCCTTTTCTTTTATTGTTTTATTACATGCACACAGATTGATGTGACTGGCGAGCTTTTGTGGCGAGTGGGCTTGCCCGCTCGCCACAGTGTATGGCGGCCTATTGAGCCAACCACCCACCATCGATATTCCACGCCGCGCCACGCACCTGGCTGCCGGCTTCGCTGCATAAAAATAGTACCAGTTCACCCAGCTGTGGAGGAGTGACGAACTCCCGCGAAGGCTGTTTCTCGGCCAGCAGATCATGTTGCGCCTGCTGCGGGTCGACGCCTGCGGCAATGCGCGCATCGATCTGCTTCTGCACCAGCGGGGTCAACACCCAGCCCGGGCAGATGGCGTTGCAGGTGATGTTGCTGGTGGCGGTTTCCAGGCCGACCACTTTGGTCAGGCCGATCACCCCATGCTTGGCGGCGACATACGCCGCCTTGCCCACCGAGCCGACCTGGCCGTGCACCGAGGCGATGTTGACGATCCGTCCCCAGCCTTTGGCGCGCATGCCTGGCAGGCTCAACCGGGTGCCATGGAACACCGAAGAGAGGTTGATGGCGATAATCGAGTCCCAGCGCTCCAGCGGAAAGTCTTCCACGGGGGCCACATGCTGGATGCCGGCGTTGTTCACCAGAATGTCGACGCCGCCGAACTCGCGCTCGGCATAGGCGATCATCTCGGCGATCTGTGCCGGGTCGCTGACATCGGCCGGGTGATGGCCGACCTTGCCACCGAATTGTGAAACCTCGGCGATGACTGCGCAAGCATCACCGAAGCCATTGAGGACCAGATTGGCGCCAGCCTTGGCCAGGCTCAGGGCGATGCCCAGGCCGATGCCGCTGGTGGAGCCGGTGACGAGTGCGGTTTTGCCGGAAAGATTAGTCATAAGTTCCTCACACAATGCCGGTGGCGTAGAAGGTGCTGATCACCACGAAGACCGCGAGGGTCTTGATGATGGTGATACCGAAGATATCTTTGTAGGCTTCGCGGTGGGTCAGGCCGGTGACGGCCAGCAGGGTGATCACCGCGCCGTTGTGCGGCAGGGTGTCCATGCCGCCACTGGCCATGGCCGCGACCCGGTGCAGGACTTCCAGCGGAATATTCGCCGCATTGGCCGCCGCGATAAAGCTGTTGGACATCGCCGCCAGGGCGATGCTCATGCCGCCCGAGGCCGAGCCGGTGATCCCTGCCAGCAGGGTCACGGTGATGGCTTCATTGACCAGCGGGTTGGGAATGCTCTTGAGCCAGTCGGCCAGCACCAGGAAGCCCGGCAGCGAGGCGATCACCGCACCGAAGCCGTATTCCGATGCGGTGTTCATTGCCGCCAGCAGCGCGCCGCTGACCGCGCTTCTGCTGCCTTCGGCGAGTCTGCCGCGGATTGCCTGGAAGCCGAACACCAGCACCATGATGATGCCCACCAGCAGCGCCGCCTGGACCGCCCAGATCGCGGTGAGCTTGGCGATTTCGGTTTGCACCGGCACGGTCATGCCCGGCAGGCTGAGGCTGTGGGTCTTGCCGTACCAGAGCGGAATCCAGTGGGTGAACAGCAGGTTCATCACCCCAACCAGCAGCAGCGGCGAGAGGGCGATCCAGGGGTTGGGCAGCTTGATGTCCGCGGCGGTTTCCGGCTCGTTGCGCAGCTCCGTGCCGTAGCCTTCGCCCGAGCGCTGGGCCTTGTTGCGCTGGCGTTGCAGATAGAGCATGCCGGCACAGAACACGAAGATCGCGCCGATCAGGCCGAGCCATGGGGCGGCCCAGGCGGTGGTGTTGAAAAAGGTGCTGGGGATGATGTTCTGGATCTGCGGAGTGCCGGGCAGGGCGTCCATGGTGAAGGAAAACGCACCCAGGGCGATGGTCGCCGGGATCAGGCGCTTGGGAATATTGCTCTGGCGGAACATTTCCGCGGCAAACGGATACACCGCGAACACCACTACGAACAGCGATACGCCGCCGTAGGTCAGCAGGGCGCAGACCAGCACGATCACCAGCATCGCCTGGCGAGTGCCAAGCAAACGAATGGCGGCGGCGACGATCGAGCGCGAGAAGCCGGACAGCTCAATCAGCTTGCCGAACACCGCACCAAGCAGGAACACCGGGAAATACAGTTTGATGAAGCCGACCATTTTCTCCATGAACACCCCGGTGAAAGCCGGAGCGACAGCGGAAGGGTCGGTGAGCAATACCGCGCCGAGGGCGGCAATCGGGGCGAAGAGGATAACGCTGTAGCCACGGTAAGCGGCGAGCATCAGCAGCGAAAGCGCTGCTAAAGCGATGATCACACTCATGGTGTGTCTCCTGGATTGTTATTTTTGTAGAGGTGAAGATTTGGTGGCTGTGGATATAGCCAGTTTCGTGCCAGTACACTAACTATTTGAAATGTATGGATATTTTTCTTTTTTGTGGTGCGGGAAAGTAAATCTGTCTCTTTGTGGAGACGCGGGGCGCCGGAAAAGATCGCAGCCTGCGGCAGCTCCTACGGGTTTCCGGTCGCGTGCCATTGGCGTAGGAGCTGCCGCAGGCTGCGATCTTTTGATCTTCAGCAATCTAAAACGCCATCTCTATTATGAGATTTATGTCTCTTTATTGAGACTCTGCAATCCCCAACGCCACCATCTTCTTGTACAACGTCGACCGCCCCAACCCCAATCGCGCCGCAGCCGCTATAACCTTCCCACCACATTGCGCGAGGGCCGTTTCAATCAACTGCCGATCAAACCGTTCCCGCGCCGCGCTGAAGCTTTCGCTCACCGTAGGCTCCAGCACCGAAGACGCAAGGCGCTCCACCGGACTGAAAGTCCCAATCGCCGCGCGGATATCCGCCGCATTCAACATCAAGTCATCGCTGAGAAGCGCCGCGCGCTCCAGCACATTGCGCAGTTCACGGATGTTGCCCGGCCAGGCATGCTGGCCGAGCAGCGCCAGGGCCTGGCTGTCGAGTTCATGCTGGCTGCGCAGTTCTTCAAGGATGGCTTCGCTCAACGCTGGCAGATCGTCGAGTCTTTCGCGCAACGGCGGTACCTGAATCGGCAAGACGTTGAGGCGGTAATACAGGTCGGCCCGGAACTCGCCGCGTTTGATCGCGGCCTGCAGGTCAGTGGAGGTGGCGGCAATCACCCGCACATCGCTCTGGATCACTTCGTTGGAGCCCACCGGTTCGAACTCTTTCTCTTGCAGCACCCGTAGCAACTTGCTTTGCAGCGGCAGCGGCATGTCGCCGATTTCGTCGAGAAACAGCGTGCCGCCCTGGGCGATCTGCAATTTACCGCTGCGACCCTTGCGGTCCGCGCCGGTGAAGGCACCGGGGGCGGTACCGAAGAATTCCGCTTCCAGCAGGGTTTCCGGAATTGCCGCGCTGTTGATGCTGACAAAGGCTTTGTGCGCCCGCGGCGAGGCGCCATGGATCGCCTGGGCCAGCAATTCCTTGCCGGTGCCGGTTTCACCCAGCAGCAGTACCGGCGAGTCGGCGCTGGCGCTGCGTCGGGCCCGGCGTTTGACTTCCAGGCTGGCGGCGCTGGTGCCGATAAAGTGCGCGAAATTGTATTTGGTCTGCCGCGCCCGCAGCAGGGAGCGGGTCGAAGCCAGCTCCTCCTGCATGCTCATGTAGCGCTTGAGCATCGGCGACAGGCTGCGCAGTTCATCGAACAGAGCAAAACCGATGGCGCCGATGACCATGCCGGCATCGTCATGGATCGGCAGGCGCATCACCACCAGCGGCTCTTTCGGGGTGTCCTGCATGTCCAGCAGAATCGGCCGGCCGGTGCGCACCACCTCGCGCAGCAGGCTGCCGGGGATCACGCTTTCACAGGGCTTGCCGATGGCCACCTCGGCCGATTCGAGACCGAAGCGTTTGGCGTAGCGTTCGTTCATCCAGACGATATTGGCATCGCGGTCGACGATCACCGTGCCTTCGCTGGATTGCTCGATGATCTCGAACAACGAGCGGATCGCCAGCAGGCGCACACGCTGGTAATCCTTGAGACTTTCGGTGTCGTTCATGGGCGGTCCCAACAAAGGTTACTTTTTCCGGGCGCCGGCCTCGGCCGCCAGACACTCCAGGGCGAACTGTTCGGGATAGGTCATCTGGATCAGGGTGGTTTCGCCTTTGACGGTGCGCGAACCTTCGAGGATGTAGCGAATGCGTTTGTCGGTGACGCCGATGCGCTTGGCGATCCAGGTCGGGGTCTGGCCGATGCGCGAGATCAGTTTGTCGGCGTAGTCGGTGGAGGGGTTATAGAGTTCAGCATTAGGGCTCATGGGTGACGTCCGGATAAGAAATGGGCTGCAATAGGCCCAAGGTTACAGGGTCGGCGGCGTATGCGGGAGCGCGGCGGCCAGGAGTTCTTTGGTATAGGGGTGCCGCGGTGCGTCGAACACCTGATGGCTGGCGCCGCTTTCTACCACTTTACCGTCCTTGATCACGATCATGTCGTGGGCCAGGGCGCGGATCACCGCCAGGTCATGGCTGATGAACAGGTAGGTCAGGCCGTGTTTTTCCTGGAGCTGACGGAGCAGGGCGACCACCTGCTTTTGCACCGTGCGATCCAGTGCCGAGGTCGGTTCGTCCAGCAGAATCAGCGCCGGCTTGAGCACCAGCGCCCGGGCGATGGCGATGCGCTGGCGCTGGCCGCCGGAAAATTCATGGGGGTAGCGATGGCGGCTTTGCGGGTCGAGACCGACTTCTTCGAGCACCCGAATTACCTGGGCTTCGCATTCGGCAGCGGTCGACTGGCTGTGAACTTCCAGGCCTTCGCTGATGATCTGCGCCACCGACATCCGTGGGCTGAGGCTGCCGAACGGGTCCTGGAATACCACCTGCATTTGCTTGCGCCATGGCCGCAGTTGCTTCTGGGTCAGGCCGTCGAGGGCCTGGCCCTGAAAGCGGATGCTGCCTTCGGAGTCGAGCAGGCGCAGGATCGCCTGGCCGAGGGTGGACTTGCCGGAACCGGACTCGCCGACGATGCCCAGGGTCTTGCCGCGCTGCAGACTGAGGCTGATGCCATCGACCGCGCGCAGATAAGTCTTGCGTTGGAACAACCCGCCGCTCAGCGGGAATACCACGCTGAGGTCGTCGACCTGCAACACCGCTTCACGCTCATCCCGCGGCAGGGCCTCACCTTCCGGCTCGGCGTTGAGCAGTACGCAGCTATAGGGGTGTTTCGGCTGAGTGAAGAGCGTCTCGGAGTCCGCCTGCTCGACGATTTGCCCTTCGCGCATCACGCAGACCCGTTGCGCGATGCTGCGCACCAGATTGAGGTCGTGGCTGATCAGCAGCAACGACATGCCCAGACGCTGTTGCAAGGATTTGAGCAGCAGCAGGATCTTGCGCTGCACCGTCACATCCAGCGCGGTGGTCGGTTCGTCGGCGATCAGCAGTTCCGGTTCGCAGGCCAGGGCCATGGCGATCATCACCCGTTGCCGCTGGCCGCCGGAGAGCTGATGAGGGTAGGCCTTGAGCCGCTCCTGGGGTTTGCGAATGCCCACCAGTTCGAGCAACTCGATGATGCGTTTTTGGGCGGCCTTGCCACCCAGGCCCTTGTGCAGCAGCAGGGTTTCGCCGATCTGCTTTTCGACGCTGTGCAGCGGATTGAGGGAGGTCATCGGCTCCTGGAAAATCATCGCGATGCGATCGCCGCGCAGCTTTCGCAGCACGCCGGGATCGGCGCCCAGCAGTTCCTGGCCGCGATAGCGAATGCTGCCGCTGGAGTCTGTACCCGTTTGCGGCAGCAGTTGCAGGATCGAGTGGGCGGTCACCGATTTGCCCGAGCCCGATTCGCCCACCAGCGCCAGGCATTCTCCGCGACGGATATCCAGGCACAGGTCGCGCACCACCTTCTGGCCGTTGAAGGCCACGCTGAGGTCGCGGATTTCGATCAGGTTGTCACTCATATCTTGGGGTCCACTCATGATCGCGGATCAAAGGCGTCGCGCAACGCCTCGCCGATAAACACCAGCAACGAAAGAATCAGCGCCAGGGTGAAAAACGCCGTCAGGCCCAACCAGGGCGCTTGCAGGTTCTGTTTGCCCTGGCCGATCAGTTCGCCCAGCGAGGCGCTGCCGGCGGGCATGCCGAAGCCGAGGAAGTCCAGGGCGGTGAGGGTGGAAATCGCCCCGGTAAGAATGAACGGCAAGTAACTCAACGTAGCGTTCATCGCATTGGGCAGGATGTGCCGCACGATCACCTTGCGGTCGGTCAGGCCCAGAGCCCGGGCAGCCTTGACGTATTCCAGGTTGCGCCCACGCAGGAACTCGGCGCGCACCACGTCCACCAGCGCCAACCAGGAAAACAGCGCCATGATCCCCAGCAGCCACCAGAAATTCGGTTCGACAAAGCCCGAGAGGATGATCAGCAGGTACAGCACCGGCAGCCCTGACCAGACTTCCAGCAGCCGCTGGCCGAGCAGATCGACCCAGCCACCGTAGTAACCCTGCAGGGCGCCGGCGGCGATGCCGATCAACGCGCTGATAAACGTCAGCGCCAGGGCAAACAGGATCGACACCCGGGCGCCGAAAATCACCCGCGCCATGACGTCGCGGGCCTGATCATCGGTGCCGAGCCAGTTCACCTTCGACGGCGGGCTGGGGGCGGGTTGGGTGAGCTCGTAGTTGGGGGTATCGTCATTGAACGGAATCGGCGGGAACAGCATCCAGCCGCCACCCTGGCGGATAAGCTGCTGCACATAATCGCTGCGGTAATCGGCCTGGAACGGCAGCTGGCCGCCGAACTCCTGCTCGGTGTAGCGCTTGAATACCGGGAAATACAGCGAATCCTGATAGCTGAGCACCAGCGGTTTGTCATTGGCGATCAATTCACCGCCCAGGGTCAGGGTGAACAGGCCGATAAACAGCCACAGCGACCACCAGCCACGGCGGTTTTTCTTGAAACGCTCGAAGCGCCGACGGCCCAGGGGCGAGAGTCTGAACATCAGGCGTTCCTCGCGGCAAAGTCGATACGCGGGTCGACCAGGGTGTAGCAGAGGTCGCCGATGAGTTTTATCAGCAGGCCGAACAGGGTGAAGATAAACAGCGAGCCGAATACCACCGGGTAATCCCGCGAGACCGCTGCTTCGTAACTCATGCGGCCCAGGCCGTCGAGGGAGAAGATCACTTCGATCAACAAGGAGCCGGCGAAAAACACACTGATGAACGCCTGGGGAATCCCCGAGACCACCAGCAGCATCGCATTGCGAAACACATGGCCATAGAGCACTCGCCGCTCGCTCAGGCCTTTGGCGCGGGCGGTGACCACGTACTGCCGGGTGATTTCATTGAGGAACGAGTTCTTGGTGAGAATGGTCAGCGTGGCGAAGCCGCCGATCACCAACGAGGTGACGGGCAGTACCAGGTGCCAGAAGTAATCGGCGATTTTGCCGAGGGTCGACAGCTGTTCGAAATTGTCCGAGACCAGGCCGCGCACCGGGAACCAATTCAGCGAGGTGCCGCCAGCGAACACCACGATCAGGAACATGGCGAACAGAAACGCCGGCATGGCATAGCCGACGATAATCGCGGTACTGCTCCAGATGTCGAAATGGCTGCCGTGATGCACCGCTTTGCGAATGCCCAGGGGGATCGACACCAGGTAGGTGATGAGCGTCGCCCAGAGCCCGAGGGAGATGGTCACCGGCATCTTGTCGAGTATCAGGTCGGTGACCGTCGCACCGCGAAAGAAGCTCTTGCCGAAGTCCAGCCGGGCATAGCTCTTGAGCATCAGCCACAGCCGTTCCGGTGCCGGTTTGTCGAAGCCGTACTGCTTTTCGATGTCCTTGATCAGCTTCGGGTCGAGGCCGCGACTGGCCCGCGAGCCATGGTTCATGGACTCACTGGAACCACCGATCCCCGCGCCGCCGATCCCTTGCAGGTGAGCGATGGCCTGTTCCACCGGGCCGCCTGGCGCCGCCTGGACAATGACGAAGTTGACCAGCAGGATCATCAGCAGGGTCGGGATGATCAATAGCAAGCGCCGCAGTATGTAAGCCAGCATCAATGCGGCCCTCCGGGTTTGCCGCGGCGAATGCGCTCGGCGGCCATTTGTTCGTTGGTCAAGGGAATGCTGCTGGTTTCCCACCAGGTTTCGATGGCTTCGTCATTGCTGGCTTGCACCGCGGGCCTGCCGAAACGGTTCCACCACACGGTGGAGGTTCCCGGTGGGTAGTAGTTGGGAATCCAGTAGTAGTTCCACTGCAGCACCCGGTCCAGGGCATGGGCGTAACGCAGCATCTGCGGCTGAGTAGTGGCTTTGACCAGGCCGCTGATCAAACTGTCGACCGCCGGATTCTTCAGGGCCATGTAGTTATTGGAACCGGGGTCATTGGCCGAGGCCGAGCCAAAGTAGTTGTACAGCTCCATGCCCGGTGAAGTGGTGACCGGGTAGCCGGTGACGATCATGTCGTAGTCCCGGGCCATCAGCCGGTTCACATACTGCGAGGAGTCGATGCGCCGAATGTTCAGGGTGATGCCGATCTGCGCCAGGGTGCGCTTGTAAGGCAGCAGCAGGCGGTCAATGCCGCTTTGAGTGTTGAGGAAGGTGAAACTCAGGGGTTCGCCCGCGGCATTGACCAGCTGATCACCGTCCGGTTTCCAGCCGGCCTTTTCGAGCAGGGCCAGTGCCTGCAACTGTTTGTCGCGGATCAGGCCGCTGCCATCGGTCTTCGGCGCTTCGAATACCTGGGTGAAGACTTCATCGGGAATCTGTCCGCGCAACGGCTCGAGGATTGCCAGCTCGCCCGCATCGGGAAGGGCCCGGGCCGCCAGTGCGGTATTGGAGAAGTAGCTCTGCTGGCGGATATACATGTCACGCATCATCTGCCGGTTGCTCCACTCGAAGTCCCAGAGCATCGCCAGCGCCTGGCGCACTCGGCGATCCTGGAACATCGGGTTTTGCAGATTGAACACAAAGCCCTGGGAGGGTTGCGGTGCCTCTTTGGCCAGATGGGCTTTCTGCAGGCGGCCATCGCTCAGGGCCGGGCCTTCGTAACCGATGGAGAAGCCGGTGGCCGAGAATTCCCGGTTGTAGTCGTAGGCACCACCGCGCAGCACCTGGCGCGCGACGTCGGTGTCGCCGAAGTACTCGATGCTGAATAGATCGAAGTTGTAGAGCCCGCGGCTGACGGGCAAGTCCTTGCCCCACCAGTCGGCGTTGCGGGCAAAGGTGATGCTGCGGCCGGAGTCGACCTTGCTGACTCGATACGGACCGCTGCCCAGCGGCGCTTCGTAGCCGCCACCATTGGCAAAGTCGCGGGTTTTCCACCAGTGCTCGGGAAGCACCGGCAAGGTCGCGATGTCCAGTGGCAGGGTGCGGTTTTCATTGCTCTTGAAGTCGAACCGGATGGTGCGCGGCGACTCCACTTCGACGCCTTTGACGTCGGCAAACTGGGTGCGATAACGCAGGCTGCCCTGGGTCATCAGCAAATCGTAGGTGTAGCGCACATCCTCGGCGGTGATCGGCGTGCCGTCGGCGAAACGGGCTTTGGGGTTCAGATAGAAACGCAGCGACAAACCGTCGTCGGCCCGCTCCATCTTTTGCGCGACCAGGCCGTACACCGTGTAGGGCTCATCCAGTGAGCGCTGGGCCAGCGGCGAATAGATCAAGCCATCGAGCTGGGAAACGCCGATACCCTTGTCGATATAGGGCAATACATGGTCGAAATGGCCGATCTCGATGGCCGAACGGCGCATGCTGCCACCCTTGGGGGCCAGTGGATTGGCATAGGCAAAGTGACTGAAGCCGGCGGGGTATCTGGCGGGTTCGCCATACACCGTCAACGCATGTTGCGGTGCGGCATTCGCAGCCGTGGCGCCCAGTAACAGGGTCAGGACGGTGAGCATCAGTAAGGGGAAAGCCAGTCGCATTGTCAGCCTTAGAAGCCGGGTGATCGATGAAGATAATTTGTACGCTACCGGCGTGTCCCTCGCCAGTCACAATTGCGTCACTGAAATGCAACGGCCCACCAGAAGGCGGGCCGTTGTTTAAACAAAATCGCGGATTGATCAGTCCTGACGGCTGGTCACTTCCAGCAGGTGATAACCGAACTGGGTCTTGACCGGGCCTTGCACGGTGTTGATCGGTGCGCTGAAGACCACGGCGTCGAATTCCTTGACCATCTGGCCCGGGCCGAAGGAACCGAGATCGCCACCCTGGCGGCTGGACGGGCAGGTGGAGTTGGCTTTGGCGACTTCAGCGAAGTCGGCGCCGGCTTCGATTTGGGCTTTCAGTTCGTTGCACTTGTCTTCAGAGGCAACCAGGATGTGACGGGCAGTGGCTTTGGCCATGGGAAATACTCCATTCAACTTGCATTAAAGTGTTGAGCCTACCGGATTCTGTGGGCTATTTCTCGGCAAAGTTCCCTGGCAGTGCCTGCTTTCGGTGCGCCCTGGTCACGGCAGCGCTCGGCACGGGGTCACAACCCAAGGTTTTTCAGGCGTTCGGCGTGCTGGACATAGAGCTCGACCGGGTCGACCTCTTGGCGCGCCAGGCCGGCCGGTTGATTGATGGTTTCCATATGGTCCAGCGGGTAGTCGGAGCGAATGACCGTGCCCAGGTGTGAGCTGTAGCGGCCGACCAAGCCGTCATTGGCGTCAGGTTCGGTGTTGAAGTGCTCGGAAAAAGCCCGGCATGCGCGGTGAAGTGGGTCGAGCAGCTTCGGCTCTTTACCGAGAGGGTTGTCGGTGAGGATGCCGCTCCAGGAGAAATAGCGCACGCCGTTGACCAGCTCGTTGCCGCTGTCACCCCAGGTTTTCGGCAGGCCTTGCGGATACTTGTGGTTGAAGGCGGCTACGCCTTCGGTGGTCAGGGCGTTGAGTGCTGCTATCGCATTATGTGGAGGCTGCGGGGTGCTGCTGAACAAGGTCAGAAACTCGGCAAACCGGGTTATCAAGGAGGCGGCCACATACTCGGGCAATCGACCGGGGGTCAATGCCTTGCGCAGGTGGTCGGCGAGTTCGGAGCCATGATTGGGGCCGCTGACCGAGGTCACCGACGCGACCGTTTTCGGTTGCTTCGCCCCCGCATAACGTGCGGCCAGCGCGCCCTGGCTATGGCCGATCAGATTGACCTTGGGGGCGCCGGTTTCGAGCAGTACCCGATCGATTTGCGCGAGTAACTGTTCGCCGCGCAGTTCGTTGCTGTTAACCGCGGACAGGTAAGGGACGAATACTCTCGCGCCAGCGTGTCGCAGGGCAGGCTTGATGCCGTGGAAGAGTTCGAGCTTGCCGATGCGCTCGAAGCCGAACAGTCCGTGTACCAGGAGAATGGGATAGTGAGTCTCTGCATTCCGTTGCATGGTCGTTCCTTTCTTCAATGAAGGGGGGCGGATTTCCCTCCTCACTCTAGTGCAGGCGGCCAAGACCAATGGGTGGGAAAAAGCCGCTGTGTTCTGGAGAAAATGGAATAGAAATGGTCAGGTTATGGCTCCACGCAACCGCCAGGCTGCCTGGCGCAAGAGCTCCTCGGTGGACTCCCAGCCCAGGCAACCATCGGTGACGGACACCCCATAACGCAGGCTCTTGCCCAGCGACTGGCAGCCTTCGAACAGGTGGCTCTCAAGCATCATGCCGATCAGCGAACGGTCGCCTTGCACGCGTTGCTCGAGCACATCGGCGAACACCGCCGGTTGGCGTGACGGGTCTTTGCCACTGTTGGCGTGGCTGCAATCGACCATGATCCGCGTCGGGATCGCCAGTTTTTTCAGGTCGCCGTGCACCTGGCTGACGCTTTGGCGGTCGTAGTTCGGCCCGCGATGGCCGCCGCGCAGTACCAGGTGGGTGTCCGGATTGCCCGTCGTCTGGATGAGCGCCGGATGCCCCTGGCTGTCGACCCCGAAATGACGATGGGGGTGGGCCGCCGAGCGCATGGCGTCACAGGCGATGGCGACGCCGCCATCGGTGCCGTTCTTGAAACCGACCGGCATGCTCAGGCCGCTGGCCATTTCCCGGTGGATCTGCGACTCGGTGGTGCGTGCACCGATGGCGACCCAGCTCAACAGGTCATCGAAGTAGCTCGCGGCCATTGGCTGCAGTAATTCGGTGGCAATCGGCAAACCCAGGCGCAGCATTTCGCGCATCAGCTCGCGGGACAAGGTCAAACCGCCGGCCATGTCATCGCTGCCATCGAGCTGCGGATCGTAGGCCAGGCCTTTCCAGCCGATGGTGGTGCGGGGCTTTTCGACGTAGGCGCGCATCACCAGCAGCATTTGATCGCTGACCTCGGTCGCCAGGCGCGCGAGGTTGCCGGCGTATTCGAGTGCCGATTGCGGGTCATGGAGAGAGCAGGGGCCGACGATTACCAGCAAACGAGAGTCTTCACCGTTGAGGATGGCGCGCACCGCTTGACGATGGGTGGCGACTTGCTGGGTCAGGGCCGTGTTGAGCGGCAATTGCTGCTTGAGCGCCAGTGAGCTCGGCAGACGCAAGGTCAGCGCTTCATTGGCAGAGGGCAGGGTGGACAGCGGCAGAGCGGAGACGGACGAGTTCATATTCGGGCTTCCTGGGCTGGCGGCGGGTTCGTTCCCGCGCGCTCGGCCCTACTGGGGTGTTCGACAATTGGCCGGATTGGCTACGTGTGTGTGCTTGCCACCTGTGGGTGACCGATCGGAGGCGGCAGGCTGTCCCGAGCGGAGGCTGGTAAATCGCCAGGTGGTGCAGGTGTCATAGCGGTAATAGGTGGCGTAAGTCATGGGGTGATTCCTCGATTCGTTATGGAGTGACGCTGAAAATCCATGGGGCTGAAAAATAGGGCGCTGAAAAAACAAAACCCCCGATCGGGAAGCCGACCGGGGGTTGAGTATTCTCAAGTGGCGACCCGTAGAAGTGGGCGCCGTGTGGGTATCAGGCGCGCCAGTGGCTAAACCAATACCCAAAATAAAAGCTGACCGGAGCACACGCCTGGCTCACTCGCGCAGCCGCAACCGAGCGCGGGGCGCTGGCGGTATGACGAGGCAGTGAGAGGGTAGGCAGCATGCTGTTTCTCCGATGAATGCGCCGAGCTTACTCGAGGCGAGCGTCGGGGTTCAATCAGAAATTGCTATAGACCCTTGAGTCGATCTCTATGGCTTAAGCGGTCTGATGCTTTGTGCCACACTTGATGTGTTTCAAGACGACCTGTTAACCGGGATGCAACATGACCACAATGACCATCGCGGCCCCTCACTCGCTCTCCATCCCGGATGACCCGGTCCCGCAGCCGCAGCCCCTGCGCGACATTGCCCGGGAACCCGGGGTGACCCCGGTGTTGGCTGTCGCGCCCATCGGCAAGTGCAGTGATGGACTTTGAGTTACGTCCCGCTTCGTCGGCAGACCTGCGCTTCGCCCGGGAGCTGACCCACGAAACGATGCGGCGCTATTACATTCGCTACGATCTGCGCTGGCACGACGAAGCCTTTGATGTGGCGTGGGCTGGTCGCCAGAACTGGCTGATTTGCCGGGGCGAATCAGTGCTGGGGTTTCTCAGTCTGAGTCGCGATGAACAGGCTTTGTATATCCGCGAACTGCATGTGATCGAGGCCAGTCGTGGCCAGGGAGCTGGAAGCTGGGCGATCGAGCAGACGTTTTCGATGGCCAGCCACGAGCGGCGACCTGCGCTGCGGCTTACCGTATTCAAAGGCAATCCGGCACAGCAGCTTTATGAGCGGATGGGCTTGCTGGTGGTCGGCGACGACGATTGCTTTCTGCAAATGGAGCGACTGTGCTGCGTTGAGCCTTAGCCGTTGAGGTAGAGCGGTTTATGTCCGCTATACTGATAACGCCTGATGTATCGCGTAAGACGGCATTTCGAGTAAATCGAGTACTACTGGCGCATACTGATACTTCAAGCCTGACCCTGCTCCTGACCCTGCTGCTCTGTGTCCGCCAGGATGACACCATCTTTCATGCCCAACAGGACCGCCACCTTGTGGGCCTCTCCACGCCGTCCCTTCTTTCGCCCAGCGAGCACTTGATAAGTGGTGGCCGGATCAACGCCGTGCTCGCGAGCAAATTGTTGAACGGATTTTCCTTGATGTTCCAGCCAAGCCTTGGCTTGTGCGGCAGTGCGAATACCGGGCATAGTTCAAAACCGTTCAAAAGTGTTCAATGGGCAGCAGGTGTGGCACCTCAAGGGGTGCAATTAAATAGGATCATACATCCAAATGAGTGGAATCGGTTCGCGGTTAAGGCAGGAAAGAGAGCGACTTGGGTTGTCGCAGAAAATTTTTGGCGAAATCGGAGGCGTTGAAGCTAACGCGCAAGGCAAATATGAAAATGGCGGACGCGCGCCTAAGGCAGACTATTTGTCCAGAGTGGCAGAGCGAGGCGTGGATGTCTTGTTTGTATTGACGGGGAACCGAACCCCGACGCTGATCGAGAATCTCAGCCAGATGGAAGAAAAGGTTCTGGGTTGCTATCGGGCGCTGTTCAAGGAGGATCAGGATGCAATTCGCCGATTGACCATTACCCTGGCGGAGTTTTCCGTGGCCCATGGTTTGAAGCGCAAGACCGAGCCGACGGACTCCTGACCGATCGATCAGGCGGGTGGCCTGCGACTGTCGCTTGGCTGGCGCCCCTAGTCAGTTGATATTCTTTATATAACGCTTGCAGCTAGGTCTGTCCGCCGGTTTTTGCTAAGGTGTCCGGCAACCCATATGACCATATCGCGAGGTGTCTGCTTGATTAGGGTGCTAGTGGTCGACGATCATGATCTGGTTCGTACAGGCATTACCCGAATGCTGTCTGATATAGATGGATTGCAAGTGGTCGGCCAGGCCGAGTCGGGGGAGGAATCCTTGATCAAGGCCCGGGAATTGAAGCCCGATGTGGTCCTGATGGACGTCAAGATGCCCGGGATCGGCGGTCTCGAAGCCACCCGTAAAATGCTGCGCAGTCACCCGGAAATCAAGGTTGTCGCTGTTACGGTATGTGAAGAAGATCCGTTTCCCACACGCCTGTTGCAGGCAGGTGCCGCAGGTTATCTGACCAAAGGTGCGGCCTTGTCGGAAATGGTTCAGGCGATTCGCCTGGTGTTTGCAGGGCAGCGCTACATCAGCCCGCAAATTGCCCAGCAACTGGCGATCAAGTCTTTTCAGCCGACCAGCGATACGCCGTTCGATGCGCTGTCGGAGCGGGAAATCCAGATCGCGTTGATGATTGTCGGCTGTCAGAAAGTCCAGATTATTTCCGACAAGCTGTGCCTGTCGCCGAAAACCGTGAATACCTACCGTTACCGCATTTTCGAGAAGCTCTCGATCAGCAGCGATGTCGAGTTGACGTTGTTGGCGGTCCGCCACGGCATGGTTGATGCCAGTCTCTGAAAATGACCGACCTGTTTGATCCAAGTGCATTTCTCGCCACCTGCAGTGGGCACCCTGGTGTGTATCGCATGTTCGACCGCGATGCGCGCCTGCTCTACGTCGGTAAAGCGAAAAACCTGAAAAAACGCCTGGCGAGTTATTTTCGCAAGACTGGCCTGGCGCCGAAAACTGCCGCGCTGGTCGGGCATATCACGCAGATCGAAACGACGATCACCGCCAATGAAACCGAGGCGTTATTACTTGAGCAGACGCTGATCAAGGAGTGGCGTCCGCCTTACAACATCCTGCTGCGCGACGATAAATCCTACCCCTACGTCTTTCTTTCGGATGCTGAATTTCCGCGCTTGAGCATCCATCGCGGGGCGAAAAAGCAGAAGGGCAAATACTTCGGGCCTTATCCGAGCGCGGGGGCGATTCGCGAGAGCCTGAGCCTGTTGCAGAAGACCTTCCTGGTTCGCCAGTGCGAGGACAGTTACTTCAAGAACCGCACGCGGCCCTGTCTGCAATACCAGATCAAACGCTGCAAGGCGCCCTGTGTCGGGCTGGTCGAACCTCAGGTGTATGCCGAAGACGTGCGCCATTCGGTGATGTTCCTCGAAGGCCGCAGCAATGCCCTGACTGACGAACTGTCCAGTGGCATGGAGCAGGCCGCGAGCACCCTGGACTTCGAGCGCGCCGCCGAACTGCGTGACCAGATCTCCCTGCTGCGTCGGGTTCAGGACCAGCAGAGCATGGAGGGCGGTACCGGCGACGTTGATGTGGTCGCGGCGTTCATCAACCCTGGCGGTGCCTGCGTGCACCTGATCAGCGTGCGGGGCGGGCGGGTCCTCGGTAGCAAGAACTTCTTTCCGCAAGTCGGTATTGAAGAGGAGGTGGCCGAGGTCATGGCGGCATTCCTCGGTCAGTACTACATCAGCAGCCCGGAACGGGACCTGCCGAGCGAACTGATCGTCAACGTCGTCCATGAAGACTTCCCGGTGATCATCGCCGCCATCGAAGAGCTGCGTGGCCGCGAGCTGAGCATCAGCCACCGGGTTCGCGGGACTCGCGCGCGCTGGCAGCAACTGGCGGTGACCAATGCCGAGCAGGCGCTGGGCGCGCGTTTAGCCAACCGCCAGCATGTGGCCGCACGGTTCGAAGCGCTGGCTGAGGTGCTGAACCTGGATGAGCCGCCACAACGCCTCGAGTGTTATGACATCAGCCACTCCAGTGGCGAGGCGACGGTGGCCTCCTGCGTGGTCTTTGGACCTGAAGGGCCGCTCAAGTCCGACTATCGTCGCTACAATATCGAAGGCGTGACCCCGGGCGATGATTACGCGGCGATGCATCAGGCCCTGACTCGACGGTTCAGCAAGCTCAAGGACGGCGAGGGCAAGTTGCCAGACATTCTTCTGGTGGACGGCGGTAAAGGTCAGCTGTCCATGGCCCGTGACGTGCTCAATGAACTGGCGGTGCCCGACCTGATTTTGCTCGGTGTCGCCAAAGGGGCCACACGCAAGGCCGGGTTCGAAACCCTTTACCTGAATGACGCCGCCCATGAATTCACCTTGCGCGGCGACTCCCCGGCCTTGCATCTGATCCAGCAGATACGCGATGAGGCGCATCGTTTTGCCATTACCGGGCACCGCGCGCGACGCGGCAAAACCCGGCGTACCTCAACCCTGGAAGGGGTCGCAGGGGTTGGCCCGAAACGCCGCCGCGAACTGCTCAAACATTTTGGTGGATTACAGGAGCTGTCTCGTGCCAGCATCGAAGAGATCGCCAAAGCACCGGGGATCAGTAAAAAGCTCGCGGAGTTGATTTATGCAAACCTGCACAGCGAGTAGAATGCCCGACTCACCTCGTAGCCAGTTGTGCCGATGAATATCCCTAATCTGATCACCGTATTACGCGTCCTGCTTATTCCGATCTTCATTCTGTTGTTTTACCTGCCCTACCACTGGAGCTACATGGCGGCCAGTTCAGTCTTTGCGTTCGCTGCTGCCACCGACTGGCTGGACGGTTACCTGGCTCGCCGGCTGGAACAAAGCACACCGTTCGGGGCCTTCCTCGACCCGGTGGCCGACAAGCTGATGGTGGCAGTGGCCTTGGTGCTGCTGGTGCAAGAACACGCCAATCTGTGGCTCACATTACCGGCAGCCGTAATCATCGGCCGCGAAATCGTGGTCTCCGCCTTGCGCGAGTGGATGGCGGAAATCGGCGCCCGCGCCCATGTCGCGGTCTCGAACATGGGCAAATGGAAAACCGCCGCGCAAATGCTGGCGCTGGTTATCCTGCTGGCCAACCCCTCGGACTTCAGTTTCTGGGTCTTGGTGGGCTACGCGCTGCTGCTGATCGCGGCGGGGCTGACACTGTGGTCGATGCTGCAATATTTGCGCGCCGCCTGGCCGCACTTGAAGACTGACACGGAAAAGAAATAAAACTTTTTTGAATCAAGGGGTTGACTGGGCATCTGGAATCTATAGAATGGCGCTCAGTTACCAAGATGCGGGAATAGCTCAGTTGGTAGAGCACGACCTTGCCAAGGTCGGGGTCGCGAGTTCGAGTCTCGTTTCCCGCTCCAATTATTTTTCTACAGGCTTCCATTGAAGTCTGTAGAGACTGAAAAAAGAGGCTGATGCCTCTTTTTTTGTTCCTGTAAGTTCCACTCGAAACCACTACCAGCCACGATTTTTTAGTACATTTTTTAGTACATTAATCCGGCAAATCCGGCACTTGGCCGATCGCTTTTTTGTGGTGCTCGCCTCACTGGAAACCGTACAAATCTCCTCCATCCATTGAGACGGAGATTGAACGATGGCCCTCACCGATACCGCGGTCCGACACGCCAAACCCAGAGCTAAGGCTTACACCCTCCCTGACTACGACGGCCTCGCTCTTTTCGTTAATACGAAAGGTGCCAAGAGCTGGCACTTCCGCTTTTCCTGGGCGGATAAGCAACCCCGTATCTCTCTGGCACCTATCCTGAAATTGGTTTGCGGGATGCACGCGCTCTGCGCGATGTTGCCAGGGCGTTGATCGCCAGGGGAGTCGATCCGCCCACCCACCGGCGACAAGAGCGTAATGCCTCACGCCTGGCCACGGAAAACACCTTCGAAGCGCTCTTTAGGCGCTGGCGCGATTTCAAGGCGTTGAGTTTGAAGGTTGGACGTCAGAGCACGCTTTCCCAGATCAATCGAATCTTTGGCAAGGATGTGTTGTCTTGGTTGGGCCCGCTTTCGGTGTTTGAGATCGCTCGTAGGGATCTGCTGGAGGTGGTGCGCAAGATTGAACGTCGTGGTGCGCTCACGACGGCAGAAAAGTGTCGAACCTGGTTCAATCAACTTTTCCGGTACGCCATCGTGGAGGTGGGCCTAGAGGTCAATCCGGCGGCAGACCTCGATATTGTGGCAATGCCACAGCCTCCTGTTACGCACAACCCGTTCCTGCGGATGGAAGAGCTGCCTGCGTTTTTGAACAAGCTGCGTCACTCCGGTGGCGACACCAATACGCAACGGGGGTTGCGGCTGTTGCTGCTGACGGGGGTGCGCACCGGTGAGTTGCGCTCGGCTGTGTCCGAGCAATTCGACTTAAAGCGTGGCCTCTGGATTATTCCGCCCATTATCGTCAAACAGTTGCAACCGCGCGTAAGGACAGCAAGGAGGTCTCGTCCTACATTGTGCCATTGTCCCGACAGGCCATGGTGATTGTCCGGCAGCTACTCGCTGCGAAACTTCCGGCTCAACACTACCTCTTGCCACACCGCAGCGATCTGAAAGAGCGCATCAGTGAGAACACCCTCAATGCGGCTCTGCGGCGGATATGCAGACCAACTGACGGGGCATGGTATCCGCCCCACCATCTCAACCGCGCTGAACGTAATCGACTACAAAGCGGAATGGATCGACGCCCAGCTTTCGCATACCGATCCGAACCAGGCCAGGGCGGCCTATAACCATGCTGAGTATGTAGAGCCACGCCGGGAGATGATGCAAGCATGGGCGGATCTCATCGACCAGTGGGAGAGTCAAGAGCACCACCAGGCTGCTGTGGCTTCCGTATTTGTCAGCATGCAGCAGGTTGCCCCACACCTTTGGCTTGGAAGAGGGCACTGCCAGCTCCCCCTGTCATGACAACGGCGCCGACGGCGTTGCCGAGGATGATCTCGTAGGTGATGCCGCGGATGACTATCATTGCTAGGTTCTGTACGAAAAGTCCTCTCGGGTAAGTTACGGCCATGCCTGGTTGGAGGCCCGCTGATAGAGCGTTACGAGCATACCAATGTGATCGCTGATCTGGTTTCTTGCGAACAGAAATCGGGCCGTCCTCACAGTGATGATTGACTCATACTTAATGGCTTCCTCTGGATCCTGTGCTCCGGGGTGGCATGGTGGGACTTGGCTGAACGGCTCGGGCCTTGGTCAACGGAGTAACCAGCGCTTCTATGGCTGACGTGATGACGGCACCTTCAACCACGTCCAGGAACGTTTGCACCTCAAACTCAACCAGGACAACCAGGCCACTTTATCAGCGGATTACTGAAGTCTGCAGGTGTGCACCGATCTCACTAGCGCCTATGCCTTCGCTGAGCAGCTGCGCCTGAAAATCCAGTCGTTGCGGATCAAGGCACGTGGCACCGACAAGGTACTCGACACCATAACCGCGTCCTTTGGTGTCGCCCTCGCCAAAACCGGTGACAACCTGGAGAGCCTCCTGACTCGTGCCGATGACGCGCTCTACCGAGCCAAGCGCAACGGGCGCAATCGAGTGAACTGAAAAATAGCCTATAGCGATTATTTACCTGGATGGACTGGGTTATTTTGCGGCCCTGTCAGGGTGGTTTGTCTATGTAATACCGCGGCTTCGCAAATCGTTGGGTCGTGGTCGGCTTCCTTATGCAGGTGCACGAGTAGGCATTACGCTTGATCGTCGCTATCGACCCAGGCTGTGTGAAACCGTGTTAGAGCGAGTTTGACAGTCAGAACCGCAACGAAAATCGCGTTCCTACACAAATTTCAGGTCTGGCTGAGCAACCAAACGCTGGCAGATTTTACGTAGCAACGCAGACTTCACAACGGTGCATGCGTTTTCACACAGCCTGGACCCAAAGCAGCCAGACCTGACGGACAAAAATGGCCAGGAGCGAACGGTCTGATTATTGACAATAAATCTGTCACCATTCCTCCCACGTTTGATCGTATTTCCACTGCGTCAGCGCAAGCCACACCTTCGGCTGAACACCACGCATAAAAAGGCTTGGCAATTCCTATCTGATTTACAATGCCCTCCCTTTGACGGAGGCCAGCCTTTCGTGGATGTTCTCTCACCTATCTATGACTACCTGACCGAGTTGGTGATCGAGCCCGTCACCGAGCAGTTTTTCGGTATTTTCGATCTGAACGGCCGCCTCGGTGTACTGTTTCTCTTCACGTCCTACAGCATCGCTTACAGCCTGTTCCGATTCAGGAAGCATCGCGGGCTGACCGACGCGCACTCGTTCGGGCAGTTCATCGGCGGCAGCCGGGTTAATTTCCATCGCTCGGCGTTGCTGGATTACCGGTACTACTTCGTGCGGGCCATCCTGAAAGTCGCGCTGGTGCTGCCCATCGTCGGCCTGGTTGACCCCTATATCCTACGCTCCGGGGATTACATCGCCTTTTTCACCAACCTTTGGGGCGCGCGCCCGCAACTGAGTGAGAACCTCTCACTTTCCCTGCTCTACGGGCTGGGGGTGTTTCTTGTGAAAGATTTTACGCATTACTGGGCCCACCGGGCCTTTCATTCCCGATGGCTTTGGGCGTTTCACAAAGTCCATCATTCGGCGCCCGTCCTGGTACCGGTAACTGCGAGCCGGGTTCACTTTGTGGAAAAGATTGTCGAGAAACTGACTTCCGCCGTCTGCCTCAGCGCCTACGCCGGTGTCTTCTGGTACGCCTGTGGCGGGGAGATCAGCCGTTACACCTTGTTCGGCGTGACCTATCTGGTGTTCATCCTCAACGGGTTTGCGGCAAACTTGCGTCATAGCCATGTCTGGCTTTCGTTCGGGCCAGTGTTCGAGCATGTGCTGAACAGCCCGGCCCAGCACCAGATTCACCACAGTGACGCGCCCCGACACTTCAACAAGAACTTCGGTACCAACCTGTCACTCTGGGACTGGATGTTCGGTACGCTTTATGTCACCACCTCGAAGCCCGAGCTCATCCGGTTCGGCACCGGGGAACAGGATCACGACCGTTACCTGACGATCTACAGCCTGATCGTCACTCCCTTCGTAGAAACAGCCCGCAAGATCCTCCTGGCGAAACGCCCGCAGACGGCTCCGCCCGGAGCTTCCGAAACACCCTATTCGTAATGGGTGACTCTGTTACACAGTTCATCGGCGCTGCATGCTGCATCCAGCGCCTGCTGCTGATCCTCTAGCGGGCCTGACTAACCAAACGCCCAGAGATTTTACGTAGCAGCGCAGACTACAAAACGGTGCATGCGTTTTCACACAGCCTGGACCCATTGCAGTCATGCCGATAGCTCTACGCGTTACGCCTTTCGCATTCAGCATCTGCTTCTATCTGGGTTGGGTAGGAGGGCTTCAATCGCCGCTTGTCTTGATTGTCATAGATATCAAAGCCGGCTGGAACTGTAGTGGAGTAGAAGCGAGCCCCATTGCGAACCGATCCGGTTTCGGTGGGGATCGCAGGAACATCTCGGGATCATCTGCGCCTCCTCGTACTAATGCGGCCTATTAGTGGCGGATGGCTGGCCCGATATCAGCTACTGAATGTCGAACCAACCAGCCATGCCATTGTTACTTCAGAGCCTTGATGGAAACGATGGTGGCTGCCATTCCCTCGGCACGAAACTCAAACGCTACATGATCCCCAATCTTCAGGCCCGCCAGCTGCTCTGGCGTTGCGTTGAATCCCATGGTCATAGCGGGCCACTGCACGGCTGGAACGGCGCCATGAGCGATAGTCACCGTGTGTTTTTCGGAATTGATGGCCTTGATTGTGCCCTCGGCTTTAGCCACTGGAGCCTGCTTCGTTTCCTGCTTCATCTGCATGCCTTGCATGGTCATGTCGTCCATTTTCATACCCGGCATATCTTCTGCCTGAGCAGAAAGAGACAGCACAGCTACGGTGCTTGCGAGTGCGATCAGGGTCAGTTTCATACGATTTTTCCTTGAGTTTTGGTGGGTTCAACAGCGATGCGCCGGCGGCGCATCAAGCGGTAAGCTGCCGGAATGACGAACAAGGACAACAAGGGCGCGGTGACCATGCCACCGACCATGGGCGCGGCGATGCGGCTCATCACTTCGCTACCGGTACCGCTACCCAATAAGATCGGTAACAGGCCAGCAATGATGACGGCTACTGTCATGGCCTTGGGTCGAACACGCTGCACGGCTCCTTCGCTAATTGCAGCGATTAGTCCACGCTCAGTACTGTCGCCGGCCTCTACACGTTCGGCCCAGGCGTTTTTTAAGTAGAGCAGCATGATCACGCCGAATTCGGCAGACACGCCGGCCAGGGCGATAAAACCGACGCCGGTGGCCACCGACAGGTTGAATCCCAATAGGTAGAGGAACCACGCCCCACCAGTCAGGGCGAAGGGCAAGGTGGCCATGATCAGCAAAGCCTCGTCGAAGCGGGCGAACGTCAGGTAGAGCAGCACGAAAATGATCAGCAGTGTGGCTGGCACTACCAACTTGAGCCGGGCGTTGGCCCGTTCGAGAAACTCGAACTGTCCCGAGTAACTCAGGCTCATGCCTGGCTGCAGCTTGACCTGCTCACTGACGACCCTGCGCAAGTCGGCAACCACTGAGGCAATATCCCGGCCACGCACGTCGATATACACCCAACCGGAAGGTCGGGCATTTTCGCTCTTGAGCATCGGTGGGCCTTCACTGACCTTGACCTTCGCCACGGTGCCGAGGGTGATTTGGCTCCCTAGCGGGGTGTAGATCGGCAGTTGCTCCAAGGTGCCAAGCGAATCACGCCACTCTCGGGGATAACGTACGTTGATTGGGAAGCGGGCGAGCCCTTCAATGGTCTCCCCGACGTTTTCACCCCCTATAGCGCCGGCCACAATCGACTGCACATCAGCGATATTCAATCCATAGCGGGCAGCAGCCTTACGATCGATATCCACATCGATGTAACGCCCACCGGTTAATCGTTCAGCCAGAGCCGAACTGACCCCAGGCACATTTTTGGCTACGCGCTGGACGGCCTGCGTGGCTGCATCGATCTCCGTCAAATTGGTGCCGGCAATTTTCACTCCGATCGGACTCTTGATCCCGGTGGCGAGCATGTCGATGCGGTTGCGGATCGGTGGTATCCAGATGTTGGTCAGGCCAGGGACGCGTACCACTCGATCCAGCTCTTCCACCAATTTTTCCTGGGTCATACCAGGACGCCACTGTTCGCGTGATTTGAACTGGATAGTGGTCTCGAACATCTCCAGCGGCGCCGGGTCGGTGGCGGTTTCGGCACGGCCCGCTTTACCGAAGACGTGTTCGACTTCGGGAACCGTCTTGATCAGGCGGTCGGTCTGTTGCAGCAGCTGCGCCGCTTTCTGCGCCGACAACCCCGGCAGAGCCGAAGGCATATAGAGCAAATCGCCCTCGTCCAGCGCAGGGAGGAACTCGCCACCCAAGCGAGAGATCGGCCACAACGCGCTGAGGAAGACCAATAACGCGATCAGTAGGGTAACTTTGGGCCGACTCAATACTGTATCCAAGGCCGGCTGATAGATCCTGATCAACCAGCGGTTCAGAGGGTTCTGTTCCTCTTTGGGGATCCGTCCACGAATCCAGTAGCCCATCAGTACCGGCACCAGAGTTACCGACAGTCCGGCCGCCGCCGCCATGGCATAGGTCTTGGTGAAGGCCAATGGACCAAACAGACGACCCTCTTGCGCCTCCAGGGTGAACACTGGAATGAACGACAGGGTGATGATCAGCAGGCAGAAGAACAGCGCTGGTCCCACCTCCGCCGCCGCTTCAGTCATCACATGCCAGTGACGTTCGCCCTTCAACTCTTCGCCTGGATGGGCCGCATACCAGGCCTCGACCTTTTTGTGGGCGTTTTCGATCATTACGACGGCGGCATCCACCATGGCGCCGATGGCAATGGCGATCCCGCCCAGGGACATGATGTTGGCGTTGATCCCTTGGTAGCGCATGACGATGAAGGCAATCAGCACCCCAACCGGTAGGGAGATAATGGCCACCAGGGATGAGCGCAGGTGCCAGAGGAAGATCCCGCAGACCAACGCGACGACGATGAACTCCTCGAGCAGTTTGTGGCTGAGGTTTTCCACGGCGCGGTCGATCAGCTTGCTGCGGTCGTAGGTGGTGACGATTTCCACCCCGGCCGGCAGGCTGCTTTTCAGGTCGTCAAGTTTGGCCTTGACCGCGGCAATGGTTTCGCGAGCGTTCTTGCCGCTGCGCAGAATCACCACGCCGCCGACGGTCTCGCCTTCGCCGTCGAGTTCCGTGATGCCGCGGCGCATCTCCGGCCCCAGCTGGATAGTTGCCACGTCACCGAGGGACACCGGCACCCCACCGGTACCGAGCTTGAGCGGAATCGAACGAAAGTCATTGAGTGTCTTTAGATAACCGGAAGCGCGCACCATAAACTCGGTCTCCGCCATCTCCAGCACAGCGCCACCGGTTTCCTGATTAGCCTTGCCGATAGCCTCGGTCACCTCAGCCTGAGTGATACCGAGGCTAGCCAGCTTGAGTGGATCGAGCTGCACTTGATACTGCTTGACCATGCCGCCCACGGTGGCCACTTCCGCAACGTTCGGCAGGGTCTTGAGTTCGAACTTGAGGAACCAGTCCTGTAAGGCGCGTAGTTGCGCCAGGTCGTGTCCGCCACTGCGGTCCACCAGTGCGTACTGATAGATCCAGCCCACTCCCGTGGCGTCTGGCCCCAAGGACGGTTTGGCGGAAGCCGGCAGGCGGCTTTGGACCTGACTCAAATACTCCAGCACCCGCGAGCGGGCCCAATACAAATCGGTGCCGTCTTCGAACAGCACGTACACGAAGCTGTCGCCGAAAAAGGAGTAACCGCGCACGGTCTTGGCCCCCGGCACCGAGAGCATGGTGGTGGCCAACGGATAGGTCACCTGGTTCTCAACGATCTGCGGCGCTTGTCCCGGATAAGGGGTGCGGATAATCACCTGAACATCGGAAAGGTCTGGCAATGCATCGATGGGAGTGCTCTGAACCGACCAGACGCCCCATACCGTGACGAAGATCGTGGCCAGCAGTACCAGGAAACGGTTGGCGACTGACCAGCGGATCAGGGCGGCGATCATGGCTGGCCCCCTAGTTTTTCCAGGCGTTCAACGCGCAAACCATCATCGGTTTGGCTCACCGCGATCCGAACCTTGTCGCCCGCCTTGAGTCCTTGCATGAGCGCCGGGTCAGCCAACGGGAAGGTCATGGTCATGCCCGGCATGCCCAGCGTCTTGAAGGGACCATGGGCGAGCGTCACGTCTTGGCTATTGATCTCGACAACCTGGCCATCGGCCTCATGCAGGCTGGAGGCTGCTGCGCTGGGTGGTGGAATTTCCAGCGCTCTCGCGACGATGCCCTTGAGACTGGCCTCGGAATCGAGCAGGAACTGTCCAGAGCTGACTACCCGCTGGCCTTCCTCCAACCCCTTCAACACCACCGTATTGCCATCGTTTTCCTGCCCGAGTTGCACCTCTACGGGTCGGTAGCGACCAGCGTCTTCGGCGAGCATCACCAAGACGCGTCGGCCGGTGCGAATGATTGCCTCGCTCGGCACCCACAGCACGCTTTGTTCGGTCGAACGATTCAGGTGCACCTGGGCCGTCATACCCGGCCTGAGTCGCCCATCAGGGTTGGGCAGTTCGACCCGCACACGCACCGTTCGGCTGTCGGGATTGGTTTCGGGCAGAATCGCGCTGACCGTGCCCTTGAGCACTGTTCCCGGAAAGGCTGGCAGACGTGCTTCGACCGCTTGCCCCATGATGATCGATCCAGTCTCCGACTCTGGAACGGCCACGGCCAGCCACACGCTACTCAAACCATTGACTCGAGCCAGCGTTTGGCCGGCCGCCACGGTCATACCCGAACGTACATCCAACGCTTGCAGTACACCGCTAATGGGGCTGGTAAGCGTCAGGACCGGCTGGGTCTTGCCGCTTCGCTCCACTTGAGCGATCAGCGTCGCTGGCATCCCGGTCAAGCGCAAGCGTTGGCGTGCTGCCGCCAGCAAGTCGGCATCGCCACTGCGTTTAAGTGCGAGAAACTCTTCCTGAGCAGCGGCCCACTCCGGGACCAGGATATCGGCCAGAGCTGCATTGGCTTTGAGCATATCGCCTGGAGCACGGGCATACACCCGCTCCACAAAGCCGGCAGTACGCGATTGAATCACCGCGACATCCCGCTCGTTGAATGCCAGCACACCGACCACGTCCAGACTGGAAGCAAGTACGCCGCGAGTGACGGTGGCCAGACGCAAGCCGAGATTCTGGGTCAGGCTTGGGTCGATACTGATGGCCGCACTTTCCGCCGCAGCATCAGCGTATCGGGGCACCAACTCCATGTCCATGAAGGGTGATTTGCCTGGTTTATCGAACTTCTGCTGCGGGGACATCGGGTCGTACCAATACAGTACTTTGCGTTCGTCTTGCGTTTCAGGGGTCTGTTCGGCGGGGGGCTCAGGCATTGCACTCATTCGCTGCTGAGCAAACCAGTAACCGCCGGCAGCGCCCAGGGCAATCGAGAGGCCTGTCAGCAAAGCCCCTTTCCAGATTCGAGCGCTCATTGATTGCCGTCCCCATAAGCAAAATGCAGGCGAGCACTGGTGAGGGCTCGCTGTTCTTCGAAATCGATCTGTTTGAGGCGGGTCTCGATGAGTTCACGTCGGGCAGCAATGACTGTCGCCAAGTCGCTTTTACCGGCGCGGTAGCTGGCCATGGTCAACCCTACCTTTTCCTTGGCCAGGGGTAACAGGCTGTCCTGACTACGGCGCACGGCACGGTTCAGGCGCTCATACTCGGCCAGATCGTCCTCCAGTTGCTGAGCGTGCTCACGTGCAAGCGCTTCGCGCTCGGCCTCCAACTGATTCAGTTCGGCATGTTTGGCGGCGATCTTCGGGTTTTGTCGGGATTCGGGGAACAGCGGCAGGTCGAACGTGAACTGTACACTGACCATGTCGCCGAACTGACGTCCGCGACGCTGGTAGTCAAGCTCCCAGCTCCAGTCGGACTGCTTTTCCGCCTTGGCTTCACGGACCTTGGCTTCTGCTTCACGGGTCATCGGTACGAATGCTGCCAGTGCGGGGTGATGTTGCAGCTTATGGGGATAACCCGAGGCGTCGATGGGCCACTCGGGCAAACTACCGACCGGCTGGTCATTGGCGGCCGGACCTATCCAGCGTCTGAGAGCGGCTCTGGCTTGTGCCCGCAAGCGGATCAGATCGTCCTGTTGTTCCGCCAACTGGGCCGCCTCCTGTTTCGGCGTTACTGCATCGGCAGGTTGAGCACGACCACCGGCGATCTGCGCCCGGACGGTATCGGCCAACAGACGGTTCTCCCGGTAAAAATTCTGAAACAGCGCCTCTTTACTCTCGACGGAGTAGCTGCTGATCCAGGCCAATGCCGTGGCCTGACGAACGTTGAGACGCTCCACACGGCTTTCGGCCGCGGCGCGATCTACGGATGCCTCGGCAACTTCGATTCGCGCCCGACGCTTGTCACGGTTGGGCACCTCCTGCATGACGCCGACCATCTGCATAGTCATGAAGTCCTGCTCGAGGCGCCAGCGGTCAGGGCCACCGATGGGATAGTTTTGTACGCCCAGCAGGAGCTTCGGGTCGGGTAGTTCTCCGGCTGGAATGGCGGCGCTGCTGGCCGCTTGCAGTTTGGCCGCTTGGGCGGTCAGCGATGGTGCATTGTTTTCAGCAAGGCGCAAGGCTTCGTCGAGTGTCAGCGGCGCAGCAAGGCTCGGCAATGCCAGCACGCTTGCCGCCAGGGCAGCCACGAGGGGCCAACCGGTGCAGTAGCACTTGGAATTCATGTTCACGATTCCTGTGATGATCCACTGCGCGCCTCTTCAAACTTGCGCGCAGATATGCCATCCCGCGTCAGAGCGGGATGAGACTCAGTGTGGTACAGGAATCAAGCGCGAGGCGGTCGCCACACCCCGGACGGGGCCTGAGTAGGCAGGGAGTCGCTGAAGATTGTTAACATCTGCGGACTGGACAAACGGGTGGCAGGTTTCCCAAACGACACTTGTGGCAGACTGGCGCTCCTGCATTCCTGGCCAGGTTTGCAGGGTTTGCAGGGTTTGCAGGGTTTGCCGTGATCGGCGGAGCTGCTCATGTCACCGCAGCAGTCCTGGTTCATATCGTCCATCATGGTCATGCCCGTCGTTTGCATCGGGCAAGGTTCTGTCGGTGACTGAACGCCCGCCGTCCCGCTCAGGGGAAGCGCCAGGCTGATCAGGAAAATGAGGCAGCACCGCAGATAGCGTTTCATGCGAGGGAGTCTAGTCGCTGGTAACGGGCTATACAATTACGAATCTGTCAGGAAGAGCCAGCCAGATAGCGCCTGCAGTTCAACATGAATGCCCTCTCCTAGAAACAAGGACCCGCTAAACCGCGGACATGGTCAGTCACGACGCTTTGGTTAAGCATTCGCGCAGATGGCTAAAGACAATCAGATGGACTCAGTTCCACCGATGAATTTTACGCAAATTTTACGGGCAGCCATATTGAGTCAATTGATACTGTGCGGCGCTCATCAGCCAGGCGTCTTTTATGTCCATTGCAGTACTGCGGCTTATCGGATTTATCCTGGGTATTTTTTTGATCACGTTGGCCGTGAGCATGGTGATTCCCATGTTTACACTGATGGTTTATGACCGCAGTGATGATCTGTCGGCGTTTCTCTGGTCGAGCCTGATCACCTTCGTCTGTGGGCTGGCGCTGATTGTTCGCGGGCGTCCAGAGGTTGCCCAACTTCGTCCACGAGATATGTACCTGTTGACCACGGCCAGTTGGGTTGTCGTCTGCGCCTTTGCGGCTTTGCCGATGGTGCTCATCCATCACATCAGCTACACCGATGCGTTTTTTGAAACGATGTCCGGCATCACCACCACCGGCTCGACGATTTTGACGGGGCTGGATACCGCGTCTCCAGGATTACTGATTTGGCGCTCGATGCTGCACTGGCTCGGGGGAATTGGTTTTATCGGCATGGCCGTGGCAATTTTGCCTTTGTTGCGAGTCGGCGGCATGCGTTTGTTTCAGACAGAATCTTCAGACTGGTCAGAGAAAGT
>NZ_CABVHQ010000027.1 GCF_902497895.1 Pseudomonas fluorescens
ACTTGTGCGAGGCAAGGCGCGGGATGCCGCTAATGGTTGTTCCCTTGGCAAATCCCGCAACGCAGCCTCGCGCAAGTTGGCGCGCAACCCGAAGGGACGAGGCCCACTTGGCGCAGGGCTGCGTTGCTCGGAACTTATTTGGAACAACCAAACCACGTGGATCCGGCCTTGCCCTGCGCCAAGTGGGCCCCGTCACGGTCGTTACCAAACGTCAACAGACCCTTAGACTTACGTCCAATGGGCACCCGGGGCAGAGGGGTCGAGGATGACTGATGACTCGACAACAACAATTCCGAGAAAACTGCGGTAATGGCTATGAATAAAGCGGATGCCTTCACCCAGGCCGGGAAAACCGCGGTGTTGCAGAACATCCACGGCACCATGCAATTCCTTCAACGGTTCCCGCCCTTCAATCAGATGGAAAACGCTCATCTGGCCTACCTGGTCGAGCAATGCCAACTGCGCTTCTACGCACCGGGCGACAGCATCATCAAGCCCGCCGACGGCACGGTTGAGCACTTCTACATCGTCAAACAAGGACGAGTCGTCGGTGAGCGCCCGCATACCGCCAAGGGTGGCACCGAAACCACGTTTGACATCGCCACGGGCGAGTGTTTCCCACTCGCCGCGCTGCTCGGCGAACGTGCGACCCGCACTGAACACCTGGCGGCCGACGACACGTTTTGCCTGCAACTGAACAAGCCGGCCTTTATCAAGCTGTTCGCCCTGTCCAGCGAGTTCCGTGACTTCGCCCTGCGCGGGGTCAGCAGCCTGCTGGATCAGGTCAACCAGCAGGTTCAACAAAAAGCCGTGGAAACCCTCGGCACCCAGTATTCGCTCAATACCCGCCTGGGTGAATTGGCCATGCGCCATCCGGTGTCTTGCAGCCCGGACACACCGCTGCGTGAAGCCGTGACCCTGATGCACGAGCAACAGGTCGGCAGCATTGTGGTAGTCGATGAGCACAAAACCCCGGTCGGTATTTTCACCCTGCGCGACCTGCGCCAGGTGGTCGCCGATGGCACCGGTGATTTCAACCAGGGCATCGAACGGCACATGACCCAGGCGCCGTTTTCCCTGACACCCGATCACAGTGCGTTCGATGCAGCCATTGCCATGACCGAACGGCATATCGCCCATGTCTGCCTGGTCAAGGATCATCGCCTGTGCGGCGTGGTCTCGGAGCGCGATCTGTTTTCCCTGCAACGGGTCGACCTGGTGCATCTGGCGCGAACTATCCGCAACGCACCGCGGGTAGACCACCTGGTGGCGATTCGCGGCGAAATCGGCCAACTGGTGGAACGCATGCTCGCCCATGGCGCGTCTTCGACCCAGATCACCCATATTATCACCCTGCTCAACGACCATACCGTGTGCCGGGTCATCGAACTGACCCTGGCCGAGAAAGGCGACCCCGGCGTACCCTTCAGCTGGCTGTGTTTCGGCAGCGAAGGTCGTCGCGAGCAGACCCTGCATACCGATCAGGACAACGGCATCCTCTTCGAGGCCAGAGACGCCGCTCACGCCGCCGAGATCCGTGGCAAGTTGCTGCCATTGGCGCAGCAGATCAATCAGAGCCTGGCGCTGTGCGGTTTTACCCTGTGCAAGGGCAACATCATGGCCGGCAACCCCGAGTTGTGCCTGTCCCGCGCCGAATGGGCCCGCCGTTTCGCGGCGTTTATTCGTGAAGCAACGCCGGAGAACCTGCTGAGCTCTACCATCTATTTCGACTTGCGGGTGGTCTGGGGCGATGAACATGGCTGCGAGCAATTGCGTCACGAGATTCTCGGCCAGGTCGCCGACAATCGCTTGTTCCAGCGCATGATGGCCGAGAACGCCTTGCGCCAGCGTCCACCAGTGGGACGTTTCCGCGACTTTGTATTGACCCGCAACGGTAACGAGAAAGCCACCCTCGACCTGAAAGTGCAGGGCCTCACCCCCTTCGTCGACGGCGCCCGGCTATTGGCCCTGGCCAATGGCATCGAAGCCAACAATACCTTGGAACGCCTGCAGCAATTGGTGGCCCGGGACGTCATCGAACGACTGGACGGCGCGGCGTACGAGGAGGCCTACCACTTTATTCAGCAGACCCGCATGCAGCAGCATCAACTGCAAACCCGCGAGAACCTACCCTACTCCAACCGGGTCGACCCTGACAGCCTCAATCACCTGGATCGGCGAATCCTGCGTGAATCCCTGCGCCAGGCCCAACGGCTGCAAAGCAGCCTGGCCCTGCGGTACCAGCTATGAGCCTGTTCTCCTGGCTACGGCCTGATGGCCCGAAACTGACACTCGAGCAGCAACAGCGACTGGAGCACTTGATTGTCGCTGCGAACCTGAGCGAATGCAGCCTGCGCGAGCAGCGTTGGGTGGTGATGGACCTGGAAACCACCGGGCTCAACCTGCACAAGGACCTGGTGCTGTCCATCGGCGCGGTGGCGATCGAAGACGGGGCGATCGACTTCAGCCAGCAATTCGAACAAACCTTGCAGCGCGACGATCACAAGCTCAGCCCCAGCGTGTTGCTCCACGGTCTGGGTCCCAGCGCGATTGCCGCCGGGAGCGATCCGGCCGAAGCCTTGCTGGACTTCATGGAGTTCGTCGGCGACAGCCCGTTACTGGCCTTTCATGCACCGTTCGATCAGCACATGCTCCGGCGGGCCTTGAAGGACAGCCTGGGTTATCGCCTGCAGCATCCGTTTCTCGATGTCGCGGATATGGCGCCGCTGCTCTGCCCCCGAGCGCACGTCAGCAAAGCCGGGCTGGATCAATGGATTGATTACTTCAAACTGCAGGTCGGCGAACGCCACCACGCCAGTGCCGACGCCCTGGCCACCGCTGAACTGGCACTGATCCTGTTCAGCCGCGCGCGGCAGCAGCAAATTCACAGCCCGCTGAACCTGCAACAGCGGCTGAGCCAGTGGAAGCGTCGCAAGCAGGCGCATTCGTTCTGAGCGATACATATCACTGTGGTGAGGGGGCTTGCCCCCGCTCGCCTGCGCAGCAGGCGTAAAACCTGAGAATGCGGTGTGCCTGGCACAACGGGGATTACCGATTTTAGGGCCGCTTCGCGTCCCAGCGGGGCGATGCGGCGTTCCGACAAGCCCCCTCGCCACAGCAAGCACAGAATTTCGCCACACCCCTGAGTCCAGTCCTCGCCCGACCAGCGCCAATTGCTTACATCTCCCGCCTCTGACACAATCGCGAATAATTCTCGTTAGTTTAAACTTCTCGATTGGTGATGTTCCGTGTCGTCAGCCCAAAGTCCGCACAGTGAGCTTGTCGGCGCGTTATACCGCGACCATCGCGGCTGGCTGCTGGCCTGGCTGCGGCGCAATGTGGCCTGTCCACAGCGAGCCGAAGACCTGAGCCAGGACACCTTCGTTCGCCTGCTGGGCCGTGACGAGTTGAAAACCCCACGTGAACCGCGGGCGTTTCTGGTGGCCATCGCCAAAGGCCTGCTGTTCGACTACTTCCGCCGCGCCGCGCTGGAACAGGCCTACCTCACCGAGCTGATGCTGATCCCCCAGAACGAACAACCCTCTGTGGAAGAACAGCAGCTGATCCTCGAAGACCTCAAGGCCATCGACCGCCTGCTCGGCCAGCTCTCGAGCAAGGCCCGTGCGGCCTTCCTCTTTAACCGTATCGATGGCCTGGGCCACGCCGAAATCGCCGAGCGCCTCGGGGTGTCCGTGCCTCGAGTGCGGCAGTATCTGGCCCAGGGCATTCGTCAGTGCTACATCGCCCTGTACGGTGAGCCGGCATGAGCCAGGTCAGCTCCAAAGCGGTCTCGGCCAAGGTCCTGGATGCCGCCATCGCCTGGCAACTGTCACTGGACTCCGGCAACGGCAGCGCTTCAGAGCGCGAAGAATTCGCCAAATGGCACGCCGCCGCCGAGGAACACGCCCGCGCCTGGCGGCAGCTGGGCATGCTCGATCAACGCTTCAGTGCCGCCAGCGGTCCGGCCCGCTCGGCCTTGCTGCAATCACGCGAAAGCATTCGCCGGCGAGTACGCAAGCTCGGCAGCAGCCTGGCCAGTGTGGCGCTGATCTGCGGTCTGGCGCTGTTCGCCGGTGAACGTTATCTGCCGCTCGACTACTGGCTGGCCGACCAACGCACCGCTACCGGCGAGCAACGCACCCTGCGGCTGGCCGATGGCACGCTGATCAATCTCAACACCCACAGCGCGCTGGATGTGCGCTTCGATGAGAAACAGCGGCGAATCGTGCTGCTGGAAGGTGAAATTCTCATCGAAACCGGTCACCACGATGCCCGGCCGTTTATCGTCGAAACCCGCGAAGGCAGCATGCGCGCGCTGGGTACGCGGTTCCTGGTCAAGCTCGAGGAGCAAGGCACGCGGCTGAGCGTGTTGCAATCGGCGGTGGCCGCGCATCCGCAATCCACTGCGGATGAACGGATTCTGCATGAAGGCCAGCAAGTGCTGATACGCCGCGACGGCCTGGGTCCGCTGCTCGCATTGAACCCGGGGGCCGACGCCTGGACCCGCGGCATGCTGGTGGTAGATAACGCCCGGTTGGAGGATCTGGTCAACGAACTCAGCCGTTATCGCCGCGGCCATCTGGGCGTCGCGCCACAAGTGGCGGACCTGCGAATCACCGGCAGCTTCCCGCTGCACGACACCAACCTGGCGCTGACCGCCCTGCTGCCGACCCTGCCAGTGCAGATCGAACAGCACACGCCATGGTGGGTGACGGTGGCGGCCAAGGCCGAAACCAAACCCTGAAGCTGAATGCACAACCCCGTGGCGAGTGGACTTGCCCCGATGTCAGTCCGTTAAGACGTTACGCGAACTGTAGCAGCTGCCGAGCCTGCAAGGCCTGCATCCGGCTGCGCGTAGCAGCTGCCGAGCCTGCGAGGCTGCGTTCGGCTGCGCAGCAGTCGTAAAATCAGGCACTGCGGTGTGTCAGGTTGACCGCAGCCTCAGGATTTACGACTGCTTCGCAGCCGAACGCAGCCTCGCAGGCTCGGCAGCTGCTACGGACATTGGGGCTTGCCCCCTCGCCACGGGGTTCAACACATTTCCTGAATCTAAATTATTTTCAATCAGCCCTATCACTTTTTGAATCTCGTCCGGCACATAGGCAATTGAGAAATGTTTCCATTCAGGAGCCGTTGTATGTCCCGCTCGCTAGACACCTTGTTGCGCCCCTGCCTGTTGGCCGTGGCCATTGCCCTTTGCGCCCCGTTGGCCGGTACCCAAGTGATGGCCGCCGAGCAGGCGTCCAGCGTGCGCGCCTACAACCTGCCGGCTGCGCCGTTGGCCAGCACCCTGAACCAGATCGCCAGCCAGGCCGGCCTGGCCCTGAGTCTGAATCCGTCGCTGGCCTCGGGCAAAACCTCGGCCCCGGTCAACGGCCAGTTCGACGCTGCCGGCGCCCTGCGTGAAGCCTTGCGCGGCACCGGCCTGCAACTGGAACAAAGCAGCGCCGGCACGTTCAGTCTGGTAGCGATCCCGGACGGCATTGTGGCGCTGCCGGAAACCAGCATCACCGGCCAGGAAAGCTACGAAAGCGCCTGGGGCCCGGTAGAGGGTTACGTCGCCACCCGCACCGCGGCCGGGACCAAGACCGACACCCCGATCGTCGAAGTGCCGCGCTCGATTTCGGTGATTACTCGCGAGCAGATGGACGATCGCTCAGTCCTCAATCTCAATGACGCACTGCGTTATACCGCCGGAGTCGTCAGCAGTGGTTATGGCTCTGACTCCCGCGCCGACTGGCTGAGGATTCGCGGCTTCGAGCCTACCCAGTTCCTCGACGGCCTGCCACTGCCCAAGGGCTCGTTCTCCAATCCCAAGGTCGAGCCCTGGAACCTGGAGCGCATCGCGGTGCTGCGCGGCCCGGCGTCTTCGGTGTACGGCCAGACGCCTCCCGGCGGCATGCTGGACATGGTCAGCCGGCGGCCGGAGGAACAAAGCAGCCATCAAGTCGAGCTGCAAGCCGGCAGCAACGAACACAAACAGATCAACTTCGACAGCACCGGCAAGATCGATGACGAAGGTCAGTTTCTCTACCGGGTCAGCGGCACCGTGCGCGACAGCAATGCACCGGTCGACCACATTCCAGACAAGCGCTACAACATCGCCCCCAGCCTGACCTGGAATATCAACGACGATACCCACCTGACCTTCATCTCGCAGTACACCCGCGACGACACCGGGATTACCGGGCAGTTTCTGCCCCTGCAAGGCACCAAGCTGCCCTCGGCGGCCGGCAAGATTTCCCATCACAAGAACCTCGGTGATCCGGACTGGGAATTCTACGACCGCACCTACTATGCGCTGGGTTACGCCTTCGATCATCGCCTGAACGATGTCTGGCAATTCCGTCAGAATCTGCGTTACACCAAGAGCGACCTGTCGTTTCAGGGCATCAACGCCGCCACGTTCAACACGGTAGAAGCCGACGGCACCCTTAACCGTGAATCCGGCATCGTCAATGAAGACATCAGCCAGTTCGCGGTGGATAACAACTTCCAGGCCGATTTCCAGACCGGTGAACTGAGCCACACCCTGCTGCTGGGTCTGGATCACCAGCGTTCGAACACCAACTACCAATGGCTTTACGGCTTCGCGGGCGTGCCACCGACCAACGTGAACAAGCCGGTGTATGGCCAGGATTTCTCCAACGTCAGCTATTTCGCGATGAATGACTTTGCGCAAAAGACCCGGCAAACCGGCCTCTACGTTCAAGACCAGATCGCCCTGGACAAATGGCGCCTGACCCTCGGCGGTCGTGAAGACTGGGTACACACCGGTACCACCTTCAATCAGACCGATGCCACCAACACCCAGCGTGACAAGGCCTTCAGTGGCAATGCCGGCCTGAGTTATGTGTTCGACAGCGGCCTGACGCCTTACCTCTCCTACACCGAGTCGTTCCAGCCCTCCACCGGCGCTTCGGCCAGTGCCGAGCAGTCGTTCAAACCGACAGAAGGCCGACAGTATGAAGCGGGACTCAAATATCAGCCTCCCGGGAGCAGGATGTTGCTCACCGCCGCCGTATTCGATCTGCGCCAGAAGAATGTGAAAGTCACTGAAGGCAACATCACCAGCCAGACCGGTGAGGTCCAGCTGCGCGGCCTCGAACTGGAAGCCACCGCCGATGTGACCGACAACCTCAAGGTAATCGGCTCTTACAGCTACACCGACAGCGAAGTCCTGGAAGGCGCCGGCAAAGGCAACCGCATGCAGCAGATTCCACGCAACCAGGCGACCCTGTGGGGCGACTACACCTGGCATAACGGCGTGCTCGACGGCTTCGGCGTCGGTGCCGGCGTGCGCTACGTCGGCGACACTTACGGCGATGTGGCCAACACCGACCTGGGCCATGTCGGCTCCAACACCATCTACGATGCGTCGGTCCACTATGATCTGGGCCGCCTGAGCAACAGCCTCAAAGGCGCGTCGCTCGCGGTGGATGCCAAGAACATTTTCAACAAGGACTATTTGTCGACCTGTGACGGCTACTGGTGCTACTACGGCGACGAACGCAACGTCGTCGCCAGCGTGAGCTACAAGTGGTAATCCGCTAGCCCCACCGCAGCAATACAAGGGTCACGGAATAACCGTGGCCCTTTTGCATCTGGATGATTCATGAAAAGTAAAACCATCCGTCGTTGGTCCTTTATCCACACCTGGACCAGCCTGATCTGCACCGTCTTCCTGCTGATGTTGGCGTTGACCGGCTTGCCGTTGATTTTTCATCACGAGATCGATCACCTGCTGGGTGACGCGCCCGAGCTCAAACAGCTGCCGGCCGACACCCCGCAGCTGGATTTACAGCAGCTGGTGCGCGCCGCCGAGGCCCATCGGCCAGGCGAGGTGATGCAGTATTTCGGCTGGGATGAAGAAGATCCCAACGGCGTGATCGCGATCATGGCACCCACCGCCGGCACCGAACCCAACTCGTCCCACACCTTCATGCTCGACGCCCGCACCGGCGAGGCACTGGAACTCCCCTCGGCCAACGGCGGCCTGATGATGGTCATGCTGCGCCTGCATGTGGACATGTTCGCCGGTCTGCCGGGCAAGCTGCTGCTGGCGTTCATGGGGATTCTGTTCGTGCTGGCGATCATTTCCGGCACAGTGTTGTACCTGCCGTTCATGCGCCGGCTGAAATTCGCCAGCGTGCGCCAGGACAAGTCGACCCGGCTGCGCTGGCTCGACCTGCACAATCTGATCGGCGTGGTCACCCTGACCTGGGCCTTGGTGGTCGGTGTGACCGGGGTGATCAGCGCCTGCGCCGACCTGCTGATCGCCGCCTGGCGCAATGACAGCCTCAGCGCAATGATCGAACCTTATCGGGGCGCTCCGGCCATGACTCAACTGGCACCGGCCAGTCGTCTGCTCGAGATTGCCGAAAGCGTCGCGCCGGGCATGCAGCCGGACTTCATTGCTTTCCCCGGCACGCGGTTTTCCAGCGAGCATCACTACGCGGTATTCATGAAAGGCAGCACCCACCTGACCTCGCACCTGCTGACCCCGGTATTGATCGACGCCAGCACCCTGCAGGTCACCGCCGTCGCCGAACGGCCGTGGTACATGGACGCCATGGGCATGTCGCAACCGCTGCACTTCGGTGACTACGGCGGCATGCCGATGAAAATCCTCTGGGCGGCGCTGGATGTGTTGACCATCATCGTCCTGGGCAGCGGCGTGTACCTGTGGGCAGTGCGGCGCAAGGCCGTACAACCGGTGATCGCTCCAGCGGAAACTGCCTTATGAAGCCCAGACAATCGAACTTCTGGAAGGTCTTCGGTACGCCCCTGGTCCTCGGCCTGCTGACTGCCGCCGGCCTGTTCGCCGCGCTGCTCGGGGATGGAGTGTGGGATGGATTGAGCTGGATTGGCTTGGGGATACCGGCGGTGATTGGGCTGCGAGGATTGTTCAAAGGGCGCGCCCGGGCCTGAAATCCTCTGTGTCTGTCTGGACCCCATCGCGAGCAAGCTCGCTCCCACACTGGATTTGCGTCGTTTCACCATTGTGTGATCAACCCAGAACTAATGTGGGAGCGGGCTTGCTCGCGATGGCTGCCTCACCATCACCAAATCATTTTCCAGATTCAAACCCCTCGCCAGCCACCACAGAACTTAATAGGCTAACCCCCTTGCCCATCCCGTGAGAAAAACCCATGTCCGCCCCCACCATGACGTTGTTCCACAACCCGGCTTCGCCCTACGTTCGCAAAGTGATGGTGCTGCTCCACGAAACCGGCCAACTGAACCGCGTAGCGCTGCAAAACAGCCAACTCAGCCCGGTCAGCCCGGACGCCGCCCTCAACCGGGACAACCCCCTGGGCAAAATCCCGGCCCTGCGCCTGGCCGACGGCAACGTATTGCACGACAGTCGGGTAATCCTCGATTACCTCGATCACCAACACGTCGGCAACCCGCTGATCCCCCGCGACGGCTCGGCCCGCTGGCGGCGCCTGACCCTGGCCTCGATGGCCGACGGAATCCTCGACGCCTCGGTGTTGGTGCGATACGAAGTCGCCCTGCGCGCCCCGGAAAAACACTGGGCCGAATGGCTCGAAGCCCAACGCGACAAAATCCGCCGCGCCCTGGCCGTGTTCGAAGCCGATGCAATCGCCGAACTCACCTGCCATTTCGACGTCGCCGCCATCAGCCTGGCCTGCGCCCTCGGCTACCTGGACTTCCGCCACCCGGACCTGAACTGGCGCGCAGCCAACCCGAAACTCGCCGGGTGGTATGCCGAAGTCAGTCAGCGGCCGTCGATGCTCGAGACCCAGCCACCGGTTTGACTCTTGATTCATGGCTGAGCATACCGGCCTCAAAAGATCGCAGGCTTCGCCAGCTCCTACGCGGGCTCGCGTTCGCCTGTCCATCTCGGGTGCACACGGTCGGCGTAGGAGCTGCCGCAGGCTGCGATCTTTTGACTTCAAGGGGAACAACCCGGCAATCCACCTCGCCAAACCCCCATCCCACCTTCAGATCCTTGCGCAATCCCTGCGACCGCAACTTGGCCTTATTGAAACCAGCAAGCCCAAATCCCTAGCAGTTCTGCTAGCTAGGCAATGACTGAAAAAACTTCGATGCTAAAGGCCAGCTTTTCAGACCTTGCACGGAGCACAGCCAATGCCTGCTTCCCCTCGCGAAACCCTACTGTGTCACTACCACTACGACCCACTGGATCGCCTGGCAGACTGCACGCCATTCAAGCAGGCCGGCATCCAGCGCTTTTACTGCAAAACCCGCCTGGCCACCGAAATACAGGACGCGGCGCAGCGCAGCATCTTCCAGCACGACGACCAGCTATTGGCGCAACAGCAGTCCCGGAGTGGCAAGCTCGACACCACCCTACTGGCGACCGATCAACAACGCTCGATATTGAACGCGCTCGACGCGACCCAGCCTCATCCCCTCGCCTACACGCCCTACGGCCATCGCCCACTGGGGAATGGCTTGCTCAGCCTGCTCGGGTTTAACGGCGAACGGCCGGATCCGGTGACCGGGCATTATCATTTGGGTAATGGCTATCGGCAGTTCAATCCGGTGTTGATGCGGTTTAACAGCCCGGATAGTTGGAGTCCGTTTGGGAAGGGTGGGTTGAATGCGTATGGGTATTGCAATGGAGACCCAAGGAATCGGATGGATCCGAGCGGACATTGGTCGTTCAAGGGAATACTACAATCTATCGGTAGGAATCTTAGGCTAAGAAAATCAAAGAAAGCAGCAAATTTCGGATCGAATGCATCCAAAATAAACAAACCAGCGACAACTCCCCATCTAGCTGGAGCAACTCAAAATTCAGAAACAAAAAATGCCGTAAATCTTTGGGAGACGAATACCGCACCAAACAATAATCCCACAAGCGACATGAACTTTACACCTAAAAAAACCAAGAACCCCTTATTTACAACTCCAATCTCTTCTGAACGAGCGACACCTCCTTTACCAACTCGTCGATCGAAATCACTTGACCTGACTAACATCCCAAACACGTCTACTGAAGAGAGACAGAAGATGCTCCTTGGAGCGGCTAGAAATACCCCACAAGGCGACTACATGATTTCTATGTTCGCGGGCACTCCAGACACTACTCATGCGAAACTTTACTTTGCCATGAATTCAGAGCTTTTTAAGTTTCCTAACAAGAACATTCAAAGAACAATTAGAACCGGAGGGCAAAAATAAAACCCCTGCGCAAAAAAACATATTGATCGCTCCCATGTTCCCACGCAGTATGTGGGAACGTTCTGATCAAACCCCATCTGCTTGGTCGGGGGAACGTGCAAACCTAAAACCCTAGCAGTTCTGCTAGTAGGCAAAGCCTGAAAAAACTCCGATGCTGAAGGCCAGCTTTTTGAACCTTGCACGGAGCACAGCCAATGCCCGCTTCCCCTCGCGAAACCGTACTGTGCCGCTACCACTACGACCCGCTGGATCGCCTGGCCGACTGCACGCCATTCAAGCAGGCGGGCATCCAGCGCTTTTACTGCAAAACCCGCCTGGCCACCGAAATACAGGACGCGGTGCAATGCAGCATTTTCCAGCACGACGATCAGCTATTGGCGCAACAGCGGCATCAGGGCGATAAAGTCGACACAACCCTGCTGGCAACCGATCAACAACGCTCGATATTGAACGCGCTCGACGCTACTCAACCTCATCCCCTCGCCTACACGCCCTACGGCCATCGCCCACTGGAAAACGGCTTGCTCAGTTTGCTCGGGTTCAACGGCGAACGGCCAGACCCGGTGACCGGGCACTATCATTTGGGTAATGGGTATCGGCAGTTCAACCCGGTGTTGATGCGGTTTAACAGCCCGGACAGTTGGAGTCCGTTTGGGGAGGGTGGGTTGAATGCGTATGGGTACTGCGGTGGGGATTCGATTAATGAAGCAGACCCCACGGGGCATTTTTGGGGACTAGGCACACGGCTAAGAAATATGGGAATCATGAAAAATAGGCCAATTTTTGAAAACATCATTGAAGGTGCCGAACTGACATACAAAGGGAAATCCCTAGGCATTGAGTTACCCATTAATACAATTGCAGGAAAGGATAAGGCACCCCCTATAAATCTGAGAAAAATCAAAACCAAGAATATAGAAACCTATACCGCACGCATTCATAAAGAGACCGAAGACCTACACACATCCATAGCGAATAAGCTGAAACACCCTGAAAGTCTACACCCAGATTTGGTAAAAGATGTGAAGACCTCACTTTCAAAAACTATAGCATTCAACATGGAACTTGGCTCAAAACCGAAAGACAACGCGGTTAGAACATTGGCCGCTTCCGTACTCAGCCACAGGGAACTTAAACACGCAGAGTATTCACTACTCCAAGCAAGCAAATCCAACTCAAAGATCTCGACAAGTCAACAAGCCCTTGCCTTACGCGAAGCACCTTGAGTTTTTTGCACATAAACCGACAATCTGTGCTTGATGAACAAGCTGGCAATCTTTATCACCAGCTCTGCCCGCACTTGCTGATCCTCCCGCAATCCCAGCGATCTACTCATGATCCGCTTCCGAATAAAACGTCAATGGCTCAACCGCTTTACTCTGGCCAATCCCATACCAGTCCAGTTTTCGAGTCAGCACCATAAACACACCCAGCAGCCCAAACAGTAGCAACGAGCCCATCAACAACGCGTAATCCTCAGCACTGAGCAAGCCATAAAGCAGGCCATACAACGCCGCCAACCCAAAGGCGAAACTCAAGCCGTGCCCGAAACTGCGCAGCACATGGCAGACATAAAACCCGATCAACACCACACAGGCACTCGCCGACAACAGATAAGCCCAGGCAAACCCAATGTGCTCGGACAGCGACAACAGCAACAGGTAGAAAAACGCCAGCGCGACACCCACCAAAGCGTACTGAATCGGATGCACTGCCATGCTCTTGAGCACCTCGAACAGAAAAAATCCGGCGAAGGTCAGGGCAATGAACAACAGCGCATATTTGATCGCCCGGTCGCTCTTGAGGTACTGATCCACCGGTTCGATGAAGCTCACCCCAAAGCTGCGGCGCTTGAACTCGTCGCAACGCTCGCTGGCCAGGCAGTTGGACAGGGCTTCTTCGAGGTTGGTGGAGAAGAACGAGGTCTGCCAATTCGCGGCAAAGCCGTCTGCGCTGATTTCACGCTGGGTCGGCAGGTAGTTGCCGATGAAGCTTGGGTGAGGCCAGTTGGCCGCCAATTGCACCTTGCTGGTTTTGCCCACCGGGGTGATCTGCAACTGGCCGGTGCCTTGCAGGCGCAGGTCGAAGGCGAACGCCAGTTCCGTGGCCTGTCTAGCGTCCAGCCTCGGCAGCGTCACATGCACGCCTTCACCCAGCCAGGCCACTTGTGAGCCCGGAACAAAGTCCAGGTTCTGGCCATTGAGTTCAAGTTTCAGCGCGTTCTCAATCCCGCGGATGTCACTGATGCCGACCGCCAGAAACGTCTGGTCAAACTGATAGTCGACGAAATCTTCCTTGATCCCCAACTGCACGGGAATCGCGAAGTGGCCGCTGATGCGGTTGTCGGCATGGAACAGCCGCGCCTGGTATATCCCCCGCGACCGCAGCTCGGTCTGGACCTTGCCGTCGAGTTCGAACCGTTCAGGCAGGAAGTACAGCCGACCGCGCTCTTCGCCGATCTCCTGATAGCGTTCGCTGGTTTTTGCATCGATTTTCCAGGTACGCACCACTTTGCGATACGGCACCACCATGATCGGGCCGTTCAGTTGCTGGCTGTAGCTGGAGCTGCGGGCGATGTCTTCGAGAACACCGTCGCGCAATTGCTGACGGTCATTGATGATGCCGTTGATCATCAGCAGTGGGATCAGCAACAACAGAATCAAAAGGGCAATCGCCCCCAGTTTTAGGGTCAGGCTGCGGTTCATGGGTCTCTCCCCTGTTTGGATGGGGAGAGTCTGTGGTGGCTGTGTGGGGGTTTTATGGGGGGAATGTGGAGAGTGTGTGGAGAATAAGGATCCGATCTCCTGTGGCGAGGGGGCTTGCCCCCGCTGGGGCGCGTAGGGGCCCCAAAACCAGTCACCGCGGTGTTTCAGGTAAACCCAATGTGCTGGTTTTACGACTGCTGCGCAGCCGAGCGGGGGCAAGCCCCCTCGCCACAACTCAAGGCAGGAGCAGTGTCACCTCTACCCCACCCGGCACATTGCCGATGTGCAATTCACCACCGTGCAACTGCACCACCTCTTCAACAAAGTTCAGCCCAAGCCCGGTGCTTTTGCGCCCGCTGTCCGGGCGCGGCAGGGAGTAGAAGCGCTCGCTCAAACGTGGCAAGGCGTAATCGGGAATCGGGTCGGCCTGGTTGAACAGTTTGAGCTCGATCTGCTCACCCACCCGCTCGGCACTGAATCGCAACACCCCATGAGACGGGATGAAATCCAGCGCATTCTCCAGCAGATTGGCCAAGGCCTGGCGCAACAGAAACGGCTCGCCCAACAGTCTCAATCTCGACGCTATCTGCTGCTCGACCTGTAAATGCTTACGCTCGATCCGCGCACTTCGGGCGCTCAGCAACTCCTCCAGCAACGGCACCAAGGGCACTGCCACTCGCTCCTCCAGCCCCTGGCGCTGCTCGACCAGCGCGAGGTTCAACAGCCGTTCGATCAACTGCTGCATGCGCGCACTTTCGCTGTTGATATTGCTGACGAAGCGCTGCCGTTGCGCTGGCGGCATTTCGTCCTGGAGCAATTCGGCGGCGCCGCGAATCGCCGCCAGCGGGCTCTTCAACTCATGGGTCAGGGTGTGGACATATCGTTCGACGTAAGCCTTGCCCTCAAGCTGGGTACGCATGTGTTCGACCGCTGTGGCCAATTGCTCCAGCTCGCCGCCGCGATATTGCGGCAACTCGGCACGGCGGCCCTCGCTGACGGCCTGGGCATAGGCGGTCAAGCGCCGTAGCGCTGCGCTGAGCCACCAGGACAGCGCGGCGCCGAACAGCAAACCGAGGCTGATCAGCCCCGCGCCATACCACAGCAGACGCCGCTCGGTGCGGTCGACGTAAGGCTGCAACGAACTGTTGGGCTTGGCCACGGTGACCACGCCGATGATCTGGCCGTTGTCGCGGATTGGCGCGCCGACATGCATCACCGATGAGTCGGGATCTGCCGGATCGCTGCGGGTCGAACGGGCGCCGTATTCGCCGCGCAGAGTCAGATAGACGTCATTCCAGCGTGAATAATCCTGTCCCATCGCCACGCCGCTGGAGTCCAGCAGCACGATGCCTCGGGCGTCGGTGACATAGATGCGGTGATTGACCTGGTTCTTTGGCAAGCCCCAGATGGTCGCCGCCGGTTGCCGTTCGCCGTAGGCCTTGAGCAATTCGGCCCAGCGGCTTTGGGCAAGCGTCCCGGACTTGAGGTCATCGCGCAGGACCTCGGCCATCAGGTTGGCGGTGTCCACCAGGGTTTCCTCGGTGGACTGGCGTACGCCGGGGCGGATTTCTTGCATCACGGTGCTGAGCACGAAATAACCGGTGAAGCTGATAAACAGCAGATACACCAGGAAAATCCGCATCCCCAGCGGCATCAGCTGTGCCCCGGACTGTAGCTGTAACCGAGGCCGCGATGGGTCTGGATCGGCTCGGCGTCGGCGGCCACCCTGCGCAATTTCCCTCGCAGGCTTTTGATATGACTGTCGATGCTGCGCTCGTAACCCGCATCCGCGGCCACGCCCAGGGCATCCAGCAACTGCTCGCGGCTGAAGACCCGTTCGGGTTGCTCCACCAGGCATTGCAGCAGACGGAACTCATGACGGGTCAGGCTTAGCGGCTGGCGGCGATAGCTGATCTGCACGCGCTCGCGGTCTATCTGAAACACTCCGCTGGCCACAACGGCGGGTGCCCGCGGCAGGACCCGCTTGAGAATCGTCCGTACCCGTGCAGCGACTTCGCGAGGGCTGAACGGCTTGACCACATAATCGTCAGCACCGATTTCCAGTCCCACCACCCGATCGATCTCCCCGTCGCGGGCGCTGAGGAACATCACCGGCACTTCGCTGAAACGCCGTAATTGCTTGCAGGTTTCAAAGCCGCTGATATCCGGCAGGCCGATATCGAGAATGATCAGGTCTGCCGGCATCGCACGCTGATGCTCCAGAGCCGCCTGGCCGAGGCTCAGCCAAGTCGTGGCAAAGCCCTCGCCCTGCAAGGCGAATATCAGGGTATCGGCAATCGCGGCTTCGTCTTCGACAATCAGGATATGGGGCATGGCGTCCGAGCACAGAGATTTCGTTACCGAAAGGTGCAGGATCGTTCAATCGCCGTCAATCAGCAGTCGGGTTTGTCCGCCGTAAACCGTTTCGCCGGGTTCACCGCCGCATCAAACTCGCGCAAGGCCTTGGAACCGATCAGCAACGGATAATTAAAGCTGCTGCGGTCGGTCAGGTTGACCTCGACGGTGCGCTTGACCTTGCCCAGGCACAGTTCCAGGTCGACCACCGGGCGCTTGGTGGGTGCGGCCGTGTCCTCGTCATCCTCGTCTTCTTCGGTGCGGGTTTTGATTTTGCTGATGCGTGCGACCTTGTGCTCGTAGACCTTGTTGCTCGCGCCTTTGGTGGCCAGGCGGAAGCGCACCCAGTCTTCGCCGTCACGGGTAAAGGTTTCGATGTCCTTGGCCGACAGGGATGCGGTCAGGGCGCCGGTGTCCATTTTGGCCTTGAGGGTTTCACCGCCGATTTCCGGCAGTTGAATGTATTCGTAGCGCCCGTAAAGGGTCGGCTCGGCGGCCATGACCGGCAGGGCCAGGAGGGATAACAGTGCAAGGACGGATTTCACGATGGGAGGGTTCCTTGTGGGAAATGGAGCAGTGACGCTGAATTCTAGACCGCAGAAAACAGGGTAAGTTGGAAAGATGCCTGAGTTGACACAAATCCTGTGGCGAGGGAGCTTGCTCCCGCTGGGGCGCGTAGCGGCCCCAAAATCTGCAATCGCGATATATCAGGTAGATCGCATTTAGCAGGTTTTACGACTGCTGCGCAGCCGAGCGGGAGCAAGCTCCCTCGCCACAAGGGATTTGCGTCGTTAATAACAAACCACCCTACCCAACCAAAGGTGAAACATTTGTCAGTTGGCCGGATTGACCTGCCGCCTGAAGCAAGGATCTGCAGATCACCAAAACCGCCTGCAAGCTGTTCAAGCGCCAGCCAGTGACCGTGATCAACTACCGACGCCTTGCGCGCCGCGCGCCGTTGAATCAGCTGCCGATACCCGTGCCCCAGATCCCGCCCAGGTTTTGCAGCAGCGAGCCGCCCAAGCCCTGTTGACCGAGGTATTGCAGGATCACCGGGGCAAACTGGCCGATCATCCCGCTGTCCATGCCCAGGGCACTGAAGGCGTTGTTCAGGTCGTTGGTGTCTTTGACGTTGCCCAGCAAACCGTCCAGCGCCGACGATTCACCGGACTTGCCGAGCAACCCGCCCAAAGCGCCCAGGCCACCCAGCGCACCTAGCGCGCCATTGCCCGAGATCTGATCCAGGCCCGGCACGCTTTTGCTCAGCTGCGAATAGTCGGTGGTGCTCAGCTGATTCTTCGCCAGCCCGAGCATGGCGCCGGTGCCGCCGATCGCCTGCTCTGGGGTGATGTTGAGCTGCGACCCCAGGGTATTGAGCAACCCGGCGGCTTTGGGCGCGGCCTCCACTGTCGCGTCACCTTTGTTATTGCCTTGTGCGCCGGAGACTGCACTGGCCACATCGTTCAGGTTGAAAGCCGCGAAGACCGGGCTTGCCGCCAGGGTCAACAGCGAAGCCAGTGCAACACCGCGTGAAATCTTCATCGAGACAACCTCTTGGGCCATGAATACCACCCCGCAATGAGTGGTGCAAAACAGTCCGTTGGACTGGCCGGAATGGGGTTTGTTCCCAGCGTCCAGTGCGCTGCCTCAACTCGCCGAAAAATAGTTCCCACAGCCTGCATCCAGGATTCCCCAGCCTGCGTATATCAAAAGAACCGGTGCCGGATCACCTATGGCAGGCCATCACCGCACGGATCGAACCGCAACAATTGCATGTAGCAGAAAAACGCTCGCTCCGGCATTGGCTGCGCATCACTGCTGTGGTGTGTTCACTGGTGCTGGCCGTGACCCTGGGCATGCTCTACAACCGCGACGACACCCGCTACAGCGCCACCCTGCTCAGCGTCACCGAGCAACCGGCGTTGCGGATCCAGGCCCATGACGACTACCTGCAAGTCGAACCGCTGACCCTCGCCGCCATCGATCCGGGTCGCAGCCTGGAACTGTGGGCTATCAGGCCTGACGGCAAACCGGTGTCCCTCGGCGTACTGCCGGCCGGCGGCAAGGGGCGGGTCAGCCTGAGTGAAGAACAGCAAGCGTTGCTCGACACGCCGATTGCCCTGGCGGTCAGCCTTGAGCCACAAGGCGGTTTACCGACCGGGCATCCGACCGGGCCGGTGTTGTATCAGGGGCAGTTGGCGGCGTTGTAAAACCTTTGAGGAGGTGAATGTCAGTTAAGCACTGGGCGTCCCCAAAAGATCGCAGCCTGCGGCAGCTCCTACAGAAGCAGCGAAATACCCAGCCCCCTTGTAGGAGCTGTCGAGTGGAGCGAGGCTGCGATCTTGGCGATCTCGCACGCCCCGAAAGTCTTTGGTTTACGTCGAAGCACCGCGCATTTCTCATAACTGACCGCCAGCCCCCTCACCACAAGAAATTGCGCTCGGCGCAGGGTCTTACGTCAATCTCGGAAATCCCCTCGCGCTTGCGCCTTGCACCGTTCGGAGCATGAAGTTTATAGTCCGCTCGTCGCCCACATAGCGACCAGGTTTGGCGACCTGACGAATATATGGTCAAAAGCTTCCTGCTTTTTTGACAGGATCTTTTGCACCCGCAAAGCTGCGTTATGGCGGCTGTGCGCGGGAGACCTTCGGGTCTGCCGGTTTTTTCCGTGTGTTCCCGGTTCGCCAACCTGCGTACAGCTGCCACCCTTTCGTTTGGCGACGATTGAGTGGTGGCCCTAACCGAATCGCGGAGCTTCCTTATGAACCGTTACATGCCTATCACCGGAATCGACAACGACTTCCACTCCCTGCTGATCGACACCCAAGCCCCACTCGACGTCCTGCACGACACCGCCACCTACCGCATCCTCGCCGTGACCCAACTGCTGGAAAACCTCGCCCTGCGCGAAGAAATCCACTCCGACACCGTAGTCCTCCACGACTTTGCTCGGGTCCTCGCCATCCCCTTGCGCGACGGCTGCGACCTGATGGACGTGATCGGGCGGCGCTTGCAGGCCCAGGCGTCCTCATAAACGAAAACGGGCGACATCAAGGTCGCCCTTTTTGTAGCCGATAACGGATAGGCAGTTGATAACTCTGTCTTTTTATTATTCAGACTCCCCACTATTTTTGCGACAGACAACCGTCTATCCGAAATCCCTGACGTGACGATGCAACCTGTAATTTCTGACAGTAGACGAAATATCGCCCGGAATTTATAACTTTATCGACAGGCTCTACTTCGCTGCATGATCAATAATAAGGATATACCGATGGCCCTCTTTGACTACGCTGCATACCCGAAGAACCACATTCACAAAACCAAATATGGCGAAGTAGTAGCCAATACATTCAAAGAAGCAGATGAGAAAATCAAAAAGCTCTTCCCCTATCCATTAGAAAGAACGGAGTTATCCCTACTCCTCGAATCTTCTGACACTGAAACTGAGTTTGAAACTGAAGAGCTTTCTGAGAAAAGCAATAACGGACATATTCTACTGTCTCAGGATGAAGATGAGCAATTGAATGTCTCCCCTATAAAAACCAGGAAACCCGCACACCCTAGCAGTTCTGCTAGTAGGCAGCGCTGGCCAATTGCGCGAGAGTAGTAGCCTGAATCGACGGACCTTTCAGGGAACCCACCCCATGCCGACGAACCGCGAAGTTCTGCTCTGCCGCTACCACTACGACCCTCTGGATCGCCTGGCCGCTTGCACGCTATCGAAGCAGACGAGCACCCAGCGCTTCTACCTGAAAGACCGCCTGACCACCGAGATTCAAGACCAGGTGCACCGTTCGATCTTCCAGCACGAGGATCAACTGCTGGCGCAACAACAGCGCCAGGACGACACCGTCGAAACCACCTTGCTTGCCATCGATCAACAACGCTCGGTATTGAACGCACTCGACGCAACGCAGCCTCATCCCCTCGCCTACACAGCCTACGGCCATCGCCCAACGGAAAACGGCTTGCTCAGCCTGCTCGGCTTCAACGGCGAACGGCCTGATCCTGTGACCGGACATTATTTATTGGGCAATGGTTATCGGGCGTTTAACCCGGTGCTGATGCGGTTCAACAGCCCGGACAGTTGGAGCCCATTTGGGAAGGGAGGGTTGAATGCGTATGCATATTGCGTGGGGAATCCGGTGAATCGAGTGGATCCGACAGGGCATGCAGGTTTTTGGAAGTTTCTGCAAAGGACTTGGAAAAATCTTGGGCCAAAGCCAAAGCCAAAGCCAACGCCAACGCCAACGCCAACGCCAACGCCAACGCATATCGGTCTTGACGACATGCCCAATGAAATATTGGAGAACATATTTGGAAACCTTCAGGGCAAAGATCTTGCAAACGTCTCCCGTACTTCAAAGCGTATGAACGAGTCTGTTGATGCTTTATCCTCTAGAAACATGACAGACCTTATTGCAAAAACACCTGAGAATCGCCTCTTGCCACTCATATTAGATACCGGACTCGGGAATACCAGAGGAGTAGCACCCTCCGCAGCCGTCCAATCGGGTTTAACCCTTCCAGATGTACAAAGAAACTATCCATCAGCGCTGGTAATGGGTATAGGTTCTGAACTCCACGCATTTGGTCCTATGTTTGCGATACTTGAACCACCCGCCCAATTGGCATCAAGCTTATGAAGTGGAAATTGGCTTTGATCGACAATCGCAAAAAGGGCGACATCACGTCGCCCTCTTCTCTTGCATAAAGCCCTTACGCCGCACTAAACAACTTATGCGGATCAATCACAAATTTCTTTGGCACGCCCGCATCGAACTCACCATACCCACGTGGCGCGTCATCCAAGCTAATAACCTCAACCCCAACGATGTCGGCAATGTGAATACGGTCCCACATGATCGCCTGCATCAACTGACGGTTGTACTTCATGACCGGGGTCTGGCCGGTGTGGAAGCTGTGGGATTTGGCCCAGCCCAGACCGAAGCGGATGCTCAGGCTGCCCATTTTTGCGGCAGCGTCGACAGCACCTGGATCTTCAGTAACGTAGAGGCCGGGGATGCCGATTTTGCCGGCTACGCGGACCACGCCCATCAACGAGTTGAGAACGGTGGCCGGTGCTTCGTGTTTCACGCCGTCATGGCCGTGACCGCGGGCTTCGAAGCCTACGGCGTCGACGGCGCAATCGACTTCTGGTTCGCCCAGTAGTGCAGCGATCTGTTCGTGCAGCGGGGTGTCCAGGGACAGGTCGGCTATTTCGAAGCCCTGGGCCTTGGCGTGGGCCAGGCGGACCGTGTTGACGTCACCGATGATCACTACCGCCGCGCCCAGCAGGCGAGCGGAAGCGGCAGCGGCCAGACCGACCGGGCCGGCGCCAGCGATGTACACGGTGCTGCCTGGACCAACGCCAGCGGTCACTGCGCCGTGGTAGCCGGTCGGCAGGATGTCGGAGAGGCAGGTCAGGTCGCGGATTTTTTCCATGGCCTTGTCGCGATCAGGGAGCTTCAGCAAGTTGAAGTCGGCATATGGCACCATCGCGTATTCGGCCTGGCCACCGGTCCAGTCGCCCATGTCGACATAGCCATAGGCACCGCCGGGACGTGCCGGGTTGACGCTCAGGCAGACACCGGTGTGCTGCTCTTTGCACGAACGGCAACGGCCACATGCAACGTTGAAGGGTACCGATACCAGGTCGCCGATCTGCAGGTTCTCGACATCACGGCCCTTCTCGATCACTTCACCGGTGATCTCGTGGCCCAGGACCAGGCCGGTCTGGGCGGTGGTGCGGCCGCGCACCATGTGCTGGTCGGAACCACAGATGTTGGTGGACACCACACGCAGGATGACACCGTGTTCGATCTTCCTGCCGCGCGGGTCCTGCAATTTGGGATAGTCGATTCTCTGTACTTCGACCTGGCCATTGCCGAGATACACGACACCACGATTACCAGACATGCTTTCACCTCGCTGTTGTTTTTATGTTGCGGTCGCGTTGCCCTGGAGCGGCAGCGCGTTGATTGCTTGGGTTATTGCCTGTGTGTTTTTGTGTTGTTGGGGAGGGCCTCATCGCGAGCAAGCTCGCTCCCACATTGGATTTAGGGTGTGTCTGAGATTTGTGTACTCACACAAATCCCCTGTGGGAGCGAGCTTGCTCCGGGCGGCGTTCCGACGATGGCGATCTAAAGAACAACCGTTCTGTTTGCGTTGAGAAACACACGCCTTTCAATGTGATACCCAACCGCCCGCGCCAACGTCAGCCCTTCGATATCCCGCCCTTTGGCGATCAAGTCTTCGGGGTAATGACTGTGGTCCACCACTTCCACGCCCTGGGCGATGATCGGGCCTTCGTCCAGGTCGTTGTTGATGTAGTGCGCGGTGGCGCCGACCAGTTTCACGCCCTTGTTGTAGGCCTGGTGATAGGGCTTGGCGCCTTTGAAACCGGGCAACAGGGAGTGATGAATGTTGATCGCCTTGCCGTCGAGTTTGCGGCACAGCTCCGGCGACAGCACTTGCATGTAGCGGGCAAGGATCACCAGTTCGGCGCCGGACTCTTCGATGACCTGCCAGACCTGACGCTCTTGGGACGGCTTGTCGTTCGGGTCCAGCGGGAAGTGGTAGTAGGGAATCTGGTGCCAATCGGCCAGCGGCTTGAGGTCCGGGTGGTTGGAGACCACCGCGGCCACGTCCATGGACAACTGGCCGATGCGCTGGCGGTAGAGCAAGTCGTTAAGGCAGTGATCGGCCTTGGAGACCATGATCACTACTTTGGGCCGGTGGTGCGGCGGAGTCAGTTCGAAGATCATGCCGAACGCGTCAGTCCGCTCGGCCAGACCGGCGCGGAATGCCTGTTCGTCAAAGCCGTCGGGCTGACGGAATTCCACGCGAATGAAAAAGCGGCCGGAAAGCCGATCATCGAAGGAATGGTGTTCGGTGACGTAGCAACCCTGTTCGAACAGAAAACGGGTCACCGCATCCACGGTGCCGAGGACGCTTGGGCAATCGGCGGTCAGAATCCATGTGTCTGGGGCGCGGCTCATAGTGCGGTGACTCCTGATTTGTTGTTTAGGGTGTCAGGGAGATCGACCCCTCACCCCAACCCTCTCCCCAGAGGGGCGAGGGAGCTGACCGAGTTGTTCTCGGGACTTACTGCGACCTGCGAGATTCGGTCGAACTCAGGACTTGAAAACGCTAGAGATCTGCTCCCTTTCCCCCCTCTCCCACTGGGGAGAGGGCTGGGGTGAGGGGTCGATCTTCAGGGAGCCCTCCATCTCCAGGTCAACTCGCCCTGCTTTTAAGCCTGAACGCTCAGACCGTATTCAGCAGCCGCATCCTGCAACCACAGCCACCAGTAATCGGCGAAGCTGCGACGGATCACCAGTTCCCAGGTGTCTTCGGCGGTATGGCGGATCACCAGTTGTGACTTGGCGAACACCGTGCCGACGGCTTTGCCCACCGGGAAGTTGTTGGGGTGGACGTCGTAGCTGGTGGATTTCATCAGCACTTCGCGGACTTTCGGGCCGCTCAGTTCGAGCAGCTGTTGGCCGCCGCTGACGTTGACGATGGAGATGTGCAGACTACCCAGCGCTTCACGGAGTTTTTTCTCGGCTGCGAATTCTTCACCGGTCGGGACGATCAGCAGCCATTCATCCGGCCCCAGCCATTGCAGGCTGGTTTCGCCCTTGGCGACGACGGTCAGGGCCACTGGCAATTCCAGGCCCAGGGCCTTGTGCACGCCAGCGGCGAACGCTGGATCATGACCGTTGCCACGGAGGGTCAGATGGCCGAGGAGTTTCTTGTCACGCACGGTCACGCCGGCGTTTTTGCGACCCTTGCCCACCAGGCTGGCGAGGTCTGCGTGATGCAGCGGCGACTCGGCCTTGGCCCCGGTGGTTGGGCGTTGTTGGTAAACATTGGCTGCGGTCATAAAGCACCTGTCTTGAATTCTGTTGTGCTTGCGAAAGTGGTGTCGATCACTAAACCCGTAGCAGCTGGCGAAGCCTGCGTTCGGCCGCGAAGCGGTCGTAAACAACCCAACCGCGATTCGCCTGCCGAAACCGAGAGCAACGGATTGCGACCGCTCCGCGCTCGAACGCAGCCTGCGGCAGCTGCTACAGGGACTGCGTCAACCCAGCATCAAATGTTCTGGCGATCACCTTTCGGATCGAAGAACACCGAAGAAACGATTTCCGCTTCGATCACGCTGCCGTCTGCCAGCGGTGCGAACACGCGCTCACCGATACGCTTCAAGCCGCCCTTTACCACGCCCATGGCAAACGAATAGCCCAAGGAGTTGTGCAGGTAGCTGGAAGTAACGTGACCGACCATGCTCATCGGGATCGCTTGCTTGGTGTTGAACACAAGCTGCGCGCCTTCAGGCAGCCATTTGGTCGGGTCGATGGGTTTGAGGCCCACCAACTGTTTGCGTTGATCACGCACGCAGTCTTCACGGTTCATACCGCGCCAGCCGATCCACGAGAACGGTTTGGTCCGGCCAACGCACCAGCCCATGTTCAAGTCGTCCGGGGTCATCGAGCTGTCGGTGTCCTGGCCGACGATGATGAAGCCCTTCTCGGCCCGCAGGACGTGCATGGTTTCGGTGCCGTACGGGGTCAGGTTGTATTTTTTGCCCGCCTCGACGATTTTCTCGAGCACGCCCATGGCGTAGTCGGCCTGGACGTTGACTTCGTACGACAGCTCACCGGTAAACGAGATCCGGAATACCCGCGCCGGCACACCGCCGACCAGACCTTCTTTCCAGGTCATGAACGGGAAGCCGTCCTTGTCCAGGTCGATGTCGGTGACTTCGCTGAGCAGCTTGCGGCTGTTCGGCCCGGACAGGGTCATGGTCGCCCAGTGGTCAGTGACCGAGGTGAAGTACACCTTGAGGTCTGGCCATTCGGTCTGCTGGTAGATTTCCAGCCATTGCAGCACGCGTGCAGCGCCGCCGGTAGTGGTGGTCATCACGAAGTGGTTGTCCGCGAGACAGGCCGTAACGCCGTCGTCGAAGACCATGCCGTCTTCTTTGCACATCAGCCCGTAACGGGCCTTGCCCACATCGAGCTTGGTCCAGGCGTTGGTGTAGACGCGGTTGAGGAACTCCCGCGCATCCGGGCCCTGGATATCGATCTTGCCCAGGGTCGATGCATCGAGCAGGCCGACGCTGTCGCGCACGGCCTGGCATTCGCGTTTGACGGCGGCATGCAGGTCTTCACCGTTTTTCGGGAAGTACCATGGACGCTTCCACTGGCCGACGTCTTCGAACTCGGCGCCGTTTTTCACGTGCCAGGCTTGCAAGGCGGTATAACGCACCGGTTCGAAGATATGACCACAGTGACGACCGGCTACTGCGCCGAAGGTTACCGGCGTGTAGTTCGGGCGGAACATGGTGGTGCCCATTTGCGGGATGGTCACGTTCAGCGAACGCGCCGCGATGGCCAGACCGTTGACGTTGCCCAGTTTGCCCTGGTCGGTACCGAAGCCCAGTGCGGTGTAGCGTTTAACGTGTTCGACCGACTCGAAGCCTTCGCGGGTCGCCAGTTCGATGGCGGCGGCGGTGACGTCGTTCTGCAGGTCGACGAATTGCTTCGGCGCCCGTGCGGTGGTTTTTTCGTGGGGCACCTGGAACAGCGCCAGGGTTGGCTCTTCCAGACGGCTGAGGGCTTTGGGCAGCACGCCTTCGACCGCTTTGAAGCCGGCTTCGCTGGCAGCGCGCACGCCGCCTTCAAAACCGTCGGCCAAGGTATCGCCGAGGCTGTACACGCCATTCACGCCGCCGACGCACACGCGTTTCTGCGGTGCTTCGCCCGGTACGAAACCGAGGATATCTTCACGCCAGATTGGCTTGCCGCCCAGGTGCGAAGCCAGGTGAACCACCGGGCTGTAGCCGCCGGAACTGGCCATCAGGTCGCAGTCCAGCCATTCACCAGGACTGGTCACGGCATGCGCTTTGACATCGATGGCGGCAACGCGAACTGCGGTCACGTGTTTGCTGCCGCGCGCTTCAATCACTGCGCTGCCGGTCAGGATGCGGATGCCTTTGGCCCGAGCTTCTTCTACCAGCGCGCCGCGAGGATTGCTCCGTGCGTCGGCGATGGCCACCACTTGCAGGCTGGCGTCGAGCCAGTCCAGCGCCACGCGGTAAGCGTGATCGTTGTTGGTGGAGAGCACGAGTTTTTTGCCCGGTGCCACGCCGTAACGACGCACGTACGTCGAGACTGCACCGGCCAGCATGTTGCCCGGCACGTCGTTGTTGCCGTAGACCAGTGGACGCTCGTGGCTGCCTGTGGCCAGCACCACGCGTTTGGCGCGAACCCGGTGAATACGCTGACGCACTTGACCGATCGGTGCGCGGTCGCCGAGGTGATCGGTGAGGCGCTCGTGAATGGTCAGGAAGTTATGGTCGTGGTAGCCGTTGACCGTGGCGCGTGGCAACAGCAGCACGTCCGGCAGGGATTTGAGCTCAGCGATGACGCTGGCGACCCATTCGGCGGCCGGTTTGCCATCGAGGCTTTCACGGGAATCGAGCAGGCTGCCGCCGAACTCTTCCTGCTCGTCCGCCAGAATCACCCGGGCACCGCTGCGTGCCGCCGCCAAAGCAGCCGCCAGGCCAGCAGGGCCGCCGCCGACGATCAGCACGTCGCAGTGCCGGTTCATGTAGTCGTAGGTGTCCGGATCGTTCTCGGTCGGCGAGCGGCCAAGACCTGCGGCCTTGCGAATGTACTTCTCGTAGGTCATCCAGAACGATTGCGGGTACATGAAGGTTTTGTAGTAGAAGCCCGGCGGCATCAGCTTGCCGCCGACCTTGCCGAGAATCCCCATCATGTCGTTGTTGACGCTCGGCCAGCCGTTGGTGCTGGTGGCGACCAGGCCCTGGTACAGCGCTTGTTGCGTGGCGCGTACGTTCGGGATCTGCGTGGCTTCGGTGGCGCCGATCTGCAGCACCGCGTTCGGCTCTTCGGCACCGGCGGCGAAAATGCCGCGCGGCCGGGAGTATTTGAAGCTGCGACCGATGATGTCGACACCGTTGGCCAGCAAGGCTGCGGCCAGGGTGTCGCCTTCGAAGCCTTTGTAGCTCTGGCCGTTGAAGGTGAAGCTCAAGACTTTGTTGCGGTCGATCCGGCCGCCGTTGGACAGACGATTGATCTGGCTCATACCTTCTCTCCCAGACCAGTGGCGACTTTCGTCGTTTCTGTCTTGCCGGTGAATTGCGGCTTGGCGCCGATCTTGTAGGTTTCGAGAATCTCGTAAGTCACGGTGTCACGGGTAGCGTTGAAGTACTGACGGCAACCGGCGACGTGGTCCCACAGTTCGTGGTGCAACCCGCGTGGGTTGTCACGGAAGAACATGTAGTCGCCCCACTGTTCGTCGGTGCAGGTGTTCGGGTCCAGTGGGCGCGGGATGTGCGCCTGGCCGGAGGCGTGGAATTCCTCTTCGGAGCGCAACTCGCCGCAGTGAGGACAGAAGATGTGCAACATAGGGATTTCTCCTGTTAGTGGGCGACAGCTGCAGCGCCGTGTTCGTCGATCAACGCACCGTTGTGGAAACGGTCGATGGAGAATGGAGCAGCCAATGGGTGCATTTCACCCTTGGCCAGGCTTGCGGCAAATACGTTGCCCGAGCCAGGTGTCGCTTTGAAGCCACCGGTACCCCAACCGCAGTTGAAGAACATGTTCGGCACCGGCGTCTTGGAGATGATCGGGCACGCGTCCGGCGTGGTGTCGACGATGCCGCCCCACTGACGGTTCATGCGCACGCGGGACAACACCGGGAACATCTCGACGATGGCCTGAATGGTGTGTTCGATCACCGGGTATGAACCACGCTGGCCATAGCCGTTGTAGCCGTCGATACCGGCACCGATCACCAGGTCGCCCTTGTCGGACTGGCTGATGTATCCGTGTACGGCGTTGGACATGATCACGCTGTCGATAATCGGCTTGATCGGCTCGGACACCAGCGCTTGCAGCGGGTGGGATTCGATCGGCAGACGGAAACCGGCGAGCTTGGCCATGTGCCCGGAGTTACCGGCAGTGACCACGCCGACGCGCTTGGCGCCGATGAAGCCCTTGTTGGTTTCAACGCCGATGCACACGCCGTTTTCCTTGCGGAAACCGATCACTTCGGTCTGTTGAATCAGGTCCACGCCCAGGGCGTCGGCGGCACGGGCAAAGCCCCAGGCCACGGCATCGTGACGGGCGACGCCGCCGCGACGCTGAACGGTCGCGCCGATGATCGGGTAACGGGTGTTCTTCGAGCAATCCAGGTACGGAATCTCGTCCGCCACCTGCTTGGCGTTGAGCAGTTCGCCATCGACGCCGTTGAGGCGGTTGGCGCTGACCCGACGCTCGGAATCACGAATATCCTGCAGGGTGTGGCACAGGTTGTAGACGCCACGCTGGGAGAACATCACGTTGTAGTTCAGGTCCTGGGACAGGCCTTCCCACAGTTTCATCGCGTGTTCGTACAGGTGCGCCGACTCGTCCCACAGGTAGTTGGAGCGAACGATGGTGGTGTTGCGCGCGGTGTTACCGCCGCCCAGCCAGCCTTTTTCGACCACGGCCACGTTGGTGATGCCGTGTACCTTGGCCAGGTAGTAAGCGGTCGCCAGACCATGCCCGCCACCGCCGACGATGACCACGTCATAGACCTTTTTCGGGGTCGGCGTGCGCCACATTTTCTGCCAGTTTTCATGGTGGCTGAGGGAGTGCTTGAAGAGGCCGAAGCCCGAGTAGTGCTGCATAGTCATTTACTCCAAAACTGCTCTCAGCGGTAAACCGGGAAGTCCGCGCACAGGGCTGCCACATTCTTCGCCACATCGGCCTCGACATCGGCATCGCCGAGGTTATCGAGGATGTCGCAGATCCAGCCGGCCAGCTCGACACACTGAGCGACCTTGAAGCCGCGAGTGGTGACTGCAGGGGTGCCGATCCGCAGGCCCGAGGTGACGAATGGCGACTGTGGATCGTTCGGCACGGCGTTCTTGTTCACGGTGATGTGAGCACGACCCAAGGCGGCGTCGGCTTCTTTACCGGTGAGGCCCTGACGAATCAGGCTGACCAGGAACAGGTGGTTGTCGGTGCCGCCGGACACTACATCGTAGCCGCGTTTGATAAATACGCTGGCCATGGCCTGGGCGTTGTCGATCACTTGTTGCTGATAGACCTTGAAGCCGGGCTCCAGCGCTTCCTTGAAGCACACTGCCTTACCGGCGATCACGTGCATCAACGGGCCGCCCTGGCCGCCGGGGAAGACCGCGGCCTGGAGCTTTTTCTCAAGGTCCGGGTTGGCCTTGGCCAGGATCAGGCCGCCACGTGGGCCACGCAGGGTTTTGTGGGTAGTGGTGGTGACCACGTCGGCATACGGCAGTGGGTTCGGGTACAGACCGGCAGCCACCAGACCGGCAACGTGAGCCATGTCGACGAACAGATAGGCACCCACCTTGTCGGCGATCTGACGGAAGCGTGGGAAATCCAGGGTTTTCGAGTAGGCCGAGAAGCCGGCGATGATCATTTTTGGCTTGTGCTCGACCGCCATGCGCTCGACTTCGTCGTAATCGATCAGCCCGGTGACCGTGTCGATGCCATATTGCACGGCGTTATAGAGCTTGCCGGAGAAGCTGACCTTGGCGCCGTGGGTCAGGTGACCGCCGTGGGCCAGGCTCATGCCCAGTACGGTATCGCCGGCCTGCAACAGAGCGAGGAACACCGCGGCGTTGGCCTGGCTGCCGGAGTGCGGCTGGACGTTGGCGTAGTCGGCACCGAACAGCTGCTTGGCGCGTTCGATGGCCAGCGCCTCGACCTTGTCGACGTGTTCGCAACCGCCGTAGTAACGCTTGCCCGGATAGCCTTCGGCGTATTTGTTGGTCAGGCCGCTGCCTTGCGCTTCCATGACGCGTTTGCTGGTGTAGTTCTCCGACGCGATCAGCTCGATGTGATCTTCCTGACGCTGCTCCTCGGCATTCATCGCTGCCAACAGTGCATCGTCATAACCCTGGATTTGGTCTTGTTTGCTGAACATCGCGTCTCTCCCAGCGGCGGCGGTGCGCCATTCGTCTCGGTGAGGCCCCTGCCCTGAGACAGTGCCCTTTGGATGCGATGGTATGGCTGGCGCAGACAGGCCAAATGCCCATGGACGCCACGCAAAGGTGCGTTTACGACATGGGGTGTGGGAGCGGGCTTGTGAGGGGGCTTGTCGGAACGCCGCATCGCCCCGTTCGGCTGCGAAGCAGTCGTAAAATCGGCTAGTGGGATTGTCCAGACAGACCGCATTCGCTGACTTTGGGCCTGCTGCGCAGTCCAGCGGGGGCAAGCCCCCTCGCCACAGGTGATGTGTGCCACAGGGGATTACGCCAAGACTTCTCGAAGCGCCGAAAGAGCGAGGAAATGCACGGGATAGAGCGCATACGCCCAGCGACGCATCGGGGGTGGCGAGCATTGGCCCATATGCCGCAACAGCAGCAGGCCGATCAACGGTGCGACCAGGCAGGCGGTGAGACCGAGGATCGCCACGCTATCGCCATCAGCGACGCCGGGCAGCAGAATTTGCCACTGATTGGCCGCCAGACATACCGCCCCTGGCAACAGGCTGTAATACCAGGGCCGCCGCAGCACCAGCAGGGTGGCCAGCGGCAGCAAGACTCCGAAGAAACCGAACATCAGTCGCTCAGGGAACAGCCAGGCCAAAAGCAGCGCCGCCACCGCCAGCAGCTGCGCCTGAGCCGTTCGATGCTGCCAGCCACGCGCAACCAGCAAACCCAGGATCAGGCTGGGCAAGACGTTGAGGGTGTCCGGGTGGAGAATGAACAGCCGATAGGGAATCTCGCTCAGCAGGCTGAACAGCAGTAGCCAGCCCAGGTAACGCCACTGCCCATCGGCGCCCGGCCGGACAGCCCGGGCCAGATTGACCGCCATCGCCAGGCAGAACCACGGAAACGCCAGGCGTCCGGGCACATAAAGCCCATCGAGGCTCAAACCGACGTACCGCAGGTGATCAAGCACCATGCTCAACAGCGCCAGCCATTTGAGCAGATCCAACGCACCGTCGCGGACAGGTGTTGCAGGCTTCATGGAAGAGTCGCGCATAATCCCTCAAGTAGTTTGCATTTTTCCTACAGAAACTGGGCGTGTGCTACTCCGCCAATCTTGGGTAAAGTGCCCACCATCATCGACCACGCTGCTCTCAACCACGGAAGACGGCCATGACCGACAAGAGCCAACAATTCGCCAGCGACAATTATTCCGGCATCTGCCCTGAAGCCTGGGCCGCCATGGAGCAGGCCAATCATGGCCACCAACGCGCTTATGGCGATGATGAGTGGACCGCCCGCGCCGCCGATCATTTCCGCAAGCTGTTCGAAACCGACTGCGAAGTGTTCTTCGCCTTCAACGGCACCGCGGCCAACTCCCTGGCCTTGTCTTCGTTGTGCCAGAGTTACCACAGCGTGATCTGCTCGGAAACCGCCCACGTCGAAACCGATGAATGCGGCGCTCCGGAGTTTTTCTCCAACGGCTCCAAGCTGCTCACCGCCCACACTGAAAACGGCAAGCTGACCCCGGAATCGATCCGCGAGATCGCCCTCAAGCGCCAGGACATCCACTACCCGAAACCACGGGTAGTGACCCTGACCCAGGCGACCGAGGTCGGTAGTGTTTATCGCCCGGAAGAAATCCGTGCCATCAGCGCCACGTGCAAGGAGCTGGGCCTGAACCTGCACATGGACGGCGCGCGTTTCTCTAACGCCTGTGCGTTCCTCGACTGCTCGCCAGCAGACCTGACCTGGAAGGCCGGGGTCGACGTGCTGTGTTTCGGCGGCACAAAAAATGGCATGGCGGTGGGTGAGGCGATTCTGTTCTTCAACCACAAGCTGGCCGAAGACTTCGACTACCGCTGCAAACAGGCCGGGCAGCTTGCTTCCAAGATGCGTTTCCTCTCCGCCCCCTGGGTCGGCATTCTGGAACACGACGCCTGGCTCAAACACGCGCATCACGCCAACCACTGCGCGCAACTGCTGAGCAGTCTGGTCGAGGACATTCCAGGGGTGGAATTGATGTTCCCGGTGGAAGCCAACGGAGTATTCCTGCAACTCTCGGAACCGGCCATCGCTGCCCTGACGGCCAAGGGCTGGCGCTTCTACACCTTCATAGGTAATGGCGGCGCGCGCTTCATGTGCTCGTGGGACACCGAGGAAGACCGGGTACGAGAACTGGCGGCCGATATTCGCGAAGTGATGTCGCACTGAATCCGCCCAAGGGCTGGCTTGCGGACGCCCGTCGCCCACATAGGCCTGATACATACCGCGTGAATCGGCGGCCTGGTGGTGCTGGTCGCCCTGGCACTGACCGCCTGGAGCGGTCGCCTCGATCGCCTGGGACCGGTGTATGCAGGGTCTGCCAAAGGTATGGCACGGGTGGTGGGCGGTCATTGAGCCGCCGCCGCTGAACCAACGCAGCCTTCAGCGTGGGAGCGAGCTTGCTCGCGATGGACTCAAGGGCGGCGCGTTTATTCAGAAAACACGCGTTATCGTTAACGACCATCGCGAGCAAGCTCGCTCCTACAGGGCGGCGCGTTTATTCAGAAAACACGCGTTATCGTTAACGGCCATCGCGAGCAAGCTCGCTCCCACAGGCATTGGAGCAGGCTCGCTCCCACAGGGGTTGGTGGTAGTAGATATCTGCGCCGTCCGTAAACCCGTCGAAACTTTCCCGCCCACAACACAGTCATCAAAAGAACGGAGGTCATCCGGCGCGACACGACGGGAGGACGCATGGCGGCGATTCATATCGGTATTTCCGGCTGGCGCTATAAACCTTGGCGAGGTGACTTCTACCCCGAAGGACTGACCCAGAACCGCGAGTTGCAGTTCGCTTCGCGGGCGGTCAACAGCATTGAAATCAACGGTTCGTTCTATGCGCTGCAAACGCCTCAGCGCTATGCCGACTGGTACGCCGACACCCCGCAAGACTTCGTCTTCAGCGTCAAGGCACCCCGCTACATCACCCATATTCTGCGTCTGCGGGACGTTCATAAACCCCTGGCCAATTTTTTCGCCTCCGGGGTGCTGGAGCTCAAGGAAAAACTCGGCCCGATCCTCTGGCAGTTCCCACCGAGTTTTAAGTTCGACCCCGAATTGTTCGAAGCCTTTCTGGCCCAGATCCCGGCGAATACCCAACAGGCAGCAGCCCTCGCCCGCCAGCATGAAACCCGCTTGAACGGCAAAGCCAGCATGAAGGCTCACGGAAAAAAACCACTGCGGCACGCCGTGGAAATCCGCCACGAAAGTTTTGTGGTCCCGGAGTTTGTCACCCTGCTCAAGCGCTATGGCGCCGCGCTGGTCATCGCCGATACGGCCGGCAAGTGGCCCTATCGTGAGGACCTGACCAGTGACTTTGTGTATGTGCGTCTGCATGGCGACAAACAGCTCTACGCCAGCGGTTACACAACCGAGGCACTGAAGCGCTGGGGCGAGCGGATCAACGCCTGGAGCCACGGCAAACAACCGTCCGATGCGCAATTGATCGATCGCCAGCACAAGCCTGAAGCGCGGAAAACCCGCGAGGTATTTTGTTATTTCGACAATGACCTCAAGGTTCGCGCGCCCTTCGATGCTCGCAGCCTATTGCAACGTCTGGGTCTGGATCACGCGCTGGCGACCGAGCCGGGCAAATCGCCGGAACCCGGGGTATTGCCATGAGCCTGCGGGAGCCGACAAGCGAACATTGCGATATCACACCAGGCACCACGCAGGTCTGCCGCTTCACCGTGCTGACCGTCAATATCCACATGGGTTTCACCGCCCTCAACCGACGTTTTATCTTGCCGGAACTGCGCGAAGCGGTGCGTAGCGTGTCCGCCGATGTGGTGTTTCTCCAGGAGGTGCACGGCCTCCACGAGCCTCATTCACGGCGGTACAACAACTGGCCGACAATGCCGCAGTACGAATTCCTCGCCGACAGCATCTGGCCGCAGTTCGCCTATGGACGCAATGCGGTCTATCCCGCGGGCGACCATGGCAATGCGCTGTTGTCGAAATTCCAGATCATTCGCCATGACAATCTCGACGTATCGATCTCCGGGCGGGAAAACCGCGGGCTGTTGCATTGCGTATTACGCTTGCCCGGTGACGGCCGTGAAGTCCACGCGATTTGCGTCCACCTTGGGTTGCTCGAATCCCATCGCCGCCAGCAGTTGCAACTCTTGGCGCAACGTTTGGGAGAACTGCCCGCAGACACCCCCGTGATTGTCGCTGGCGACTTCAACGATTGGCGCCAGCGTGCCGATGCGCTACTCCAACCCTGCGGCTTGCGCGAAGTATTCGCCGAACACTTTGGCAAACCGGCGCGCAGTTTCCCGGCGCGCCTGCCTGCATTGCGTCTGGACCGGATTTACGTGCGCAATCTGAAGGCGCAGCATCCGCAAGTATTGAAGGCACGCCCGTGGTCCCACCTGTCTGATCATGCGCCGCTGTCGGTGGAGGTCGAGCTATGAGCAGCACGCCGATGGAAAAAAATCCGCTGGACCACTTATCCACAACCCAATCCCTTCGGGACCGGACGGTTGAAGATATCGAGTACGACTGGCAGAGCAACAACCGGGTCGTGCTGCTGGAAAATGGCGAAGCGTATTTTCCCAGAGTGTTCGAAGCCCTGCGCCAGGCGCAGAGCGAAATCCTCATCGAGACCTTCATTCTGTTTGAGGACAAGGTGGGCAATGAGCTGCAAAGCATCCTGATCGAGGCAGCACAACGAGGCGTGCGGATCACCATGAGCCTGGACGGATTCGGCTGCGGCGAGCTGAGCACTGAATTCCTCGCAGCCCTGAGCGCCGCCGGAGTACGCCTGCAAATATTCGATCCGGCGCCGCTGACCCTCGGCTTGCTGCGGACTAACTGGTTCCGTCGCCTGCATCGCAAGATCGTGGTGGTCGACGGCGAAATCGCCTTCCTTGGCGGGATCAATTTTTCCGCCGATCACCTCGCCGACTTCGGTCCCGAAGCCAAGCAGGATTACGCGGTCGAGGTGCAGGGCCCGGCGGTGGTCGACATCCATCATTTCGCCCTGCTGCAAAGTGGCCGGCCGGCCCATGCCAAATACTGGTGGCAACGCCGCCGCAGACGTCGCTCGGAATTGGCCTTCAGCGAACATGACGGTCAGGTGCGACTGGTCTATCGCGACAATCGCGAACATCAGACCGATATCGAAGAGGTTTACCGCCAGGTCTTGCGCAGCGCAAAACGTCGGGTGGTGATCGCCAACGCCTACTTCTTTCCGGGCTATCGCTTGCTGCGCGAAATCCGCAACGCGGCACGACGCGGGGTTGAGGTTCGTCTGATTCTGCAAGGCCAGCCGGACATGCTGATCGCCAAACTGGCGGCGCGTATGACCTATGACTACCTGCTCAAGGATGGCGTGGCCATCTACGAGTATTGCGACCGACCACTGCACGGCAAAGTCGCGCTGGTGGATGAGGAATGGAGCACTGTAGGTTCGAGCAACCTGGACCCCTTGAGCCTGTCGCTGAATCTGGAAGCCAATGTGCTGATTCGCGACCGCGAGTTCAATCGCGAACTGTTCGAGCGCCTGGATCAGCTAAGCCGCGAGCATTGCAAGTGCATGCCGCAAAACCGCTCCCCGCGCGGACTGCTATGGCGGATGACGATAGGCTTTCTGGTGTTCCACTGCCTGCGGCACTTCCCGGCCTGGGCCGGTTGGCTGCCGGCGCATAAACCGCGGCTCAAACCTTTTGCCCATCCGCAGCAAACGTCGAAGGCTACTCGGGAGCAAGCACCATGAGCCAACCCGAATCACACCCGGCGCAAAATGGCTCCGATGCCAAACATGGTTGGAAACGCTGGAAGCGGCCACTGACGGTGGTGTTTTTTTTACTGCTGATTGTGCTGTTCACCCTGCTGGCAAGGCGTATCGACTGGAGCGAGGTAATCGGCACCCTGGCTGACTTCAAGGTGCGCACGCTGATCATCGCCGCCAGCCTGACCCTGGTGAGTTTCCTGGTGTACGCCTGCTTTGATCTGATCGGCCGCACCTATATCCGCCAGAATCTGGGCTGGCGGCAGATTCTGCCCGTGGGAATCATCAGTTATGCCTTCAACCTCAACCTTAGCGCGTGGGTCGGCGGTATTGCCATGCGCTATCGACTGTATTCGCGGCTGGGGGTAAGTACAGCCAATATCGCGAAAATTCTCGGCCTGAGCCTGGCCACCAACTGGTTGGGTTACATGTTGCTGGCCGGATCGGTGTTCAGCAGCGGGCTGGTCAGGCTGCCACCCAGCTGGAAGCTCAGCAGCGATGCCTTGCAAGGGGTGGGGCTGCTGTTGTTGTTACTGAGTGCGAGCTATCTGGTGGCCTGCCGCTTTTCCAGGCGACGCACCTGGACTCTGCGCGGTATCGAAATCAACCTGCCATCGCTGCGCATGGCCTTGTTGCAATTATTCCTGGGGGCGCTGAACTGGTCGTTGATGGCCGCGGTGATTTTCACTTTGCTGCCCAAGCAACTCGACTACCCGCTGGTGCTGGGGGTGTTGTTGATCAGCAGCATTGCCGGGGTGATAACTCATATCCCGGCCGGGCTCGGCGTGCTGGAAGCGGTGTTCATCGCGCTGCTGCAACATGAGGTGTCACGGGGCAGTCTGCTGGCCGGGCTGATTGCCTACCGTGCGGTCTATTTCATTGTGCCGCTGTTGATTGCGCTGGTGATGTTCCTGGTGGTCGAGGCCAAGGCGAAGGCGTTGCGGGTGGAGAAGAAGCCGGCGGGGTGAGCTGAGATTGTGGTGAATCGGAGGCCGTTGTCATCGCGGGCAATTGTGGCGAGGGGGCTTGCCCCCGCTCGGCTGCGAAGCAGTCGTAAAATCGGCTGATGCGTTCTGACTGAAGAATCTCGAAAGCTGATTTTAGGACCGCTTCGCGCTCCAGCGGGGGCAAGCCCCCTCGCCACAGGAATTGTGTCGCAAACAACCTCGTCATCGCGATTGAATAAGACTCAACCGCTCACCCACCACCATTTCGGTTATCCAGCCCACCAGGATCGAGGTGTAGGCCTGTTGGGAGACCGGCTCGCTCAACGCATGATCGGCGCCGTCAATGATCCGGTGGGTCAGCGAGTGGGTCTGCTGACAGGCCGCGCGATAACTCATGATGGTGGCGTGGGGTATATGTTCATCATGTTCGGACTCAACGATCAGCACGTCCCCGGTAAACTCGGTACAGGCGTGCAGCGCACGGTTGCTACCGGCATGTACCCGGCTGCTGCGGTAATCGAACAAGTCGGCTTTATCCAGGTCACGCTTGGGTGTCAGCCACAGGTCATCGCGGTACAGGGCCGGAACCCTCAGCGCCAGCCAGCGCACCGGGCGCAATGAGGTCAGGATGCTTGCCAGGTAACCGCCATAGCTGGTGCCCACCACGGCCACCGCCGAGGTGTCGATGGCCGGATGAGCGAGCAAGCGGTCATAGGCCGCCAGCAAGTCCCGCAGGTTGTCTTCGCGGGTCACCTGCGTCAGAGCTATGCCGTTGCCTGCATGGCCGCGCAGGTCAAAGGTCAGACACACGCAGCCCAGCCCGGCAATGCCTTTGGCCCGTTCCAGGTCACGCTCCTGGCTGCCGCCCCAACCGTGCACAAACAACACCCCTGGGACTTTCGATTTGGGACTGAGGAAGGTCCCGCTCATCTGCTCATGGTCGATCTCGATCTGAATCGTTTCGCTTCTAGCCGTCATAGGATTTGACCGTTACGTACTTGAGAAGAAAATCGCTGCTTTCAGCCGGGCCACGGAACACTTCGATGGCATCCGCCGGTAACGCCTGTTGAGTATAGGTTTCCACGGAGGACACGCGGATTGCGCGCATTCCCGGGTCGTTGACGAACGCCTGCAGTGCCGCCACTTCCGCGCTGCTGGCGCCGCCCATGCGCCACGACTGTTCCAGCACGCCACTGCGCCGCTGGCCATCGGCATCCAGGCCCTGGGCGATGTCGTAATTGCGCCGCGAGGCGAAGAATGCCGGATAGGCCTCATCCGCCGCGGCATCGAATACCTGGGCCTGGCGGATGGCCAACCGCACGTCATCCGACAGCTCGAGGGCGAGCAACTCGTCGTAGCCGCCCTGCACTACCAGCAGGTCCGAACCGCCGTAGACCTTTTCGCCAACGCCGTCTTCCGTCAGGTATTGCTCACCACAATAGCTCAGGTGTTTGCCGGCGATAGCGGTCTGGCCGACGCTGTGGGTCATGACATTTTGCAAATCTTGCTCAAGCACCACGCCTTCGCTGAACAGCTTGGCGGCTTCTGGCCGGGCGATGATTTCATCGAATTGATCGAGGCTGTGGATCACTTTCTGCCCCCGACCGGCACAGCCGTGAATCGGTTTCATCCGGATCGGCCCGTTGTAGAGCAGATGGGTGGCCGCCGGCCGGGCATCTCTCAACGAAAAAACGCTGACGCCGTCCAGCACCACAGTGCGAACTCTTTCGCAAAACAGCGGCGCCCATCCTTCAGGCGCTACCGCGTCTTTGTTCAACAAGCCATGGGTGATGGCTTTGGTGCAGATAAAGTCGTGCTCGACGTAGCCGCCCCATAGGTCTTCCGGACCCTTGATCCCGAATTGCCGTGCGTCTTCTGCGCCGACAATGGTTTGCGTGGGCAGCAGATAGAGGTCGCGAGAGGCGTGACGTTCGGCGTCATAACTGCCACCGAACTTGAGTCCGAGAATCTGCGCCAACCATCGAGCCAGCGCACGGTTGGTTTCGACTTCATGCAACGGCGCCTGAGGGCGGACCGAATGGGCGACCACCAGTTTCTTTCGTTGTACCGGGGTCATGCGTCCCCCCTTGGCCATGCGTAATGGGTGTCCTGGGATAGGTGCAGGGATCAGGCCAACAGACCCGCCGAGAACAGGCTCCACTGATCAGTAGTGTGTCGGCACCGATACTGGCATTTGGCCTGTCGTATTTTGCACGACCGTTGTGACAGGCAACGCATTTTGCACGACCGAGGATTCAACCCCGCACGGCCGTCGCGGATGCAGTGAAGCCGAACCGGCTCGGTAATAACCCCCTGGGTCTGAAGGCGCGCCCCCTGAAGTCATCAACCGCGCCGATGGTCCGGTGGTGATCAAACACTTCGTTAACTCAATCCGCGAAACCGAACTACAGTCAATCCTCTGCCAGCCACTGACGCAAACTCATTGGAGACTACAGACATGGCAACGCTTACGACTCGCGAAGGCAATACTCTTTATTACAAGGATTGGGGCAGCGGACAACCGGTCGTGTTCAGCCACGGCTGGCCGCTGAGCGCCGACAGCTGGGAATCGCAGATGTTGCACTTTGCGGACAACGGCTACCGGGCCATCGCCCACGACCGCCGCGGCCACGGGCGCTCCAGCCAGCCGTGGGACGGCAACGACATGGATCACTACGCCGACGATCTGGCCGAGCTGATCGAACACCTGGACCTCAAGGAGGTGATCCTCTTCGGTTTCTCCACCGGCGGCGGCGAAGTTGCCCGTTACATCGGTCGCCACGGCACCGGTCGCCTGGCCAAGGCCGGGCTGATTTCCGCCGTGCCACCGCTGATGCTGAAAACCGACAGTAACCCCAAAGGCTTGCCCATCGAAGTCTTCGACGGCATCCGCGCCGGCTCCATCGCAGATCGCTCGCAGCTCTACAAAGACATCGCCAGCGGGCCGTTCTTCGGTTTCAACCGCCCTGGAGCCAAAATCTCCCAAGGCTTGATCGACTCGTTCTGGATGCAAGGCATGATGGGCGGACACAAGAACACCCTGGACAGCATCAAGGCCTTCTCGGAAACCGATTTTCGCGAAGATCTGAAGAAATTCGACATCCCGACCCTGATCATCCATGGCGACGATGACCAGATCGTGCCGATTCAGGCTGCCGGACTGGAAAGCGCCAGGCTGATCGAGCACGCCAAGTTGATCGTCTACCCCGGTGCGCCTCATGGGCTGACGGATACCCACAAGGAAAAGGTCAACGCCGATATGCTGGCGTTTGCCAAGAGCTGATAGAAGCGCCAGAAACCAAAAGGCCCATAGGGTTTGAGCGCTGCGGGCCTTTTGTTTGCCATTGGAGCCTAGGGTTTCTTGAGCAGGCGATTGTCCAGTTTGAAAATCTCGCCAGTCAGAACTGCCTTCGCCGAGTCCATGTGCATGGGGTTGTAGAGGTAGTTTTGAGTGTGCGGCATGATGGCGCTTGGGATCGGCATCAGAAGTGCCGCGGCGGTCTTGAGAAACGCATCGCCCAGACCCTTGGTGTGACGAAGATCGTCTGCCCAATCTGTCTTGAGTTGTGGTGCTGTGGCAATGCTGATGTCGTCCGGGATCTCCACCTTGAGCAGCTGCAGCGTTTCAGGGAAGTCCTCCTGATCCACCTCAAGATGGACCAGGATTTCAAGCATGGCCCCGGCAGGCGTTCCAGCGAGATAGACGACAGGCCTACCGGCAGTATGCCACCGCCCACTGGCAAGAAGGCCTCCCCGTCCTGTCAGATCGGCGAACGCGCTTATCCGCCAGAAAGTCAAAAGGTAAAGCCTTCTGCCAGTTGAATGAGCATCTCCTCGACCTGGCGGGTACCCTGAATGGTCGAAAGCATCGCCATTGGGCTTTTGCCTGAGAAACGATCCTTGGGTTTCGATAACCAGCGCTTGGCCTTTTCATCGTTTCCGAACAGAGCGTCGGCCATGGCGGTGATGTGCGCGGCACGGAACAGCCGATCACTCTCGTCGACCGTCAGCTTCTGGTCTTTGGCAATCCGCGTCTTCAGCGTTTTGAGGGGGATGATCTGATCACGCTCCAAGGGGGTCACATCGCCTTGGTCGCAGAGTTTCATCAGTCGATCGGCCGCGAAACCACACTGGATTATCTCGTGAATCTCCAGCTCGCTGGCATCGGTCGGAATCTGCAGAAGAGCTTCCAGTCGGATTCGGTATGCAGCGTAGGCAGGCTCTCGCATCACTTCAGCTAACATTCGGCACCTCCACTGACTCGGCATTTGCCATGTAGTATCCGGCAAACGCCGTAAAATTGGAAGTATCCGTTATCCGCCGGTCAGGAAAGACTCACAACGCCACCTACCGCGAAGGCAGGGAATTTCAATGCGAATAGTGGCCGCCGGGATGGCTTGCGACGTTGGCGCAAGCGATTGCACCCGTCTTTAAAATACAAAACGCCCGATGCACTGCATCGGGCGTTTGGGTGAAACAGGTGTAACCCTGTTTCAGGACTAGACACATCGCGTTTCTAAAAATCTAGAACGGAATATCGTCATCAAAGCTGTCGAAATCCGCAGCCGGCTGCGGTGCAGCCTGCTGTTGTGGCGCTGGACGCGACTCACGTTGTGGCTGCTGGGTCGGCTGTGGACGGGACTGCTGTTGAGGACGCGGTGCCGAGTTGGACATGCCGCCCTGGCCTTGCTGGTCGCCCTGTTGTGGACGGCCGCCGAGCAGTTGCATGGTGCCTTGCATGTCGACCACGATTTCAGTGGTGTAACGCTTGATGCCGTCTTTTTCCCACTCGCGGGTTTGCAGTTTGCCTTCGATGTAGACCTGCGAACCTTTGCGCAGGTACTCGCCGGCGATTTCCGCTACCTTGCCGAACATCGACACACGGTGCCATTCGGTCTTCTCGACCTTCTGTCCGGTTTGCTTGTCAGTCCACTGTTCGCTGGTCGCCAGACTCAGGTTGGTCACGGCGTTACCGTTAGGCAAGTAGCGAACTTCGGGATCCTGGCCGCAAGTGCCGACCAATATGACTTTGTTAACCCCACGGGCCATAACGTTCTCCTAGGCTTCGCACGGTACCGGCGCCGGGTTGTTGACCAGGCGCTCGAGGGTCGTACGATCCAATAGTTCGGTGTCCAATTTGATATAAATGGCGGCCTCCTCGGCCACCACCACTGCATCTGTTACCCCAACAACAGCCAGTAAACGCTCGGTCAAACCTGATTCGCGGATGGCTTCAGGTGATAACGGCAAGCGCAGACTCGTAACGTAGGGTGGTTCGCGCATGGTAACAGCAAAGGCCAGCCAGAGGGCAGCCAGACCTGCGCATCCGAGGAACACAACGGACAGACCGCCATGCTGGAACAGCCACCCACCCATGATCCCGCCCAATGCCGAACCGAGGAACTGGCTGGTGGAATAAACCCCCATGGCCGTGCCTTTGCCGCCCGCCGGTGAAACCTTGCTGATCAGCGATGGCAAGGAGGCTTCCAGCAGATTGAATGCGGTGAAGAACACCACCGTCCCGATCACCAGAGCCCGCAAGCTATCGCCGAACTGCCAGAAGAATAGCTCAGTGAGCATCAGCGTCAGCACCGCGCCCAATAAAACTCGTTTCATTTTGCGTTTCTTCTCGCCGTAGATGATGAACGGGATCATCGCGAAGAAGGAAATCAACAACGCAGTCAGGTAGACCCACCAATGCTCTTCTTTAGGCAACCCGGCTTTTTCCACCAGGGCCAGCGGCAAGGCGACGAAGCTCGACATCAACATCGCGTGTAACACAAAAATGCCCAGGTCCAGGCGCAGCAGGTCCGGGTGCTTGAGCGTCGGAATCAGCGCCTGACGCGCGACGCCGGATTCGCGGTGCTGCAACGGGCCGGTGGAGCGCGGGACCATGAACATGACGATCACGATGCCGAATAGCGCCATCCCGCCTGTGGCGAGAAACAACCCGGACAGACCGAAGGCGCGGGTCAGCAACGGTCCTACAACCATCGCGACAGCGAACGACAGACCGATCGTCATGCCGATCATGGCCATGGCTTTCGTCCGATGCTGTTCCCGGGTCAGGTCTGACAGCAAGGCCATGACCGCGGCGGAAATCGCCCCGGCGCCCTGCAGGATCCGTCCGGCAATCACGCCCCAGATGGAATCGGCATTGGCTGCCAGCACACTACCGAGGGCGAAGATGATCAACCCCAGATAAATCACCGGACGTCGACCGATACGATCGGAAATGAAGCCGAAAGGAATTTGAAAGATCGCCTGGGTCAGGCCGTAAGCGCCAATCGCCAGCCCGATCAGGGCCGGGGTCGCTCCCGCGAGATCCATGCCATAGGTCGCCAGGACCGGCAACACCATAAACATGCCAAGCATACGGAAGGCGAACACCAGGGCCAGACCGCTTGCCGCGCGGGTCTCGCCGCCACTCATGCGTTCGCTGTGGGGATCGTGCATGGATAAACCTCATGTGAACCGGCGGCGATTCTACCAGTCCCATCGATTGACGGGGTACATCGCGACGCTTTGACGCGCAGCTTTGATATATGGCTACGCCACGCTCATTTGATAGTGTGCATCCATCCAGTATTTGGCCTTATACTCCTATGTTTACGCCCGCCGAGCGAGGCCACTTTGGACAAGATCCTGATTCGTGGGGCCCGAACCCACAACCTGAAGAATATCGACCTGACCCTGCCACGGGACAAACTGATCGTCATCACCGGCTTGTCCGGATCCGGCAAGTCGTCCCTGGCTTTTGACACGCTGTACGCCGAAGGTCAGCGACGTTACGTCGAATCGCTGTCGGCCTACGCCCGGCAGTTCCTGTCGATGATGGAAAAGCCTGACGTCGATACCATCGAAGGTCTGTCACCGGCGATCTCCATCGAACAAAAGTCGACCTCGCACAACCCGCGTTCGACCGTCGGCACCATCACCGAAATCTACGACTACCTGCGCCTGCTGTACGCTCGCGTCGGCATGCCACGCTGCCCGGACCACGATATCCCACTGGAGGCGCAAACCGTCAGCCAGATGGTCGATCTGGTGATGGCGCAGCCCGAAGGCAGCAAGCTGATGCTGCTGGCACCGGTCATTCGCGAGCGCAAAGGCGAGCACCTTTCGGTGTTCGAAGAGCTGCGCGCCCAGGGCTTCGTGCGGGCCCGGGTGAATGGCAAGCTCTGCGAGCTGGATGAGCTGCCGAAGCTGGATAAACAGAAGAAGCATTCGATCGATGTGGTGGTCGACCGCTTCAAGGTTCGCCCCGACTTGCAGCAACGTCTGGCCGAGTCCTTCGAAACCGCCTTGAAACTCGCCGACGGCATTGCCCTGGTGGCGCCGATGGACGATGAGCCCGGCGAAGAAATCATTTTTTCCGCGCGCTTTGCCTGCCCGATCTGCGGCCACGCCATCAGCGAGCTGGAACCCAAGCTGTTCTCCTTCAACAACCCGGCCGGCGCCTGCCCGACTTGCGACGGTCTGGGGGTGAAGCAGTTCTTTGATATCAAGCGTTTGGTCAATGGCGAACTGACCCTGGCCGAGGGCGCGATTCGCGGCTGGGACCGGCGCAATGTTTATTACTTCCAGATGCTCGGGTCGCTGGCCTCCCATTACAAGTTCAGCCTGGAGGAGCCATTCAACGAGCTACCGGCTGATCAGCAGAAGTTCATTCTGCATGGCAGCGGTTCACAGAATGTCGACTTCAAATACCTGAACGACCGTGGGGACATCGTCAAACGCTCGCACCCGTTCGAAGGCATCGTGCCGAACCTTGAGCGGCGCTACCGGGAAACCGAGTCGGCCTCCGTGCGCGAAGAACTGGCCAAGTTCCTCGCTACCCAGGCGTGCCCGGATTGTCGTGGCACCCGCCTGCGGCGCGAAGCGCGGCATGTGTGGGTCGGCGAGAAGACCCTGCCGGCGGTCACCAGCTTGCCGATTGGCGATGCGTGCGAGTACTTTGGCGGCCTGAAACTGACCGGTCGACGTGGCGAAATCGCCGACAAGATCCTCAAGGAAATCCGCGAGCGCTTGCAGTTCCTGGTCAACGTCGGGCTGGACTACCTGTCCCTGGATCGCAGTGCCGACACCTTGTCCGGCGGCGAAGCCCAGCGTATCCGTCTGGCCAGCCAGATCGGCGCCGGCCTGGTCGGGGTGCTGTACATCCTCGACGAGCCGTCGATCGGCTTGCATCAGCGCGATAACGATCGACTGCTCGGTACGCTGAAACACCTGCGCGATATCGGCAACACAGTGATTGTGGTCGAGCACGACGAAGATGCGATTCGTCTGGCCGACTATGTAGTGGATATCGGCCCGGGGGCCGGCATACACGGCGGGCATATCGTCGCTGAAGGTACGCCGGCCGAAGTCATGGCCCACCCTGATTCACTGACCGGCAAATACCTGTCCGGCCGGGTGAAGATCGCCGTGCCGGCCAAACGTACGCCGCGCAACAAGAAGCTCTCGCTGTCGCTCAAGGGTGCCCGTGGCAACAACCTGCGCGATGTCGACCTGGATATTCCGATCGGCCTGCTGACCTGCGTCACCGGCGTGTCCGGCTCGGGCAAGTCGACCTTGATCAACAACACGCTGTTTCCGCTCAGCGCCACGGCACTGAACGGCGCGACTACCCTTGAGGCCTCGGCCCACGACAGCATCAATGGCCTGCAGCACCTGGACAAGGTGGTGGATATCGACCAAAGCCCGATCGGTCGCACCCCGCGCTCCAACCCGGCGACTTACACCGGGTTGTTCACCCCGATTCGCGAGTTGTTCGCCGGCGTACCGGAGTCGCGTTCCCGTGGTTACGGCCCGGGGCGCTTCTCGTTCAACGTCAAGGGTGGGCGCTGCGAGGCCTGCCAGGGCGATGGCCTGATCAAAGTGGAAATGCACTTCCTGCCGGACATCTATGTGCCCTGCGACGTCTGCAAGAGCAAGCGCTACAACCGCGAAACCCTGGAGATCAAGTACAAGGGCAAGAACATCCACGAAACCCTCGAGATGACCATCGAGGAAGCACGGGTGTTCTTCGATGCGGTTCCGGCCCTGGCACGCAAGCTGCAGACCTTGATGGATGTAGGCCTGTCGTACATCAAGCTGGGGCAATCGGCGACCACCCTGTCCGGTGGCGAGGCGCAGCGGGTCAAGCTGTCCCGCGAACTGTCCAAGCGCGATACCGGCAAGACCCTGTATATCCTCGACGAGCCAACCACCGGTCTGCACTTCGCCGATATCCAGCAACTGCTGGACGTGCTGCATCGCCTGCGTGACCACGGCAACACTGTGGTGGTGATCGAACACAACCTGGACGTGATCAAGACCGCCGACTGGCTGGTGGACCTGGGTCCTGAAGGGGGCTCCAAGGGCGGGCAGATCATTGCTGTCGGCACACCGGAAGAAGTGGCGGAAATGGAACAGTCGTACACCGGCTTCTACTTGAAGCCGCTGCTGGAACGCGACAGGGCCTGAGCCCCATGAAAAAGCCCCTGTCACTGATGAAGTGACAGGGGCTTTTTTATTGCGGCGTCCGCTAAAAGATCGCAGCCTGTGGCAGCTCCTACAGGGGAACGCGGCCCGGCGTAGGAGCTGCCGCAGGCTGCGATTCTTGGCGATCTTGACCGCACCGATATCAGAACTGCGACTGCAGGTAGTTCTCCAGACCCACCAGCTTGATCAGACCCAGCTGTTTCTCCAGCCAATAGGTGTGATCTTCTTCGGTGTCGGCCAACTGGATACGCAGGATCTCGCGACTGACATAGTCCTTGTGCAGTTCGCAGAGCTCGATGCCCTTGCACAGCGCGGCACGCACCTTGTATTCCAGGCGCAGATCGCTGGCGAGCATCTCAGGCACCGTCGTGCCGACGTCCAGATCCTCCGGACGCATGCGCGGTGTGCCTTCGAGCATCAGGATCCGGCGCATCAGGGCGTCAGCGTGCTGGGTCTCTTCTTCCATCTCGTGGTTGATGCGCTCGTAGAGCTCGGTAAAGCCCCAGTCCTCATACATCCGCGAATGGATGAAATATTGATCACGCGCCGCCAGTTCGCCCGTCAGCAACGTGTTGAGATAATCGATTACATCCGGGTGCCCTTGCATTGCCTGAATCTCCCTGCTTGAAAGTCTATAGTTTGAACCAAGCTGACTTGCAGGTCACTCGTCCATCGCAACAAAAGCGAAGATATTCTTAGAAAAGCAGGTTAAATAACGCAAAAACCGCCCAAATGAGGGCGGTTCTACTTCTCGTTTAGACTTAGCCAAGCGCTACGCCCAAGGCCTTTGCGACTCGTTCTCCATAAGCGGCATCTGCCCTGAAGAAATGTTGCAGCTGACGCTGAATCACATCGGCCGAAACCCCAGCCATGGCACCTGCAATGTTATTGATCAGCAGGGTTTTCTGCTCCTCGTTCATCAAACGGAACAAGGCGCCGGCGTGGCTGTAGTAGTCGGTGTCTTCGCGATGATCGTAACGATCTGCCGCACCGCCAAGGGCCAGCGCAGGTTCGGCGTATTGCGAAGCCTGCTTCGGTGCGTCGGCGTAACTGTTGGGCTCGTAGTTCGGAGTTCCGCCGCCGTTGCCGCCAAAGGCCATGGAGCCATCACGCTGGTAAGTATTGACCAGGTTGCGTGGGGCATTCACCGGCAGCTGCTGGTGATTGGTGCCGACACGATAGCGGTGTGCATCCGCGTAAGCGAACACCCGCCCCTGAAGCATGCGATCCGGCGATAGTCCGACACCTGGCACCATGTTGCTTGGCCCAAACGCCGCCTGCTCGACTTCCGCGAAGTAGTTCTGCGGATTGCGGTTCAGTTCCAGCTCACCGACTTCAATCAGCGGGAATTCCTTCTGCGACCAGGTCTTGGTCACGTCGAACGGGTTCTCGTAGTGCGCCCCGGCCTGGGCCTCGGTCATGATCTGAATGCACACGCGCCATTTCGGGAAATCACCGCGCTCGATGGCACCGAACAGGTCGCGCTGGGCGTAGTCAGGGTCAGTGCCGGCCAGGCGTGCCGCTTCTGCCGGAGCCAGGTTCTTGATGCCTTGCCTGGTTTTGTAGTGCCATTTCACCCAATGCCGCTCGCCATTGGCGTTGATCAGGCTGTAGGTGTGACTGCCGAAGCCGTGCATATGACGGTAGCCGTCCGGGATCCCGCGATCCGAGAACAGGATAGTGACCTGGTGCAGTGCCTCAGGTGAATGCGACCAGAAGTCCCACATCATTTGCGCGCTCTTCAGATTGCTCTGCGGCAAGCGCTTTTGGGTGTGGATAAAGTCAGGGAATTTCAGCGGGTCCCGGATAAAGAACACTGGGGTGTTGTTGCCAACGATGTCCCAGTTGCCTTCTTCGGTATAGAACTTCAGCGCGAAACCCCGTGGGTCGCGCTCGGTATCCGCCGAGCCGCGCTCACCGCCTACGGTAGAGAAGCGCAGGAAGGTCGGGGTTTGCTTGCCAACAGACTCGAACAGCTTGGCGCTGGTGTACTGGGTGATATCACGGGTCACCGTGAACGTACCGTAAGCGCCCGAACCTTTGGCATGGACTCGCCGCTCCGGGATGTTTTCGCGGTTGAAGTGGGCAAGTTTCTCGAGCAGATGGAAATCGTCGAGCAGCAGCGGGCCACGGGGGCCGGCGGAACGGGAATTCTGGTTATCGGCGACTGGAGCGCCACTGGCTGTCGTTAGCGTTTTACTCTGGCTCATGCTCAAACTTCCTCTGTCAGTCTTTCAACGGCCGGCTAATCGGCTGGGAGGGAGTATTGACCATCAACATGTCACCATCAAATTCATTAAATTGCGGGCATCGATAGAATATAACTAATGACGCCAATGAACAGACAGCAGTCGAGAGACTGAGAAAGAAGAAGGTTTGCTTATCGAGCAGGCACAAAAAACCGGGCACTAGGCCCGGTTTTTTGTATTTGACGTCTTACTCAGCGGATACAGCTTCACCGCCGACAGGACGATCAATCAACTCGACGTACGCCATAGGCGCGTTGTCGCCAGTGCGGAAACCGCACTTGAGGATGCGCAGGTAGCCACCCTCACGGGTAGCGTAACGCTTGCCCAGGTCGTTGAAGAGCTTACCAACGATGGCTTTCGAACGAGTACGGTCGAAAACCAGGCGACGGTTAGCCAGGCTGTCTGTCTTGGCCAAAGTGATCAGCGGCTCAGCAACGCGACGCAGTTCTTTGGCTTTCGGCAGTGTAGTTTTGATCAGCTCGTGCTCGAACAGCGACACCGCCATGTTTTGAAACATGGCCTTGCGGTGCGAGCTGGTACGGCTCAGGTGACGACCACTTTTACGATGACGCATGGTTCATTCCTTACCAAACTCACGTTCGGTGATTACGACGATCAGGCAGTCGCCTTGTCGTCCTTCTTAAGACTTGCAGGCGGCCAGTTGTCGAGGCGCATGCCGAGGGACAGACCGCGGGAGGCCAGAACGTCCTTGATTTCAGTCAAGGATTTCTTGCCCAGGTTCGGAGTCTTCAACAGTTCTACTTCGGTACGCTGAATCAGGTCGCCGATGTAGTAAATGTTTTCCGCCTTAAGGCAGTTAGCCGAACGTACAGTCAGTTCCAGATCGTCAACCGGGCGAAGCAGGATCGGATCGATCTCGTCTTCTTGCTCGATTACCACTGGCTCACTGTCACCCTTGAGGTCGACGAACGCAGCCAACTGCTGTTGCAGGATGGTTGCAGCACGACGGATAGCCTCTTCAGGATCCAGGGTACCGTTGGTTTCCAGATCAATAACCAGCTTGTCCAGGTTAGTACGCTGTTCGACACGGGCGTTTTCCACCACGTATGCGATACGGCGAACCGGGCTGAACGAAGAGTCAAGCTGCAAGCGACCGATGCTGCGGCTTTCGTCTTCATCGCTCTGACGCGAGTCGGCCGGTTCATAACCACGACCACGAGCTACGGTGAGCTTCATGTTCAGGGCGCCGTTAGACGCCAGGTTAGCGATTACGTGATCGGGATTAACGATCTCGACATCATGATCCAGCTGAATATCGGCAGCGGTAACCACCCCCGAACCCTTCTTCGACAAGGTCAGCGTAACTTCGTCACGGCCGTGCAGCTTGATAGCCAGACCTTTAAGGTTCAACAGGATTTCAATTACGTCTTCCTGTACACCTTCGATGGCGCTGTACTCGTGGAGCACACCGTCAATCTCGGCCTCGACTACTGCACAGCCGGGCATTGAGGACAACAGGATGCGGCGCAGCGCGTTGCCCAGGGTGTGGCCAAAACCACGCTCGAGAGGCTCGAGAGTGATCTTGGCGCGGGTTGGACTGACAACCTGCACATCAATGTGACGGGGTGTCAGGAACTCATTTACCGAAATCTGCATGGATGCACCTATTTTCTAGCCCTTACTTGGAGTAGAGCTCGACAATCAGGCTTTCGTTGATGTCGGCGGACAGATCACTGCGAGCAGGAACGTTCTTGAAAACGCCCGACTTCTTCTCAGTGTCTACTTCTACCCATTCTACGCGGCCACGTTGGGCACACAGATCGAGAGCTTGGACAATGCGAAGCTGGTTCTTTGCTTTCTCGCGAATCGCGACCACGTCACCAGCACGAACCTGGTACGACGGGACGTTTACGGTCTGACCGTTAACGCTGACGGATTTGTGCGATACCAGCTGACGGGATTCGGCACGAGTCGAACCAAAGCCCATACGGTATACAACGTTGTCCAGACGGCATTCGAGCAGCTGCAACAGGTTTTCGCCGGTTGCGCCTTTCTTGCCAGCAGCTTCTTTGTAGTAGCCGCTGAATTGACGCTCGAGAACGCCATAGATACGACGGACTTTCTGCTTTTCACGCAGTTGGGTGCCGTAATCGGACTGACGACCGCGGCGTTGGCCGTGGATACCAGGTGCTGCTTCAATGTTGCACTTCGATTCGATCGCGCGCACGCCGCTCTTCAGAAAGAGATCGGTGCCTTCGCGACGAGCGAGTTTGCATTTTGGACCAATGTAACGAGCCATTCTTTACAATCTCCTGATTACACGCGGCGCTTCTTCGGCGGACGGCACCCGTTGTGCGGGATTGGCGTCACGTCGGTGATGCTGGCGATCTTATAGCCACAGCCGTTCAATGCACGGACAGCAGACTCACGACCTGGACCTGGACCTTTGACGTTGACGTCGAGGTTTTTCAGGCCATATTCCAGCGCAGCTTGACCAGCACGTTCAGCAGCTACTTGAGCAGCGAACGGGGTGGACTTGCGAGAACCGCGGAAACCCGAACCACCGGAGGTAGCCCAAGAAAGCGCATTACCTTGACGGTCGGTGATGGTCACGATTGTGTTGTTAAAAGACGCGTGGATGTGGGCGATGCCATCAACCACTGTCTTTTTGACTTTTTTACGAGGACGAGCAGCAGGTTTTGCCATGATTAATTTCCTGTCGATTCGCTGGGGCGATTACTTGCGGATCGGCTTACGCGGACCTTTACGGGTACGCGCGTTAGTCTTGGTACGCTGACCGCGTACTGGAAGACCACGACGATGACGCAGACCGCGATAGCAACCGAGGTCCATCAAACGCTTGATTTTCATGTTGATTTCGCGACGCAGGTCACCTTCAGTGGTGAACTTCGCCACTTCGCCACGCAGCTGTTCAATCTGCTCGTCGCTCAGATCCTTGATCTTTGCGGCTGGGTTTACCCCAGTCACTGCACAAATTTTCTGTGCAGTAGTGCGACCAACACCATAGATGTAGGTCAGCGAGATAACAGTGTGCTTGTTATCTGGAATGTTAACGCCTGCAATACGGGCCATTCAGTGGGACTCCAATTGACAGCTACCTACGCCCCGGAAGCCAAGAAATAGGGCGCGAGATAATATCGCTGTAATAACAAATAATCAACCCAGCAGCGCACTAGCTGCTGGGCTTCAAGCGGATCACACTCAGCCTTGGCGCTGTTTGTGACGCGGTTCCGCGCTGCAAATTACTCGAACAACACCTTCGCGGCGAATAATTTTGCAGTTACGGCACAGCTTTTTCACCGATGCACGAACTTTCATCACCAACTCCTCGAACCTTATGGGTGCTTCAGCGCAGCATGCCGCTGCCGTAGCCCTTCAGGTTGGCTTTCTTCATCAGGGATTCGTACTGGTGCGAAACGAGGTGCGATTGTACTTGGGACATGAAGTCCATCACAACCACGACCACGATCAGCAACGAGGTCCCGCCAAGGTAGAACGGAACGTTTGCTGCAACCACCAGGAACTGGGGCAGCAGGCACACGGCCGTCATATATAGAGCACCGAACATGGTCAAGCGGGTCAGAACGCCATCAATATAGCGCGCAGACTGCTCACCTGGACGGATGCCCGGAATAAAGGCACCGGACTTCTTCAGGTTTTCCGCTACGTCTTTCGGATTGAACATCAACGCCGTATAGAAGAAGCAGAAGAAAATAATCCCTGCACTAAACAGCAGAATATTCAACGGCTGACCAGGAGCGATCGACTGCGAGATGTCCTGCAACCAGCCCATACCTTCAGACTGACCGAACCAGGCACCCAACGAAGCCGGGAACAGCAAAATGCTGCTCGCGAAGATAGCAGGAATAACACCGGCCATATTCACTTTCAGCGGCAAGTGGCTAGTCTGCGCGGCAAACACCTTGCGGCCCTGCTGACGCTTGGCGTAATGAACGGCGATTCGCCGCTGACCACGCTCAATGAACACCACAAAACCGATAATCGCTACTGCCAGCAAACCGATGGCAACCAGGGCGAAAATGTTGATATCACCCTGACGCGCAGACTCGAAAGACTGCCCGATCGCTCTCGGAAGACCGGCGACGATACCTGCGAAAATCAACATCGAGATACCGTTGCCAACACCACGCTCAGTAATCTGTTCACCCAGCCACATCATGAACATCGCACCAGCCACAAAAGTGGATACCGCGATGAAATGGAAGCCAAAGTCACCAGTGAACGCAACGCCCTGCCCCGCCAGGCCAACGGACATGCCGATAGCCTGAACAAGAGCAAGGACGACGGTGCCGTAGCGGGTGTACTGGCTAATCTTGCGACGGCCAGCTTCACCTTCCTTCTTCAACTGCTCCAGCTGCGGGCTGACGGCGGTCATCAGTTGCATGATGATCGATGCCGAAATGTACGGCATGATCCCCAGTGCAAAGATGCTCATCCGTTCCAGCGCACCGCCGGAAAACATGTTGAACAAGCTAAGAATGGTCCCCTCATTCTGTCGAAACAGGTCTGCGAGTCGGTCCGGGTTGATACCTGGAACCGGGATGTGTGCGCCTATTCGGTAGACGATAATCGCCAGGAACAGAAAACGCAGACGAGCCCAGAGTTCAGACATACCGCCTTTGCCGAGCGCAGAGAGAGCACCTTGCTTAGCCATTTATTCCTCGAACTTGCCGCCAGCTGCTTCGATAGCCGCACGCGCACCTTTGGTGGCGGCGATACCCTTGATGGTGACTGCGCGAGTAACTTCACCGGACAACATGATTTTCACACGTTGTACGTTTTGGTTAATCACGTTGGCATCCTTCAGGGACTGCACGGTGACGATGTCGCCTTCCACTTTAGACAGCTCGGACAGACGCACTTCTGCGCGGTCCATGGCCTTCAGGGAAACGAAACCGAACTTCGGCAGGCGACGATGCAGCGGCTGTTGACCGCCTTCAAAGCCCGGAGCAATAGTGCCACCGGAGCGGGAGGACTGACCTTTGTGACCACGGCCACCAGTCTTACCCAAACCACTACCGATACCACGGCCCGGACGATGCTTCTCGCGACGGGAACCCGGCGCAGGACTCAGATCATTGAGTTTCATCGATTAACCCTCGACACGCAGCATGTAGTAAGCCTTGTTGATCATCCCGCGATTCTCGGGAGTATCAAGTACTTCTACAGTGTGACCGATGCGACGCAGACCCAGACCCTTGATGCACAATTTGTGATTAGGGATACGGCCGGTCATGCTTTTGATCAGCGTTACTTTAACGGTAGCCATGATCAGAAGATCTCCTTGACGCTTTTGCCACGCTTGGCGGCAATGGACTCAGGAGACTGCATAGCTTTCAAACCTTTGAAAGTGGCGTGAACCACGTTTACCGGGTTAGTCGAGCCGTAGCACTTGGCCAGAACGTTCTGAACGCCAGCAACTTCGAGGACAGCACGCATAGCGCCGCCAGCGATGATACCGGTACCTTCAGAAGCAGGCTGCATGTACACCTTCGAAGCGCCATGAGCGGACTTCATTGCGTACTGCAGCGTGGTGCCGTTCAGATCAACTTGGATCATGTTGCGGCGAGCAGCTTCCATTGCCTTCTGGATCGCGGCAGGCACTTCACGTGACTTGCCACGGCCGAAGCCAACGCGCCCTTTACCATCACCTACCACGGTCAACGCGGTGAAAGTGAAGATACGGCCGCCTTTAACGGTTTTGGCTACGCGGTTAACTTGAACCAGCTTCTCGATGTAGCCTTCGTCGCGCTTTTGGTCGTTATTTGACATAACTTAGAACTCCAGCCCAGCTTCACGAGCAGCATCAGCCAGCGCCTTGACGCGGCCGTGGTACTTGAAGCCAGAGCGGTCGAAAGCCACCTGCGAGACGCCAGCGGCTTTAGCACGCGTAGCGACCAGCTGGCCAACCTTAGTGGCCGCGTCGATGTTGCCAGTGGCGCCATCACGCAGTTCTTTATCCAAAGTCGAGGCACTTGCCAGGACTTTGTTGCCGTCGGCCGAAATGACCTGGGCGTAGATGTGCTGCGACGAGCGGAACACGCAGAGACGCACGACTTCGAGTTCGTGCATTTTCAGGCGTGCTTTGCGAGCGCGACGCAGTCGAGTAACTTTTTTGTCGGTCATTTGCTATGCCCTACTTCTTCTTGGCTTCTTTACGACGGACGACTTCGTCCGCGTAGCGCACACCTTTGCCTTTGTACGGCTCTGGTGGACGGAAGTCGCGGATCTCGGCGGCCACTTGACCTACCAGCTGCTTATCGATGCCCTTGATCAGGATATCGGTCTGGCTAGGAGTCTCAGCGGTGATGCCTTCCGGCAGTTCATAATCCACTGGGTGCGAGAAGCCAAGAGCCAGGTTCAGCACTGTGCCTTTTGCTTGCGCTTTGTAACCAACACCGACCAGCTGGAGCTTGCGCTCGAAGCCTTGGCTTACGCCTTGGACCATGTTGTTTACCAACGCACGAGTGGTACCGGCCATTGCGCGAGTCTGTTGATCGCCATTGCGAGCAGCGAAACGCAGCTCACCAGCTTCTTCAACGATCTCAACGGACGAATGGATGTTCAGTTCTAGAGTACCCTTGGCACCCTTCACCGAAAGCTGTTGGCCTGCGAATTTGACTTCGACACCGGCTGGCAGCTTAACGGGGTTCTTAGCGACGCGTGACATGCTTATCCCCCCCTTAGAACACTGTGCAAAGAACTTCGCCGCCGACACCGGCAGCGCGCGCAGCACGATCCGTCATCACACCTTTGTTGGTGGAGACGATAGACACACCGAGACCGCCACGAACTTTTGGCAGATCATCGACGGACTTGTACTGACGCAGGCCTGGACGGCTAACGCGCTTCACTTCTTCGATGACCGGACGGCCTTCGAAATATTTCAGCTCGATGGATAGCAACGGCTTGATTTCGCTGCTGATCTGATAACCCGCGATGTAACCTTCGTCCTTGAGGACTTTTGCTACAGCTACCTTCAACGTGGAAGATGGCATGCTTACGACGGACTTTTCAGCCATCTGGGCATTACGGATTCGAGTTAGCATGTCCGCTAACGGGTCCTGCATACTCATGGGCTAGACGCTCCTAATACAAAAAAATTAGCCTTGCGGCTACTACCTTCGCCGAGAAACTCCGCACGAAAAAAGCACGGGCTCAGGCGAGCCGGGTATTCTAGACACACCCCACAAATGAATCAAGCCCCAATAGGGGCTTGATTCAGATTCAAGGCCACCGGCGGTCAGGATCTTGCGATTCTGAACGCCGAGACTTTGACAGTACTTACCAGCTGGCTTTAACCAGACCTGGTACGTCACCACGCATTGCCGCTTCACGCAGTTTGTTACGGCCAAGGCCGAACTTGCGGTAAACGCCGTGTGGACGACCAGTCAGGCGGCAGCGGTTACGCATGCGCGAGGCGCTTGCGTCACGTGGCTGCTTCTGCAGAGCTACTGTAGCTTCCCAACGTGCTTCTGGACTTGCGTTCAGATCAACGATGATAGCTTTCAGTGCTGCACGCGCCTTGGCGTACTTGGCAACCGTGAGCTGACGTTTCAGCTCGCGGTTTTTCATGCTCATCTTGGCCATGGTCCTACTCCAATCAGTTGCGGAACGGGAATTTGAAAGCGCGCAGCAGTGCACGACCTTCATCATCCGTCCGAGCAGTGGTGGTCAGGGTAATGTCCAGACCGCGGAGAGCATCGATCTTGTCGTAGTCGATTTCCGGGAAGATGATCTGCTCTTTAACGCCCATGCTGTAGTTACCACGACCATCGAAGGACTTGGCATTCAGGCCGCGGAAGTCGCGAACCCGAGGCAGGGAGATCGACAGCAGACGATCCAGGAATTCATACATACGCTCACGGCGCAGAGTCACTTTGACGCCGATCGGCCAACCTTCACGGACTTTAAAGCCAGCGATGGATTTCCGAGCGTAAGTCACAACGACTTTTTGACCGGTGATCTTTTCCAGGTCAGCCACAGCGTGCTCGATGACTTTTTTGTCGCCGATCGCTTCGCCCAGACCCATGTTCAGGGTGATTTTGGTAACGCGCGGAACTTCCATCACGTTCGAAAGCTTAAGTTCTTCCTTAAGTTTCGGTGCGATTTCCTTCCGGTAAATCTCTTTTAGTCGTGCCATGGTCTTCTACCTAGCAGTGTTCAAGCATCAACCGCTTTTTGGGTCGACTTGAAGACACGAATTTTCTTGCCTTCTTCTACTTTGAAACCAACGCGGTCAGCCTTGTTGGTTTCGCCGTTGAAAATGGCGACGTTAGAAGCGTGCAGTGGCGCTTCTTTTTCGACGATACCGCCTTGTACGCCCGACGCAGGGTTAGGCTTGGTATGACGCTTGACCAGGTTCAGACCACCAACGACCAGACGGTCGTCAGCGAGAACCTTAAGCACCTTACCGCGCTTACCTTTGTCTTTGCCGGCGATCACGATGATCTCGTCGTCACGACGAATCTTTTGCATGTCGGATCTCCTTACAGCACTTCTGGGGCGAGCGAGACGATCTTCATGAACTTCTCAGTACGAAGTTCACGGGTCACTGGCCCAAAGATACGGGTGCCGATCGGCTCTTGCTTGTTGTTCAACAGAACAGCAGCGTTGCCATCAAAGCGGATAATGGAGCCATCTGCACGGCGAACGCCGTGACGAGTGCGGACTACAACAGCAGTCATCACTTGGCCTTTTTTCACTTTACCGCGAGGAATTGCTTCCTTCACGGTAACCTTGATGATGTCACCGATACCAGCGTAACGACGATGGGAGCCACCCAGCACCTTGATGCACATAACACGGCGAGCGCCGCTGTTATCGGCCACATCGAGCATGGATTGAGTCTGAATCATATAATTTCTCCGACCCCTAGTCCTTAGACTTCCACAGCGCGTTCGAGAACATCAACCAGTGCCCAAGACTTGGTCTTGGCCAGGGGACGAGTTTCACGAATAGTGACTTTGTCGCCGATGTGGCACTGATTGGTTTCGTCGTGCGCGTGCAGCTTAGTCGAACGCTTAACATATTTACCGTAGATCGGGTGCTTAACGCGGCGCTCGATCAGAACGGTGATGGTTTTGTCCATCTTGTCGCTGACAACACGGCCAGTCAGCGTACGGACAGTTTTTTCGGCTTCAGCCATGATCACTTACCTGCCTGCTGGTTGAGCACAGTCTTCACGCGAGCAATGTCACGCTTAACTTGCGAGAGCAGATGAGACTGCCCCAACTGGCCAGTTGCTTTCTGCATACGCAGATTGAACTGGTCGCGCAGCAGGCCGAGCAGTTGCTCGTTCAGCTGCTGTGCGGATTTTTCACGAAGTTCATTCGCTTTCATCACATCACCGTCCGTTTAACAAAGGAGGTGGCGAGCGGCAGCTTTGCAGCAGCCAGGGCGAAAGCCTCACGCGCCAGCTCTTCAGAAACACCCTCGATTTCATACAGGACTTTGCCTGGCTGAATCTGGGCAACCCAGTATTCGACGTTACCCTTACCTTTACCCATCCGAACTTCGAGTGGCTTCTTGGTGACAGGCTTGTCCGGGAATACACGGATCCAGATCTTGCCGCCACGTTTAACGTGACGGGTCAGAGCACGACGCGCTGACTCGATCTGACGAGCGGTGAGACGACCACGAGCTACAGACTTCAGCGCATATTCGCCGAAGCTGACTTTGCTACCGCGCAATGCCAAGCCACGGTTGTGGCCAGTCATCTGCTTGCGGAACTTCGTACGCTTTGGTTGCAACATTTGGCGTACCCCTTACTTAGCAGCTTTTTTACGAGGCGCTGGTGCTTGTGGCTTCAGCTCTTCTTGGCGACCACCAATTACTTCGCCTTTGAAGATCCAAACCTTTACACCGATCACACCATAAGTGGTGTGAGCTTCGTAGTTGGCATAGTCGATGTCGGCACGCAGGGTGTGCAGTGGCACACGACCTTCGCGATACCATTCAGTACGTGCGATTTCAGCACCGCCGAGACGACCGCTCACTTGGATTTTGATGCCTTTGGCACCAATGCGCATGGCGTTCTGTACAGCGCGCTTCATAGCGCGACGGAACATTACGCGACGCTCCAGCTGCTGAGCTACGCTCTGCGCAACCAGCATACCGTCGAGCTCCGGCTTGCGGATCTCTTCGATATTGATGTGCACAGGCACACCCATTTGCTTGGTCAGGTCCTGACGCAGTTTCTCAACATCTTCACCTTTCTTCCCGATAACGATACCCGGGCGAGCGGTGTGGATGGTGATACGTGCAGTTTGAGCCGGACGATGGATATCGATACGGCTTACGGACGCGCTTTTTAGTTTGTCTTGGAGATACTCACGCACCTTCAGATCAGCGAACAAATAGTCCGCATAAGTCCGGCCGTCTGCATACCAGACGGAGGTGTGTTCCTTGACGATTCCCAGGCGAATGCCAATGGGATGTACTTTCTGACCCATCTCTTCGACTCCGTTACTTGTCAGCAACCTTGACAGTGATATGGCAAGACCGCTTGACGATGCGATCAGCACGGCCTTTGGCACGTGGCATGATTCGCTTCAGCGAACGCCCTTCGTTGACGAAAACGGTGCTGACTTTAAGGTCATCAACGTCTGCGCCTTCGTTATGCTCGGCGTTGGCTACGGCCGACTCCAGCACTTTCTTGATGATCTCGGCGGCTTTCTTACTGCTGAAAGCCAACAGGTTGAGCGCTTCGCCCACCTTCTTCCCGCGGATCTGGTCGGCGACCAAGCGGGCTTTCTGGGCGGAGATTCGAGCGCCCGACAACTTAGCGGCTACTTCCATCATTCCTTACCCCTTAACGCTTGGCTTTCTTGTCTGCCACGTGCCCACGATATGTGCGGGTACCGGCAAACTCGCCTAGTTTGTGGCCGACCATGTCTTCGTTCACGAGAACTGGGACATGTTGACGACCGTTATGCACAGCAATGGTCAGACCGACCATTTGTGGCAGGATCATGGAACGGCGCGACCAGGTTTTCACTGGTTTGCGATCGTTCTTTTCCGCCGCCACTTCGATCTTCTTCAGTAGGTGAAGATCAATAAAAGGACCTTTTTTCAGAGAACGTGGCACTGTCGTATCCCTCTATTTACTTGCGACGACGGACGATCATTTTGTCGGTACGCTTATTACCACGAGTCTTCGCGCCCTTAGTCGGGAAGCCCCATGGCGATACCGGATGACGACCACCAGAGGTACGACCTTCACCACCACCATGTGGGTGGTCAACCGGGTTCATGGCAACACCACGAACGGTTGGGCGAACGCCACGCCAGCGTTTGGCACCGGCTTTACCCAGCGAACGCAGGCTGTGCTCGGAGTTCGAGACTTCGCCCAGGGTCGCACGGCATTCAGCCAATACTTTACGCATCTCACCAGAGCGCAGACGCAGGGTCACGTAGACACCTTCACGAGCGATCAGCTGAGCCGAAGCACCAGCGGAACGAGCGATTTGCGCGCCTTTACCCGGCTTCAATTCGATGCCGTGTACGGTGCTACCAACTGGAATGTTACGCAGTTGCAGAGCGTTGCCCGGCTTGATCGGCGCCAAGGCACCTGCGATCAGCTGGTCGCCAGCACTCACGCCTTTAGGGGCGATGATGTAGCGACGCTCGCCATCTGCGTACAGCAGCAGAGCGATGTGAGCAGTACGGTTTGGATCGTATTCGATACGCTCGACAGTGGCAGAGATGCCATCTTTGTCGTTACGACGGAAGTCGACCAGACGATAATGCTGCTTATGACCACCACCTATGTGACGAGTGGTAATACGGCCATTGTTGTTACGACCACCAGTCTTCGATTTCTTCTCGAGCAGCGGTGCGTGAGGAGCGCCTTTATGCAGCTCCTGGTTGACCACCTTGACCACAAAACGGCGGCCAGGGGAAGTCGGTTTGCATTTAACGATTGCCATGATGCACCCCTTCCTTACTCAGCACTGCTGCTGAAATCGAGATCTTGGCCTGGCTGAAGGGAGATAACTGCCTTCTTCCAGTCATTACGCTTGCCCAGACCGCGAGCAGTGCGCTTGCTCTTACCCAGAACATTCAGGGTAGTAACACGCTCTACTTTCACGCTGAACAGGCTTTCGACGGCCTTCTTGATTTCCAGCTTGGTTGCGTCGGTCGCAACCTTGAAAACGAACTGGCCTTTCTTGTCTGCCAGAACCGTAGCCTTCTCGGAAACGTGCGGGCCAAGCAGAACTTTAAATACGCGTTCCTGGTTCATCCCAGCAGCTCCTCGAATTTCTTCACGGCCGACACGGTGATCAACACCTTGTCGTATGCGATCAGACTAACTGGATCGGAACCTTGCACGTCACGTACATCAACGTGTGGCAGGTTGCGAGCAGCCAGGTACAGGTTCTGATCAACAGCATCGGACACGATCAGGACATCAGTCAGACCCATGCCATTCAGCTTGTTCAGCAGATCTTTGGTTTTCGGTGCTTCAACAGCGAAGTCCTGAACCACGACCAGACGATCAGTACGCACCAGTTCAGCAAGGATGGAACGCATTGCTGCGCGATACATCTTCTTGTTGAGCTTCTGGGAGTGATCCTGTGGACGAGCTGCGAAAGTGGTACCGCCGCCACGCCAGATTGGGCTACGGATAGTACCGGCACGAGCACGGCCAGTACCTTTCTGACGCCATGGGCGCTTACCGCCACCACGAACGTCGGAACGGGTCTTTTGCTGCTTGGTACCCTGACGGCCGCCGGCCATGTAGGCCACGACTGCTTGGTGAACCAGTGTCTCGTTGAACTCGCCGCCAAACGTCAGTTCGGAAACTTCGATCGCTTGAGCGTCATTTACATTTAATTGCATGTCAGCTTCCCCTTAACCGCGAGCCTTGGCCGCTGGACGTACAACCAGGTTGCCGCCAGTAGCGCCAGGAACAGCACCCTTGACCAACAACAGATTGCGTTCAGCGTCGACGCGCACTACTTCGAGGGACTGCACGGTCACGCGCTCAGCGCCCATATGACCGGACATTTTTTTGCCCTTGAATACACGACCAGGAGTCTGGCACTGGCCAATAGAGCCCGGGACGCGGTGGGAAACGGAGTTACCGTGAGTGTTGTCTTGGCCACGGAAATTCCAACGCTTGATCGTACCCTGGAAGCCTTTACCTTTGGACTGACCGGTCACATCGACCAGTTGACCAGCGGCGAAGATTTCAGCGTTGATCAGATCGCCTGCCTGGTACTCGCCTTCTTCAAGGCGGAATTCCATAACGGTACGACCAGCTGCAACGTTTGCTTTAGCGAAGTGACCTGCTTGAGCAGCAGTCACACGCGAAGCACGACGCTCGCCGACAGTGACTTGCACTGCACGATAGCCATCGGTTTCTTCAGTTTTGAACTGGGTGACGCGATTCGGCTCGATCTCAATGACCGTGACCGGAATGGAGACACCTTCTTCGGTGAAAATACGGGTCATACCGCATTTACGACCGACTACACCAATAGTCATGTTGTAAACCTCATGAGTGTACGGGGCTTTCACCCGCTATGGCCGCCCATTTCAGAGCGTTACACGACTAAGACCGAGTCTTAGCCGAGGCTGATCTGTACTTCCACACCGGCCGCAAGATCAAGCTTCATAAGTGCATCAACGGTTTTATCCGTTGGCTGGACGATGTCCAGTACGCGCTTATGAGTACGGATCTCGTACTGGTCGCGCGCGTCTTTGTTGACGTGCGGGGAGACCAGAACGGTGAACCGCTCTTTACGGGTAGGCAGTGGAATCGGACCACGCACTTGAGCACCAGTACGTTTCGCGGTTTCCACGATTTCCTGGGTGGATTGGTCGATCAGGCGATGGTCAAAAGCCTTCAACCTGATACGGATTTGCTGATTTTGCATTGGATTTCAGACTCCAGGCTGCTATTCCCACCGAGCGCAATACGCCCGTTAAAAGGAGGCGCAATTCTATAGACGGGCCCACACAGTGTCAACCCAATAAAAAAGCCCCCGCAAGCGGGGGCTCTTTCATCAATCAACGCTTAGGCGATGATTTTGGCTACGACGCCAGCGCCGACGGTACGACCGCCTTCACGAATAGCGAAACGCAGACCATCTTCCATTGCGATGGTTTTGATCAGGGTGACAACCATTTTCACGTTGTCGCCTGGCATTACCATTTCAACGCCTTCCGGCAGTTCGCAGTTACCGGTCACGTCAGTGGTCCGGAAGTAGAACTGTGGACGGTAGCCTTTGAAGAACGGAGTGTGACGACCGCCTTCTTCTTTGCTCAACACATACACTTCAGCTTCGAAGGTGGTGTGCGGCTTGACCGAACCTGGCTTGACCAGAACCTGGCCACGCTCAACGTCGTCACGCTTGGTACCACGCAGCAGAACGCCGCAGTTCTCGCCAGCACGACCTTCGTCGAGCAGCTTACGGAACATTTCAACACCGGTGCAGGTGGTGACGGTAGTGTCACGCAGACCAACGATTTCCAGTGGATCCTGAACCTTGACGATACCGCGCTCGATACGACCAGTCACAACAGTACCGCGACCGGAGATCGAGAATACGTCTTCGATTGGCATCAGGAACGGCTTGTCGATAACACGGATTGGATCTGGAATGTAGCTGTCCAGAGTCTCAACCAGTTTACGAACGGCAGTGGTGCCCATTTCGTTGTCGTCTTGGCCGTTCAGAGCCATCAGAGCGGAACCGATGATGATCGGAGTGTCGTCGCCCGGGAAGTCGTAAGTGCTCAGCAGATCGCGCACTTCCATCTCAACCAGTTCCAGCAGCTCAGCGTCGTCAACCATGTCAGCCTTGTTCAGGAAGACAACGATGTACGGAACGCCTACCTGGCGGGACAGCAGGATGTGCTCACGGGTTTGTGGCATCGGACCATCAGCGGCCGAGCAAACCAGGATAGCGCCGTCCATCTGTGCAGCACCGGTGATCATGTTCTTCACATAGTCAGCGTGACCTGGGCAGTCAACGTGAGCGTAGTGACGGATCAGCGAGTTGTATTCAACGTGTGCGGTGTTGATGGTGATACCACGAGCCTTTTCTTCCGGTGCGCTGTCGATCTTGTCGAAAGCAACAGCGGCCGAACCGAAAACTTCGGAGCAGACACGAGTCAGAGCAGCGGTCAGCGTGGTTTTACCGTGGTCAACGTGACCAATGGTGCCAACGTTGACGTGCGGGAGGTCACGTACAAATTTTTCTTTAGCCACGACAATTAACTCCTTGCCTAAAGGACTGAATCAGCCTTGTTTTTTAGTGACAGCTTCGACGATATGCGACGGAGCTACATCGTATTTTTTGAATTCCATAGAGTAGCTCGCGCGACCCTGAGACATGGAACGGACGTCGGTCGCATAACCGAACATCTCACCCAACGGAACTTCGGCGCGGATTACTTTGCCGGAGACCGTGTCTTCCATACCCAGAATCATGCCGCGACGACGATTCAAGTCGCCCATCACGTCACCCATATAGTCCTCAGGTGTAACAACCTCTACCGCCATCACCGGCTCAAGCAGCACACCACCACCTTTGGTAGCCAGCTGTTTGGTCGCCATGGAAGCAGCCACCTTGAACGCCATCTCGTTGGAGTCGACGTCGTGGTAAGAACCATCGAAAACGGTCGCCTTCAGGCCGATCAGCGGATAGCCGGCCACAACGCCGTTCTTCATCTGCTCTTCGATACCCTTCTGGATAGCCGGGATGTATTCCTTGGGAACCACACCACCAACCACTTCGTTCACGAATTGCAGACCTTCCTGACCTTCGTCAGCAGGAGCAAAACGAATCCAGCAATGACCGAACTGGCCACGACCACCGGATTGACGAACGAACTTGCCTTCGATTTCGCAGTTCTTCGTGATTTTCTCACGATAGGAAACCTGTGGCTTACCGATGTTGGCTTCGACGTTGAACTCACGGCGCATCCGGTCAACCAGGATGTCCAGGTGCAATTCGCCCATGCCAGAGATGATCGTTTGACCGGTCTCTTCATCAGTCTTGACGCGGAAAGATGGATCTTCCTGAGCAAGCTTGCCCAGAGCGATACCCATTTTTTCCTGGTCGTCCTTGGTCTTTGGCTCAACGGCAACCGAAATAACCGGCTCCGGGAAGTCCATGCGAACCAGGATGATTGGCTTGTCAGCGGTGCACAAAGTTTCGCCAGTGGTGACGTCCTTCATGCCGATCAAGGCCGCGATGTCACCAGCGCGTACTTCCTTGATTTCTTCACGGGCGTTTGCGTGCATTTGCACCATACGACCCACGCGCTCTTTCTTGCCTTTAACCGAGTTGATAACGCCGTCACCGGAGCTCAACACACCCGAGTAAACCCGGACAAAGGTCAAAGTACCCACGAATGGGTCGGTAGCGATCTTGAACGCCAGCGCCGAGAACGGTTCGCTGTCGTCTGCATGACGCTCCAGTTCGATAGTCTCGTCATCCGGGTCAGTACCCTTGATGGCAGGAATGTCGACGGGTGCCGGCAGGTAGTCGATAACAGCATCGAGAACCAGGGGAACACCCTTGTTCTTGAAGGAAGAACCGCAAACAGCCAGGACGATTTCGCCAGCGATAGTACGCTGACGCAGAGCACCCTTGATTTCCTCGATGGTGAGTTCTTCACCTTCGAGGTACTTGTTCATCAGCTCATCATTGGATTCGGCCGCGGCCTGCACCATGTTGTCACGCCACTCTTCAGCCAATTCCTGCATATCTGCAGGGATAGCCTCGCGACGAGGAACCATGCCCTTGTCAGCGTCGTCCCAGTACACAGCTTCCATGTTGATCAGATCGATCTGACCCAGGAATTTGTCTTCGGCACCGATAGCCAACTGGATAGGCACCGGGGTGTGACCCAGACGCTTTTTGATCTGTTCGATCACGCGCAGGAAGTTCGCACCAGCACGGTCCATCTTGTTTACGTAAACAAGACGTGGAACGCCGTATTTGTTGGCTTGACGCCATACGGTTTCCGACTGAGGCTCAACACCCGAGGTGCCGCAGAACACAACGACCGCGCCGTCGAGAACACGCAGGGAACGCTCAACTTCAATCGTGAAGTCAACGTGGCCCGGGGTGTCAATGACGTTGAAGCGGTACTTGTCGTACTGCTTGGACGAACCTTGCCAGAAGGTAGTGATCGCAGCAGAAGTAATGGTAATACCACGCTCCTGCTCCTGCACCATCCAGTCCGTGGTCGCGGCGCCGTCATGCACCTCGCCCATCTTGTGGTTTACGCCAGTGTAAAAAAGGACGCGCTCGGTGGTGGTGGTTTTGCCAGCATCCACGTGAGCAACGATACCAATGTTACGGTAGCGGTTAATCGGAGTAGTACGAGCCATAAAGCCCTCGCAAAATTATTGACGCTAAAATTAGAAGCGGTAGTGCGAGAAAGCCTTGTTGGCTTCAGCCATACGGTGCACGTCTTCACGCTTCTTAACTGCAGCACCTTTACCTTCAGCAGCGTCCAACAGTTCGCCAGCCAAACGCAGAGCCATAGACTTCTCGCCGCGCTTGCGGGCGAAGTCTACCAACCAGCGCATTGCCAGGGCGTTACGACGGGACGGACGAACTTCGACCGGAACCTGGTAAGTAGCACCGCCTACACGGCGCGACTTCACTTCGACCAGCGGAGCGATGGCGTCGAGAGCTTTCTCGAAGATTTCCAGGGGATCGCTGTTCTTGCGTTCTTTAACCTTGTCCAGCGCGCCATAAACGATACGCTCGGCAACGGCTTTCTTGCCGCTTTCCATCACGTGGTTCATGAACTTGGCCAGGATTTGGCTTCCGTATTTTGGATCGTCAAGCACTTCGCGCTTGGCTGCTACGCGTCTTCTTGGCATGGATAAGCCCTCAAACGGTCTTCAGGTTCGCTCGGAATCGGTGCCCTTTCGGGACGCCTCCGACCTTACTCTTATCGACTCAGAAAAATAGATAATTCAGTTTTTTTACAAAAAGCCACTACTACTTAGGCTTCTTGGTACCGTACTTCGAACGACCCTGGTTACGACCTTTAACGCCGGAAGTATCCAAGGAGCCGCGAACGGTGTGGTAACGAACACCTGGCAAGTCTTTTACACGACCGCCGCGGATCAGTACCACGCTGTGCTCTTGCAGGTTGTGGCCTTCACCGCCGATGTACGAGGAAACCTCGAAACCGTTGGTCAGACGCACACGGCATACTTTACGCAGTGCCGAGTTAGGTTTTTTCGGCGTGGTGGTATACACACGGGTGCATACGCCACGACGTTGCGGGCAGTTCTGCAGCGCAGGCACGTCGGATTTCTCGACGATACGCTTACGCGGCTGACGTACCAGCTGGTTGATAGTTGCCATCTACTAGCTCCACTGTTGTCTTGCGACGCTATTGTCTTGCAAGAAAAGCAAAATGGCAGGAACGAATTCCCGCCAAATTTAGGGGTACAAGAGTCTAAAGAGCTTCTCGTCCCCAGTCAAGGCAAGGCCCCGACCTCCCTACCCTCCCAACCTCGGGAAAAAACCCGGATTGGTCAGGCAGGGCTGCCAGGGCCCGGCGCTTATTTACCGCAGAACTCAGTTACCGCTCGAGTTCAGCGCTTCGGTCAGTGCAGCTTCCACTTCACTGGCGCTCACGCGCAACGGTTTGTCAGCATCACGGCGACGCTTGCGCTCGCTGTGATAAGCCAGACCGGTACCGGCCGGGATCAGACGACCCACGACCACGTTTTCTTTCAGGCCGCGCAGGTAATCGCGCTTGCCGGTTACCGCCGCTTCGGTCAGTACGCGAGTGGTCTCCTGGAAAGAGGCCGCCGAGATGAACGATTCGGTGGACAACGACGCCTTGGTGATACCCAGCAGAACACGAGTGAACTTGGAAACGAATTTCTCGTCCGCGCTCAAACGTTCGTTCTCGACCAGAACGTGAGTCAATTCCATCTGGTCGCCCTTGATGAAAGTGGAATCGCCAGATTCAGCGATTTCAACTTTACGCAGCATCTGACGCAGGATGGTCTCGATGTGCTTATCGTTGATCTTCACGCCTTGCAGACGGTAAACGTCCTGGATCTCGTTAACGATGTACTTGGCCAGCGCACTCACACCCAGCAGACGCAGGATGTCGTGTGGATCGCTCGGACCGTCGGAGATAACTTCGCCGCGGTTAACCTGTTCGCCTTCGAAGACGTTCAGGTGACGCCACTTCGGAATCAGCTCTTCATACGGATCGGTACCGTCGTTCGGGGTAATGACCAGACGGCGCTTGCCTTTGGTCTCTTTACCGAACGCGATGGTGCCGCTGACTTCAGCCAGAATCGAGGCTTCTTTCGGACGACGGGCTTCGAACAAGTCGGCAACACGCGGCAGACCACCGGTGATGTCACGGGTTTTCGAAGTTTCTTGCGGGATACGCGCGATAACATCACCGATCGCAACCTGCACACCATCCGCCACGCCGACCAGGGCGTTGGCTGGCAGGAAGTACTGAGCCGGTACGTCGGTACCTGGCAACAGCAGATCCTTGCCATCGACACCGACCATCTTCACGGCAGGACGAATGTCTTTACCGGCAGCTGGACGGTCTTTGGCGTCGAGTACTTCAATGTTGGTCATACCGGTCAATTCGTCAGTCTGACGCTTGATCGTGATGCCTTCTTCCATGCCCACGTAGGTCACGGTACCTTTCATTTCGGTAACGATTGGGTGAGTGTGCGGATCCCACTTGGCCACGATTGCGCCAGCGTCGACCTTGTCACCCTCTTTAACCGAAATCACGGCACCGTACGGCAGCTTGTAGCGCTCGCGCTCACGACCGTAGTCATCAGCGATCGCCAGCTCACCGGAACGGGACACAGCAACCAGGCAACCATCCACTCGCTCAACGTGCTTCAGGTTGTGCAGACGGACGGTACCGCCATTCTTCACCTGAACGCTGTCGGCCGCGGAGGTCCGGCTTGCCGCACCACCGATGTGGAACGTACGCATCGTCAGCTGGGTACCCGGCTCACCGATGGACTGGGCAGCGATAACGCCGACCGCTTCACCGATGTTCACCTGGTGACCACGAGCCAGGTCACGGCCGTAGCACTTGGCGCAAATGCCGAAGCGGGTTTCGCAGCTGATCGGCGAACGTACGATCACTTCGTCGATGCTGTTGAGTTCGATGAACTCGACCCACTTCTCATCAACCAGGGTGCCTGCAGGAACGATAACGTCCTCGGTACCTGGCTTGAATACGTCACGGGCAATGACCCGACCCAATACGCGCTCACCCAACGGCTCTACAACGTCACCGCCTTCAATGTGCGGAGTCATTACCAGGCCATGTTCGGTGCCGCAATCGATCTCGGTCACGACCAGATCCTGCGCCACGTCCACCAGACGACGAGTCAGGTAACCGGAGTTCGCAGTTTTCAACGCGGTATCCGCCAAACCTTTACGAGCACCGTGAGTGGAGATGAAGTACTGAAGTACGCTCAAACCTTCACGGAAGTTCGCAGTAATCGGCGTTTCAATGATGGAACCGTCCGGCTTGGCCATCAGGCCACGCATACCGGCGAGCTGACGGATCTGCGCAGCAGAACCCCGTGCGCCCGAGTCGGCCATCATGTACATCGAGTTGAAGGACTCCTGGTCGACTTCGACGCCGTGACGGTCGATAACCTTCTCTTTCGAGAGGTTCGACATCATCGCCTTGGAAACTTCGTCGTTCGCCTTGGACCAAAGGTCGATCACTTTGTTGTACTTCTCGCCCTGGGTTACCAGGCCGGAGGCGTACTGACTTTCGATCTCTTTCACTTCATCGGTAGCAGCACCGATGATGGCCGCTTTCTCATCCGGGATAACGAAGTCGTTAACACCGATGGAAACGCCGGAAATGGTCGAATAGGCAAAACCGGTGTACATCAACTGGTCAGCGAAGATCACGGTCTCTTTCAAACCAACCACGCGGTAGCACTGGTTGATCAGCTTGGAGATCGCCTTTTTCTTCATCGGCTGGTTGACCACGTCGTACGACAGGCCTGGTGGAACGACCTGGAACAACAGCGCACGGCCGACAGTGGTGTCGACGATACGGGTGTTCTTGACGCTGCCGCCATCACGATCGTTGACGGTTTCGTTGATCCGCACTTTGACCTTGGCGTGCAGTGCGGCTTCGCCGGCACGGAACACACGGTCAACTTCCTGCAGATCCGCGAACACCCGACCTTCGCCCTTGGCGTTGATCGCTTCACGAGTCATGTAGTACAGACCCAATACAACGTCCTGCGACGGAACGATGATTGGCTCACCGTTGGCTGGCGACAGGATGTTGTTGGTCGACATCATCAACGCACGCGCTTCCAACTGGGCTTCCAGTGTCAGCGGTACGTGCACGGCCATTTGGTCGCCGTCGAAGTCGGCGTTGTACGCAGCACAGACCAGAGGGTGCAGCTGGATAGCCTTACCTTCGATCAGTACCGGTTCAAACGCCTGGATACCCAGACGGTGAAGGGTCGGTGCACGGTTGAGGAGAACCGGGTGTTCGCGAATCACTTCAGCGAGAACGTCCCAGACCTCTGGCAGTTCGCGCTCGACCATCTTCTTGGCCGCTTTGATGGTGGTCGCGAGACCACGCATTTCCAGCTTGCCGAAGATGAACGGTTTGAACAGCTCGAGTGCCATTTTTTTCGGCAGACCGCACTGGTGCAGACGCAGGGTCGGACCTACGGTAATTACCGAACGACCGGAGTAGTCAACACGCTTACCGAGCAAGTTCTGACGGAAACGACCCTGCTTACCCTTGATCATGTCAGCCAGGGATTTCAGAGGACGCTTGTTGGAACCTGTGATAGCGCGGCCACGACGACCGTTGTCGAGCAGTGCATCGACGGCTTCCTGCAACATACGCTTTTCGTTGCGCACGATGATGTCCGGAGCGGACAGATCGAGCAGACGCTTCAAGCGGTTGTTACGGTTGATCACTCGACGATACAGATCGTTGAGGTCGGAAGTCGCGAAGCGACCGCCATCCAGCGGGACCAGTGGACGCAGATCTGGCGGCAGAACCGGCAGAACGGTCAGCACCATCCACTCTGGCAGGTTGCCGGAACCCTGGAAGGCTTCCATCAACTTCAGACGCTTGGACAGCTTCTTGATTTTGGTTTCGGAGTTGGTTTGCGGAATTTCTTCGCGCAGACGGCCAATCTCGTGTTCCAGGTCGATAGCGTGCAGCAGTTCACGAACGGCTTCGGCACCCATGCGGGCATCGAAATCGTCGCCGAACTCTTCCAGCGCTTCGAAGTACTGCTCGTCGTTGAGCAGCTGACCTTTTTCAAGGGTGGTCATGCCTGGATCGATAACGACATAGCTCTCGAAGTAGAGAACGCGTTCGATATCACGCAGGGTCATGTCCATCAGCAGGCCGATACGGGACGGCAGCGATTTCAGGAACCAGATGTGGGCAACTGGCGAAGCCAGTTCGATGTGCGCCATGCGCTCACGACGAACTTTGGCCAGCGCGACTTCAACGCCGCACTTCTCGCAGATCACACCACGGTGCTTCAAGCGCTTGTACTTACCGCACAGGCACTCGTAATCCTTTACCGGGCCAAAGATCTTGGCGCAGAACAGACCGTCACGCTCAGGTTTGAACGTACGGTAGTTGATGGTTTCCGGCTTTTTAACTTCACCGAACGACCACGAACGGATCATCTCAGGCGATGCCAATCCAATACGGATGGCGTCGAACTCTTCGACTTGACCCTGGTTTTTCAGCAAATTCAGTAGGTCTTTCAAGGCCTTTCCTCCTGGCGGAGCAGAGAGCGGGCAATCCTGCCCCGCTCTCGATTCGCGTCACGTGTTATTCGGTTTCCAGATCGATATCGATGCCGAGGGAACGAATTTCCTTGATCAACACGTTGAAGGACTCGGGCATGCCCGGCTCCATACGGTGATCGCCGTCCACGATGTTTTTGTACATCTTGGTCCGGCCGTTCACATCGTCCGACTTCACTGTGAGCATTTCTTGCAGAGTGTATGCAGCACCGTATGCTTCCAGTGCCCAGACCTCCATCTCCCCGAAACGCTGACCACCGAACTGCGCCTTACCACCCAGCGGCTGCTGGGTAACCAGGCTGTACGAACCGGTAGAACGAGCGTGCATCTTGTCGTCTACCAAGTGGTTCAGCTTCAGCATGTACATGTAGCCAACAGTAACCGGGCGCTCGAACTTGTTGCCGGTACGGCCGTCGGTCAGCTGCATCTGGCCGCTTTCTGGCAGGTCCGCCAGTTTCAGCATGGCCTTGATTTCGCTTTCCTTGGCACCGTCGAACACTGGAGTGGCCATTGGAACGCCGCCACGCAGGTTCTTCGCCAGATCCAGGATTTCCTGGTCGGAGAAGCTGTCCAGATCTTCGTTGCGACCGCCGATCTCGTTGTAGATCTCGTGCAGGAACTTGCGCAGATCGGCAACTTTACGCTGCTCTTCGATCATGCGGTTGATCTTCTCGCCCAGACCTTTGGCCGCGAGGCCCAGGTGGGTTTCAAGGATCTGACCAACGTTCATACGCGAAGGTACGCCCAACGGGTTGAGGACGACGTCGACCGGGGTGCCATTGGCATCGTGCGGCATGTCTTCAACCGGCATGATCACGGAGACCACACCTTTGTTACCGTGACGACCGGCCATCTTGTCGCCCGGCTGGATGCGACGACGGATTGCCAGGTAAACCTTGACGATTTTCAGCACGCCTGGAGCCAGGTCATCGCCCTGCTGCAGTTTGCGCTTCTTGTCTTCGAACTTGTCGTCCAGCAGACGGCGGCGATCAATGATGTAGGCCTGAGCCTTCTCGAGCTGCTCGTTCAACGCATCTTCAGCCATGCGCAGTTTGAACCACTGACCATGCTCAAGACCGTCGAGAACTTCGTCGGTGATTTCCTGACCTTTCTTCAGGCCGGCGCCGCCTTCGGCTTTGCGGCCGACCAGAGCGGAACGCAGACGTTCGAAAGTCGCGCCTTCAACGATACGGAACTCTTCGTTCAGATCCTTGCGGATCTCGTCGAGCTGAGTCTTCTCGATCGACAGTGCACGAGCATCACGCTCGACGCCGTCGCGGGTGAAGACCTGTACGTCGATGACGGTACCCTTGGTGCCGGTAGGCACGCGCAGGGAGGTGTCTTTAACGTCGCTGGCTTTTTCACCGAAGATGGCACGCAACAGCTTTTCTTCCGGAGTCAGCTGGGTCTCGCCTTTCGGAGTGACCTTACCGACCAGAATGTCGCCTGCGCCAACTTCAGCACCTACGTAAACGATACCGGCTTCGTCCAGCTTGTTCAGTGCAGCTTCACCCACGTTCGGGATGTCTGCAGTGATTTCCTCTGGCCCAAGCTTGGTGTCACGCGCCACACAGGTCAGTTCCTGGATGTGGATCGTGGTGAAGCGATCTTCCTGAACAACACGTTCGGACAGGCAGATGGAGTCTTCGAAGTTGTAACCGTTCCAGGCCATGAACGCGATGCGCATGTTCTGACCCAAAGCCAGCTCACCCATGTCGGTGGATGGACCATCCGCCATGATGTCGCTGCGCTGAACCCGATCACCCTTGCGAACCAGCGGACGCTGGTTGATGCAGGTGTTCTGGTTGGAGCGGGTGTACTTGGTCAGGTTGTAGATGTCGACACCAGCTTCGCCGGTTTCAACTTCGTCATCAGCAACACGAACCACGATACGGCTGGCATCGACGGAATCGATCACACCGCCACGACGAGCCACGACGCAAACGCCGGAGTCACGGGCAACGTTACGCTCCATGCCGGTACCGACCAGCGGCTTGTCGGCACGCAGGGTCGGTACAGCCTGACGCTGCATGTTCGAACCCATCAACGCACGGTTGGCGTCATCGTGCTCGAGGAACGGGATCAGCGACGCAGCCACCGAAACAACCTGTTTCGGCGAAACGTCCATCAAGGTGACGTCTTCCGGCGCCTTGACGGTGAACTCGTTCAAGTGACGAACAGCTACCAGTTCGTCGATCAGCATTTTCTTGTCGTTCATCGTGGCCGAAGCCTGAGCGATCACGTGATCGGCTTCTTCGATGGCGGACAGGAACACGATCTCGTCGGTGACCAGAGCGTCTTTCACCACACGGTACGGGCTTTCGAGGAAGCCGTACTGGTTGGTACGCGCATAGGCGGCCAGGGAGTTGATCAGACCGATGTTCGGACCTTCCGGCGTTTCAATCGGGCATACACGACCGTAGTGAGTCGGGTGTACGTCACGAACTTCGAAGCCGGCGCGCTCACGAGTCAAACCGCCAGGGCCGAGTGCAGAAACACGACGCTTGTGGGTGATCTCGGACAGCGGGTTGTTCTGGTCCATGAACTGGGAAAGCTGGCTGGAACCGAAGAACTCTTTCACCGCCGCAGCCACAGGCTTGGCGTTGATCAGGTCTTGCGGCATCAGGCCTTCGCTTTCAGCCATCGACAGACGCTCTTTGACCGCACGCTCAACACGTACCAGGCCAACGCGGAACTGGTTCTCGGCCATTTCGCCTACGCAGCGAACACGACGGTTACCCAGGTGGTCGATGTCATCGACGATGCCTTTACCGTTACGGATGTCGACCAGAGTCTTCAGAACCGCGACGATGTCTTCCTTGCACAACACGCCCGAACCTTCGATCTCGGTACGACCGATACGACGGTTGAACTTCATCCGGCCGACCGCAGACAGGTCATAGCGCTCAGGGCTGAAGAACAGGTTGTTGAACAGGGTTTCGGCGGCGTCTTTGGTTGGTGGCTCGCCAGGACGCATCATGCGATAGATCTCGACCAGCGCTTCCAATTGGTTGCTGGTGGAGTCGATCTTCAGCGTGTCGGAGACGAACGGACCGCAGTCGATATCGTTGGTGTACAGCGTCTCGATGCGAACGACCTGAGCCTTGGCGATTTTTGCCAGGATCTCGGTGTTCAGCTCGGTATTGCACTCAGCCAGGATTTCGCCGGTTGCCGGATGCACGATGACCTTGGCGGTAGTGCGACCCAGAACGTATTCCAGGGGCATAACCAACTCTTTGATCCCGGCTTTTTCCAGCTGGTTGATGTGGCGAGCGGTGATACGACGACCCTGCTCGACAATAACCTTGCCTTTGTCATCGAGGATGTCGATGACAGCGATCTCGCCACGCAGGCGCTGAGGCACCAGTTCCAGGTTGAGGGTTTCACCGCTCACATGGAAAACGTTGGTGGTGTAGAACGCGTCGAGCACTTGTTCAGTGGTGTAGCCGAGCGCACGCAGCAGCACCGATGCAGGCAGCTTGCGACGACGGTCGATACGCACGAACACGCAGTCTTTCGGGTCGAACTCGAAGTCCAGCCACGAACCGCGGTAAGGGATGATACGCGCGGAGTACAGCAGTTTACCGGAGCTGTGCGTCTTGCCGCGGTCGTGGTCGAAGAACACGCCCGGGGAACGGTGCAACTGGGAAACGATTACGCGCTCGGTACCGTTGATTACAAAGGTGCCGTTCTCAGTCATCAGGGGGATTTCACCCATGTAGACTTCTTGCTCTTTGATGTCCTTGATCGCTTTGTTCGACGATTCTTTGTCGAAAATGATCAGACGGACTTTTACCCGCAAAGGTACGGCGTACGTGACACCGCGCAGCACGCATTCTTTCACATCAAATGCCGGTTCGCCCAGGCGATAACCGACGTACTCCAGCGCAGCATTGCCGGAGTAGCTGATGATCGGGAAAACGGATTTGAAGGCCGCATGCAGGCCCACGTCGCGGAACTGATCTTTAGTCGCTCCCGCCTGCAAGAATTCACGATACGAATCCAGCTGGATTGCCAGGAGATACGGCACATCCATGACGTCCGGCAACTTGCTAAAGTCCTTGCGGATACGTTTTTTCTCAGTATATGAGTAAGCCATCAGCGTTCCCCAGCTTGGTCACCTGCTTGTTTGGCCCCTCCCGACGGGAGCAGCCAGAAAATCTTGCAAACCCCATGGTTTGCGCCACCGCATCGGGTGGTTACAGCGCGTTAGAGGCGACGACCGAGTCGATTGCCAATAACGGAAAAAGGCCGGTGGCAAGAGCCACCAGCCATCAGCCTTCCGCTTATCGCTTGGGCTGGAAACGCAAAGTCGATGCTTACTTCAGCTCGACTTTAGCGCCTGCTTCTTCCAAGGCAGCCTTGGCTTTGTCAGCGGCATCTTTCGATACGCCTTCCAGAACGATGCCAGGAGCGCCGTCAACTACAGCCTTGGCTTCTTTCAAGCCCAGACCGGTCAGTTCACGTACAGCCTTGATCACGTTAACTTTCTTCTCGCCAGTTTCGGTCAGCATGACGTTGAATTCAGTTTGTTCTTCAACAACGGCAGCAACGGCAGCTGGACCGGCGGAAGCAGCGGCAGCGGAAACGCCGAACTTCTCTTCCATGGCCTTGATCAGCTCAACGATTTCCAGAACGGATTTTTCGCCGATTGCTTCGATGATTTGGTCGTTAGTCAGAGACATGACTATAAATTCCTGTATTGGGGTGACGGCCTACGCGGCCATCGAAATAAACAATAAACGCTGAAAGGAGTCGCTCAGCCTCAGGCTGCGGCAGCTTCTTTCTGGTCGCGAAGAGCCGCCAGAGTACGAGCCAACTTGCTGGTAGCGCCTTGAATCACGCTCATCAGCTGAGAAATTGCTTCGTCACGGGTCGGCAGAGTTGCCAGTACGTCGATCTGGTTAGCCGCGAGGTAGTTACCCTCGAACGCAGCTGCCTTGATCTCGAACTTATCCTGACCTTTGGCAAATTCCTTGAACAAACGGGCAGCAGCGCCGGGGTGTTCGTTGGAGAATGCAATCAAGGTCGGGCCGGTGAACACGGTGTTGAGCACGTCATATTGAGTGCCAGCAACAGCGCGTTTTAGCAGGGTGTTACGTACAACACGTACGTAAACGCCAGCTTCACGAGCCTCTTTACGGAGTCCGGTCATAGCGCCTACTGTTACGCCACGGGCATCAGCCACGACAGCGGACAGAGCAACTTGGGCAGCCTTGTTGACTTCAGCGACGATGGCCTTCTTGTCTTCAAGTTTAATTGCCACGGGAAAAACTCCTGCTTGTTACCGTTTCATCCAACCGAAGCCGGATGTCGTTTTGGTGTCTGATTCGGTAAGGAACCGGGAGCACCATCTGCGTAGGCTTGAGGTTTAAGACTCGCGTCGCCTACGGTCTTGGATAGCCCCCGCCAGGCAGGGACCCCAATCTTTCAATTGGCGCAATCGCTTGCGCCAACCTGTGTCTTATACGTCCAGCGAGCCTTGGTCGATGACCAGACCTGGGCCCATAGTGGTGCTCAGGGTAACGCGCTTGACGTAGATACCTTTCGAAGAAGCTGGCTTGATACGCTTCAGATCAGCGATCAGGGCTTCAACGTTTTCCTTCAGCTTGACGGCGTCGAAACCGACCTTGCCAACGGAAGTGTGAATGATGCCGTTTTTGTCGGTGCGATAACGAACCTGACCAGCCTTGGCATTTTTAACCGCGGTAGCGACGTCCGGAGTCACGGTGCCGACTTTCGGGTTAGGCATCAGGCCACGTGGACCGAGGATCTGACCCAACTGACCGACAACGCGCATTGCATCCGGGGATGCGATAACGACGTCATAGTTCAGGTCGCCGCCTTTCATTTCGGCAGCCAGGTCGTCCATGCCTACGCGATCAGCGCCGGCGGCCAGAGCTGCTTCAGCAGCTGGGCCCTGGGTGAACACAGCAACGCGAACGGTCTTGCCAGTGCCGTGTGGCAGCACAGTAGCGCTACGAACGACCTGGTCGGATTTACGCGGGTCAACACCCAGGTTTACAGCGATATCAACCGATTCGCTGAACTTGACAGTCGACAGCTCGGTCAGCAGTGCAGCGGCGTCTACAAAGTTGTAGGCCTTGCCTGCTTCGATTTTGCCGGCGATAGCCTTTTGGCGCTTGGTCAGCTTAGCCATTACACACCCTCCACGTTAAGGCCCATGCTACGAGCAGAACCGGCGATAGTACGCACGGCTGCATCCATATCAGCTGCAGTCAGATCCGCGTTTTTGGTTTTCGCGATTTCTTCCAGCTGAGCACGAGTCACAGTGCCAACCTTAACGGTGTTCGGACGAGCGGAACCGCTAGTCAAACCAGCAGCCTTCTTCAGCAGAACCGAAGCCGGGGTGCTTTTCGTTTCGAAAGTGAAGCTACGGTCGCTGTAGACAGTGATGATCACTGGAGTCGGCAGACCTGGCTCAATACCCTGAGTACGGGCGTTGAAAGCCTTGCAGAATTCCATGATGTTCACGCCGTGCTGACCCAGAGCAGGACCAACAGGTGGGCTTGGGTTAGCCTGAGCGGCCTTCACTTGCAGCTTGATGTAAGCGGTAATCTTCTTGGCCATGAGGCACTCCAATTACGGGTTCGAACGCCTCGAAAGGCTCCCCGGTTACTTGCGCGTTTATCCCAGTGACGACAAAACCCCACAGCCTTAGGCTGCGGGGTATGGGATGCTTGTTCAGTTATGCCTTTTCGACCTGACTGAACTCTAGCTCTACCGGAGTAGAGCGACCGAAAATAAGCACAGCCACTTGGATCCGGCTCTTTTCGTAGTTAACTTCTTCGACCGTGCCATTGAAATCGGCAAACGGACCGTCGGTGACACGTACCACTTCACCCGGCTCGAACAGCGTTTTCGGTTTCGGCTTGTCGCTACCGTCAGCAACGCGACGCAGAATTGCTTCCGCCTCTTTGTCGGTGATGGCCGCAGGCTTGTCAGCGGTACCGCCGATGAAGCCCATGACGCGAGGAGTGTCCTTGACCAAGTGCCAAGTACCCTCATTCATATCCATCTGTACCAGCACATAACCTGGGAAGAACTTGCGTTCGCTTTTGCGCTTCTGGCCATTACGCATTTCAACCACTTCTTCAGTGGGAACCAGAATTTCGCCGAAGCCTTCTTCCATGCCAGCCAGCTTTACACGCTCCATCAACGAGCGCATGACATGCTTCTCGTAACCCGAGTAAGCATGCACAACGTACCAACGCTTAGCCACGGGACACCCTTAGCCAACAATCAAGGAAACAAGCCAGCCGAGCAGGGAATCGAGCCCCCACAACAGCAACGCCATAACCAGGACAACAGCCACTACAATCAACGTGGTCTGCGTGGTTTCTTGGCGAGTTGGCCATACGACTTTACGGATTTCGGTGCGAGCTTCCTTAGCGAGTACAAAGAAAGACTTGCCCTTGGCAGTCTGCAGGCCTACAAAAGCAGCTACAGCCGCAATGACAAGCAAAGCGAGTACACGATACAGGATCGGCGAAGATGAGTAATACTGATTACCCACAACACCAACAACCACCAAAGCGACCACTACAAGCCACTTGAGTAGATCGAAGCGAGAACCTTGAGCTTCAGCCTTGGGAGTCATCTAAAAAAATCCTGTGAAAAGAAAGCCAGACACACCGAGTGAATCTGGCAGGTCAGGAGGGAATCGAACCCCCAACCTACGGTTTTGGAGACCGTCGCTCTGCCAATTGAGCTACTGACCTAAAAACAAAATCAGGCCGACCATTATGTCGGCCCGACAGAGATACTTCAACAACTTACTCGATAACTTTTGCCACGACACCCGCACCGACGGTACGACCGCCCTCGCGAATGGCGAAACGCAGGCCATCTTCCATTGCGATGGTCTTGATCAGGGTAACGGTCATCTGAACGTTATCACCTGGCATTACCATCTCAACGCCTTCTGGCAGCTCACAGTTACCAGTCACATCAGTCGTACGGAAGTAGAACTGTGGACGGTAGCCCTTGAAGAACGGAGTATGACGCCCGCCTTCTTCCTTGCTCAGAACATAAACTTCAGCAACGAACTTGGTATGCGGCTTGACGCTACCCGGCTTGACCAGTACCTGGCCGCGCTCGACATCGTCACGCTTGGTGCCGCGCAGCAACACACCGCAGTTTTCGCCTGCACGACCTTCGTCGAGCAGCTTGCGGAACATCTCGACACCCGTACAGGTGGTCTTGATGGTGTCACGCAGACCGACAATTTCGATCTCTTCCTGAATCTTTACAATGCCACGCTCGATACGACCGGTTACCACAGTGCCACGACCGGAGATCGAGAACACATCTTCGATCGGCATCAGGAACGGCTTGTCGATAGCGCGAACCGGCTCTGGAATGTAGCTATCCAGAGTCTCGACCAGCTTACGAACGGCACTGGTGCCCATTTCGTTATCGTCCTGGCCGTTCAGAGCCATCAGCGCGGAGCCGATGATGATCGGAGTGTCGTCACCCGGGAAATCGTAAGTGCTCAGCAGATCGCGCACTTCCATTTCAACCAGTTCGAGCAGCTCGGCATCATCAACCATGTCAGCCTTGTTCAGGAAGACAACGATGTACGGAACACCTACCTGACGCGACAACAGAATGTGCTCACGGGTTTGCGGCATCGGACCATCAGCGGCCGAGCAAACCAGAATCGCACCATCCATCTGCGCAGCACCGGTGATCATGTTCTTCACATAGTCAGCGTGACCTGGGCAGTCGACGTGTGCGTAGTGACGCACGGCCGAATCGTATTCAACGTGAGCGGTGTTGATGGTAATGCCACGAGCTTTCTCTTCCGGGGCGCTATCGATTTTGTCGAAGTCAACCTTCGCACTACCGAAAACTTCGGAACAAACGCGAGTCAGAGCTGCAGTCAGGGTGGTTTTACCGTGGTCGACGTGACCAATGGTACCAACGTTAACGTGCGGCTTTTTACGTTCGAACTTTTCCTTAGCCATCGAAATCACCCTCAGGAGAAGAATTAAGCAAGTCACACTACCCATTAAAACAAAGGCAGATATTTTCATATCTGCCTTGTTATATGGAGCTCTTGAGCGGATTTGAACCGCTGACCTCACCCTTACCAAGGGTGTGCTCTACCAACTGAGCTACAAGAGCGAAACACATTGCACAACCTGAAAACCTGGAGCGGGTAGCGGGAATCGAACCCGCATCATCAGCTTGGAAGGCTGAGGTTCTACCACTAAACTATACCCGCGGAGCTTTCAGCTCGCGCTAAATTGGTGGAGGGGGAAGGATTCGAACCTTCGAAGTCGTAGACGTCAGATTTACAGTCTGATCCCTTTGGCCGCTCGGGAACCCCTCCTAAGCGAGGCAGCATTCTATATCATGCTGCCCTTCTGTCAAGCATTTTCTCATTAAAAACCTGAGGTTAGCTGCGTTGACCTCGCTTTGCACCGTTGACCGCTAAAGGTCTTCACTGCGAAGCGGGCGCCATTCTATGCAAACTATTCGACAGTTGCAATGCCTTCGCACGGCATTATTTTATGTTTTAACTCATTGAATTCTTTAGCAAGGTTTTGCAGCAGCAGATCATTGGCCAAATGCCGGCTTTCCGGCGCCACGCGCAACCAAAAACCGCTGTCGTCTGCGCGTGCCGGCTGCTGTGGCCGAGTCCTGATATCAAGCCCGCTCAAGCGCTGCTCAAGCTCCCGGACCTTCTCCTGACGAGCAAACCCTCCGACATACAGGCAATTGCTGTCCGCGCCGGCCGCCTTGGCCTTGTTAAGCTTTGCCAGAGCATCGTCCGACTCCGTCAGCAAGCGGATATCCTGCTGCGAACCGCGATACAGGGCCAGCGGCGTCACGTCCTTCGCTCGCAAGGGTGCTTCCTGTTGATGCCAGACGTAATAGACCCCATTGAGAACCAGCAACAATAGAAACAACCAACGCATAAGAACCTCAAGACAAAGGACACGCCATAGCCAAGCCGACAAATACAAGATCCGGAACAACCCTGGCCCCAGGCACTACCTCGGACACCAGACCCGCATCACCACCCGTGAGAAACACCACAAAATCCTCACCCCAGTAGCTGCGCGCCAACTCCAGCTGAGTCAGGACAAACCCCCTGAGCATCAACGAGCATCCGCGCTCGACCGCCTCAACCGTTGTAACACCCGGAACCAGTTTTTCCAGGGCACGCTCGGCCGCCAGGTCGTCATAGCGGATTCGCCGCGTATGGGTGCGCAACTGATTGCGCATCAGCGGCATTCCCGGACAGATGAAGCCTCCCAGGTGCTCACCGTCGGCAGCAATGAAGTCCGCTGTCACCGCGGTTCCGAAATCGAGCACCAGGCAGGCTCCAGAGGCGAGGTGGAAGCCTCCGAGCATCGCGAGCCAGCGATCCAGTCCCAGCCTTTCGTAATCCTCGTAGCCATTACGAACCCCTGCCATCTCACGAGCCGGCAGCGCGCGCGCAATAGATACGCCAAACTCCTCGACCAACGAAGACACCAGCACAGCGGTTTCTTCGTTAGTCCGGACACTGACCAGCCTACAGTGCTTGAGAGCCAGGCCATCAAGCCCATGCAAGCTTTCCAGCAAGGCAAGATCCGAATCAACCACGCCCTCGGCAAACATACGAGCGGCACCAGCATGAAGCACGCGCCATTTGATGAAGCTGTTACCGCAGTCAAGCTCAAGAATCATTACGCAACCTCAGACTGAGCTCACCACCACTGAAGACTTTTTCCACATCGCCTACCTTCAAGCGCAGTGCGCCTTGCCGATTGATACCCATTACAACGCCATCAATCCGGTTAACTCCAGCAATCAAGGAAACCGCGCGTCCTTGCCACAGATGGTTCTGCTCCCATTCCGCCTGGATAGCCGCAAATCCTGACTCCTGATGGCGAATCAAATAGGCCTGGAGCATGTCTCCCAAGTGAGCCACCAGCAGGTTGCGATCAAAGGCCTTGCCCGTCTCGAGCCGTACTGACGTCCATTGCTGATCGACTTCTTCGGTCATCTGCATATTCACATTAATCCCGACACCCAGCACGACATGACAGACATCCGCCGGGTCCCCGACCAATTCCAGCAAAATCCCGGCGATTTTCTTTTGACCGACCAGGACATCATTCGGCCACTTCAAACCCGCACCAGAGATCCCCAACTCTTGCAGGGTGCGCATTACCGCCAACCCTACAACCAGGCTGAGCCCCTCCAGTTGGCGCATCCCACCCTCAATGCGCAGCACCAGGCTGTAATAGACATTTTCGGCAAACGGACTTACCCACTTGCGACCACGTCGACCCCGGCCGGCAGTCTGCCGCTCGGCCAACACCAGGAACGGCGGGGCCATCCCGCGCTCTATGGAGCGCAAGGCTTGTGCATTAGTGGAATCGATGGAATCAAAGACCAGAACAGGCCAGGCACAAGCGGCCGAATGCTCGCTGATTTCGGCAGCACTCAGCAACGTAAGTGGCGCGGCCAGCTGATAACCGCGGCCACGGACCTTATGAATGGACAAACCCAGCTCAATTTCCAGCTGCTGCAGTTGCTTCCACACAGCACTGCGACTGATGCCCAAAGCAGCACCGAGCGCCTGCCCGGAATGGAATCGGCCATCCTTCAGAAGCTTCAACAACGTCAGCATGCAAGTCTCGCCTCACAATAAGGCACGCATGATAGCGATGACTCGAGCTGCAAGCTACAAGCCGCAAGAACTGAAGCAGTTGCAAGCAGCAAGCGAGGGATGGCGATCTCGAAATCGCTATCGCGAGCAATCGAGCGTCGACCGGCTGCTCCTACAAATCGCGCGCAAAAACAAAACCCCTACCTGCATACGCAGATAGGGGTTTCGGAATTTAATCTTGACGATGACCTACTCTCACATGGGGAAACCCCACACTACCATCGGCGATGCATCGTTTCACTGCTGAGTTCGGGATGGGATCAGGTGGTTCCAATGCTCTATGGTCGTCAAGAAATTC
>NZ_CABVHQ010000028.1 GCF_902497895.1 Pseudomonas fluorescens
TTGTGGCGAGCCTGCTCGCGATGCAGGCCACAGGGTCTCCCTACCTGACCTTATCCTCCCGCCCCCGCAACACCCTGTTTGGCATGGCAATCGCTGCAGCCACCCCCAGCAGCGATACCGCCGCGCTGACCATCAGCAAATGCCGAAAGGTCAGCAACAGCTCGGCGCGCAAGGCGTTCTGGGTGTCACCCGGCGCTGCGTTCAAACCATCGAGCAGCACATTTCCCGAGCTGCCTTCGGCGATCAGCGCCGAGCCGGCCAGGTGGGCAAAGCTGGAGTCTTGCAGCAAGGTCAGCAGCAACGCCGACATCAACGCTACCCCCATGGCGCCGCCCAATGAGCGGAACAGGTTAGTGGTGCTGGTAGCCACGCCGATGTCCCGTTGCTCCACCGAGTTTTGCGTGCCCACCAGTGAGGTCGGGAACTGCATGCCGCTGGCGATTCCGCTCAGCAACATGAACAGGCTGCTCAGCACCAACGCTTGCGGCGGGCTGAAGGCCATGCCGAGAATCGCGATTGGGGTGAGCAGCGCGCCGGCCAGAATCATCGGTTTGTAGCGACCGGTCACCGAGGTCTGGCGTCCGGCGAAGTAGGCGCCGATCGGCAGGCCCATGGCCAGTGGCAACAGGTGCAACGCGGCACTGTCGGCTCCGGCCCCGGTGACGCTCTGAAAGCGCAGCGGCATCAGCACGATCAGCGAGATGGCCTGGAAACTGGTGAAGAAAATCGTGCACCAACACAGCACTGCGTTGCGGTTGGCGAACAAATGCATGGGGAGCAGGGGTTCGGCTGCCCGTTGTTCATGCCAGACCAACAGCGTCAGCGCCATCACGGCAGCAGCCAGCAAACCGAGCACTTCACTGTCGCGCCAATGATGGCCCTGACCGATTTCGGTGATGCCCAGTAACAGCGCGGTCAGGCCGATAATCAGCAGCAGCGTGCCGAAGTAATCGATAACCGGTTTGCGTTGTGGCACCGGCAAGCCGACCAGTGTGCGACTGGCTATCAGCAAGGCCCCAAGGCCCAGCGGCAGGTTGATCAGAAACACCCAACGCCAGGACAGGTACTCAGTCATGTAGCCGCCAAGCACCGGGCCGGCGACACTGGCCACCGCGTACATGCTGCTGAAATAGCCTTGATATCGTCCACGTTCACGGGGTGGCACCAGGTCGCCGATGATCGCCTGACTGACCGAAATCATCCCGCCGGCACCGATGCCCTGGATGATTCGCGCCAGCACCAGCTGTTCCATGCTCTGGGCCATGCCGCAAAATAATGAAGCGAGGGTGAACAGACCCATGCCGAACAGCATCAACCGGCGCCGGCCATACAGGTCGCCGAGCTTGCCGTAGATCGGCACCGCCACGGTCATCGCCACCATGTAGCCAGAGATCACCCAGGCCAACAGGCTGACATCCTTGAACTGCGCCGAAATGGCCGGCATCGATACGGCGACGATGGTCTGGTCCAGCGCACCGAGGAAGATCGCCAGCATCAGGGCGATCAGCACGCTGCGAATGGCCGGTTTGCCTGGCTGGTTGAGATTAGTCACAGTGAAACCTGCGAGCAGTGGTTGACCCGCAGGTTATTGGGCGAGCGGGAGTACTGTCAGTGTACTCGATAGGCTCCTACTCGATAGCCCCATAAGGAAGTCCTGGGTTAATTTAGGGGCCTGAGTGCTTGCATTTTTTGCTTGAGCGCCCGTCAAATGAAGGTGAAAACTGAGCCGATAGCTGTACATTTCACCAATCGGTGCGATTATCGCCCAACTCTCTGAGGCCTGGACTGCAGTTATGAACAAGCCTGCTCTTCCTTCGATTCCAGTGTTCAAACTCTATGGCGAACGCCTTGACTGGCCGACACCGGATTTATTGCACTGTGAAACCATTTCCAAACGCAGCAGTGAGCACCAGTGGGAAATCAAACCCCACCGGCATGCCGACCTGTGTCAATTGCTCTTCGTCCATAAGGGCCAGGCGGAACTTGAGATCGAGGGCAAGCGAACGCTGCTTGCAGAGTCGGCGATCCAGATTCTGCCTCCCATGTCAGTGCATGGCTTTCGTTTTTCCGAAGACGTCGAGGGCTATATCGTGACCCTCGCTGCACCGCTGGTGGCGCACCTTCAGGTGCAACTGGGCAATTCGGTAAATGCGCTGGCCGTGGCCGAAAGCTACCCGGCAGCTGCCGACAGTCACTACCTGGACAGTCTGTTTTCGGCATTGCAAAGCGAGTACGTGGGCCATCAGCCCGCGCGGGAAATGCTCATGCACTCGCTGATCAGCGTGATCCTGGTATGGGTCAGTCGCCAGGTGCTCCGACGCCGTGCCGCGAGTCAGCGCCCACAGCGTGCGCGCGAATACCTCAATGGTTTTATCCAGCTGGTCGAAGAGCATTATCGTGAGCACGTGAAGGTCGAAGACCTGGCACACAAGCTGGGGATTTCCGTCTCGCATCTCAACGGCACCTGCCGTGAACTGGCCGGTCAGCCAGCCCTGCAGATCATGCATGAGCGTCAGTTGCTGGAGGCCAAGCGGCTGCTGACTTACACCAGCATGACGATCTATGAAATGTCCGAACTCCTGGGGTTCTCTGACCCGACCAACTTCACTCGGCTGTTTCGTCGGCGAGTGGGGATCTCGCCCAAAGCGTTTCGGGACAGGTTGAAGTCCGATCAGGATAACCCGGCCTGAGGCACTGGTTATTTGAGAGCGTTCAGCGTCGCGTTGTGCGGGATGCAGCGCTCGAAGTTGCAAGCGGCGGGTGCGATGCCTGGCTGCTGACGGGCCTGTTCGACACGGTAGGCAGCGGTTCCGTACAGCGCGAGCGTCGCGGCGCAAGTGATGAAGATCGCGAGGTACCTTCGGGTCTTGATGTTCATGGCGCTGACCCTCTGAACGAATACCCTTGGTCGGGGGTACTACTATCAGCATAGGTCAGCTGGAGTGAGTTGCCATGGAGGTGGGTGGGGCAGGCTTGAACCCCTGTAGGAGCGAGCTTGCTCGCGATGGACGTTAACGATAACGCGTGTTTTCTGAATAAACGCGCCGCCCTGTAGGAGCGAGCTTGCTCGCGATGGGCGTTAACGATAACGCGTGTTTTCTGAATAAACGCGCCGCCCTGTAGGAGCGAGCTTGCTCGCGATGGACGTTAACGATAACGCGTGTTTTCTGAATAAACGCGCCGCCCTTGAGTCCATCGCGAGCAAGCTCGCTCCTACAATAGAGGCCTCCCTCTCGCCACAAAACCGCGATCAGCGCTCCTGCGCCTGCTCCACCAGCCAATCCATCAGCTCGCGCAACGGTGCCGACGGCTCCGGGCGTTCCGGGTAGACCAGGTAATAGGCCTGACCGGTGCGTACTTTCAGTTCGAAGGGCGTGACCAGCCGTCCGGCGCTCAGGTCTTCGCCGATCAACGACCAATCGCCGATCGCCACGCCCGTCCCTTGAGAGGCGACGGACATCGCCAGGTCCAGGGTATCGAAATGCTGGCCTTTGCCGATGTTGCTGACTTTGGTTCCGGCGGCCTTGAGCCAGGCTTCCCAGTCCCGTTCGTCGCGAGTCGGATGCAGCAACATGTGCTGTTCCAGGTCGGTGAGGGTCTTGAGCGGCGTGGTGCCGTTGAGCAGTTGCTGGGAGCAGACTGGCGTCAGCTGTTCATCGAACAGGTGATGGAAAGCCGCATTGCTCGGTGCCGTGCCATACACCACCGCCGCATCGAACTCTTCGCGACGAAAATCCACCGCGTGCTGCACGGTGGTGGTCAGTTCTACCGGCACATCCGGGCGTTCCTTCTGCCACTGCAACAGACGCGGCAGTAGCCAGCGCATCATGCAGGTCGGCGCCTTCAGTTGCAGGGCTTCGCGCTTGGCGCCGACGTGTTCGACAGCTTCATCGATCAGGTTGAAGACCTGTTGAATGCGCGGATACCACTCACGTCCTTGTGCGGTCAGGCTCAGGCCGCGGGCCTGGCGCTGAAACAACGCATAACCGAGATGGCTCTCCAGCCCGGCTATCTGTCGGCTCACCGCTCCCTGGGTAATGTGCAGCAGCTCCGCCGCCCGCGTGAAGTTGCAGCACTGGGCGGTGATCATGAAGGTATGCAGAGCGGGCAAGGGCGGAAGACGTTTCATGGGAGCTCAGGCATGAGTGGAGGACATGCCTAGTATGACTATTTTTGGTTTGTCACCGCTATACGCCGACGGGTCCAATTAGGTCATCGTTGTGCCTTGGCGCGTGCCTGAAAACGCCATCGGGGTGCAGTTTCAACAAATAAGAAGGGCAGTAGAAATGGCGACGTGCGGCGAAGTATTGGTCAAGTTACTCGAAGGTTATGGCGTCGAACAGGTGTTCGGCATTCCGGGCGTACATACCGTCGAGCTGTATCGCGGGTTGGCCCGCTCGAGCATCAACCATGTGACACCACGCCACGAACAGGGCGCTGGTTTCATGGCCGACGGCTACGCTCGCACCAGCGGCAAGCCGGGGGTGTGCTTTATCATCACCGGCCCTGGCATGACCAACATCACCACCGCCATGGGCCAGGCTTATGCCGACTCGATCCCGATGCTGGTGATTTCCAGCGTGCAATCGCGCAGCCAATTGGGCGGCGGTCGCGGCAAGCTGCATGAGCTACCGAACCAGAGCGCACTGGTCGGTGGCGTTGCGGCATTTTCCCATACGCTGATGTCCGCCGCCGAACTGCCGGGCGTGCTGGCGCGGGCGTTTGCCTTGTTCCAGGCCGGGCGTCCGCGTCCGGTGCATATCGAAATTCCGCTCGACGTCCTGGTCGAAGACGCCGATGCCTTGCTCGCCAGTCTGCCGGTGAGCATCACCCGCGCTGGTGCAGCACCGTCTGCCGTCGCGCAGATGGGCCAAATGCTGGCGAATGCCAAACGTCCGTTGATCCTCGCCGGTGGCGGTGCCATCGATGGGGCAGCCGAACTCACCCAACTGGCCGAACTGCTGGATGCACCGGTAGCGCTCACCATTAATGCCAAGGGCATGCTGCCCTCGCGCCATCCGCTGTTGATCGGCTCGACTCAATCGCTGGTCGCCACCCGCGCCCTGGTGGCGGATGCCGACGTAGTGCTGGCGATCGGCACTGAACTGGCCGAAACCGACTACGACATCACCTTCGCCGGCGGCTTCGAGATTCCCGGTGCCTTGCTGCGAGTCGACATCGACCCGGACCAGACCGTACGCAACTACCCGCCGCAGGTGGCGCTGGTGTCCGACGCACAAACGGCGGCGCAAGCCTTGCTGACCGAGCTTGCCGGACACACCCTGGCCGCGCGTCGCTCCGACTGGGGCCAGGCCCGCGCCGCCAGCTTGCGTGCCGAGCTCGAGACCACCTGGGACGCACCGACCCGCGCCCAGACGCTGTTCCTCGAGACCGTTCTGCACGAGCTTCCGGAAGCGGTATTTGTCGGTGACTCGACCCAGCCGGTGTACACCGGCAACCTGACCTTCAATCCTGAGCAACCGCGCCGCTGGTTCAACTCATCCACCGGTTACGGCACCCTCGGCTATGCCTTGCCGGCCGCCATTGGCGCCTGGCTCGGCGGCGGCTCCGAACGCGCTACGCGGGGTCCGGTGGTGTGCCTGATCGGTGACGGCGGGCTGCAATTCACCCTGTCGGAACTGGCCTGCGCGGTAGAAGCGCAAACGCCGATCATCGTGTTGCTGTGGAATAACCAGGGTTACGAAGAGATCAAAAAGTACATGGTCAACCGTGCCATCGAACCGGTCGGCGTAGACATCTACACCCCGGACTTCATTGGCGTGGCCAAGGCCCTGGGCTGTGCCGCCGAAGCGATCAACGGTGTCGAGCAACTGCGCAGCGCCTTGCGCGCCGCCAGTGATCGTCAAGGTCCGAGCCTGATTGAAATCGACCAGACCACCTGGATGAAGGCGGTGCAGGCATGAGCAATTCTTCGACCTTGAATGGCCTGTATATCGGCGGCGAATGGCATGCAGGTAGCGAATCGTTGCAGGTAATCAACCCTGCTACGGAAGAACCCTTGGCCATCGTGAGCGGTGGCGATGAGCAAGCGGTCAATCAAGCGGTCAATGCCGCCAGCGCGGCTTTTTCGCAGTGGGCCAAAACGACGGGTGCCGAGCGTGGTGCGGTACTGCGCAAGATCGCCAGCGGTGTGCAGGCGCGCCGTGAGCGCTTGATGCAGTTGCAGTCGAGCAACAACGGCAAACCGTTGTTCGAAGCGGCCATCGATGTCGATGACGTGATCGCCACCTTCGACTATTACGCAGGTCTGGCCGAAGCCCTGGACGCTCAGCAGGACCGCACTGTGGACTTGCCGAGCGAAGACTTCGCCGCCCGTGTGCGCCGCGAGCCTTGTGGCGTGGTCGGCCTGATCGTGCCGTGGAACTTCCCAATGGTCACCACCGCCTGGAAGCTCGCTCCGGCGTTGGCGGCCGGTTGCTGCGTGGTGCTCAAACCGTCGGAAGTCACGCCGCTGCCGGAGCTGGAACTGGCGGCAATCATTGCCGAAAGCGGCTTGCCCAAGGGCGTGTTCAACCTGGTCTGCGGTACCGGCCTGGCGGTCGGCGCACCGCTGGCGGCCGATCCGCGAGTCGCGAAGATCTCCTTCACCGGCAGCAATGCCGTGGGAGTGCAGGTCATGCAGCGGGCGGCGGAAACCGTCAAGGGCGTGAGCCTGGAGCTGGGTGGCAAGTCCTCGCTGATGGTGCTCGCCGATGCCGATCTCGAGCTGGCCGTGGAGCTGGCCAGTGGCGGCGGCTTCTTCAACGCCGGGCAAATGTGCTCGGCCACCAGCCGAGTGCTGGTCGCCGAGACACTGGCGGGAGAATTTTTGCTGCGGCTCAAGGCGCGGGCCGAAGGAATTCGCGTGGCCGACCCGTTTGATCCGCAAGTGGAGATGGGTGCGCTGGTCAATCAGGCGCAATACCAACGGGTGCTTGGCCACATTGATCGTGGCCTGAGCGCCGGTGCAAAGCTGATTTGCGGCGGTGAACGGCCAGAAAACCTGCCGCGCGGATATTTTTTGCGACCGACTATCTTCACCGAAGTGCCCCTCGACAGTGCGTTGTGGTGTGAAGAGATCTTCGGCCCGGTGCTCTGTGTACGCAGTTTTGCCAGCGAAGCAGAGGCCATCGCCCTGGCCAATGACAGCGAGTTTGGTCTGGTCGCCAGTGTGGTCAGTGGTGATGGCGAGGCTGCCGAGCGGGTCGCCAACGCCTTGCAGGCCGGGCTGGTATGGATCAACTCACCGCAAGTGATCTTCCCGCAGACGGCCTGGGGTGGCTACAAGCAGAGCAGCATCGGCCGCGAACTGGGGCCGTGGGGCCTGCAGGCGTTTCAGGAAATCAAGCATGTGATTCGGGCGGTCTGACAGCCCGAAAACGGTCTGCGCATGCCTCGAAACAAGGCATGCGCTGGACACATGGCTCCAATGACAAATTTTCGATTGTTGCGCGTTCTGCGCGACCTCAGGATGAACCAACGACTCAGCTACACCCCGTGATCCGCGGGGATCAGGGCTAGATCGATTACCGGGCGCCTGGATGCGACCCATCTCATACCTAAAACAATAAAGGGAGTCCGTAATGGGCGAGCATGATCTGAACAGAAGACAGTTCATCAAAACGGTAGGAGTAGCTTCGGTGGCCGCGGCAGCCATGAGCATGCCGTTCATCCGGGCCAACGCCAGTGACACGCGGTTCCAGGGCAAGACCCTGCGCCTGCTGACCTGGTCGGACGACACCGGACTGGCGGCGCTGCGCAACATCGCAGCGACCTTCGAAGCCAAGACCGGCGCCAAGGTCATTGCTGACCGTACCGGCAGCACCTCGGAAATGGTCGCCAAACTCAAGGCCGGTGGTGATCGCCCACAATACGACATCATCACCCTGGCCGGCGTCGGCGCTGAAGGCCTGGCCGCCGCCGGGTTGCTGGAAAAGCCCGATCTGAACCGCATTCCCAACCTGGTCGACGTGCCGGAGAAATACCGCACTGGCGCCAACGGTCATGGCATCGGTTACCTGCTGTGGTGCAACAGCCTGGTCTACAGCACCCGCACCATAAAGGAAGCGCCGGACAGCTATGCAGCGCTGTGGGACGCGGACCTGGCGCCGAATATTTTCCTGCCGCCGCCGAACTGGACCGAGGCCATGGACCTGATCATCATCGCCGCCAAACTGGCGGGTGGTGACGAACACAACATCGAGCCGGGCTTCAAGAAGCTCGCCGAACTCAAGGATCGTGTGGTCACCCTGGGTGAAAACCCTAACCAGATCGCCGAACTGTTCCGCACCGGCTCGCTGGATATGGGCGGCCTTTACGCCCCGGCGTTTTTCCCGAAACAGATCCGCGATCCGGCCTACGGCCTGGGTGCCACCTTCGGCATGAAGGAAGGCTTCTACACCGACCTGATGCTCTCGGTAATGCCGAAAAATCGTCCCGGCGATACCGATCTGGCCTACGCCTTCATCAACCACTCTCTCGACCCGCTGGTACAGGGCAAGATGGCCGAAGACATCTACAACGGCCCGGTCAACTCCAAGGCGATCATCTCCGCCGAAGCGCGCAAGAGCCCGTACATCCTGACGCCGGAACAGATTGCCGAGAAAGCGATCATGCACGACAACGCCTTCCTGGCCTCGGTGCATGACCAGTGGATTCGTCGTTACACGGAAATCTTTTCTTCCTGAACCGAATCACCCTGTAGGAGCTGCCGAAGGCTGCGATCTTTTGATCTTGGTCTTTTGATCTTGATCTTTCCGGAACCGCTGAAGATCAACATCAAGATCAAAAGATCGCAGCCTTCGGCAGCTCCTACAGGGGACCGCTTCCATTGACGAGACCATTGCTATGGAACACCAACCCCTGACCCATCCCGTTGGCGCCGCTGCACAGCGCCCACGCCGTGGTATGTCGCCAACGACCCGCGCCTGGTTTTTCCTGTCGCCGTCGATGTTGTTTCTCGGTGTGCTGATTACCGCCAGCCTGCTCGTACTGCGCATGAGCGTGGGCACCAAGGGCGCGGAATGGACCGGCTTCAGCCTGGCCAGTTACGCCCAATTACTGGAACCCTATTACCTGAAGTCATTGCTGCTGACCTTGCGCCTGGCCTTGATCAGCGCGGTGATCGCGGTGGTGCTGGCGATTCCGGTGGCCTACACCATGTCGCGCCTGACCTCGCCCTTTGTGCGGCGGATATTTCTCGCGGCGGTGCTCCTGCCGTTGCTGGTCAACCTGCTGCTGCAAAGCTACGGCTGGCTGGTGATCCTGGGTCCGGGCGGGATGCTCAACCAGGCATTGATGGGCCTGGGGCTGATCAAGCGCCCGATCATGATGCTGTACAACCAGAATGGCGTGTTGATGGGGCTGGTGCAGACCGCGTTCCCATTGGCGGTGCTGCCGATTGCCAGCGCCATGCGCGGCGTCGCCCGCACTTACGAAGAGGCCGCCGCCACCCTCGGTGCCAGCCGCTTGCAGGTGTTCCGTCAGGTGGTCTTGCCCATGAGCTTCCCGGGAATCATCACCGGCGCGACCCTGGTGTTTGCCTACAACGCCAGCAGCTTCGTGGTGCCTTTGTTGCTTGGCGGTCGGCGGGTGCCGATGCTCGCGGTGATGGTCCATGACCAGATCGCACCGCTGATGAACTGGCCGGCCGCGTCAGCCGCAGGGGTGGTGTTGATCGTCACCACGCTGATCATCATGACCTTCTCCGAATACATCACGGGCCGTCGTCGGCGCATGCTGGAGGCTTCGCAATGAGCACGCTAATCAAGAAGCGCCAGTCGCTGCTGCCTGGCGAAACCGGGCGATTTGCCGGGATCCTTTCAGGCTTCATTCTGCTGCTGGCGGTGTTACCGATCCTGACCATGATCGTCATGTCCTTCAGCGGCGCGTCGAATCTCGACTTCCCGCCCAGCAGTTACAGCCTGCAATGGTACAAGGCTGCCTGGAATACCTTTGTTTCGCCGGACAGCAGCGATGTGCTGAGCCTGGGCAAAGCCATGACCACCAGCCTGATGGTGGCGTGCCTGACCATGGTCTTCGCGACCGTGATCGCAGTGCCGGCGGCCTATGCACTGACCCGTTGCGAGTTCCGTGGCAAGGCTGTGGCGCTGCAGCTTATGTCTTTGCCCTTGGTGTTCCCGATGGTGGTATTGGGGCTGGCGTTGCTGCTGGTATTCGACAGCCTGCCGTTCCAGATGAACACCTCGCGGCTGGTGATTGCACATGTGATCCTCGCTCTGCCGTTCGTGGTGAAGAACTGCACCGCGGCCATGTTGTCCATCGGCAGCGAAGTCGAAGAGGCCGCGCAAATGCTCGGCGCCTCACCGCTGCGGGCGATTGCCGATGTGGTGGTGCCGTTGATGAAGTCGGGGATTCTTGCCGGGATGCTGCTGGCCTTTATCGTCTCGTTCAACGAATTCACCGTGACCTATTTCCTCTACACCATCGATGTGATGACCGTGCCGATCTGGATGTACAGCCGCACCGTGTCGTCGCTCGACCCGACCGTCTTCTCGTTTGCCGTGCTGATCGTGCTGATCGACTTCGTCCTGATCTGGGCGCTGGAGAAGCTGGTTGGCGAAGGTGGCGTTTCCTTTTGATTTTGAGGTGCAACATGACTGGATTGATTCTGGAAAACGTCGAGAAATATTACGGCTCGGCGTGCGCGGTAAAGGACGTCAACCTGCATTTGCCCGAGGGCAAACTGGTGTGTTTCCTCGGCCCTTCGGGCTGCGGCAAGACCACCTTGCTGCGGATGATCGCCGGGCTGGAAACCCTGTCTGGCGGTGAGATCCGGCTGGACGGTGAAGACATTGGCCATACTCCGGCGCACGAGCGCAACTTTGGCATGGTCTTCCAGTCCCTGGCGTTGTTTCCGCACATGACTGTAGGCGAGAACATTGCCTATCCGCTGAAACTGCGTGGGGTCAGCAAGGCCGATCAAAAGGCGCGGGTCACCGAATTGCTGCAACTGATCCAGTTGCAGCAAATGGTCGACCGGCCGGTATCGAAACTCTCCGGTGGCCAGCGTCAGCGCGTGGCGATTGCCCGGGCGATTGCCTCGCACCCGAAAATCCTCCTGCTCGATGAGCCGTTGTCGGCACTGGATGCCAAACTGCGTGAATCGATGCAGGTGGAAATTCGCCAACTGCAGCAACGCCTGAACATCACCACCATCCTGGTCACCCATGACCAGCGCGAAGCCATGACCATGGCCGATATCGTGGTGGTATTGGGTGAGCATCGGGTGCAACAGGTGGGGACGCCGATCGAAATCTATCGGCATCCGGCCAACGAGTTCGTCGCCGACTTCATTGGGTCAGGGAATATTTTCCCGGCCACCGCACTGGGCAATGGTCAGATCAGTTTGCCTGGGGGCGATGCGATTAATGTGCCGATTTGCAGCAGTATCGTGGTCGGCGAGAAGATCAAAATGCTGGTGCGTCCCGAGGACCTGCAACTGTCGCAACCCCTGGCGACAGCGGGCAATCGCCTGTTGGGCAAGGTGACTTTCGTCAGGGATATCGGCGCGACCATCGAAACCACGGTCGAGTGTTCCGGGGTTTCGTTCACCGCATTGAGTACACCGAGCCAGGGCTTCGGCTTGAATATTGGCAACCCGGTGTCGGTGACCATTCCGGCCGAGGCGTGCCGGGTGTTGGGGGCCTGATTTCAAGAGCACGTCCGCTTCGCGGCCGATCGCAGCCTGCGGCAGCTCCTACGACCGCAACCGCGCCAGATCCCGCAACGGCGGCGCACCAAATAGCCGGCTGTATTCACGGCTGAATTGCGACGGGCTTTCATAGCCCACCCGATAGCCCGCCGCCGACGCATCCAGCCCTTCAGCCAGCATCAAGCGGCGCGCCTCCTGCAGGCGCAGTTGCTTCTGGTATTGCAGCGGGCTCATGGCGGTCATTGCCTTGAAACGGTGATGCAGGGTCGACACGCTGAGGTTTACTTCTTTTGCCAGATCATCGATGCGCAACGGTTGCTCGAAATGACCGTTGAGCCATTTGATCGCCTGGCTGATCCGATGGCTCTGGCTATTGGTGATGGCGATTTCATATAACCGATGGCCTTGATGGCTGCGTAACAACCGGTAAAGAATTTCCCGACGAATCAGCGGAGCGAGCATGGCGATGTCTTTCGGGTTTTCGAGCAGACGGGCCAAACGCAGCACCGCATCGAGCATCGGCTGGTCGAGCCGCTCTACATAGAGGCCTCGCCCGGTAGGCCGGCTGGGCACGCCCAAGGGGCCGGCATCGGCAATCAGCGCGGTGATCTCTGTCGGGTCGATATCCAGGCGCAAGGCCAGGATCGGATGTTCTGGTGAAACATCCACCACCCGTCCGCTCAGCGGCATAGAAACCGAAACCACCAGATAATTGAGCGGATCGTAGTTGAAGTACTCGTCAGCCAGACGCACTTCCTTGCGCCCCTGAGCAATGATGCACAATGCCGGCTGTGCGAGTACCGGAGCAAAGTCGTGGGAGCAGCCGTACCGCGACAGAAACAACGAGCCGATGGCCGTCGCGTAGTTGCCATCCTCGCCGGTGTTACGCCCGATGATGGTGCAGAGCTCGGCGCGCTGCTTTTCCATGTCGGGGTCCAGCGGGGCTTGGGTGTGATCGAGTGATGACATGGGCTGCATCCTCTGCGCGGCTTTTCGGATGGGCACAGCTTAAGTTTGTGCAAGACCGGGTGGTAGGCAATTGCTGCATAAAACTTGCCTGATCCTGCCTGGAGTTAAAGAACAACGAAGAATACAACGGGTTCGGCGTTGGAAAAGTTGTTTGAAACACGACTGTCATTTTCATGTCGTGGTTTCTGCGCCGGACTGTGCAACGGGAGCGCTGGCGCAGGAATGTGCAACAAGCCGGCAGGAATTGACTAACGGCCAGTGCACCCGGGGCTTAATCTTGGATCCTGTCGCAGCCGGTTTAAAGGCTGCTGATCGAGTCATCTTGGGAGAGTCGAATATGTCCATGCAAATTCCCGTCAGTCATATGGCCTTCGTTCGGGCCAGCGGCGGACGCTCGATGGAGTTGGGTGCGCGATTGAGCAGCCTGATCGAGCCGACCCGTCGGGCACCCGGTTGCCTGCACTTCACCCTGCAACATTCACTGTGCGACCCGGAGCTGTGGCTGGTCTCGGGTTACTGGGTCAACCAGCAGGCGATGACCGAGTACTTCAGCACCCCGGCCATGGATATCTTTGCTGAGCTGGTGGAGGAACTGGTGATCAAAAGCCTGGATTTTCATACCTTCAGCGATGTCTCGGCGGTTCAGATCCACGGCGAATGCGCGCAACACAACAGACTTGTGATGCAGCAGCTGGCCGGATGAAGGTTTAGAATGGCCGACTTTCAAATTGGCCAGGATCCGCGACATGGCACGTAAAGAGTTTACGCAGTTCGAAGCAGTTTCCGCTGTTGTACCGGGAGAAGGGGGTTACAGCGCTGCCATTGCCGTCAAGGCTCTGGGCGGTTCAGCTGCCCCGCGTTTTCATAAAGTGCTCGATGGTCAGACATTCAAGACCGCCCATGACGCCGATCAGGCGGCCGCGCAACAACTCGAGCAACTGATCGACGTGACTGAAGACGGCGAATTATCCTGGGAAACTATTTGACCGCCCCCGGGCGGAACATCTTGAACAAGGCCTCAGGCCCTACCTGGAAATAATCCGCTGGCCCGCCGCCGCGCAGAATCGGCTCTGCCGCGGCGGTGTCGTAGATCCCATCCTTGAGCAGCCACTTGGCGATATGCACGGCGACTACTTCGCCGAGAATCAGCCAGCTTGGCACCAACTCCTTGTCTGCGCGTTGCAGCTGAATGATCTGCGTGACCTTGCATTCGAAGGACACCGGGCTTTCGGCCACACGTGGCACTTTGATCATTTTCGAGGCCACCGGCGTCAGCCCGGCCAGTTCGAACTCGTTCACCTCAGGCGCAACCATGGCGCAACTATGGTTCATCCGCTCGGCCAACGGCCGGGTCGCCAGGTTCCAGGCGAACTCGCCGGTCTGCTCGATGTTATTCAGACTGTCTTTGCGCCCGACGCTGGAAAATCCAATGATCGGCGGAATGTAATTGAACGCGTTGAAGAAGCTATAAGGCGCCAGATTCAACCGGCCTTCGGCATCCTGCGAGGAAATCCAGCCGATAGGGCGCGGCCCGACGATGGCATTGAACGGGTCATGGGGCAGGCCGTGGCCCTGGGCGGGTTCGTAGTAATGGATATCGTCAGACATGGCGCGGCGGTTCCTGGAGCAGGGATGGAAGGGGGGTGCGGTCATAGTGCAGGGCGTTGGGGGTTAATTCCAGTCGGGAGGGAAACCAGTGGGTGCGGACATCTAATGTATAACTTTTCAAAAGCAATGAAAAAAGGGGCAGAACCTTGCAGGTCTGCCCCTTTCTTTTTACTGTCTTGTAGCGTTAGTCAGTTTCGATCCGCGAGTGTTTGCGGGTGTCTTTCATGGTGACGTAGACCAGCAGCGAAACCGCGATGCAGGCGGTGACGTACCAGTAGTAACCGGTTTCCATGCCGATGCTCTTGAACCATAGCGCGATGTATTCTGCGGTGCCGCCGAAGATCGATACGGTCAGTGCGTACGGCAGGCCGACACCCAGGGCGCGGATTTCGGTCGGGAACAGTTCGGCTTTGACCACCGCGTTGATCGAGGTGTAGCCGCTGACGATGATCAGCGCGGCCATGATCAGGAAGAACGCGCCCCACCAGGTCTGGACGGTGTGCAGGGTGGTGAGGATCGGCACGGTGAACAGGGTACCGAGAATACCGAAGGCAATCAGGATCGGGCGCCGCCCGACTTTATCCGAAAGCCCGCCCACCAGGGGTTGCAGACACATGAACAGGAACAGTGTGGCCGCCGAGATGGTGGTGGAGTCGGAAATGCTCATGCCGACGGTGTTCACCAGGTACTTCTGCATGTAAGTGGTGTAGGTGTAGAACGCCAGGGTGCCGCCCATGGTCAGGCCGACCACGGTCATCAGTTCCTTGGGATGGCGCATCAAGGTGCGCATCGCGCTTTCCTTGGCCTTCACTTTCTTGGTGAACGACTCGGTTTCTTCCATGCCACGACGCAGGTAGAGCGCGACCACGGCACACAGCGCGCCGATGGCGAACGGGATGCGCCAGCCCCAGGCGTACAGTTGTTCGGTGGTCAGGGTCTGTTGCAGCACGATCAGTACCGCCAGGGCGATGAGCTGGCCGGAGATCAGCGTCACGTACTGGAAACTGGAGAAGAAGCCGCGACGTTCCTTGGTCGCCATTTCGCTGAGGTAAGTCGCCGAGGTGCCGTACTCGCCGCCGACCGACAGGCCCTGCAGCAAGCGAGCGAACACCAGCAGGATCGGCGCGCCGATACCGATGGTTTCATAACCCGGGCTCAGGGCAATCAGCAGTGAGCCGAAGCACATCAGATACACCGAGGCCATCAACGCGGCTTTACGGCCGACGCGGTCGGCGTACAGACCCATCAGCCAACCACCGATCGGGCGCATCAGGAAGCCCACGGCGAAGATCGCCGCCGTATTCAGAAGCTGTGCGGTGGTGTCTCCCTTGGGGAAGAAGGCTTTAGCGAAGTACAGCGAGAAAGCGGCGTAGACGTACCAGTCATACCACTCGACCATATTGCCGACAGAGCCGCTGAAAATCGATTTGATACGGCTGGAAGTGGTTCGTACTTTCGCCGGCGTAGCCGCCGACCCAAGAGGCAGGGTATTGGAGTTATCCATATAGGATCCTTCATCTCATTGTTTTTGTGGAGCGCGTCGAAACGCAACCTGACAGGTCTATAGCAGGAGTTGTGCCAGAATTGAGAGGCTTGATTTAGAGGGGTTGCGGGGGATTTGTGAGCGGGAATCCGCTTGTTGGAGCGGTGGGCATGAGCGGAAATCCGCCTATCAGACGCGGATCCGTGAAGGTCGTTGCCTGTTTGGGCCCCATCGCGAGCAAGCTCGCTCCCACAGGGATTGATGGCGTGTCAGCAATTTGTGGCACAACACAAATCAAATGTGGGAGCGAGCTTGCTCGCGATGGGGCCAGAAAAGGCAACCTGAAATGAAGGTCAGAAGAATCACTCCTCCTTCAAAAACATCTCCCGCGCCAACCCATGGCGCTGCATCTTTTCGTTGAAGGTCCGCCGTGGCAGTTGCAGCTCGGCAAGCACCGCCTTGATATCGCCCTTGTGCCGGGTCAGAGCAGCCCTGAGGCAGTGGGCTTCGAAGGCTTCCTGCTGCGCGGCGAGGGATTGACCGGGTTCGACGCCTTCAGGTTCCGGCTCACCAAGCCCGAGCACCTGACGCTCGGCGACGTTGGCCAGTTCACGGACGTTGCCCGGCCAGTCGTGGCTAAGCAGGCGACTCAATTGCGGCCCGCTCAGCGGCGGGAAACTGCGCCCCAGTCGTTCAGCCGCGTTGTGGGCGAAGTGTTCGAACAGCAGCGGAATATCTTCGCGGCGCTCGCGTAAGGGCGGCAGGCGCAATTCAGCGACGTTCAGCCGATAGGCCAGGTCTTCGCGAAAACGTCCGGCGCGGGCCTCATCGAGCAGATCGGGTTTGGTCGCGGCGATGATTCGCAGGTCGACCCGGATGCTCTGGTTCGAACCCAGCCGCTCAAGTTTCTGCTCTTGCAAGACCCGCAGCAGTTTGACCTGCTGGGCCAGGGGCATGCTTTCGATTTCATCGAGAAACAGCGTGCCGCCATCGGCGTATTCGAGCTTGCCGATGCGCTTGCCCTGGGCGCCGGTGAAGGCGCCGCTTTCATGGCCGAACAGCTCGGCTTCGAACAGCTGCTCGGGGATCGCCGCGCAGTTCAGCGCCACAAATGGCTTGTCGGCGCGCGGGCCGAAATCGTGCAGACAGCGGGCAACCAGTTCCTTGCCGCTGCCGGTTTCCCCACGAATCAGCACATTGACTGGCAAGGCCGCGAGGTCCAGCACCTGCCGGCGCAAAGTCTGTAACCCGCGAGAAACCCCGAGCAGGCTGGCATCGAGTTTGGCGCGGTTGTCGGCCTGCTCATGCAGGGCGCGGTTTTCCAGCACCAATCGACGCTTGTCCAGCGCCCGGCGCAGGCTGCCGAGCAGGGTCTCGGGGCTGAAGGGTTTTTCCAGAAAGTCGTAGGCCCCGTCGCGCATCGCCTCGACTGCCATCGGCACGTCGCCATGGCCGGTCAGCAGGATCAGCGGCAGGTCGGCGTCCAGCGCCTGGACCTTGCTCAGCAACTCCAGGCCGCCCATGCCGGGCATACGCACGTCGCTGAGAATGACCCCGGGGAAATCCCTCGGCAGTTGCGCCAGGCACTCTTCGGCGCGGCTGAACAGTTGCACCACAAAACCCGAGAGGCTCAGCCATTGCTCCACGGCGCTGCGGATACTGGCTTCATCGTCGACCACAATCACCGAGTTCAACATGGACTTTGCTCCTGCGCAGCGATAGGCAGGCTCAGGGTGAAAATCGCACCGCCTGGGTGATTGCCGGCACTGAGCCGACCGCCATGTTCGTGAACGATAGCGTAAGACACCGCCAGCCCCAGACCGAGACCGTCACCCACCGGTTTGGTGGTGAAAAACGGGTCGAACACATTTGCCAGATGCTCTTCGGTGATACCGCCGCCGCTGTCGGCGACGGTCAGGCGCCACAGATGTTGATCAGCCTCGATGCGGATTTCCAGGCGTTTGAGTGGTTTATCGCGCATTGCATCCAGTGCATTACGCAGCAGGTTGATCAGCACCTGCTCCAGGCGAATCGCATCGCCGCGCACCCATGCCGGGCGAGTCAGGTGCAGCACGCTGCTGACGTGTTCATCACGCATGCGCGCGTCGAGCAGGTGCAAGGCTTGATCGACCACCGCCGCCAGGTCCAGGCGCTCGCGCAAGCCGCTGGGACTCTTGCGGGCAAAGGTCTTGAGATGACCGGTAAGGGCCGCCATGCGCGTCAGCATGTCATCCAGTGGGGTGAGGGCTTTATAGGCGTCGTCTATCCGACCGTGGTTCAGCAGCAGACGCAGGGTGGCCAGCTGCATACGTTGCGCGGTCAGTGGCTGGTTGATTTCATGGGCCAGCGCGGCGGACATCTGCCCCAGGGCGGCGAGCTTTGCCGACTGCACCAGGCCGTCCTGGGCGGTACGCAGGTCGCGAGTGCGTTCTTCCACCAGTTGTTCAAGCTCTTCGCGGCTGCGCTGGCGCATTTTGGCCAGACGCCAGCGCTGGTTGAGAAACAGCAGCAGGAACACCAGCGTCAGCCACAGCCCGGCCGCCGCCAGCCCGGCGTTACGGCTGTCTTCAAGGGCGGCCTGGGGGCGCCGCAGCAGGTGCAGGGTCCAGCCTTCGGCGTTCAGCGGCAGCGACTCCCACAAATAATCCGCCGTGCCGTCCGGACCTTCGACACGGGCCAGGTAACTGTTCTCGTCGAAGTGCCGGGTGGCGCGGTGTTCGAGTGGGGTCAGCGGTTGCTTGTCGTACTGACGAGTGGCTTTGAGCTCGGCCCGATCATTTTCCGACAGCGGCTGCAAACTGCGATAGCGCCAGCCGGGCTGGTTGGCGATAAATACGATGCCGCGGGCGTCGCTGACCAGCAGAGTGTCGCTGCCCTGGCGCCATTCGCGCTCAAGTTCGGGGAACTCCAGCTTTACCACCATGGCGCCGAGGAACTCGCCACTTTCATTGGTTACCGCGCTGGACAGAAAATAACCGGGAATGCCACTGGTCACGCCAACGGCGTAAAAGCGCCCGGTGCCCTGGCTGCGGGTCTGGCTGAAATACGGGCGGAAGCCGTAATTGTGCCCGACATAACTGCTCGGCAGGCGCCAGTTGCTGGCGGCCACGGCCAGGCCGGTGCGATCGAGCAGTTCCAGGGTAGACGACTGGGCAGCGCCGTTGATTTTCTCCAGTTTGCGGTTCAGCACGTCTTGCTGTTCGCGGCTCACCGGGCCCTTCAAGGCGTTGCTCAGCTCCGGGTCCAGCGCCAGCACGGAGGGCAGGGCGCGATAACGTTCAATCAGGGTGTGCAGGGTATTGGCGTACAGCGCCAGTTGCTCATTGGCGAGGGCGGCCTCGTCCACCAGTGCCTGGCGCTCGGAGTGACGCATGGCCAGGCCGGCAGCCAGCACGGTGCCAGCGAGAATCAGCAGTGTGTAGAGGGTCAGACGCAGGGAGCGAACGGTCACGAACATGCTGGATGAACAGGTGTGATAAGGGAGGGCACCATAACACGAGCCGCCGCCGTAGCAGCTGACGAGCTATGCGAGGCTGCGTTCGGCCGTAGGAGCTGACGAGCTATGCGAGGCTGCGTTCGGCTGCGTAGCAGTCGTAGTCCGACAGATGCTGTCTGCCTGATGCACCGCCTGATTTACCACCGCTTCGCGGCCGACCGCAGCCTCGCAAGGCTCGTCAGCGCCTACGCGCAGGTGCGTCGTTAAGGTGATAGACAATAAAAAACGGCCGGGCTGTTGATGACAACAGTCCGGCCGTTTTTTTGTATCTGGAGGTTTAAGCGCTTATTGCACTTCTACCGCCAGGCTGTCACTGATCTTTTTCTGCCAGATGGCAGGACCGGTGATGTGTACCGACTCACCCTTGCTGTCGACCGCAACGGTCACCGGCATGTCCTTGACCTCGAACTCGTATATCGCTTCCATGCCCAGTTCGGCAAAGGCCACTACCCGGGATTTCTTGATCGCCTGGGCTACCAGATAAGCAGCGCCGCCAACAGCCATCAAGTACACGGCTTTGTGGTCCTTGATCGCTTCGATGGCGGTCGGGCCGCGCTCTGACTTGCCGATCATGCCCAATAGGCCGGTCTGCTCGAGAATCTGCCGGGTGAATTTATCCATCCGCGTTGCGGTGGTCGGGCCGGCTGGGCCAACCACTTCTTCGCGCACTGGATCGACCGGGCCGACGTAGTAGATAAAACGACCCTTGAGGTCTACCGGCAAGGTTTCACCCTTGTTCAACATCTCGACCATGCGCTTGTGCGCGGCATCGCGACCGGTGAGCATCTTGCCGTTGAGCAGGACGGTTTCGCCCGGCTTCCAGCTCTGCACGTCTTCCGGGGTCAGGGTGTCGAGGTTGACCCGGCGCGCCGACGGACCGGCTTCCCAGACGATTTCCGGGTAGGCGTCCAGCGGTGGCGCTTCCAGCGAAGCCGGGCCGGAGCCGTCGAGCACGAAGTGCGCGTGACGGGTGGCGGCGCAGTTGGGGATCATGCACACCGGCAGGGACGCGGCGTGGGTCGGGTAATCCATGATCTTCACATCGAGCACGGTGGTCAGGCCACCCAGGCCCTGGGCGCCGATACCCAGCTGGTTGACCTTCTCGAACAGCTCCAGGCGCATCTCTTCGATACGGTTGGACGGGCCGCGTTTTTTCAGCTCGTGGATGTCGATGGATTCCATCAACACTTCCTTGGCCATCACCGCGGCTTTCTCGGCGGTGCCGCCGATGCCGATGCCGAGCATGCCCGGTGGGCACCAGCCGGCACCCATGGTCGGGACAGTCTTGAGCACCCAGTCGACGATCGAGTCGGACGGGTTGAGCATGGCCATCTTCGACTTGTTCTCGGAGCCGCCACCCTTGGCCGCTACGTCCACTTCAACGGTATTACCCGGAACGATGGAGTAGTGGATCACGGCCGGGGTGTTGTCCTTGGTGTTCTTGCGAGCGCCTGCCGGGTCGGCCAGGATCGAAGCGCGCAGGATGTTTTCCGGCAGGTTGTAGGCGCGACGCACGCCTTCGTTGATCATGTCGTCCAGGCCCATGGTCGCGCCATCCCAGCGCACATCCATGCCCACGCGGACGAATACGGTGACGATGCCGGTGTCCTGGCAGATCGGGCGGTGGCCGGTGGCACACATGCGCGAGTTGATCAGGATTTGCGCGATGGAATCGCGGGCAGCCGGAGACTCTTCACGCAGATAGGCCTCGTGCATGGCCTGGATGAAATCCACGGGATGGTAGTAGGAAATGAACTGCAGGGCGTCAGCAACGCTCTGAATCAGGTCGTCTTGCTTGATCACGGTCATGAGTCGCGCTCCTCTATAAGACGGGAACATTTAATAAGGTGTCTTCAGTCGGGTGGATCTGGTCACTGAAAACACCTTTTAAGGCACGCCGGGCATGCTGGCGCGACGCTAAAAAGGCGCGGCAGTATAACTCGCCAACGGCTTGGGCACACCCGTCGGTGGATAAACGAAGGTCGCATATCACCACCAGAAGCAGATCCCGGGGTATCTGACAAAAGATCAAAAGATCGCAGCCTGCGGCAGCACCTACGCCGACCGCGTTTATCCGTCGGTTCGCCGATCCCCGTAGGAGCTGCCGCAGGCTGCGATCTTTTGATCCTGGCGTCCGTCCATTCGACGCCAGTAATACGTCAGAACCGCCTGTCCAAAAATTAAATAGTCATTTCTCAGGCACACCACTAAAGTGGTACATGGCCCGTAGGGTAGGAAACCCGTTCAGCCTTCTTTCGCACGGTGAGTCAAAGATTGACCCATACAGCCATACAAAGTCTGTTGCTCAAGCGCTTTACCCTGGCGACGGGCACCTATGGGCTGGCGTTGCTGCTGCTGTGGCTGGCCATTCTCGGCGGTCACTACAGGGCGCCGATGAGCAGCGCAGTGATTGCCACGGTGCTGCTGGTCCTCAGCCAGGTCACTTTGCTCGGGGTATTTCTCAGCGGGCGCAATCTGCGCTTCGCCGACCCGAGCCTGACCGAAGTGCAAGTAGTGCTGGGACTGGTCTGGCAAACCTGGTTTATCGCCCAGCTCGACATGGCCCGCGGCGCATTCCTGGTGTTCTATGTACTGATCCTGTTGTTCGGCCTGTTTCACTTGCCGCGGCGGGCATTTGTACGCTGTGCGGCGCTGGTGTTTTTCAGTTTCGCCGGGATCAATCTCTGGGAAGGTTACCGCTTCGAACTGGCTGACCCGACACTGGCAGCGTTGCAAGTCTGTGTGCTGTTTATCGTGCTGGTGTGGCTCTGCCTTTATGCCAGCTACGTCCAGGCGTCACGCCAGCGCATGCGCCAACGGCGCTTCGCCTTGCAGGCCCACCAGGACACTCTGCGCGGGATGATGCGCCAGCTCGAAGACCTGGTCGCCACCGACGAACTCACCGGGCTGTTCAATCGCCTGCATTTTCTGCGCCTGGCCACCCGCGAATTGCACACGATGGACGCCGATGTCATCCACGGCCTGGCGCTGATCGATCTGGATCATTTCAAACGGATTAACGATATCCATGGGCATGCGGCGGGCGATCAGGTGTTGCAGGCCTTTGCCGCCGTCGCCAGCGCCTGTCTGCGCGATGGCGATGTACTGGCCCGTTACGGCGGTGAGGAGTTTGTCGTGTTGTTGCCCGATTGTGATGCCGAGCGCCTGACCTCCTGCTGCGAGCGTCTACGCATCGCCTTCACCGATGTCGAATTGGTCGGGTTGAGCGTGCCGGGCCTGAGCCTGTCGGCCGGGATGACCTTGCTGGTGCTGGGCGATGATCTGGATGAGGCCTTGCAGCGCGCGGATCAGGCGCTGTATCGGGCCAAGCGTGACGGACGCAACCGTTGCGCGGCCGCTTGGGAAAACGTCGATGCCTGAATTACGGGTCGGTGAGCGACAGTGGTCAGTGGCAGCGGGAAGCAACCTGCTCGACGCCTTGAACCAGGCTGGTGTCGCGGTCCCATACAGCTGTCGCGCCGGCAGTTGCCACGCGTGCCTGGTGCAATGTCTGCACGGCGAGCCGAGTGATCGCAAACCTGATGCGCTGACGGTAGAACAGCGTCAACGCGGCTGGCGTCTGGCCTGTCAGTGCCAGGTGATCGAGGATTTGCAGGTCGAAATTTTCGATCCGTTGCGCGACGGTTTTCCGGCCCAAGTGGTGGGCGCCGACTGGCTGAGCCCGAGCGTTCTGCGCCTGCGTTTGCAACCTGAACGCCCATTGCGTTATCAGGCCGGGCAACATCTGGTGTTGTGGGCAGGCAATGTGGCGCGACCGTATTCGCTGGCGAGCTTGCCGGAAGAGGACCGCTTTCTCGAGTTTCACCTCGAGTGTCGTCAATCCGGCGAGTTCAGCGACGCGGCCCGTCAGTTCAAGCTCGGTGACCCGATTCGCCTCGGTGAACTGCGCGGCGGTGCCTTGCATTACGACCCGGACTGGCAGGCTCGACCGCTCTGGCTGCTGGCGGCCGGTACTGGCCTGGGGCCGCTGTTCGGTGTGTTGCGCGAAGCATTGCGCCAGGATCACCAAGGTGTCATCCGGATCATTCACCTGGCCCATGACGCGGATGAGCATTACCTGGCCAAACCCCTGGCAGCGCTGGCGGCGAACAACCCCAACCTCCAGATCGATCTGCTGACAGCGGCCGAACTGCCTGCGGCCTTGGCGCAACTGAGGCTTGTTTCCCGGCGAACCCAGGCTTTACTCTGCGGGACCCCCGACAGCGTCGATGCCTTTGCCCGGCGCTTGTATCTGGCGGGGCTGCCACGCAATCAACTGCTGGCCGACGTATTTCTGCCCCGCGGTTGAACGCTGATTTCCCTTCATGAGACTCACCATGACTGACGCCATATTGCTGGAGCGTGAACGCGGGCTGCTGACCTTGCGCCTCAATCGTCCGGACAAGAAAAACGCCCTGACTCGTGCCATGTACAGCCAGTTGGCCGAAGCCCTGGAGCAAGCCGATAGCGATCCCGAAATCAACGCCGTACTGATCACCGGCAGCAGCGAATGCTTCACCGCCGGCAATGATATTGCCGACTTCCTCGAACAGCCACCGAGCAGCCTCGATAGCCCGGTGTTCTGTTTCATGCGCAGCCTGCTCGAATGCCGCAAGCCAGTGATTGCCGCAGTAGCCGGGGCAGCGGTGGGGATTGGCACTACGTTGCTGCTGCATTGCGATCTGGTCTACATCAGCGCGGATGCGAAGTTACGCATGCCGTTCGTCAACCTCGGCCTGTGCCCGGAGTTCGGTTCGAGCCTGATCCTCCCGCGGATGCTGGGGCAGGCCAAAGCCGCCGAACTGTTGCTGCTCGGTGAAGGCTTTAATGGTGAACAGGCAGCAGCCTGGGGCATCGCCACTGCTGCTTTGCCCAACGGTGCCGCCGCGCTGGCCAAGGCTCGTGAGATGGCCTTGCGCTTTGAACAATTGGCACCGGGCGCGGTGCAGATCAGTAAACAACTGATGAAAGCCCCGGACCGCGAGCAACTGCGCAAAGTGATTGAGGAGGAGGGTGCACTGTTCATTCAACGGCTGCACTCGCCGGAAGCGATTGCGGCGTTGTCGGGGTTTATCAACAGGGTTTGAATCTGTCTCCCACAAGGACATTGTGTGGGCTTGCCACGATGCCTGTAGGAGCGAGCTTGCTCGCGATGGACGTTAACGATAACGCGAGCTTTCTGAATAAACGCGCCGCCCTTGAGTCCATCGCGAGCAAGCTCGCTCCTACAGAGGCAAGGGGTTTGCCCGCGAAGACGTCAGCAATGGCCATACAGCTTCAACCAGGCAATCAGCCCCACCAACCCTGAGTCTAGTTGCCTGGATTGAGCAGTAACTTGGCCGCCATGACGCAACACACAATGATCAGGAGCGGCTTGATGATTCGCGGACCGAAACGTACCGCGCATCGTGCCCCTAATTGTGCGCCGATGAATGCTCCTGCCGCCATGCACAGGGCGATCGGTAGAATAATGGTGCCCTTGATGGAAAAAATAATCAGCGCGCCAATGTTGCTTGAGGCATTCAGCAGTTTGCTGTTCGAGACGGCGCGTAAAATTCCCTGGCCCATCAGAAGTACGAATCCGACCATGAAGAACGAGCCCACACCCGGTCCAAAGACACCATCATAGAAACCCACCAAAGGTGCAATGGTCATGGAAAAAACCAGAAGGCTGATTTTTGCTTTCTTCTGGTCATTGTCGAGTTTGGGGGTCAGTGCGAAATAGATTGCGACGGCTATCAGCAGAATCGGCACGATTGTCTCTAATGCAGCACGCGGCACCAAGCTGACCGATAAAGCGCCAAAGGCTCCTCCGCACAAGGCCATAATCGCCATCGGCCAACCGCTACGCCATTCGATAATGCCTTTTCGGGCAAAAGCTACTGTCGCCGAAACCGTCGCCGAAGCGGCCTGAAGTTTGTTAGTCGCCAGCGCGGCCAGAGGGTCTATACCCGCAATCAGCAGGGCCGGTAACGTAATCAAACCGCCGCCGCCTGCAATAGCATCAAAAAAACCGGCAACCATTGCAACCGCCGTGAGACTCATGATGATGGATAGATCGATACCGCCCATGATGACTCCTTACTATTATTGGAATTGGAGCATGACTGGGGAGCTATCCCTGGACTAAAAGAGGATCGTTGTTCAATACGACGGGGGCGGCGAATCGAGAGTAGCCAAACAGTCGAACAAGCAGACGTCGGTTATCTTCAATGACATCCCGGCAATGCAAAGCCCGGCAGTTATTAATGAGCAGGGCGGTAGTGGGGTGCAAAGAGATCTTCAGTATTTCGGCGTGGTCAATTTCTTCACGGAAACGGCTAAAGGCATCTTTGATAATGTCGCTTGCACGTTCATTGAGTGAGAAACGATAAGCGTTGTATCTCAACGCAAATGAACCATTTTCATCGAAATCGAGAATGGACGCATCGACCCCGTCTTCACCTTTTTCAGTAACAAAAGAATCGCTGCGCGAGTAGTTGAACGACTTGGAGGTCAGCGCTAGTGCTGAAAGAGCGCCGATTTTGCTGATCACTTGCTCCGCGGGTATTATACAAGTCGGTTCGTTTTCAGGGTTCCAGCGCGCGGTCAGGATAAATGCAGATGGCGCGGGAGAACGACCATTAACAGATTTTATCGAGCAATGATAAGGCGCCTCGGTATGTGGGCCAAGTCGAAGCCCTGCATGTGAGCTCAGCTCTATCTGTTGTGTGCAGCCTTCATTTCTGAGCTTTTCCTTACCGCCTCCTTTAAAGTTTCCGACCAGCCGAACAATCTTTCCTTCATTATCGATATCGTAGGCAAAGGCAGTGTGCTGGACGAGTTTTAACAGGATCTGATTGCGCGAGGCCAGGTGAATACAATGAAAGTCTCCCTCCAGTTCGTGGAGGGAGGGAAGCGTTGGGGGAGGGACATCGTCGGCTGGGGCAAGCATGCCTTGGAACAATAGCGAGGACAGTCTCCCACTGGCGTAGAGGGAGCACACATGGGCTTGCTGTGGGGTGAAGGTCGCTTCAATACAGGCGGCGCAACAGCCGGCGATCGATGATGTGCCTGCTGATTGCGGGCCTCCAGCCTTGGCGATTTCAATTGCACTGGCCTCGAGCCACTTGGCTTGCCTTTCGGTAAATGTAAGTATTTCAATTTCTGGTGGATTCTCATTTTTTTTTGTTGTTGTACATGTGAGAGTTCCTTGAGGTCTTTTGTTAATTCCTGTTGATGCATGCTTCGGGGTGTTGATTTAAATGGGGTAAGGCTGAAGATGTTTTTGTAATTGTGTTTGTTCAGGTTTTTTGAAGTTTCGAACTTTATAGGTGAGAGTTAATTCCGTACAAGTGAATGACTGTGTGTGGATGTGTCTGGGGTTAAAATTGTTTGTTGCGTTGTGTTTGTAGGAATGCGGCTACAAAAATATCTGAAGTGTCGTATTTGAAAAAGGGAGTTTTAATGTTTGTTTGTGCTTTGTTAATGGTTCTTGTGCTTTGCTGAAGTGCGATTTGAATAGGAGGGTCAGTATTTTTTATTGTGTTACTTGATGTCGTAAATTGTTTAATAAAAGCCTGTAGTCGTAAACTGCCGGGCTTCATGATGAAATTACCTGACTTGGCGCCGGGCTCGCGAAGAGGTCAGTCTCGACAGCAGGACTATTGGTTCAGAGGTCAGCAATCCCCAATAGCCTGGCCGATTGAATCAGGGTAACCCAGCCCATCAAGTCAATGGATTTATCCAATGTAACGAACAACCACACCGTGATTGCGCGATAGGCCCCCTACAATGATGTTGCCTGTGCTTTGGAGTGTAACCGCCAGAGCACCATCCGTAAGGCTGCTCAAATGAGTGCGCACCCAGCCCTTTCGATCGTTGAATGCCGGGTCCAGTGTGCCATTGTCCAGGTAGCGAGCCATTGCCAAGTCATAATGGCCAGGGCTTTGAGGATCTACAGTTGCTCCAACGGCAATGATCTTGCCATCAGGCTGACGCGTTCCAGCTCTCCAGACAGTGTCCAGCCCCTCTACGCGGGTATACACAGGATTGCCTTCGGTAAATCCCGGGTGTGGTTCACCGTGTTTATCGAGCGCTATCAAGGTGCCTGAAGACGGGGGGATGAGGTACTGATGACACCGATGATTTTGCCTTGATCAACACCCGGAACTTTCAAGACGGCGAGGGCCTTTACCTCGGTGCCTTCCAGCAACATCGTGCCGTCAATACCAAAAGTTCGGTCCAGTTCGCCTGGCTTGCGTGGTGATTGAACGGTGTTTTTAGTCGACATGGGTTGTCTCCATACAGTGATGAAATGCTCCGGCCTCCTGTCGATCAGGGGGCCAGGTCATTCAGCCTGTAGTGAAACGAACCGGGAACTAGCAGAACTGATAGGTGGCCAATGGCTGCTATTCTGAGTATGAGTCCCATTAATGCAAAAAGCCCCGCAGCGTGAACTGCGGGGCCTTTTGATTAGCGAGTGACTCAGACTACTGGATCGCCGACATGCAGAATCTTCATGCCGTTGGTGCCGCCGATGGTGTGGTAGCTGTCGCCCTTGGTCAGGATCACCCAGTCGCCTTTCTCGACCGCACCGATTTTCAGCAACTCGTCGATCGCAGCCTGGCTGACTTGCTCAGGCGGCAGCGATGCCGGGTCGAACGGTACGGTGTAGACGCCGCGGAACATGGCCGCGCGGGCCTGGGTTTCGCGGTGCGGGGAGAACGCGTAGATCGGGATGGAGGAGCGGATCCGCGACATGATCAGCGGCGTGTAGCCACTTTCGGTCAGGGAGATGATCGCTTTCACGCCCGGGAAGTGGTTGGCCGTGTACATGGCCGCCAAGGCGATGCTCTGGTCGCAGCTTTCGAAGACCTGGCCGATGCGGTGGCCGGAGGTTTTGCTGGTCGGGTGCTTTTCAGCGCCTATGCAAATCCGTGCCATGGCCTGGACCGCTTCGAGCGGGTAGGCGCCGGCGGCACTTTCGGCCGAGAGCATCACTGCGTCGGTGTAGTCGAGCACAGCGTTGGCTACGTCCGACACTTCGGCGCGGGTCGGCATCGGGTTCTGGATCATCGACTCCATCATCTGGGTCGCGACGATTACCGCTTTATTGTGGCGGCGTGCGTGCAGAATGATCTTTTTCTGAATGCCCACCAGCTCGGCGTCGCCGATTTCCACACCGAGGTCGCCACGGGCAACCATCACCGCATCGCTGGCCTGGATCAGACCGTCGAGGGTTTCGTCGTCGGCCACGGCTTCGGCGCGCTCGATCTTCGCGACCAGCCAGGCAGTGCCGCCGGCTTCGTCGCGCAGTTGGCGGGCGTATTCCATGTCGGCAGCGTCGCGCGGGAAGGATACGGCGAGGTAATCGACTTCCATTTCCGCGGCGAGCTTGATGTCAGCCTTGTCTTTTTCGGTCAGGGCTGGAGCGGTCAGGCCACCACCGCGGCGGTTGATGCCTTTGTGGTCCGACAGTGGGCCACCGATCAGCACGGTGCAATGCAGCGCGTCACCGGTCGCGGTGTCGACGCGCATCACTACACGGCCGTCATCCAGCAACAGTTCGTCGCCGACGCCGCAGTCCTTGACCAGGTCCGGGTAGTCGATACCGACGATTTCCTGGGTACCTTCGGTTAGCGGATGGCTGGTGGAGAAGGTGAAGGTGTCACCGACTTTCAGCTCGATTCGCTTGTTGGCGAATTTGGCGATACGGATTTTCGGGCCCTGCAGGTCACCCAGCAGCGCGACGAAGCGCCCGTGCTTGGCGGCAATGGAGCGCACCAGCTTGGCGCGAGCTTTATGCTCGTCGGGGGTGCCGTGGGAGAAGTTCAGCCGGGCGACGTCCAGGCCAGCCAGAATCAGCTGTTCGAGAACTTCCGGCGAGTTGCTGGCAGGGCCAAGGGTAGCGACGATTTTAGTACGACGTACGGACATGCAGAGACTCCTGAGTTCAAGCGCAACCAGAGGCTACTATGGTCCGAAGTTGTAGTCATTGTTCGTTTGCACTACTTATTTGTTTGTTTCTTGGGATTCGCTTGTGGGTTGAACGAACATTCCTGAAGATTTTCGACGGCGGGTCGATACAGTGCACAAGACAGGAGAACCCCATGCGATTTGTGCTTATTGCTGTGCTGGCCCTCAGCGCCGTCGGCTGTACCCGTTGGTCGATGGACCATCATTTGAACAACGCCTATCACGCCTATGACCGGGGCAATTGCGAGCAGGTGATGCTCGAGCTGTCCAAGGTCGAGCGCGAGAGCCGTTCACGGCGATACATCCAACCGGAGGTGTCGATGATGCGCGGGCTATGCCTGGAGCGTCAGAAATTGTTTATCGATGCGGCGCAGACCTACCAGTTCATCATCACCCAGTATCCGTACAGCGAATATGCCTTCCGCGCCCGCGCGCGTCTGGAAACCCTGCATTCATTGGGCTACTACCCAACCCGCAGCCCCGCGCAGGTCCGTCCGACCACGTTCTGATGACATTTAGTCATCTGATCACTGGCCGATGGTGAGCATTCAGCTAACATTTGGATAGGCCGTTTGAGGAGTTCTATCTAAACGACAGCACACCCGGGATCGGCAGCAGTAGGGCGACAGGGCCAGGACAGCCACTGTCGCACCGCAACCGGGGAGAGTGAGCCTGCCAGGCAGGCCCGTTCCGAAGCACTAGTGCGGTCATGCTTAATGACCTTCTATAGTGATAACCAGCATGTTCACGGACCGCCGGATCGAGCGGCATCAACTGCCGTATTTTTTAAGGGTATTCAACAGTCTTACCGACAAACCCATTGGCTTTCTGGGCAACGTTTCCGAAGACGGGTTGATGCTGATCAGCCAGTTGCCGATGATGATCGGCGCCGACTTCGAACTGCGCCTGAAAATCCCCGCCAGCGATACCTGCCTGCAGGTGATCGACCTGACCGCCTCTTGCCTGTGGTGTCATGAAGACACGACACCCCATCACTACGATGCGGGCTTTGTCGTGCTCCAGGCGCCAGCTGAATATCGACAACTGGTTAACGCATTGCAGCAGTACTTCAGCTTTCATCCGTTGCCGGCTTCGGCATAGCTCTCAAGGCTGGTGGAGGACATTTGTGGCTAGGGGGGGCCTGACCCCTGTAGGAGCGAGCTTGCTCGCGATGGACGTTAACGATAACGCGTGTTTTCTGATTAAACGCGCTGCCCTTGAGTCCATCGCGAGCAAGCTCGCTCCTACAAAAGCTATCTACTCCGTCACCGAATGCTTGCAACCCGACGCATTCTCCAGCAACACCACCCAGTCGGGCGCGCCCTTTAAAGCACTCCGGCTTTCTTCCAGCTCAGATACCGCGTCACCAGTTCAGCCCCCAGTTCACTGGGCCGCGCATCCAGCACCGGAACCCCATGAGCGGTCAATCGCTCATGGAGTTCGGCGCGGGCATTCAAGTAATCGACAGTACCGCAGTAAGCCAGCGCTTCGGACAAGGTTTGAACCGGCGCTTGTCGCACGCTGTCGAGTATTTCCTCGCGCAGGCTGGCGACCAGTACCCGGTGCTGGCGGCCGATGCGTTTGACGGCAGTCAGCAATTCCTCGTCATCTTCATCCCGCAGGTTGGTCATCAGTACCACCAACGCCCGGCGTTTCTGCCGGGCCAGCAGTTGGTTGGCGGCGGCCTGGTAGTCGGCGGGGCGTTGGCTGCTGTCGAGGTCGTAGACGGTATTGAGCAGGACATTGAGTTGGCCCTGGCCTTTGACTGGGGCGAGGTAACGTGGCTGCTCACTGGCAAAGGTGCTCAGGCCAACGGCGTCGCCTTGGCGCAGGGCTACGTAGCTGAGCAGCAGGCAGGCATTGAGCGCCTGGTCGAAGTGCGCCAGTTCACCCTCCTGGCGGCGCATGCGACGGCCGCAGTCGAGCAGGAAGATGATTTGCTGATCGCGTTCGTCCTGATACTCGCGGGCAATCGGCGTGCGTTGGCGGGCGGTGGCTTTCCAGTCGATCTGGCGCAGGCTGTCGCCTTCGCGAAATTCGCGCAGTTGGTGGAACTCCAGGCCCAGCCCGCGACGTTGGCGCTGACGGACGCCAAGTTGGCTGAGCCAGTTGTCCACGGCCAGTAACTGCGCGCCATACAAACGGGCGAAGTCCGGGTAGACGCGGGTGCTATCGGTCACCACCAGATAACGTCGGTCGGACCACAAGCCCAATGGGCTGGGCAGGTTGATTTCGCAGCGTTCGAAGCTGAAGTGTCCGCGCTTGAGCGGACGCAGGCGGTAGCCGATCCGGCTCTGCCGGGCCGGTTGCAGCTCCACCGATTGCGGCAGGTTCTCGAAGCTCAGACCGTCCGGTACGTGGTCGAACAGTTGCATCTTCAACGGCTGCCGGTAGTCATGCTGGATATCGAGCTGTACTTCACCCCAGCGACCCAGCGCCAGGCTGCCGGGCATCTGCCGGTGCAGGCGCGGCGAGGGCAGGCGTTTGAGCCTGAGGGCATCGAGTATCGCCAGGAGCAGGAGGGCCAGCAGCAGTGCCCAATTGATGGAGTGCAGGCTTGGCGCCACAGCGACTCCGAGCGCCTGAAGCGAGCCCAGCACAATGCCGATGCTCAACAGCACCGAAAGCCAGATCAGCAGCAGGCGCGAGGGTTTCATTGGCCGAGTGGTCCCATGTGAACTGCGGACTCCCGAAGCACGATGATTATTGTGGCGAGGGGGCTTGCCCCCGTTCGGCTGCGCAGCAGTCGTAAAACCGGCTTACGCGTTCTGCCTGAAAAGACACGGTTGCCGGTTTTGGGACCGCTTCGCGCTCCAGCGGGGCGATGCGGCGTTCCGACAAGCCCCCTCGCCACAAAGGCGGTGCTCACCGATGTAACGAGGTTCATAGTCGCGGTGCCGGCACTTGATCGAGCAACTGTTTAAGCACTTGATCGACCTCCAACCCTTCGATATCCAGCTCCGGCGCGATCCGCACACGATGGCGCAGCACCGCCAGTGCACACCCTTTAATGTCATCCGGAATCACGAACTCACCACCGCGCAACAATGCCCGGGCCCGTGCGCCGCGTACCAGTGCAATCGAGGCGCGGGGGCCGGCGCCGAGGGTCAGGCCGGGCCAGCTGCGAGTGGTGCGGGCGATCCGCACGGCGTAGTCGAGCACCTGTTCGTCCAGCGGCAGGTCGCTGGCAATGCGTTGCAAGGCCAGCACGTCCTTGGCTTGCAATACGGTGCGCAGTGGTTGCACGTCGAGCATATCGGCCCTGGTCGAACGACTGACCTGACGGACCATGTCCAATTCCTGCTCGGCGTCGGGGTAGTCCATGCGCACTTTGAGCATGAAACGGTCGAGTTCGGCTTCCGGTAGCGGGTAGGTGCCCTCCTGCTCGATTGGGTTTTGCGTGGCGAGCACCATGAATGGCTGGCCGATCGGCAGGGCGCGGCCTTCGAGGGTGACCTGGCGTTCCTGCATCGCTTCAAGCAGCGCTGCCTGGGTTTTTGCCGGGGCGCGGTTGATCTCGTCGGCCAGCAGCAGGTTGGTGAACAGCGGACCTTTACGCAGTTTGAACTGCTCGGTTTGCATGTCGTAGACCGCATGGCCGGTGACATCGCTGGGCATCAGGTCCGGAGTGAACTGGATACGCGCGAATTCACCGCCAAAGCAGCGTGCCAGGGCGCGGACCAACAAGGTCTTGCCCAGCCCCGGCACGCCTTCGAGCAGCACATGGCCGCCAGCGATCAAGGCGGTGAGCACGTCATCGATCACTGCATCCTGGCCGATCACCGCCTTGCGCAGCTCATGGCGCACCGCCTGGGCCAGTTGGCTGGCCCGCTGACGTTGCTGGGCGATATGCACCTGGGTGCTGGCGGGCTCGATCTGGCCCGCATCCGTCGGTTGTTCGCTCATAAGGCATTCCTGAGGGTTTGCAACTGGGCCACCTGACGACTGAAGTCAGCGCTGGAAAGCCGCTGTTTTGGCCGTGGGCTGAGGGCCTGGCTGATGGCACGGGTGGGTTGGCGGGTCAGGCGCGCGAGCACCTGCCATTGTTCGGCAACGCCGAGTTGTTCAAAACCGGGATGGCGGCGTCGGGCGCGGCGCAGGATATCTTGTTGCAACGCCAGTAACAGGCTGCGTTGGCCACTGCGCCGCAGCAGGAAATCGGCGCTGGCGCGCAGGTGTTCCTGGAGTTGCCGGCGGGCCTTGGGCGCTGGCGCTTGCACCGGGCCGCGACGCATGGCGACATGCCAGATTGCCAGGCCGATCAAGGCCGCGCCCGCGACCAGGGCTTGCGGGAAATAACGCAGCAGCAAGGTCAGCAAGTCGTCGTGGTCAATGTTGAAGAGCAGGGTCACACCGGTGTCCGAATGCAGGTACCACAGCAGCCAGGCATTGTCGTAGCGCCCGATGTTCGGGGTTTTCCAGAGCTCGGCATCGGTGACCACGGTGATCGAGCCGAGGCCATGGTTCAGCTGCATCATGTGGGTGGCCAGGGCGCTGTTGGCCCAGGACTGGGCAAGGTTTTTCGGGTCTTCGAGATGAAACTCGGTGTCGAAACTGGCGTAGGCCGGCGCGTCTTCGTCTTCCAGGTAGAGCCTGGTCAGTTCGGGGTAGGAGTCTTTGCCGGCTTTCGACGCCGGCTGTTTAAGCGCTTTGCTCAGGAGCTGGCGCAGTTGCACGCGGTCGAGCAGCAGATCGCCACTGCTGCCGGTGTTCTCATCCCACAACGCTTCGGCGACAAACAGCAAACGCCCGCCAGCCCTGGCCCAGTTCAGCAGCTGATCGGCCTGGCGTGGGCTCATGTTCGACCTTTCGCCCAGCAACAGCAGGCTTTGTTGGTGCGGCTCCAGGGTCGGCAGGATATCCAGGCTGTTGGCGTGGGCGACCTGCAACCCTTGCTTGCGCAGAAAGTGCTCGGCAGCCAGGTACGGATTGGCCTGGGCTTCGGGGGAGGGACCGTGATCGATCACCTCTTGATAGGTCTCGGCGTTCAGGTAGAGCCAGGCGCCGAGTGCTATCAGCAAACCGCTGATGAGCAAACTGACGAGCAACAGCCGGCGACGGTTCATCGTGGCGATCCCGCGTCGAACAGCTCGCGCCAGGTATCGCAGAGTTCCTGTTGCAGATGCGTTGGGGGCAATCGATGACCATAGGCCAGATTCTGCCAGTGCCGGGTGAGGTTTTGGCTGAAGGCTTGCAGGGCCGGTTGTTGCAGCTGCCGGACGCGCTCCAGCACCTGGCCTTCGGTGTCGGCGGCTTTCAACGGGACGTCAAAATCATGCAGCAGACGGCTGAGCAACGCCCGATAAAGCAGACCAAGGGCTTCACGGGGCTGCGTCTGCCAGAGGCGTTCGGCGCTGGCGGCGACATCGTCGGGCAGGGTGTCGAGGCTGATGTCCAGACCGAACAGTTGCGCAGGGGCTGACCGCGGGATCTGGTCGCGCAGCACCGGGCGACGGCTGACAAAGGTCCGCAACCACTCGCGGTAGTGCCAGAGCAGCAAGGTGATGCCAGCGGTTATGCAAGCCCACAGCAGCATCTCTATGACCTTGGCCAGAGAGCCGAAGCTGCGGCTATCGAACATCCCGAACAGCGCTTTCAACCATTGCGGCGTTTGTGGGTCCTTGCTCTGTTCTGACGGGTCTTCGCCGAAGCGATAACGGGTCACGGTTTGCGGATTCTTGAACGGCGGTTTGTCGAGAATGGCGTTGATGCTGTCCCTGGAGGCCTGGCTGGTCAGCGGTTGCTCGAGCAAGCGCGGGCTGTCCGGTGCTTTGGGCAATTCCGCGGCCCAGACCGGCTGCGGCATGGATACCAGTATCAGCCCGGCCAGCACCAGGGTCACGGCAACACTACTCAAGCGTTGGCGCAGGCGCCGGAAGATCAGTTCGATGTCCCAGGCTTCGAGCACCGTGCGCCGGTTGAGGTACAGGCTGAAGCCGCAGGCGACGTAGATGGGTTCCCAGACAATCAGCACTAACACGTAGAAGGCATTGATCAGGTGTTCCAGCCACAGCCAGTCCTGCTCGGCCGCGACGATCAGGGTCTGCCAGCTCCAGTTCAACTCGATCTGTGGTGGCAGGAGCAGATAAAACAGGACCATCAACCCGATCCACCAGGCCACCTCCAGATGCACGCCGATGATCGTCAGCCAGCGTGCCGCGCCGCTGTTGCGTTGTTGCAGGACCAGCAAGCGTTGCTGCCGCGCCTGACCGCTCAGCCCCTCCAGCTGCACCACCGGCATGATGAAACTGCGGCTCAGGCTCAGGCGACGCCAGGTCAGGCTGGCCAGCAGTTGCGGTTTGAGCAGGCGCGGCCACTGGCCCAGCGCCTGCTTCAACGTTGGGGTTTCACCGAACAGGGCTTTGGACAAGATATACAACGGCAAACGATCGAACGCCGGTTTCAGCCACCAGAACAGCAGCAAGGCGAGGTTGGGTGAATCCCAGAGCAGCAGGCTGAGCAGGGCGAAGACTGGCAGACTGATGATCGCCCAGCTGGTCATCAGCAGGCGTCGGTGTTGCTGGCTCAGCAGTACGCCCAGGTCCATGGCTTCCCAGCTGGTGCGCGGGCGGATGACCACGCTGGCATCACTCAGGCGCATGGGGCGTACGTCCGGCAAACAACAGGTAAGCCGCCACCATCAGCCAGAGGACTGCACCCACCAGATATTTGATCAGAGGTGTGGGCTCGGCCATGGACGACCAATAGGCTTCTATAAAGGCAGCAATCACCAGAAACAGCATCACTCCGCAGATCAACTGCACGCTTTTGCGCGCTGCCAGCCGCAAGGCTTCTCCCCGTGGCAGACGGCCCGGCGCGATCAATGCCCAGCCCAGTTGCAGGCCGGCGGCCCCGGCCAGGGCAATGGCGCTGAGCTCGAAGGCGCCATGACCGATGACGAATGACCAGAAGCTTTCCCCGTAGCCGAGGTGCGTCAGGTGACCGGCGATGGCGCCAATCAGCAGGCCATTGAAGAACAGGAAAAACACACTGCCCACGCCAAACAGCAAACCGCTGGCGAAGGTCTGAAAGGCGATGCCGATGTTATGCATGATGTAGTAACCGAACATCACCCAGTCTTCACTGGACGCCCGTTCGGCGGTGCGCCCCAGGTGGTTGGCGGCGGGGTCATACATGCTTTGCAGTTCGGCAAGCTGCTCGCTGGAGACCAGGCTGTAGATCAGCTCCGGGAACAGCAAAACCAGAATGCCAATGCCGAACAGGCTACCGAAAAACAACAGGCCGGCCACCAGTACGAAAGGCCATTGCTCGCGAACCAGTCGTGGGAAGCCGGCAAGGATGAAACTCAGGGTATCGGCGCCCAACTGGCCGCGGTGCCGGTAAAGTTGTTGATGGCCGCGTAACGCAAGCTGTTGCAACGGGTCGATGAGGAAACTGCTGTAACCACGCTCCTGAGCCAGGGCCAGGTGCTGGCAAAGGCGCCGGTAGTCCTTGGGGAAATCGCAGCAGTCAGCGGCTTGCGCCTTGCCACTTTCCAGCTGTTCCAGGCGTCGGGAAAATTGATCCCACTGGGCTTGATGGCGGCTTTCGAACAGGCTTTGCTTCATGTCGGCCCCAGCAAGCCGCGGGCGATGCCGTTGAGTTCGGCGACGGCATGTGGCGCAGAGACCTGCAGCGGCTGGGCGAGGATGGCTGCCAGCTCGTTGACTCGCTCATCGGAGAGATCGCCCTGACGTTCGGCAAAACTCAATACCGCGCGCTGTTCATTCAGGTGGAGGATAAAGGGTGGCCGTAACGGTTGAGCGAGGGGGAGGTGCGGACGGGTTATCGGTTGTTCGCGGTAGATCACCAGGGTGCCGGCCGCCAGGTCGCCGAGACGCTTGAAGGCTGGATGTTGCAGGCAGCTGAGGGCGCCGAGGAAATAACCAAAGGGCAACATGTCGACAAAACGCAACAGGTTACGGGTCAGGGAGGCGCTCCAGCCGATGGGTGTACCGTCCTCATGGATAACCCGCAGCCCCATCAATTGTTTGCCCGGTGAGCGGCCCTGGTTGAGCACTTCGAATAGCACCATGTACCACCAGCTGAGCAGGAACAGCAGGATCGAACCCAGGCCGATGCCCAGCTCTCCCAGAAACCCCACGGCAATAAACAGCAGACCAAGGATAAGCCCACGAATCCCCAGGTCGATGGCGAAGGCCAGCGCTCGGGGCATCAGCCCGGCTGGACGCAGTGGCAGGTCGATGCCTTCTGGCGTCTCGACCTGATACCGGGTGTCCAGTGGCGGGTGCAGCGAGGCGTTGCGTGGCAGTGCTGAAGTCTGGCGCATGGGCAACTTGGTTGATGGCCTGGTTGAGGGTCAATACTCGGCCGATGCTAGCAGTGACCGAGGGATAAACGACATAAGTATGTAACAAACAATGCCGCCGGTAAGGATTGAACGCAGACAGCGCTGGTCGGGCCAGCCTGTGAGCGCCTAGACTTTGCCGGTCTTTAGATCAGGAATAGCCCGTGACCTCCATCTTCTGGTACGACTATGAAACCACCGGCATCAACCCGCGCTGCGACCGTGCGTTGCAAGTGGCAGGGATCCGCACCGATGCCGAGCTCAATGAAATAGGCGAGCCGGTCAATCTCTACTGCCAGCCGAGCGACGATATCCTGCCGCACCCGGTGGCCAGCATGATTACCGGGATTACCCCGAGCCGCCTGACCGAGCAGGGCTTGAGCGAAGCCGAGTTCATGACCCGGGTTCACGCGCAACTGGCGGCCCCCGGTACCTGTGGTGCCGGCTACAACACTCTGCGCTTCGACGACGAAGTGACTCGCTATAGCCTGTACCGGAATTTTTTCGACCCCTATGCGCGCGAGTGGCAGGGCGGTAACAGTCGCTGGGATCTGATCGATGTGGTTCGCACTGCGTATGCGTTGCGCCCGCAAGGCATTGTCTGGCCCGAAGAGGACGGCCGCGTCAGTCTGAAACTCGAACGTTTGACCGCCGCCAATGGCATCGACCATGGCCAGGCCCACGATGCCTTGTCCGATGTGCGGGCGACGATTGCCCTGGCGCGGTTGATTCGCGGCAAACAGCCGAAGTTGTACGACTGGTTGTTCAAGTTGCGCAGCAAGCAAAAGGTCATGGAGCAGATAACACTGTTGCAGCCGATGGTGCATATTTCGGGGAGGTTTTCCGCTGCCCGGCATTATATTGGTGTGGTTCTACCACTGGCCTGGCACCCACGTAACCGCAATGCCTTGATCGTTTGCGATCTGCATCTCGATCCCCAGGGGTTATTGGATCAGAACGCCGAAACCTTGCGTCAGCGGCTGTATGTTCGGCACGAGGATCTGGCGCAGGGTGAGTTGCCCGTGCCGCTCAAGCTGATTCATATCAACCGTTGCCCGGTGGTGGCGCCTTTGTCTGTATTGCGCGCCGAAGATCAGCAGCGCCTGCAATTGGACATGGCTGAGTATCAGGCTAAAGCGCTGCGCCTAACTGACGCACAAGAAGTTTGGCGAGATAAAATCCAGGCGATTTATTCCAGCGAGGACTTTGTCCCCAGCCTGGACCCTGAGCAACAGTTATACGATGGCTTTATAGGTGACCGTGATCGCCGGTTATGCGAGCAAGTCAGGACTGCCGACCCTGCTCAACTGGCGCAAGAGCAATGGCCGTTCGATGATGAGCGCCTGCCGGAATTATTATTCCGCTACCGTGCTCGTAACTTCCCAGGCACCTTGAATGATCAGGAGCAAGAGCGTTGGCGTTTGTTCTGTCAGCAACGGTTGACTGATCCTGAATGCGGCGCGCCCAATACCCTGGATACTTTTAATCAAGCCACGGTGCAAGGCCTGGCCACGGCGACAGCGGGGCAGCGGCAGGTACTCGATGAGTGGAACGATTATGCACAGGCGTTACGCAAACGATTGAGCCTATGAATCAGTGACTGAATATCAGGTATAAAAAAACGCCAGCGAGCTGGCGTTTTTCGATCGTCGCAACGACAGCTGTTGCTTAGCCCAACAGGGTAGCCCAGCCTTCAACCACGTCACCGCCCCACTTGGCTTTCCACTCTTTCAGAGTCTTGTGGTTGCCACCTTTGGTTTCAATGACTTCGCCATTGTGCGGGTTTTTGTATTGTTTAACCTTGCGAGCACGTTTGGTGCCGGTAGTTTTCACGGCGCCACGTGGGGTTTTGCTGGTTTTGGCGTCTGGATCCAGCAGTGCAATGATGTCACGCAGGGATTTGGAGTATTCGCCCATCAGGGTGCGCAGTTTGCCTTCGAATTCCAGCTCGGTTTGCAGTTTGTCGTCTTGGGACAGATTCTTCAAACGGGCTTGCAGCTCTTTGATAGCTTCTTCGGTGGCGCGATATTCGTTGATCAAGGACATGGGGACTACCTTATGTTGGGCACTGGATGACACGGTTACAGTGTCGCAATAATAGTCAGACAGTTTCAGCAAGTAAACATTAAAGCGAACTTTTATTTAATTTAAGTAGCGGGGTTCGCAAGAATTTCGCGGGTCAGTTAAATAAAGTCACGGATTTATAACAGATATTCACATTAGAAGCCTTGCGCAAATTGTGGGAAAGGCCCTCGCGGGCTTTTTTGCATAACCTGAGAAGGCGAGCATCGGTAATCGAGGTCTGAGCAGCCGGGAATCAACGCGTCAGGAATACTGCAGTTTTGCTGCACAATGGCTAGAATGGCCACCTTTGCGAAGTTCTGGAGTTTCCCCCACATGCGCACTTTTCGGCTGGTGATTGCTTGCCCGGACCGCGTCGGTATCGTTGCTAAAGTCAGTAACTTTCTGGCATCCCATAAAGGCTGGATCACCGAGGCGAGCCATCACTCGGACAATCTCAGTGGTTGGTTCTTCATGCGTCACGAGATTCGTGCCGATTCGCTACCCTTTGGGCTTGAGGCTTTTCGCGAGGCGTTTGCGCCGATTGCCGTAGAGTTTTCCATGGACTGGCGCATCACTGATACCGCGCAAAAGAAACGCGTGGTGCTGATGGCCAGCCGTGAGTCCCATTGTCTGGCCGACTTGCTGCACCGTTGGCAGAGCGACGAGCTGGATTGCGAAATTTCCTGCGTGATCTCCAACCATGACGACCTGCGCAGCATGGTCGAGTGGCACGGTATCCCGTATTTCCACGTGCCGGTGAATCCGCAGGATAAAGAGCCGGCTTTTGCCGAAGTCTCGCGCCTGGTCAAGCAGCATGACGCCGAAGTCGTGGTACTTGCCCGTTATATGCAGATCCTGCCGCCCGAGTTGTGCCGGGAATTTGCACATAAGGTGATCAATATTCATCACAGCTTCCTGCCATCGTTCGTCGGTGCCAAGCCGTATCACCAGGCGTCGATGCGCGGCGTGAAGCTGATTGGCGCAACCTGCCACTATGTGACTGAAGAGCTGGATGCCGGCCCGATCATCGAGCAGGACGTGGTGCGCGTCAGCCATAGCGACAGTATTCAAGACATGGTGCGTTTCGGTCGTGACGTCGAGAAGATGGTGCTGGCTCGTGGCCTGCGCTACCACCTGGAAGACCGGGTGCTGGTGCATGGCAACAAGACCGTGGTGTTCTGACGATCTGCCGATAGGCTGGGATCTTTTAGCGATTTGAGTACCGTCGAAGATCAAGATCAAAAGATCGCAGCCTGCGGCAGCTCCTACACGGAATTCGCGTACACCAGCGCCATTGCGGACGTGTAGGAGCTGCCGAGCCCGCGAGGCTGCGATCGAGGAGGAAGTCCTCGCCAATCCTGCGTACGGGGATTGCCTGAAAGAACGCGCAGGCTGATTTTACGACCGCTGCGTCCGAACGCAGCCTCGCAGGCTCGGCAGCTGCTACGAAGGTCGCTCCCTAAGCCTGTTTGAGTTTCATCAACTTGTGCAGCAAAGGTCGTCCGACCATCAGCAGAAACACCGGCCCACCTGCCAGCAGGTAGAAGTAGTAGGTCACGGCCCGCCAGATCAGAATCGCTGCCGCCGCAGTCGACTTACCCACCATGGGGGCCAGCAGCGCTGCCGAGGTGAGTTCCGCCGCGCCTGCGCCGCCGGGCATCAGGCTCAGTTGCCCGGCGCTCAGGGCGAGCATCTGGATCAGAAAGCTCCAGGCCCATTGCAGGTCTGCGCCTAACCCTTGTAGAACCAGGTACAGCACGCTGTAGCGTAAAAGCCAATGCAGGCAAGTCAGGGCGAATACCTGGGCCAGGGTTTGCCACGGCAGCTTGAGCGTGACACTGAAGGCCGCCAGAAACTGCAGCAGCTTGCGCGCCCAGCGTCGGCGGGTCGGCGCTTTGACGTTCAGGCGGTTGAGCACGCGGCCGCAAAAAAGGATCAATGAACGGTGGTAACGCGCCAGAATCAGGCAGCTGCACAGGCCGGCAAACAGTGAGAGGGCACTCAGGACGAGCATCCATTCCATGCGCTGACTGAGGTTCTGGAACACTGCGTAAAACAGAATCCCGATCACCGCACAGAGAAAGAACAGCAGATCACTCAATTGATCCATGGCAAACACCGCGCTGCCATGGGCCGGACGCACGCCATTGCGCGCGAGCAGGGCCATCAGGGTCAGGGGGCCGCCACTGCCACCGGGTGTCGCGCAGTAAGCGAACTCGGCGGACATCACCACCCCGAGGCTTTTCAGGCGCCCGATCCGGCCGCGTTGCTCCCCCAGCAACAGGCGCAGGCGAAATGAGTTGAGCACCCAGCACAGCACAATCATGCCCAACATCGTCAGCAGCAGCACGAGCGGGAAGCGCTGCATGCGCAGCCACATATCGCTGCCGCCCAGCAGCAGCGGTATGAGCACCGCCGTCAATAAGGCGACGACCATCCAGATGGCCCGGCTCATGGGTTGCACCGGCTGAGTCTGGCCTGAGCCACCAGCCAGTTGGCCTTGGTCATCGGCTCACGACCTTCGGCCAGCAAACGCTTGAGCGTCTGCAGCCAGTAATTGCGAGAAACCCCATGGCGCAGGTCCACCGGATGCACGCCGAGGCGAATCACCGGTGCTTGCCGCCAACGCTGTTCGCGTTGCTCGCTGAGTACCCTCGACAGGCCTCGGCGCCAGGCGCTGCGCGAACTCCAGACCAGCCCCGGGGCGTCGACCACTGTAAAGTCCGGCAGGCGGTAGAGATGCTGTGGATCACTGGTATAGGCGAACGGCAACTGACGCAGCGCCTGGCGCGTACCCTGGCTCATCAGCCAGGCCGGGGCGACAAACCCCCGCAGCGGCCAGTGGTAGCGCTGGAACAGTTCGATCCCGGCGTGCAGACGGGCCAGGGCGGCATTTTGCGACAGGCCGTAGAACTCGCCTTCATGGGTGTAGATCCGCCGCATGAACCAATCCCGGAGACTCTGCGGGGGCGGGCTGTCATCGCAATGAAAATAACCGTGCAGGGCCAGTTCATCGCCCCGTGCCAGGCGGCTGCTCAGCAGGCGACGAAAACCTGGATGGGCGTCCAGCGCGTTGTGCTTGTGGAAGTCAGGTACCACCAGCCAGGTCATCGGCACGTTGCCCAGTGCATCGACCGCTTCGACGAACGGCTGATAATCCGCCCAGGTTTGCGGCGTGACATCATGCAACACCAGGATCAGGCTGGGCGTGCTCACAGGCTCAACCATGAGCCAGCAGTGGCGGCTGGCTGCCGAGCACGGCGTGATAGTGTCCCAACAGGCTGTTGACCACTGCATCCCAGGCGTAATGCTGTTCGACATGCTGTCGGGCCCGCTGACCCAGGCTGGCGCTGTCCTGAGCGAACAGGTCGCGCACGGCATCGGCCATGGCCTGCGGGCTGTCCGGAGCACATAGCAGGCCGCAGTCCCGGGTGACGATTTCCTTGAACGCCCCGGCGGCCACGGCAACCACTGGAATGCCGCTGGCCATGGCTTCGAGGATCACCAGGCCGAAGGTTTCCTGATCGCCAGCGTGAATCAGCGCATCGGAACTGGCCATCAACCTCGCGATCTGTGGAGCGGGGTAGAATTCGGCGATCACCGTGACGTTATCCGGCACCACGGCCGGCATCGATGAGCCGACCAGCAGCAGGTGATAGCGCTGGCCGAGGAGTTTCATGCAATTAAGCAGTACCTGCAGGTTCTTTTCCTTGGAACCACGGCCGGCGAAGATCAGCAGGCGGGTGTCTTCGGTAATACCCAGCTCAGCGCGCAAACCCGGGTCGCGGGCGCTCGGGTTGAAGGTTTGCAGGTCCACGCCCAAGGGCTGCACATAAACGTTTTTCACCCCCAGTCCGATGAGTTTGTCCGCCATGACCTGGCTGGGTGCCAATACCCGATCGAAATTGCCATAAAGCTTGCGGATATAGGCTTCGACGTTCGGCGTGCACCAGTTGCCCATGCGGTTGCTCGCCAGCAGGGGCAGGTCGGAGTGGTAAAAGCCGATCACCGGCACATCCAGTTGACGGCGAGCGTCGAGGGCGGCCCAGGCGGTGAGATAAGGGTCACCGACTTCGATCAAGTCGGGTTGCAAGGCGTGCAGGACATTGCGCCAGGGGGCCAGGCGCCAGGGGAAGCGGTAGCCTTTGCCGAATGGCACGGCGGGCGCGGGGACTGTGTAGATGCCGTCCTGCTCGCTCAGATTCGCCCCGGGGATCAGCAAGCTGTGACGGATACCTGGCTGACGTCCCAGGCGACGGTGTTTGGCATCCAGATAAGTGCGCACGCCACCGCTGGCAGGGGCGTAGAACATGGTTATGTCAGCGATATGCACGATGAGCATCCCTCCTATCCGTTGTACTCCATAGGGTTGACCTTTATGAAGGATAGATGTTCGGTTGAGGATTTGCGGGGGAGGTGTCAGGAAGAGGGAGGAGGGGCAGTCAGCTAACGAAAATCCATGGTCTGCCGGGCAATTGTGGCGAGGGGGCTTGCCCCCGCTGGGGCGCGCAGCGGCCCTAAAACCTGCAACCACAGTTTGTCAGGCATACCGCATTCACAGGTTTTGCGGCTGCTGCGCAGCCGAACGGGGGCAAGCCCCCTCGCCACAGGTTTGTGCTCGACGCTAAACCTGTGGGAGCGGGATTGCTCGCGAAGCGGACCGAGAGAGCGCTAGATACGGAAACTGCCCACCAGTTGCTTCAAGCGCGCCGCCTGCTGCTCAAGGTCCGCGCAGGCGCGCAAGGTCGACTGCAGGTTTTCCACGCCTTCCTGGTTGAGGGTGTTGATCTCGGTGATGTCGACGTTGATTGACTCGACCACGGCGGTCTGTTCCTCGGTGGCGGTGGCCACCGACTGGTTCATGCCGTCGATCTCGCCGATGCGCTGGGTCACACTGTTCAGGCGTTCGCCGGCGAGGTTGGCGATTTCCACGCTGTCCTGGCTATGGCGCTGGCTTTCGCTCATGGTGCCGACCGACTCGCGAGCCCCCACCTGCAGCTCTTCGATCATGGTCTGCACCTGTTGCGCCGACTCCTGGGTGCGATGGGCGAGGTTGCGCACTTCATCGGCGACCACCGCAAAACCGCGACCGGCTTCACCGGCCCGCGCCGCTTCGATAGCGGCGTTGAGCGCCAGCAGGTTGGTCTGTTGCGAGATGCTGGTGATGACGTCGAGGATCTGCCCGATATTCACCGTCTTACTGTTCAGCGATTCGATGTTGGTGCTCGAAGCACTCAGCAGGGTGGACAGCTGGTTCATCGCCTTGATGCTTCTGTCGACCACTTGCTGGCCGTCTTCGGCGAGATTTCGCGCGTCGCTGGAGTGCTGCGAGGCGAGGGCGGCGTTCTGGGCGATTTCCTGGGCAGCGGCCCCCAGTTGATTGATCGCCGCGGCGACGCTGCTGGTACGCGAGGCCTGCTGATCGGAATTGAACATCGATGAGTTGGAAGCGCTGACCACCCGCAAGGCCACTTCGTTGACCTGCTGGGTGGCCGAGGACACTTCGCGGATCGAGGTGTGAATCCGCTCGACGAAGCGGTTGAAGGCGGTGCCGAGGATGCCGAACTCGTCCTGGTTCTGGATCGTCAGGCGCCGGGTCAGGTCACCCTCGCCGTCGGCAATGTCCTGCATCGCCCGGGTCATGACATGCAGAGGTTGCAGCAGGATCCGGATCAGCATTCCCAACAGGGCGATGATGATCGCCACGGCAATCACGGTGGCGACGATCGCCGAGGCGCGGAACTCGCTGAGCATCGAGAACGCCTTGTCCTTGTCCACGGACAGGCCGATGTACCAGTTGACCGAAGGCAGGCCCTTGATCGGTGTGAAGGTGACGATGCGGGTCTTGCCGTTGACTTCGACTTCACTGAAGTCGCTGTTGATCCGTGGCGTGTTGCGCGGGTACACGTCGCTGAGGGTTTTCATCACCAGGGCTTTGTCCGGGTGCACCAGGATCTTGCCGTCGCCGCTGACCAGAAAGGCATAGCCCATACCATCGAAGTCCAGAGCGCTGAGGGTCTGGATCAGGGTTTGCAGGCTCAGGTCACCGCCCACCACACCGACGCTTTGCCCGGCTTTTTTCGAGGCGGTGGCGATGGAGATAATCAATTGGCCGGTGGCTGCATCTATATAGGGTTCAGTCAGCGTCGAGCTGCCGCTGTTTTCCGCGCCTTTGTACCAGGGGCGAACTCGCGGGTCGAAACCGTCGGGCATTTTCGCGTCCGGGCGGATGGTGAAGCTGCCACGAGCATCGCCCAGATAAGAAGCCATGAATGTTGAGGTCAGGGCCTTTTGCTCGAGCAGGCTGGCGACGCTGCTTGGGTCTGGATTGATGGCGATGTTCTGGGCAAGGTTTTCGATCAGCAGAATGCGCCCGGCCAGCCAGGTTTGAATATTGCCGGCAGTCACATCGCCCATTTCATGCAGGTCATTGTCCAGGTCCTGGCGAATCGCATTGCGCTGCAGATAATCGTTGTACAACGTGAAGGAGGCGAAGGCGGCAATAACAATCAGGGCAGCGGCAAGCAGGATTTTATGGCTGAAGCGCAGATTTTTGTTCATGGCTCGTGGTGTCCGCTAAGGTCTTAATGTCCAGGGCGTGCTGTTATAAAAGCGCGCAAAATGGGCAAAGGTGAAAAAAAGCTGATATTTCCATCTCTCCTTAGGGAATTATCGGACTTCATTTTCAGTCTTTTCTGGTCTCTCGCTTTGCTATATCGACCATGCAGACCTAAAGATTAACCATGGGTGACAAAATGCCTGACTCATCGCAACTCGTTATCGGCGCTGACCTCGAGGGCCAGCCGATTGCTCAGGCCATGCGCCTGGCAAACCGTCACGGTCTGGTGGCAGGTGCTACCGGGACAGGGAAAACCGTAACCCTGCAACGCCTGGCCGAAGCCTTCAGCGATGCTGGCGTGGCTGTGTTCGCTGCCGATATCAAAGGCGATTTGTGCGGTCTTGGGGCTGCCGGCAACCCTCAAGGCAAAGTGGCCGAACGGATCGCCGGGATGTCCTGGCTCGATCATCAACCCAAGGCCTATCCGGTCACCCTATGGGACATCCAGGGACAGTCCGGCCATCCGCTACGCACCACGCTGAGCGAAATGGGGCCGCTGTTGCTCGGCAGTTTGCTGGAACTGACCGACAGCCAGCAGTCGGCCCTTTACGCCGCATTCAAAGTGGCCGACCGCGAAGGTCTGTTGCTGCTGGATTTGAAAGACCTCAAGGCGCTGCTCAATCACCTCAGGGACACTCCCGAGTTGCTCGGCGACGACGCGGCGCTGATGACCACTGGTTCCAGCCAGGCATTGATGCGACGCCTCGCGACGCTGGAACAGCAGGGCGCCGAAGCCTTGTTCGGCGAACCGGCATTGCAACTGGAAGACATTCTGCAGCCTGCCAGTGACGGTCGCGGGCGGATTCATCTGCTCGACGCCAGTCGCCTGGTGCATGAGGCGCCCAAGGTTTACGCGACCTTCCTGCTGTGGTTGCTGGCTGAGTTGTTCGAGCAACTGCCGGAGCGCGGCGATGCGGAAAAGCCGCTGCTGGCGCTGTTCTTCGATGAAGCGCATTTGTTGTTTGCCGACACGCCCAAGGCGTTGCAGGAGCGTTTGGAGCAGGTCGTACGCTTGATTCGTTCCAAAGGGGTCGGCGTGTATTTCGTCACCCAATCCCCGGGCGACTTGCCGGATGACGTACTGGCTCAGCTGGGCTTGCGCATTCAGCACGGGCTGCGGGCATTCACTGCCAAAGAACAGAAATCCCTGCGAGCGGTGGCCGAAGGCTTTCGGCCGAACCCGGCATTCGATGCGTTGGCGGTGCTGACGGAGCTGGGCATTGGCGAGGCACTGGTCGGCACCTTGCAGGACAAGGGCACACCGGCCATGGTCCAGCGGGTGCTGGTGGCACCGCCACAATCGCGAATCGGGCCATTGACCCCTGCCGAGCGCGCGACCCTGATCGCCAGCTCCCCGTTGGTCGGACGTTATGACAAACCGATCGATCGTGAATCGGCTTATGAAGTGCTGATGAGCCGCAAAGGCCTGGCACCGGAGCCTGAAGCCGCACCGGGCAAACCGGTGGCCGAGGAACCGAGCTTTACTGACAAGGCCGGTGAATTTCTCGGCGCCGCGGCCGGGCAGGCGTTGAAGTCAGCCATGCGCCAGGCAGCCAATCAGCTGGGGCGGCAATTGGTCCGCGGCCTGATGGGTTCATTGTTGGGCGGCAGCAAGCGCCGCTGATGATCGCGGTGTGCTTGACACACCGCGGCGTTCTCATCGCGAGCAAGCTCGCTCCCACATTGGATTTTCGGTGTGCACGCAATTGCTGCCTGACAAACATCTAGTGTGGGAGCGGGCTTGCTCGCGATAGCGGTCTACTGGGCGCCGCAGGAAATAAGTCAGCTGCGCGGCTTGGCGTGACTGGCCAGGCGCTCCAGCGCGGCGCGCAGGTTGGGGTCGGTGATGCCGTCGGCGGTGGCCTGAATGGTCTGCGCGGCGATGGTCGACAGGTCCATGGTGTGGCCGACTGCGCCTTGTTGCACCGTGGGAGGCTGAACCTTGAACAGAATCCGCGTCAGGCTGGAAAATTCGTCAAACATCTGCAATTGGCGCTGCAGACGTTTTTGCTGATAGCGCAGCCGGGTCGCCCAGTGACCGTCGGTGACGATCAGCAGCAAGCTGCCTTCACGCCAGGACGCCACGTGGCAATGTTCCCGGGCGGCAGGCTGCAATTGGCTCTCAAGCAAACGCTGTAAATGGGCCAGACGTTGAGCGTGGCTGAAGATGGCTTTTAAAGGCTTGGCTTCGCGAAGCAACACGGCGGGTGCTTTGGCCGTAAGAGGGCGAAATGCCATGATCAGACACCTGAAGTAACAGAGCCGCCATGGTAGCAGAAAGCACTGGATGCGCTTGCCTGCCCATTGCTTTTCAGGCGGTTGACCCATTAAATCAATGAGTAACTTCTGGTCTGAATGGGTTGAAGTTCAGCAAAAAGCCCTTATTTTAAGAAGGCCCCGTCACAGCGCTGTGCCAGCATCGTGGAATAACGCCACTTTCCTCTCCATCGTTTCCGGGTAGAATGCTCGTTCGCATGCGGCCATGAGGGCTGCACGGGCGACTCACGGGGCCGCCCTCCATCCCTATGTGTGGAAGAACCTGCCGATATGTTTGCGCCTTTGTTAAAGAAACTTTTTGGAAGCAAGAACGAGCGCGAAGTCAAACGCATGCTCAAGACGGTACAGATCGTCAATGCCTTCGAAGAGCAAATGGTGGCTCTTTCGGATGAGCAACTGCGCGCCAAGACCGACGAGTTCAAGGCCCGCATAGCCAAAGGTGAGATCCTCGACAAGCTCCTCCCTGAAGCCTTTGCGGTTGCCCGTGAAGCCGGTAAGCGTGTCATGGGCATGCGCCACTTCGACGTGCAATTGATCGGCGGCATGACCTTGCATGAAGGCATGATCGCCGAAATGCGTACCGGTGAAGGCAAGACCCTGGTGGCGACACTGGCGGTTTACCTGAACGCGCTGTCCGGCAAGGGTGTACACGTTGTAACAGTCAACGACTACCTGGCTCGTCGTGACGCCAACTGGATGCGTCCGCTCTACGAATTCCTCGGCATGACGGTCGGCGTGGTCACGCCATTCCAGCCGCCGGAAGAGAAGCGTACGGCCTATGCTGCCGACATCACCTACGGTACCAACAACGAATACGGTTTCGACTACCTGCGCGACAACATGGCGTTCAGCATGGAAGAAAAATTCCAGCGTGAGCTCAATTTCGCCGTAATCGACGAAGTCGACTCGATCCTGATCGACGAAGCCCGTACCCCGCTGATCATTTCCGGTCAGGCCGAAGACAGCTCCAAGCTCTATATAGAGATCAACAAACTGATCCCGCAGCTTGAACTGCACATTGAAGAAGTAGAAGGCGAAGTCACCAAGGCTGGCCACTACACGGTCGACGAGAAGACCCGTCAGGTCGAGCTGAACGAAGCCGGTCACCAGTTCATCGAAGATATGCTGACCCGCGTTGGCCTGCTGGCTGAAGGCGAGAGCCTGTATTCGGCGCACAACCTCGGTCTGCTGACCCACGTTTATGCCGGTCTGCGCGCTCATAAACTGTTCAATCGCAACGTCGAATATATCGTTCAGGACGGTCAGGTGGTTCTGGTCGACGAACACACCGGTCGTACCATGCCGGGTCGTCGTCTGTCCGAAGGCCTGCACCAGGCCATCGAGGCCAAGGAAGGTCTGAACATCCAGGCCGAAAGCCAGACCCTGGCCTCGACCACCTTCCAGAACTACTTCCGTCTGTACAACAAACTGTCCGGCATGACCGGTACGGCCGACACCGAAGCGTTCGAATTCCACCAGATCTATGGTCTGGCAGTGATGGTCATTCCACCGAACAAACCGCTGGCGCGTAAAGACTACAACGACCTGGTGTTCCTGACCGCCGAAGAGAAATATGCGGCGATCATCACTGACATCAAGGAATGCATGACTCAGGGCCGTCCGGTGCTGGTGGGTACCGCGACCATCGAAACCTCCGAGCACATGTCCGGTCTGCTGCAGAAGGAAGGCATCGAACACAAGGTTCTGAACGCCAAGTTCCACGAAAAAGAAGCCGAGATCATCGCCCAGGCCGGTCGCCCGGGTGCGCTGACCATCGCCACTAACATGGCCGGTCGTGGTACCGATATCCTGTTGGGCGGTAACTGGGAAGTCGAAGTTGCCTCCCTGGAAAACCCGACTCCTGAGCAGATCGCCCAGATCAAGGCCGACTGGCAGAAACGTCATCAGCAAGTGCTCGAATCGGGTGGCTTGCAGGTGATCGCTTCCGAACGTCACGAATCGCGCCGTATCGACAACCAGTTGCGTGGTCGTGCCGGTCGTCAGGGTGACGCCGGTTCCAGCCGTTTCTACCTGTCGCTGGAAGACAGCCTGATGCGCATCTTCGCCTCTGATCGGGTGAAGAACTTCATGAAAGCCCTGGGCATGCAGTCCGGCGAAGCGATCGAGCACCGCATGGTGACCAACGCCATCGAAAAGGCTCAGCGCAAGGTTGAAGGCCGCAACTTCGACATTCGCAAGCAACTGCTCGAGTTCGACGACGTCAACAACGAACAACGTAAAGTGATCTATCACATGCGTAACACGTTGCTCGCCGCGGACAACATCGGTGAAACCATCGCCGACTTCCGTCAGGACGTACTCAACGCCACCGTCAGCGCGCACATTCCTCCACAGTCGCTGCCCGAGCAGTGGGACGTGGCCGGTCTGGAAGCCGCTCTGCTGAGCGACTTCGGAGTGACCCTGCCGATCCAGCAATGGCTCGACGAAGACGATCATCTCTACGAAGAAACCCTTCGCGAGAAGCTGATGACCGAGCTGCTGGCCGCCTACAACGAGAAAGAAGAGCAGGCGAGTGCCGAAGCACTGCGCAGTTTCGAGAAACAAATCGTTCTGCGCGTGCTGGATGACCTGTGGAAAGACCACCTGTCGACCATGGATCACCTGCGTCACGGCATCCATTTGCGCGGCTATGCGCAGAAGAACCCGAAGCAGGAATACAAGCGCGAGTCCTTCACCCTGTTCTCCGAGTTGCTGGATTCGATCAAGCGCGACTCGATTCGAGTGCTGTCTCACGTTCAGGTTCGCCGCGAAGACCCGATCGAAGAGGAAGCCCGCTTGCGTCAGGAAGCCGAAGCACTGGCTCAGCGCATGCAGTTCCAGCACGACGAGGCTCCAGGCCTGGAGCAACCGGAAGTCCTGGGTGAAGAGGTCGATGTGGCCCTCGCCATCGCTCCGGTGCGCAACGAACAGAAGCTGGGTCGCAACGAACTGTGCTACTGCGGTTCGGGCAAGAAATTCAAGCACTGTCACGGGCAAATCAACTAATACCCGTTTCAAACGCTGAAATACCCGCGCCGCGACCGGCCTAGCCGTCGCGGCGTTTTACCATTGAAAACACCGTCCGCTGAGGGCGGCGCAGATATCTTAATTAGGAGCGCATTCATGGCTGTTGGTCTTGGTCCTTTGCCAACGTTGCACCCGGTTGCCGGTTTTGAACTCGGTATCGCCTCGGCTGGCATCAAGCGCCCGGGGCGCAAGGATGTCGTGGTCATGCGCTGTGCCGAAGGCTCCACGGTCGCGGGCGTGTTCACCCTGAACGCGTTCTGCGCAGCTCCGGTGATCCTTGCCAAACAACGTGTGCAGGGTCCGGTGCGTTACCTGCTGACCAATACCGGCAATGCCAACGCCGGTACCGGTGAGCCGGGCCTGGCCGCCGCTGAGCGCACCTGCGCCAAACTGGCCGAGTTGACCGGTGTCGACGCCAGCCTGGTGCTGCCGTACTCCACAGGTGTGATCGGCGAGCCGTTGCCAGTCGAGAAGATCGAAGGCGCCTTGCAGGCCGCCCTCGATGACTTGTCCGTGGACAACTGGGCCGCGGCCGCCAGCGGGATCATGACCACCGATACCCTGCCCAAGGGCGCGAGCCGGCAGTTCCAGCACGACGGCGTGACGATCACCGTTACCGGCATCAGCAAAGGCGCCGGAATGATTCGCCCGAACATGGCGACCATGCTCGGCTACATCGCGACCGACGCCAAGGTTTCCCGCGAGGTGTTGCAGAACCTGCTGCTGGATGGCGCCAACAAGTCGTTCAACCGCATCACCATCGACGGCGACACCTCGACCAACGATTGCTGCATGCTGATCGCCACCGGTCAGGCAGCGCTGCCGCAAATCACCGAAGCCAGCGGCCCATTGTTCACCGCACTGAAGCAGGCGGTGTTCGAAGTCTGCATGGACGTGGCTCAGGCTATCGTCCGTGACGGCGAGGGCGCGACCAAGTTTGTTACCGTTGAAGTCAACGGCGGCGGCAATCACCAGGAATGCCTGGACGTTGGTTACACCGTGGCTCACTCGCCACTGATCAAGACAGCGCTGTTCGCTTCCGACCCGAACTGGGGACGCATTCTCGCCGCCGTCGGCCGTGCCGGTGTGCCGGATCTGGACGTGAGCAAGATCGACGTGTTCCTCGGCGAAGTGTGCATCGCCAGCCGTGGTGCGCGTGCCGCGACCTACACCGAAGCTCAAGGCGCAGCGGTGATGCAGCGGGAAGAAATCACCATTCGCATCGAACTCGGTCGTGGTGATTGCAGTGAAACCATCTGGACCACCGACCTGTCCCACGAATACGTGAAAATCAACGCCGAGTACCGTACGTAATCCGACCCCCCTGTAGGAGCGAGCTTGCTCGCGAAGGACTCAAGGGCGACGCGTTTATTCAGAAAACACGCGTTATCGTTAACGTCCATCGCGAGCAAGCTCGCTCCCACAGGGAATGGCGCGATTCTCCTTATTGAAGGTGTCCGAACATGAGCTTCCACCTGATCATCGGCGACAAACTCTATTCCTCCTGGTCCCTGCGTGGCGCCCTGGCGCTGGAGTTGGCAGGAGCGAGCTACACCGAAGAACTGATCAAACTGAATCAGCCTGACACCCATCAGCTGATCCTCAAGCATTCGCCAACCGGTAAGGTGCCTTTGCTGAAAACCGAGCACGGGACCATTGCCGACTCGCTGGCAATCGCCGAATACCTGGTCGAACGCTTCCCCGAGGCCGATTTATGGCCGCGGGACATCGCGGCTCGCGCCCAGGCGCGCTCCGCTTGCGCGCAGATGCACAGCGGTTTTTTCGCGATGCGCGGCAACATGCCGTTCGACCTCAGCCACGATGCCCCCTTGTCACCGATGCCGCCTGAAGTGCAGGCTGATATCCAACGCATGCTGGCGCTGTGGGCAGAATGCCGGGCCGCCGCCACTGAACCGGGACCGTTCCTGTTCGGTCGAGTGAGCCTCGCGGATGCTTTTTTTGCACCGATTGCGGTGCGTCTGCGGACCTATCAGGTCGTGTTGCCCGCAGTCGACGCGGCCTATGTTGAAACAATTTACCAATGGCCAGCCTTCAAGGCCTGGCAGAAGGCCGGTTTAGAGGAAATAGTGCGGTGAAACGAGTTCATGTGGCAGCAGCCGTTATCCGCGGCGCAGACGGCAAAATCCTCATCGCCCGACGTGCCGATACTCAGCATCAGGGCGGTCTCTGGGAGTTTCCCGGCGGCAAGGTCGAGGCCGATGAGGCGGTGGAAAAGGCGCTGGCCCGTGAGCTGCAGGAAGAGCTGGGCATTGTGCTCGGCGCCGCGCGGCCATTGATCAAGGTTCAGCATGACTATCCGGACAAGCAGGTATTGCTGGATGTCTGGGAAGTCTCGGCCTTTACCGGTGAACCTCACGGTGCCGAAGGCCAACCCCTGGCCTGGGTCACGGCGCGGGAGTTGGGGGGCTATGAGTTCCCGGCCGCCAACCGGCCGATCGTCGCGGCAGCGCGTTTACCCGGGGAATACTTGATCACCCCTGAGGGCCTGGAAACACCGGCTTTGTTACGGGGTATTCAGAAAGCCATCGCCGGGGGCATCAAGCTGATTCAGCTGCGTGCACCGAATGGCTACGACCCGAAATACCGCGATCTGGCGGTGGATGCGGCGGGCTTGTGTGCAGGCAAGGCGCAATTGATGCTCAAGGGGCCGTTCGAGTGGCTGGGCGACTTCCCGTCCGCCGGTTGGCACGTGACTGCCGCGCAATTGCGTAAATACGCCAGCGCCGGTCGACCGGTGCCTGCATCCCGCTGGCTTGCGGCTTCCTGCCATAACGCCGAGGAATTGGCCCTGGCCGAAGAGATGGGCGTGGACTTCGTCAGCCTGTCGCCGGTTCAGCCTACCCAGACTCATCCAGATGCGCAGCCGTTGGGGTGGGATCAGGCGAGCCGGTTGATCAGCGGCTTCAACAGACCGGTGTTTCTGCTCGGCGGTGTCGGCCCGGCCGAACGCCAACGTGCCTGGGAAAACGGTGCGCAGGGCGTGGCGGGGATTCGGGCGTTCTGGCCTGAGGCTTGATTCTGTGGTGTAGCCACTGGCCTCTTCGCGAGCAAGCTCGCTCCTACACGTGACCCGTAGCAGCTGCCGAAGGCTGCGTTCGGCTGCGAAGCAGTCGCAGATCCTGCTTGCGCGGTTTGTCTGGAAACCGCAGTGCCTGATTTTACGACTGCTGCGTCCGAACGCGGCCCGAACCGAACGCAGGCTTCGCCAGCTGCTACGAGTTCGCTCTAGGGCTTCGCCGCCGCCTGCCAAAGAATTTCCGCCACACCCTGACGCCTGGCAATCAAGCGCGCAGCCACAAACAGCAAATCCGACAGCCGATTGATATAGGCCAGGCCCACCCCGGCCAGCGGTTCGACGGCATTCAGATGCTGGCAGCGCCGTTCAGCACCACGGGCCAGGCTGCGGCACACATGGGCCTGGGCAATCAGTGCGGAACCGCCGGGGAGGATGAAATTCTCCAATGGCCCCAGTTCTTCATTCCACAGATCGATAGCCGCCTCCAGACGTTCGACTTCAGCCGAGTCGAGCGCCTGATACACCGGCATCGCCAACTCGCCCCCCAGGTCGAACAAGCGATGCTGGCAGGGCGCCAGAACTTCGACCACCTCGGTCAATCCCGTACACTCACGGCTGTGCTCGGCCAATTCGGCCAGCAACAACCCCAACTGACTGTTCAAGGTATCGACTTCGCCCATGGCCTCGACCCGCGGGTGATCCTTGGGCACCCGACGTCCGTCGCCCAGGGAGGTGGAGCCTTTGTCGCCGGTGCGTGTGTAAATCTTCGACAAGCGAAAACCCATGCTTATCTCTCCAGTTGACTGCGTTCGTGAGAGGCGAGCTGGTTGCCCGCCAATGGCAGGCGCAAGGTAAAACAGGTGCCCTGGCCCGGGGTCGATTGCACTTCCATCTGACCCTTGTGGTTATTGGTGATGATGAAATAGGAAACCGACAGACCCAGCCCGGTACCCTGGCCGATTTCCTTGGTGGTGAAGAACGGTTCGAAGGTTCGTTTGCGCACGCTTTCGCTCATGCCGATACCATTGTCCTCGACCTGGATTTCCGCCCACGGCGAATTCAAGCGGGTGCGCAAAATGATTCGCCCCGGCTCACTGTCGTCTTCGCGCTGATGAATGGCCTGGGCGGCGTTTTTCAGCAAGTTGAGCAACACTTGTTCCAATTCGTTGGCGGTGCCCGGAACCGGGCCCAGTTGCGGGTCGAACTGGCGCGTAATGGCCTGGCCCTTGAAATCGAATCCGATGGCCAGATCAAAGTCGTTGCTGGCAATCTCCACCGCCTGATCGATCAACGCCGGCAGGTCGCAAGGCGCCATCTGGCGGTTGCTGCGGCGGCTGAAGCTGAGCATGTGGGTAACGATCTTCGCCGCCCGCGCTCCGGCCTGTTGGATGCCGTCGAGCAACTGCGGCACTTCGCGGCTTTGCAGGTAGCGGTTGACGGTGTTCAGTTCGATGCCAACCTGCTCGGCGTATTCGAAGTTTTTCGGCAGGTCGGGTGAGAGTCGACGGCGAATGTTCTGCACGTTGTGCAGGATTGCCCCCAGCGGGTTGTTGATCTCGTGGGCCATGCCGGCCGCGAGGCCGCCGACCGAGAGCATTTTCTCCGATTGCACCATCATTTCTTCAAGGGACAGGCGCTGGGTGATGTCATCGATACGGATCACCACGCCACGCCCGGCCCCGCCCATCAAGGGGTAGAAGGTCAGTGCATAATGCCTGGCTTCATCGTCCTTGACCCAGGTGACTCGCTCGATCTTGGCCACCGTGTGCTGCTCGACGGTTTCCTTGAGTTGCGGCAGGAACTGTTTGAGTGGTTCGAAGGCGAGGAAGATCGGCTGGTTCAAGGCTTCATCCAGCCGGGTTCCGGACAGGGCGCTGGCCTCCTGATTCCACTGGGTCACGTAGAGCTGTTCATCCAGCGCGATCAATGCCGAGGGCATCGAGTCGATGATGCTGTTGAGGTAGTTCTGGAAACCGGTGAGTTTTTTCTCGATCTTGCTCCGGACCTGGACTTCCAGCTCCAGCTTGCGATTGGTGTGGCGGGTCTCTTCGGCAAGACCCTGGGCCTGGTCATAGGCCGCCTGAGAGTCGTCCCGTGCGCGCTTGAGCTGCTGCTCACGGGCTTCGATCCGCGAGAGCATGGTGTTGAACGCTTCGGCGAGGCTGCCGATTTCGTCATGGTTGCCCCGGGAGGCACGCAATGCGTAGTTCTCCTCGCGGGTGACTTGTCGGGACAGCTCTTCGAGTTGGTGGATCGGGCGGGTGATCAGGCGTTTGATCTGCTGGGCGATCACCAGCCAGAGCAGCACACTGAAGATCAGAATCCCCAGGCTGGCGGTCAGGGTGCCGGTGTAGAACGCCATCGGCAGTTCGCTGCTGGCCACCAGCAGCAAATGCCCCGGCGGCTGCCCGGGACGCGGCAGAGTGATCAGCTGATTGCTGCGAAATTCGGTTATTTGCCAGGCTTCGATATGTCGATAGCGCTTGGGCAGCTCGAGCGGCTCGCCACTCTGCATCTGGGCCAGGCGCTTGCCTTTGCTGTCATACACCGCTGCTGCGCGTAATGGCGAATAGCTGTTGAGTTCATTGAGCAGCTTTTCAGCACTTTGCGGCGAATCCAGCGCCTGAGCCGCCAGGTTCGGATTGGAAATCAGCCGGCCGATGGTCTGCAGGGCCTGTGGTGCCATGCTCTCCTGGGAGATCCAATAGGCGGCGCTGATAAATGTCAGGTTGGCAACCAGTAACACGGTGGTCAGCAGAACCAGCAGGGCCGCGAGGAGTTTCTGGCCGACCGGCAGGTTTTCAAGGCGCTGGCGCAATGGCATCGGGTTCGTCGCTGAAGAGGAACAAGTGGCCAGCGTAGCCGCTGCTCAGTCGCTGGGCAATCCGCGCGTGCGCAGGTGCTCGATCAGTCGCTGTTGCAATTGATTGAGATGGGGCAGGGTCAGTTGATGGCGGGACGCAACCGTGCAGGCATGACCCAGCAGGTAGCTGATCTCGGTTCTGCGACCATTGGCGACGTCCTGGTACATCGACGAATAGTTGGCAGCCGTGGCCTGAATCACCCGCTCGACTTCGTGTTGCAGATCCAGCGCCGCTGCCGGCTGGCCACAACGCTCCAGCAATTCGGTCAACTCGGCACAGAGGGTCGCGACCTCGCAGTGATGCTGTTGCAGGTCACCATTGCGGCAATCGTGGAGTACGGTGAGCGGATTGATGGCGCAATTGAGCGCGAGTTTTCGCCACAGCCGGGTCACGATATCCGTGCTCCACTCGTGAGCGATGCCGCTCAGGCGCAAGTCATCCAGCCAGATGGGCGGGGTAGGGTGGCTGGCGTCACCCAGCCAGGTATAGCCATGACCGGCAAATACCACGCGCCAGTCGCCCTCGCGAAATGCGCCTTCGGTGCTGGAGGCGAATATGCAGCGCGCCTGCGGGACCCGTGCGGCAACGGCGTCCTGACTGCCGAGGCCGTTCTGCAACAGAATCACTTCGGCGTCGGGCGTCAGGCGTGATGCCAGTTGGGCGACGGCTTTTTCCGCGTCGTAGGCCTTGCAGGCAACCAGCAAGCGGGCGATGGGCCCGGGGCTGTCGAGGGTTTCGCCGGGGATTTCATGGAGCCGGGCCTGGCCTTGCTCCACCAGCGTGAGCCCGCCTGCGGCCTGGTAGGCCTGCAACCGTGCCTGATCGCGCAGTATCAACCTGACGGGCAAGCCGGCCCGGGCCAGGCGGGTGGCCCACAGGGTGCCGAGGCTGCCTGCGCCGAGAACGTGCCAGGTAGTCGACATCAGCTTTTTTCTCTGTTTGGCAGGCGCATGTGAGGCTCGCAGTGAAGGAGGGGAAAGACCCGTTATAATAAGCCCGCATTTTAACCGCAAGCTTGGCGTGCTCCATCTCTATTGAGCGACGCCCTTCTAACATTGGAGAAATAACATGCCGTCGTTCGACGTGGTATCCGAACTGGACAAACACGAAGTCACCAACGCGGTCGAGAACGCCGTCAAGGAACTCGACCGTCGTTATGACTTGAAAGGCAAAGGCAGCTTCGAGTTCAAGGAAAAGGACCTGGCCGTCAACATGACCGCTGAAGCCGATTTTCAGCTCGAAGCCATGATCGAAATCCTCAAGCTCGCCCTGGTCAAGCGCAAGATTGATGTGCAGTGCCTTGAACTCAAGGACGCTTATGCTTCCGGCAAACTGATGAAGCAGGAAGCCACCCTCAAGGAAGGCATTGATAAAGAGATGGCGAAAAAGATCGTTGCTCACGTCAAGGACGCCAAACTCAAGGTGCAGGCGGCCATTCAGGGTGAGCAGGTACGAATCACCGGCAAGAAGCGCGACGACTTGCAGGACGCGATTGCCGCACTGCGCGCCAAGGACTTCGGCCTGCCGCTGCAGTTCAACAATTTCCGCGACTAGTGGCCTGTGTGGCTAGTTCGTTAGCTCAAATTCGGATGCCAGAAGTCCATAGCCAAGGCGCTGTGACGAGTCATAGCCCGCTATGGCGAGGAACAGCAACGCAGGATATGGGCTCGGCAACGAAGTTGACTAACAGAACTAGCCACACAGGCCACCAGTCGGCGTTCCGGGAACCTCTTGGCGTTATCGGCGTCCGAGACCCGTTGAATGGCAGAATCGATTGAATTCGACTGGTTTCAATCGTTCTGCTGGTCGGTATTGCGAGCCGGGCACCCGGTAATCAGGAGAGAAAGATGGATTTGAATGCGCAAGTGGACAACCTGGTCAAGGCGTCCCAGGCCTGGATTCCGATGATCATGGAATACGGCAGCCGTGTGCTGCTGGCGGTCATCACCCTGGCCATCGGTTGGTGGCTGATTAACAGCCTGACCCATAAAGTTGGCCGATTGCTGGCTATGCGCAACGCCGATCAGGCCTTGCAGGGGTTTATCAGCAGCCTGGCGAACATCATTCTCAAGGTGCTGCTGATTGTCAGCGTGGCCTCGATGATCGGTGTCGAAACCACCTCCTTCGTCGCGGCGATCGGTGCGGCCGGCCTGGCGATTGGCCTGGCGTTGCAAGGCAGCCTGGCGAACTTCGCCGGCGGCGTGCTGATTCTGCTGTTCCGGCCATTTCGCATTGGCGACTGGATCGAAGCGCAGGGCGTCAGCGGTACGGTCGACAGCATTCAGATCTTCCATACCGTGCTGCGTACCGGCGACAACAAGACGGTCATCGTGCCCAACGGCAATCTGTCGAACGGCATCATCACCAACTACAACCGTCAGGCGACCCGCAAGGTAGTCTTTGATGTAGGCGTCGATTACGAGGCCGATCTGCAAAAGGCTCGTGAAGTCCTGCTTGAACTGGCCAAGGATGAGCGCGTGCTGGCCGAGCCGGCACCGGAGGCGGTGATTTCGACCCTGGGTGACAGTTCGATTACGGTTTCCCTGCGAGTCTGGGTCAAGACCGCGGATTACTGGAATGTGATGTTCATGTTCAATGAGCAATCCCGTGACCGGTTGAAAGCCGCAGGTATCGATATTCCGTTTCCACAGCGAGTGATTCGGGTGGTTCAGGAAGCTGCTGTGTAGCGAGGTTGTTTTACTTGGCTGTTCGGTCAAGTGACGGCAGTGAGCTCAAGGGGCGATGAGCCTCTTGAGTGTTTTCCCCTCTGGTATTGTTTTTTCAATGCAAAGCACTTTGGGTTTGGTGATGCCAAGCATGAAGTGTGCACGGGATAGTTGTTGTGGGAAGGGTAGAGGTCTGGATTTTTTATATCTGTTAGTTGGTTAGCTTGCTATCTATTTTTTACGTGATAAAGCTGTAACGTAGCCGCAATAAAAAACCGCCCACCTGAATCAGGTGAGCGGTTTTTTGTTAGAGCAGAGCTCTAAGACGCTATCGAATTACAGCTGAATTACAAGATGCTCAGCGGGTATTCGACGATCAGACGAGTGTCGTTGACGTCAGCGTTGTAATTAGCGTTCTGAACACCGTTAGCACGATAAGCGGAGAAACGGAAGCGGAACGAAAGATCCTTGGCCGGACCTTCCTGCAGTACATATTTGGTTTCGAAGTTGACTTCGGTTTCCTGACCTTCTTCGCCAGTACCCCAGTCGATGTTGTCACCTTTGACGTAACGGGTCATGAAGCTCAGGCCAGGAACGCCGTAGGATTTCATGTTCAGGTCGTAACGCGCCTGCCAGGAGCGCTCATCCTTGCTGTTAAAGTCGGAGATCTGGATGGAGTTGGCTAGGAAGATAGTACCGTTACCGTCTACGCCGTAGACATAACCCGCATCGCCAGTGGCGCGTTGGTGAGCGACGGTGAACTTGTGCGCGCCCAGGCTGTAGGCTGCTGCAAGGCTCCAGATTTTGTTGTCGGCTTCGCCAGACAGTTCCCGGCCATCGCCTTCGGTGTTGTAGCCGTTGAAGTCGAAGTTCAGGGACTGGGTATCTGCGATCGGCAGGGTGTAGTTCAGGTTGATGTATTGCTTCTTGAAGTGGTCTTCAACGTCGGAAGCAGCGATGGCGCCCAAGAAGTTGTCGGTGAACTGATAACTAGCGCCAGCAATGTTGGCCGAGGTCAAGCCTGTGCCGCCGTTGATGCTGTCACGGCCCATACCGGTTTGCGAGCTCAGGGCAGTGAAGCGACCAGCACTTAGTTCAAGGCCTTCGATTTCCTTGCTGGTGATCAAGGTGCCGGTAGCGACTTCAGGCAGCAAACGGCTGTCGTCAGTGGAGAAAACCGGGCTTGCAACAAACTGGTTGCCGTATTTCAGAACGGTGTCAGACAGGCGCAATTTTACAGCACCGCCAGCGCGGGACTGGTCTTTTTCCGGGTTGCCATCGCTGTCATTGGCGAACAAGCCGTTACCGCGATGACCCGAGCCGCCGTCAAGCTTGACGGTGCCGCCTGCGAATGCATCCACACCGAAGCCTACGGTGCCTTGGGTGAAGCCGGATTCGAAGGTGAGCAGTTCGCTCAGACCTGTGTCCTGACGGTAGCCGGCGGTTCCCGACGTTGGGTTGCTGGCGCCGTTCCTGAAATCGCGGTTCATGTACTCCATACGAGTCTTGGCGACCAGGCTGCTGTCTTCAACAAAGCCTTTGGATTCGCCTTGGGAGGACGCGATTGCGAACTGCGAGGTGCCTGCTGAAACAGCCAGTGCGATCATGCTCCACTTCATCACGCGCATCGTGATTTGCTCCTTTGGTTTTTAGAAGAGTACTGCCGTCCCGCCTGTTTTATTATCCGGGCGGCTCTTTCTTTTTGTGTCGGCGCAAACTTATATCACGCTGACAATGTTGGCGATACTTACGGATCTAACCTTTCAGCTTCTTTGCGAGCGTGTCGCAAAATGCTCGGTCCATGTCGCAAATCCACAGCCCCTTTGTAATCGGGACTGACAACTTCAGCGCTGTTTTCAAAGGATGGAGCATAGGTAAACGTGATCTATGTCCAGCATTGAAATCCCCATGGGCGACCTTGCCGCTATTCTTATTTGTCTAAAGGTACCCACTTCCAGGGGCGACCTTCAAGACAGTGTGGGTGTGAATGCAACAAGCGTGCACAAACCCCGTTTCTGCTGCCTATTTTTTCTCATTCCGCGGATGAAGCTGCCAAAACCTCATAAAGCCGGGGTTTTAAGGCCGTTTTGTTTGGGCTTGACGCCAGATTTTTCCTGGGGTTGCCTGCTGAAAAATCCGGGTGACAATCAAAAACGTTACCGGTTCACACTCTCGGTGAGTAAACGGCGGATGGTCGCCGCACTCAGAGTAGACGTACTGTACGTTTTTGGTGCAAAACTTTTGCCCGGCTGTGCGAAATTCACCCAGGGCGGCTGACCCGGTAACACCTTGACCCTGCATGGGAGGGGCGTTTGCGGGGTGGAGTAGGCGAGCGCGAGGGTTGAAGGGTTCGGTTCGGGGAGAAATGGTCCATGTTGGGGCGTCCTTGTGCCGGGTGTGTCGTCTTCCTTGTTCGGCCGTTGCCAACAAAACATCACCCACCGGTGAAGCGATTGCCATTCGCAGGTATGCTGGTGCTCTGTCGCTTGGCGGGCAGCTGATCAAGCTGGCGCCTGGCTGAAATCCGATGAGCTGAGCGGGAGTGCGCACGGTGTTCGATTTAGATCCACGGCTTCAACAAGACACGCTACCGATTGGGGATTTCTCCTTGTGCCGGTTGTTGTTGTCCAATGATTCGAATTACCCCTGGTTCATTCTGGTACCGCGTCGCGAGGATGTCAGTGAGTTGTTTCAGTTAGATGTCGCTGATCAACAGCAGTTGTGGCAGGAAACTACAGCCCTGGCAGAAATGCTCAAGGACTCGTTCGACGCTGACAAGTTGAATGTGGCGACCCTGGGTAACGTGGTCAGCCAACTGCACATGCATGTCATCGTGCGCAAACGTGAAGATGCGGCATGGCCGGCGCCGGTCTGGGGGAAACATCCGGCAAAGCCTTATAGTGCGGAGCAGGTGGCGATTATTCGCGAGCGATTGCGGCTGGTGTTGACCGAAGGTTTTACCTTCCTGGAGGGCTGAATCATGAGTCTGGAAGAGCGTGTTACTGAACTTGAAAGCCGTCTGACGTTTCAGGATGACACCATTCAAGCATTGAACGATGTGCTGGTGGCGCAACAGCGGGTAGTCGACCGTCTGCAACTGCAGATGGCGGCGCTGCTCAAGCGTCAGGAAGAAATGCTCGGCCAGTTCGAGTCCGTCGAGGAAGAGGCTCCACCGCCACATTATTGATTGCGGTCGAATCACTCAATATTCAGCAATAAAAAACCGCGAGCAGCCTGGCTGCATCGCGGTTTTTTAATGGCGTAATCAGCGGCGCGGTAAAGCCGCGATCACATCTTCGGCTTGCAGGCCTTTATCCCGGTTCATCACGGAGAACTCCACGCGCTGGCCTTCGACCAGAACGCGGTGCCCTTCACCCCGGATAGCGCGGAAGTGCACGAAAATATCATCACCGGAATCGCGGGAAATAAAACCGAAGCCTTTAGAGGTGTTGAACCACTTGACGGTACCGGTATCGCGATTGGTCATGTCGTAGCTGGGTGAAGCGACAGCTGGCGAAGACGTGTAGAAGCTGATGGCCAGGTGCAGGAGGACGGCGATCAGGGCAGTCACCAGACTGACCAGAATGGCCGGTTGGCCGCCAATGACTGGCAGTGGAGCGAGCAGCGTGAGGATTTGCAGGACGACGGCCAGCACCAGCAGAGCACTGACCAGATTTTGCAGCTGGTGACGCGGCCCTTTGTTCCAGTAGGGGATAACCGGAGCGAGGGTCAGGTTGAGCAGGCCGAAAAACGCCAGGTACAGCGCATCGGGTTGTTGCAGGTAAGGTAGCGCTTCGGATCGCAGGCTAGGGATAAAGGACAGCAGCAGGGCTGCGGCGCCCGTTAGCAGATGGACGATTTTCAACATTTTAATTAACTCACGTTAAGACAGATCACCAGGAAGAGCTGATTGCGCACGGTTCGCTTCTGAACAATAAGAGGCGCTGGACACGTACGCGGTATCAGCCTATGCGCTGCGCCCGGAAAAATAGGCGACATCGACACACCCCCTATTTAACAGCAAAGCCCAGCCCTTCTCAAATCGAGCGCTGCCGCGAGCTGTGCCGGTTTACCGCCGGGTAGAAGAATCAGGCTGGCATGGGGCTTGCAAAGCCGCGTTCCAGACGGTTTCCCGGCTTTCGAATGGCCTGCGGGGTTTTTTAGCGCGACCGAGCCCGAGGGGGCTCCCGACAGACGGTGATCGAAGGACGGATCTGTCGCGAGGGCCAATGGGATACGAGGGTAGAGTGGTCCTGCACCTGCTGGGTGAACTCCACCACATAAAAGGGGATAAACATGGCAATCGATATCGGCATCAGCGAAGAAGATCGCAAGTCGATCGTGGACGGACTTTCACGTCTGCTATCGGATACTTATGTGCTTTATCTGAAAACCCATAACTTTCATTGGAACGTGACGGGCCCTATGTTTCGCACGCTGCACTTAATGTTCGAGGAGCAGTACAATGAATTGGCATTGGCGGTTGATTTGATTGCCGAACGAATTCGGGCTCTCGGTTTTCCGGCGCCGGGGGCTTATTCCGTTTATGCGCGACTTTCCTCCATCAAAGAAGAAGAAGGCGTGCCCGGCGCTGAAGATATGATCAGGCAGCTCGTTCAAGGGCAAGAGGCGGTAACGCGAACGGCGCGCGGTATTTTTCCGTTACTTGATAAAGTCAGCGATGAGCCGACGGCGGATCTGCTGACTCAGCGGATGCAAGTTCATGAAAAAACCGCCTGGATGTTGCGTTCGCTGCTCGACGATAAATGACCCTGAGGCACGACTACCGTAGCAGCTGCCGAGCCTGCGAGGCTGCGTCCGAGGACGAAGTCCTCGCAAAGCCTGTGCTCGCGGTTTACCTGAAAAAAGCGTGTTGCCTGATTTTACGACCGCTTCGCGGCCGGACGCAGCCTCGCAGGCTCGGCAGCTGCTACGGCTAAGCTCTACGCCGTATTTCAATGTTGTGTAGATACCTATGCTCAAGTAATAGGGAGTTGGTTAGATAATTGACTATGTTTGGTTTTTGAGTTCAGGGCGGCGATATAAGTCGCTCTACTGTTGTTGGCTTCTCCTACGGTTATGGTCATAAAGTCGTCTGGCTATAAATATCTGTTTAAGCTTTTATAAGGATAATAGATTGTTGCTGGTTTTATGAAGCAAGACATGACAAAGGAGTGTCGATGACATGGCTCGAGGTATAGGTAGGGGAGTGAGAGAGATCGCTCAGTTTCAAAATGTAAAAGAGGATCCGTTTGTTCGGGAGTTCAATATGGGGTTGGCCCGGCCCCTTTCCAGGTCAATCCGTTTGAATGGTTTTTCCACCTGTCTGCGACTGGAACAGATCTATTGGGATATCCTGGCAGAAATAGCCAGGATCAATTGCTGTTCGGTCAGTGCACTGCTGTCCTATGTCGATAGAGAGGTGCATCTACGGCATGGTGGAGTCAAGAATTTCAGCGGGCTGGTCAGGGTCGTGTGCGTCGTGCATAGCTTGAAAAAGGGGGCTCGTCTGGTGGGTGCGGGTTCCGGTGTCGGTTGAGCGGATGCCTGCGAGCAGGGCGGGTCCGTGCCGGTATCGTGAGGATCAACCCCGAGTCGGTGCAGTCTTACGGCTGCACAGGCTCGATTTACCAGATATAATCCCGCGCTTTGCTGCGCAGCCTGGTGCTCGCGCGCGCGTAATCTGATCGCCGAGACAATCCCCATGCCGATGTACGATTATCAATGTGCTTCCTGTGGTCATCAGTTGGAAGCCATTCAAAAGATCAGCGCTGCGCCGCTGGTCGACTGCCCTGCCTGCCAGGCACCCGAGCTCAAGAAGATGTTGTCCATGCCCGGCTTCCGCCTCAGCGGCAGCGGCTGGTACGAGACCGACTTCAAGACCGGCTCGAAGAAGAATCTGGCTGGCGGCGACAAAGCTGACTGAGTTGAACGACACGCGCGAGCTCTTGCACTCCCGGCAGGTACCTGCGGTGCGGCAAGACCTCCACCGAATTTCGAATTAAGAGAAGCGAACCACCATCATGATGCGCAGCCATTATTGCGGCCAACTGAACGAAAGCCTGGAAGGTCAGGAAATTACCCTTTGCGGATGGGTCCACCGTCGTCGTGACCACGGCGGGGTGATTTTCCTCGATATCCGTGATCGTGAAGGTCTGGCCCAAGTGGTGTTCGACCCGGATCGCGCCGAGACTTTCGCTGCCGCCGACCGTGTGCGCAGCGAGTACGTGGTCAAGATCACCGGCAAGGTTCGTCTGCGTCCGGCCGGTGCCGGCAACGCCAACATGGCTTCCGGCGCTATCGAAGTGCTGGGCTACGAGCTGGAAGTACTGAACGAAGCGGAGACCCCGCCGTTCCCGCTCAACGAGTACTCCGACGTTGGCGAAGAAACTCGCCTGCGTTATCGCTTCATCGACCTGCGTCGCCCGGAAATGCTCGAAAAGCTGCGCCTGCGTTCGCGCATGACCACCAGCATCCGTCGTTACCTGGACGAGAACGGCTTCCTCGACGTCGAGACGCCGATCCTGACCCGTGCCACTCCTGAAGGTGCGCGTGACTATCTGGTGCCGAGCCGTACCCACGCCGGTTCCTTCTTCGCCTTGCCGCAATCGCCGCAGCTGTTCAAGCAACTGCTGATGGTGGCCGGCTTCGATCGTTACTACCAGATCGCCAAGTGCTTCCGCGACGAAGACCTGCGTGCCGACCGTCAGCCGGAATTCACCCAGATCGACATCGAGACCAGCTTCCTCGATGAATCCGAGATCATGGGCATCACCGAAGGCATGATCCGCAACCTGTTCAAGGAAGTGCTGGATCTGGAATTCGGTGAATTCCCGCACATGACCTGGGACGAGGCCATGCGTCGTTACGGTTCCGACAAGCCGGACCTGCGTATCCCGCTGGAACTGGTGGACGTTGCCGATCAACTCAAGGACGTCGATTTCAAAGTCTTCAGCGGTCCGGCCAACGATCCGAAATGCCGTGTTGCTGCCCTGCGTGTACCGGGCGGCGCCAGCATGCCGCGCAGCAAGATCGACGACTACACCAAGTTTGTCGGCATCTACGGTGCAAGGGGCCTGGCGTACATCAAGGTCAACGAGCGCGCGAAGGGCGTCGAGGGGTTGCAATCGCCTATTGTCAAAAATATCCCTGAAGCCAACCTCAACGTGATCCTCGATCGCGTCGGTGCGGTCGATGGCGACATCGTGTTCTTCGGCGCCGACAAAGCCAAGATCGTCAGCGAGGCCCTGGGCGCGCTGCGGATCAAGGTCGGTAACGATTTCAAACTGCACACTTGCGAATGGGCACCGATGTGGGTCGTCGACTTCCCGATGTTCGAAGAAAACGATGACGGCAGCTTGGCCGCGTTGCACCACCCGTTCACCGCGCCGAAGTGCACGCCGCAAGAACTGGAAGCCAACCCGGCGACCGCGCTGTCCCGTGCCTACGACATGGTCCTGAACGGCACCGAACTGGGTGGCGGTTCGATCCGTATCCACCGCAAGGAAATGCAACAGTCGGTCTTCCGCCTGCTGGGCATCAGCGAAGCGGAACAGGAAGAGAAGTTCGGCTTCCTGCTCGACGCCCTGAAATACGGCGCGCCGCCCCACGGTGGTCTGGCCTTCGGTCTGGACCGTCTGGTAATGCTGATGACCGGCGCCCAGTCGATCCGTGAAGTGATCGCGTTCCCGAAAACCCAGAGCGCTGCCTGCGTCATGACTCAGGCTCCGGGCCACGTGGATGCCAAGGCATTGCGCGAACTGCACATTCGTCTGCGTGAACAGCCACAGGCTGAGTAAGATTGACCCAAGGCGCATCCGCGGATGCGCCTTCTCTATATAGAACCGATGCGCCTTCTCTATATAGAGCGCGTCGAGATTAGAGCGCGTCGAGAATTTTTCTTGCTCGCCAGCGCACACCGCACGGCGGGCAATGTTTCAAAGAGAGTCTGGAGCAAGATATGGCAGGTCATTCCAAGTGGGCGAACATCAAGCACCGCAAAGAACGTCAGGACGCCAAGAAGGGCAAGATTTTCACCAAATGGATTCGTGAACTGACCGTTGCTGCCCGTCAGGGCGGTGCTGATCCAGGTTCCAACCCGCGTCTGCGCCTGGCACTGGACAAGGCGCTGGGTGCGAACATGAGTCGCGACATCATCGATCGCGCGGTTGCCCGTGGTGCCGGTGCGGCCGAGACCGACGATATGGTCGAGCTGACCTATGAAGGCTATGGCCCGGGCGGCGTGGCAGTCATGGTCGAATGCATGACCGACAACCGCAATCGCACCGCGGCTGCTGTGCGCCATGCGTTCAGTAAGTGCGGCGGCAACCTCGGTACCGACGGTTCGGTGGCTTACCTGTTCGAGCGCAAGGGGCAGATTTCCTTCGCTCCAGGCGTCGACGAAGACTCACTAATTGAAGCGTCCATGGAAGCAGACGCCGATGACATCGTGACCAATGAGGACGGTTCCATCGATGTCTTTACTTCGTTCGCCGGCTTTTATGCCGTGCGTAACGCGCTGGAGGCGGCGGGTTTCAATGCGATTGACGCTGAAATCGTCATGTTGCCGACCACCAGTGCCGAACTGGATCTGGACGGTGCCGAGAAGGTGCTCAAGCTGATCGACATGCTGGAAGACCTGGACGACGTGCAGAACGTCTACTCCAACGCGGATATTCCGGAGTCGGTGGCAGAGCAGCTTGGCTGATGCCCCCAAAGATCGCAGCCTTCGGCAGCTCCTACGGTTTACGCTGTACATGTAGGAGCTGGCGAAGCCTGCGATCTTTTGATTTTCAGCTTTTCATTTTAAAGATCGTCCGAACGCGGCCCGAACCAACTCCTACACGGTTACCCTCAGGCAACCGCATTCTCTTTCTGCAGGCGTTATGACTCTTATTCTTGGTATCGATCCCGGTTCGCGCATCACCGGGTATGGCGTGGTTCGCGATACCGGTCGTGGCTGCGTGTACGTCGCCTCGGGATGTATTCGCACCGGCAGCGGCGAGCTGCATGAGCGCCTGCAAATCGTCTATCGCGGAGTGCGCGAGGTGATCCAGACCTACGGGCCGGTGACCATGGGCATCGAAAAGGTCTTCATGGCCCGCAACGCCGACTCGGCCCTCAAGCTCGGCCAGGCCCGCGGTGCCGCCATTGTGGCCGGCGCTGAGGAAAGCCTGGAAATCGCTGAATACACCGCGACCCAGGTCAAGCAAGCGGTGACCGGGACCGGCGCGGCGAATAAGGAACAAGTGCAGATGATGGTCATGCATATGTTGAAGCTGACCAGCAAGCCGCAAATCGATGCCTCGGACGCCCTGGCCATTGCCATTTGTCATGCTCACACCCGTTCCAGTCTGTTGCCCCATGGTCTGGGCGCGGCACGCAGTCGTGGCGGGCGCCTGCGTCTCTGATAGCATCAGCAGTCATTTTTATGGAATGAGGGATTTTCGCCTGTGTTGTCGGCGCATCGCCCTTGCTCTATCGGTCGTCAGCCATTGATCTGGCCAACGCTTAAGGATCTGAAACGTGATTGGACGCTTGCGCGGCACCCTGGCTGAAAAACAGCCGCCGCACCTGATTCTTGATGTAAATGGTCTGGGATATGAACTGGAAGTGCCCATGACCACCCTTTATCGTCTGCCGTCGGTCGGTGAGCCGATTACCTTGCACACCCATTTGGTCGTACGCGAGGATGCCCAGTTACTCTATGGCTTCATTGGCAAGCGCGAGCGGGATTTTTTTCGTGAGCTGATCCGCCTCAACGGTGTTGGGCCGAAGCTGGCGCTGGCGTTGATGTCCAGTCTGGAAGTCGATGAGTTGGTGCGCTGCGTTTCGGCGCAGGACACCTCGGCGTTGACCAAGGTCCCGGGGGTCGGCAAGAAGACTGCCGAGCGGCTGTTGGTGGAGCTCAAGGACCGCTTCAAAGCCTGGGAAGTCGTGCCGAGCATGTTCGCCCTGGTGCCGAACCAGTCTGATGCGCCGGCTTCCCTGGTGGCCAGCCCCGAAAGCGATGCCGTCAGTGCGCTGATCTCCCTGGGCTACAAGCCGCAGGAAGCCAGTAAGGCAGTTTCCGCCATCAAGGAAAAAGGTTTGAGCAGTGAAGACATGATTCGCCGCGCCCTGAAGGGAATGATTTAAGTGATTGAAGCTGATCGTCTGATCGCCGCCACGGGTAGCCGTGACCGCGAGGAAGTCCAGGACCGCGCGATTCGTCCGTTGAGCCTGGCCGAATACATTGGCCAGCCGACTGTGCGCGAGCAGATGGAGTTGTTCATCCAGGCTGCCCGTGGGCGCAACGAGTCACTGGACCACACGCTGATCTTCGGTCCGCCGGGCCTGGGTAAAACCACCCTGGCCAACATCATTGCCCAGGAAATGGGCGTATCGATCAAAAGCACCTCGGGGCCGGTGCTGGAGCGTCCGGGTGACCTGGCAGCGCTGCTGACCAACCTTGAACCCCACGATGTGCTGTTCATCGATGAAATCCACCGTCTATCGCCCATCGTCGAGGAAGTGCTGTACCCGGCGATGGAGGATTTCCAGCTCGATATCATGATCGGCGAAGGTCCGGCTGCACGCTCGATCAAACTCGATCTGCCGCCGTTTACCCTGGTCGGGGCGACCACTCGCGCCGGGATGTTGACCAACCCGCTGCGCGACCGTTTCGGTATCGTCCAGCGCCTGGAGTTCTACAGCACCGCCGATCTGGCCACCATCGTCAGCCGGTCGGCGGGCATTCTCGGTTTGCCGCTCGATCCCGAAGGCGCTTTCGAAATTGCTCGGCGAGCCCGCGGCACTCCGCGGATTGCCAACCGATTGCTGCGCCGGGTGCGGGACTTTGCCGAAGTTCGGGCCAATGGCCATATCACCAAACCGATTGCCGACCGGGCGCTGAACCTGCTGGACATCGACGAGCGAGGCTTCGACCACCAGGATCGACGTCTGCTACTCACCATGATCGAGAAGTTCGACGGCGGCCCGGTGGGCGTAGACAGCCTGGCGGCGGCGATCAGCGAAGAGCGACATACCATCGAGGATGTGCTCGAGCCCTACCTGATTCAGCAGGGCTATATCATGCGCACGCCACGAGGTCGGGTAGTGACCCGGCATGCGTACCTGCACTTCGGTCTTAACATTCCGTCACGATTGGGGGAGATGCCCGTGGTAGACGAGTTTCTCGATACCGTGGACGATTAAATAGCCTCTGCGCACTGATTTATTCAGGGTTTGTGCTGTCATAGGGTCTGTTCACAGACTCTATGGGCTGGCATTACCGTTCTTTCGCGAGAAATGTGTTCGAGAATGAAAAACAGTTGCCTGGGCGGATTGGCAACCTGAGGAGTAACCACTAGAGTATGCGCGCGCAAAACGGGCTTGAGTCGTTCGCACATCGTTGTCGCGTTTATTACGAGGACACCGATGCCGGCGGCATCGTGTATTACGTCAATTACCTTAAGTTTATGGAACGGGCTCGAACCGAGCGGCTCCGGGAGCTGGGCTTTGCCCAATCCACGCTTGCCGGGGAAGACCTGTTGTTCGTCGTGCATTCCAGCGAAGCGCGTTACCACGCGCCGGCGCGACTGGACGACGAGCTTTTGGTGAGCGCTGAAGTAATTGAATTGAACCGTGCCAGTCTGCGTTTCAAGCAGCAGGTCAGGCGGGCTACGGATAATGCACTGCTCTGTGAAGGGCAGTTTTTGGTGGCCTGTGTGCGCGCCGATAGTTTGAAACCCCGGGCCATTCCCGAAGCTCTACGTGCGGCCTTTGCCCGCGTGAGCGGCGCGGGTACACACTCAGAGCAGGAGATAAAGCGTGGAAGCTAACGTCGTCGACCATACCTCCATGTGGAGCTTGGTCAGCAATGCCAGCGTCGTTGTGCAGTTGGTAATGCTGATCCTGGTGGCTGCATCGGTCACTTCATGGATCATGATTTTTCAGCGCAGTACCCTGCTGCGCGCCGGTCGGCGTGCCCTGGAGGGCTTTGAAGAGCGCTTCTGGTCGGGTATCGACCTGTCGAAACTCTATCGCCAGGCCGGTAGCAACCCAGACCCGGACTCGGGCGTAGAGCAGATTTTCCGCGCCGGTTTCAAGGAGTTCTCCCGTCTGCGTCAGCAGTCTGGCGTTGACCCGGAAGCGGTCATGGAGGGCGTGGCGCGTGCCATGCGCGTGGCCATTTCCCGCGAAGAAGAAAAGCTCGAGCAGAGCCTGCCGTTCCTCGCTACCGTCGGTTCTGTCAGCCCGTACATCGGCCTGTTCGGTACCGTCTGGGGCATCATGAACTCCTTCCGTGGCCTGGCAATGGCCCAGCAAGCGACCCTGGCCACCGTGGCTCCGGGTATCGCCGAGGCGCTGATCGCCACCGCCATTGGTCTGTTCGCGGCAATCCCCGCAGTAATCGCCTACAACCGTTTTGCCGCTCGTGGCGAAACCTTGATCAGCCGTTACTACACCTTCGCCGACGAGTTCCAGGCGATCCTGCACCGCAAAGTGCACACCAGCGAAGAATAAGCAGGTAATCCTCAATGGCTTTAATCGCTCGAGCTCGACGCAAGCGCAAGCCGGTTGCCGAGATGAACGTGGTGCCCTACATCGACGTGATGTTGGTACTGCTGGTCATCTTCATGGTGACCGCACCGATGCTCAATCAGGGCGTGAAGGTTGATCTGCCCAAGGTTTCCAGCGAAGCCTTGCCGCAAGACAACAACACTCAGGTCCTGACCATTTCGATCAAGGCTGACAAGACCTACTACTGGAACCTTGGCAGCGAAGTCGATACCGAAAAACAGCAGGACAAGGCAATGACCTTGCCGCAGATGACCAGCGCCGTGACCAAGATCATCAGCGCCGGCACCGGTAACGGCAAGCGCACCCAAGTCTTTATTCGTGGCGACAAGACCGTCGATTACGGATCCGTCATGGGTGCCATGGGCGGATTGCAGAAAGCCGGGGTCGGTAATGTTGGCTTGATTACCGAGGCGCCCTGATGCAGCGAATGCGAGAGCCGTCCGCCTCGGAAAGCTACTTCTGGCCTAGTGTCTGGGCGATTGCCCTGCATATCCTGGTGTTTGGCATGCTGTTCGTCAGTTTTGCCTTCACTCCGGAATTGCCACCGGCCAAACCGATCGTCCAGGCGACCTTGTACCAGCTGAAATCGAAAAGTCAGGCGACGACCCAGACCAATCAGAAGATTGCCGGTGAGGCGAAGAAATCCGCCGCGCGACAGACTGAAGTCGAACAGCTGGAACAGAAGAAGGTCGAGCAGGAAGCGGTAAAGGCTGCGGAACAAAAGAAAGAAGAGTCGGCTCAAAAGGCCGAGGAAGCGAAAAAGTCTGACGAAGCCAAGAAGGCCGACGAGGCGAAGAAGGCTGATGAAGCCAAGAAAGCCGACGATGCCAAAAAGACTGCTGAAGCGAAAAAGGCTGAAGAGAAACAATTGGCTGATATAGCCAAGAAGAAATCTGAAGAAGAAGCCAAGAAAGCCGCTGAAGAAGAGGCCAAGAAAAAGGCCGCTGAAGAAGCCAAGAAAAAAGTTGTCGAAGACGCGAAGAAGAAAGCCGCGGACGACGCCAAGAAAAAAGCTGAAGCGGACGAGGCGAAGAAGAAAGTCGCCGAGGATGCGAAGAAGAAAGCGACTGCCGATGCTGCGAAGAAAAAATCGCAGGAAGCGGCACGTAAATCCACCGAAGACAAAAAGGCCCAGGCCTTGGCGGACTTGCTTTCCGACACGCCGCAGCGCCAGCAAGCCTTGGCGGATGAGCAGGGCGATGAAGTCGCCGGCAGTTACGATGATCTGATTCGTGCTCGTGCAGCGGAAGGCTGGGCTCGCCCACCTTCGGCACGCAAAGGCATGACAGTCGTGCTGCAGATCGGCATGTTGCCCGATGGTACTTTGACTTCGGTCAACGTGGCCCGGTCCAGTGGAGACGGTCCGTTCGACGCTTCGGCTGTAGCAGCGGTCAAGAATATTGGACGTTTGACAGAAATGCAGGGAATGAAGCCGAGCGATTTCGCTCCCTATCGTTCATTCAAGATGACATTCACACCTGAGGATCTAGCCTTGTGAGAAACCTTCTTCGAGGAATGCTTGTCGTTATCTGCTGCCTGGCAGGGATAGCGGCGGCGGATGAAAAAAACATTCTGGTCACCAGCGGCAGTGATCGGGCAACCCCGATCGCGGTAGTGCCGTTCGGCTACCAGGGCGGCAGCGTACTGCCGGACGACATGGCGGAAATCATCGGTAACGACCTGCGCAACTCGGGTTACTACTCGCCGATTCCAAAGCAGAACATGATCAGCCTGCCGACCCAGGCCAGCGAAGTCATTTATCGCGACTGGAAGGCCTTGGGCGCCCAGTACATCATGGTTGGTAGCGTTACTCCGGCGGGCGGTCGCCTGCAGGTGCAGTACGCCCTGTTCAACGTCGCCACCGAGCAGCAAGTGCTGACCGGCAGCGTGTCGGGCAGCGTCGATCAGTTGCGCGACATGTCTCACTACATCGCTGACCAGTCATTCGAGAAGCTCACCGGCATCAAGGGTGCTTTCTCGACGCGCATGCTGTACGTGACGGCTGAGCGTTTTTCGGTGAACAACACCCGTTACACCTTGCAGCGTTCGGACTATGACGGCGCGCGGGCAGTGACCTTGTTGCAGTCGCGCGAGCCGATCCTGTCGCCGCGATTCGCTCCCGATGGCAAGCGCATCGCCTACGTGTCGTTCGAACAGAAGCGCCCGCGCATCTTCGTTCAGCACATCGATACCGGTCGCCGCGAGCAGATCACCAACTTCGAAGGCCTCAATGGCGCGCCAGCCTGGTCGCCGGATGGCACGCGCCTGGCTTTTGTCCTGTCCAAAGATGGCAATCCGGATATCTATGTAATGAATCTGGGTTCGAAGCAGATCAGCCGTGTGACCAAGGGCCCTGGCATCAACACCGAACCGTTCTGGGGTAAGGATGGTTCGACCATCTACTTCACCTCCGACCGTGGCGGCAAGCCGCAGATCTACAAGACCAGCGCAGGTGGCGGTGGTGCGGAGCGTGTGACCTTTGTCGGTAACTACAACGCCAACCCTAAATTGTCGGCTGACGAAAAGACCCTGGTGATGATCCATCGTCAGGACGGTTTCACTAATTTCAAGGTTGCGGCCCAGGATTTGCAGCGCGGAAGCGTAAAAATCCTCACTGATAGCACTCTGGACGAGTCGCCTACTGTTGCGCCCAACGGCACCATGGTAATCTACGCCACCCGCCAGCAGGGCCGGGGAGTCTTGATGCTCGTGTCCATCAATGGACGCGTAAGGCTCCCGCTTCCTACCGCTCAAGGCGAAGTCAGAGAACCTTCCTGGTCCCCTTACCTGAACTGACGCGGCGCTACACGTTGTACTTAACACATTGGGGTTCATTAGGAGTTTCACGATGGAAATGCTGAAGTTTGGTAAGTTTGCTGCTCTGGCTCTGGCTCTGTCCGTAGCCGTTGGTTGCTCGTCTAAAGGCGGCGACAATGCCGGTGAAGGCGCAGCTGTTGATCCAAACGCTGGTTACGGCGCTAACACCGGTGCCGTTGATGGTTCCCTGAGCGAAGAAGCTGCTCTGCGCGCTATCACCACTTTCTACTTCGAATACGACAGTTCGGACCTGAAGCCAGAAGCCATGCGCGCTCTGGACGTTCACGCCAAAGACCTGAAAGCAAACGGCGCTCGCGTTGTTCTGGAAGGCAACACCGACGAACGTGGTACTCGTGAGTACAACATGGCACTGGGCGAGCGTCGTGCGAAAGCCGTTCAGCGTTACCTGGTACTGCAAGGTGTTTCCCCAGCTCAGCTGGAACTGGTTTCCTACGGCGAAGAGCGTGCAGTTGCTACTGGCAACGACGAGCAGTCCTGGTCCCAAAACCGTCGCGTCGAACTGCGTAAGTAATTCGTCATGCGAACGTGCCGTCGTGCTGTAACTGTTTTGGCCCTCAGCCTCCTGCCGCTTGCGGCGGGGGCTGCGGTTCCTGTGGTCGAGGATAACTCCGGCAATAGCGGGAGCAGTTATCCGCCTGCGGGTTACGGTACGAACGGCGCCTATGCCGGGGGAGGGGTTTCGGCCCCTGTCTCGGCACAGGGCGAGCTGTTCAACCAATTGCAACAAATGCAGGAACAAATCGAACGCCAACAAGGTGTGATCGAAGTTCTGCAAAATGATGTAGCGCGCATCAAGCAAGAAAGCCTGGAGCGATACCAGGAACTTGATCGACGCATTGGATCTGGCGGTGCTCCTGCCGCGGCTCCTGCAAATTCTCCCGCCGGTGGTGATCTGAATGCCCCCGGTGCAGCTGCGGCGCCTGCTACCCAGGCCCCGGCAGCGGGTACCGAACCGGCTGATCCGGCGAAGGAAAAGCTGTATTACGACGCAGCCTTCGACCTGATCAAGGCCAAGGATTTCGACAAGGCCAGCCAGGCCTTCGCCGCATTCCTGCGCAAATACCCGAACAGCCAGTACGCGGGCAACGCTCAGTACTGGTTGGGTGAGGTGAATCTGGCCAAGGGCGACTTGCAAGGTGCCGGCCAGGCGTTTGCCAAGGTTAGTCAGCTGTATCCCAAGCATCCCAAGGTGCCGGATTCGCTGTACAAGCTCGCTGATGTAGAACGCCGCCTGGGTCATACCGACAGGGTCAAAGGCATTCTGCAGCAGGTGGTCGCCCAGTATCCGGGGACTTCCGCCGCTCAGCTGGCCCAGCGCGACTTGCAGCGTATGTAAGTCTGGTGACCTGCTTTGAAGAAACCTGCGCTTGTCGCGGGTTTTTTCGTTAGAATTCATGTCCTTTTTATGAAACACGCTTTTTGGGATTCGCGCGGTCGCGGGTTCCTTGAAGTGCCTGACGGAGGCGGACAGCCTGTTTAGCTGTTACGCCCGTGGCGACTATGCAAGACACATTGAGAATCACCGAAGTTTTTTACTCGTTGCAGGGTGAAACGCGGACTGCCGGGCTGCCCACTGTCTTTGTGCGCCTGACCGGTTGCCCGTTGCGTTGCCAATACTGCGACAGCGCCTACGCGTTCAGCGGTGGCAGCATCCGCTCTCTCGACGATATCCTCGAGCAGGTCGCCGGGTTTCGTCCGCGTTACGTCTGTGTAACGGGCGGTGAGCCATTGGCTCAACCCAACGCCATTCCTTTGCTCAAGCAGCTGTGTGACGCCGGTTACGAGGTGTCGCTGGAGACCAGCGGTGCCTTGGACATCAGTGCGGTAGACTCGCGGGTCAGCCGGGTTGTCGACTTGAAAACGCCCGGGTCGCAGGAAGTCCAATGCAATCGCTATGAGAACATCGAGCTGTTGACCTCCAATGACCAGGTCAAATTTGTCATTTGTTCCCGAGAAGACTATGACTGGGCAGTGTCCAGGCTGATCCAGTATGGCCTGGACCGGCGCGCCGGCGAAGTCTTGTTCTCGCCGAGCCACCATGACTTGAATGCGCGCGACCTGGCCGACTGGATTGTCGCGGACAACCTGCCGGTGCGCCTGCAATTGCAGCTGCATAAATATCTTTGGAATGACGAGCCGGGGCGCTGAAATGACTGAACAACTGAATCAACAGCCTGCTGACCAGAAGCGCGCGGTAATCCTGCTGTCCGGCGGCCTCGACTCGGCAACCGTCGTAGCCATGGCTCGCGCCGAGGGTTACAGCTGCTACACCATGAGTTTCGATTACGGTCAGCGTCATCGTGCCGAGCTGGATGCGGCGGCTCGGGTCGCGCAGGATCTGGGTGTGGTCGAGCACAAAGTGATTGGCCTGAATATGAACGGCATTGGTGGCTCGGCCCTGACCGACAGCTCTATCGATGTGCCAGAGGCTCCAGGTGAAGGCATTCCGGTGACTTACGTGCCGGCGCGCAATACGGTGTTCCTCTCGCTGGCGCTGGGTTGGGCGGAAGTGCTCGGTGCCCGGGACATCTTCATCGGCGTGAACGCGGTGGATTATTCCGGTTACCCGGACTGCCGTCCCGAGTTCGTCGAGGCTTTCGAGCGCATGGCCAACCTGGCGACCAAGGCCGGGGTAGAGGGGCAGGGCTTCCGTATCCAGGCGCCGCTGCAAAACCTCAGCAAGGCCGAGATCGTCAAGGCCGGGGTGCGCCTGGGCGTCAACTACGGGCTGACGGTGTCCTGCTATCAGGCCGATGATAAAGGGCGTGCCTGCGGTAAATGCCATAGCTGCCGCCTGCGTGCCGAGGGTTTCTTGGCAGCCGGAATTAGTGACCCAACAGACTATTTTTAATCTATTTCAAATAAGGTGTTGAATTATCCTTAGAAATCAGTATTATACGCGTCACCACACAGCGGGTCGTTAGCTCAGTTGGTAGAGCAGTTGGCTTTTAACCAATTGGTCGTAGGTTCGAATCCCACACGACCCACCATTTTAGATGTAGATGTTTGAAAATCTGGAAGGCCCATGAAAATGCGGATTTCCAGATTTTTTTTTTGCCCTGGATTTTAGTTCCGTCCAATTCAGACGCTTCACTGCTTTACGCAGGTCAGAATCATCTTTTGAATCCACTGGATATTCTGTAGCCTTGCGCAGCTTCAACGCTGTCCGTGCCTGATGAATTCACTCTCCCGGCGGGGCCCTGATCGGTCCGGAGCCGGTGGTATACTCGACTTTCGCGCAACCGCGCCTGCAGGTCTTGCGAACATGACGCAAATTTCCGAACGCCTTCTGGTTCAAGCTCACCTCGACGCCAAGCAGCCCAAGCCGCTGAGTGCTGAAGAGGAGGCCTATTACCGTGCCGCCATTGCCGCCGAGCTCAAGGCTCAGGACGCGGTGCTGGTGGCCCACTTTTATTGCGACCCGATCATTCAGGCCCTGGCCGAAGAAACTGGCGGTTGCGTGTCCGACTCGTTGGAGATGGCTCGCTTCGGCAACGCCCATCCGGCCAAGACCGTGGTGGTCGCCGGTGTGAAGTTCATGGGCGAGACCGCAAAAATCCTCAATCCGGAAAAACGTGTGCTGATGCCGACCCTGGAGGCGACCTGCTCGCTGGACCTGGGTTGCCCGGTGGACGAGTTCTCGGCGTTTTGCGATCAGCATCCAGAGCGCACGGTGGTGGTCTATGCCAACACTTCGGCTGCGGTCAAAGCCCGTGCTGACTGGGTGGTGACTTCCAGCTGTGCGCTGGAAATCGTCGAAAGCCTGATGGATAACGGCGAAACCATCATTTGGGCTCCGGACAAGCATCTGGGGACTTATATCCAGCGCAAGACCGGTGCCGACATGCTGCTTTGGGACGGTGCCTGCATCGTCCATGAAGAGTTCAAGTCCAAGCAGCTCGAAGACATGAAGGTGCTGTATCCGGATGCGGCGATTCTGGTTCACCCTGAGTCACCGACTGCGATCATCGACCTGGCCGATGCGGTAGGGTCTACCAGCCAGCTGATCGCCGCTGCGCAAAGCCTGCCGAACAAGACCTTTATCGTGGCCACCGATCGCGGCATTTTCTACAAAATGCAGCAGTTGTGCCCGGACAAGGTCTTTATCGAGGCACCAACGGCCGGTAACGGCGCGACATGCCGCAGTTGCGCGCATTGCCCGTGGATGGCGATGAATACCCTTGAGCGTACGCTGAGGAGCTTGCGAGAGGGTACCAACGAGATCTTCGTCGACCCGGCGTTGATTCCCCAGGCTATTCGGCCGCTCAAGCGCATGCTCGACTTTACCCAGGCTGCACGCATGAAGCTGGCGGGGAATGCCTGATCTGCTGGCAGGTCGCTTATGCAGGCGACCTGCCTCTCGCGGATATACACCTCCCAGGCGCCATGTTTGGGGGGCGAACAGTATCAAAAGATCGCAGCCTGCGGCAGCTCCTACAGAAGCATAGGAGTACCCAGCCCCCTCGTAGGAGCTGTCGAGCGAAGCGAGGCTGCGATCCTGGCTGATGAACAGGCGCGGTGTTTATAGCGCGAACCAGGATCAAAAGATCGCAGCCACAGAAGCATAGGAATACGCAGCCCCCTCGTAGGAGCTGTCGAGCGAAGCGAGGCTGCGATCCCGGCTGATGAACAGGCGCCGTGTTTTATAGCGCGAACCAGGATCAAAAGATCGCAGCCACAGAAGCATAGGAGTACCCAGCCCCCTCGTAGGAGCTGTCGAGCGAAGCGAGGCTGCGATCCTGGCTGATGAACAGGCGCCGTGTTTATAGCGCGAACCAGGATCAAAAGATCGCAGCCACAGAAGCATAGGAATAC
>NZ_CABVHQ010000029.1 GCF_902497895.1 Pseudomonas fluorescens
GCCGAACGCAGGCGTTGCGCAGGGGGCACCGCGGCAAGGATGCCGCGGTAGCCGCCCCCGGCCATGGATGGCCGATGGCGGCGGGCCCCCGGAGCAATGCCGGAGCGAGGGCATGCCGAGCCTAGGCGAGGCCGAGGCACCGAATGGTGGGGCAAAAGCGCTTTGGTTACTTTCGCGCTTTTCGAAAGTGACCCGCTGTAAGAGCGGAACCCTGAGTGGCCGTGACCGCAGAAACGGATATGTACACCAAAGAAAAAACCCGGTCGGCTTTCAGGCCGCCATCCATTTTCTTAAGTGAACAGCATTACGCCATTGTGCGGGCATTTTTAGGTGTCATTGCTCAACAAAAATCGGCTATAAAGTGTTCGGTTGTCAACCAGGTCGTGACAATGAACCCGTTTGAAGATATGCGTATTTTTTGCCAGGTCATGGACTCCGGCAGTTTCACCGCGGCGGCCGATCAGTTGGGGCTGTCCAAGCAATTCGTCAGCCGACGCTTGATGCAACTGGAAGAGCGCCTCGGTGTGCGGCTGCTCAATCGCTCGACCCGGCGGCTGGACGTCACGCCCCTGGGGCAGAGTTATTACGAGTCGGCCTTGCGCCTGCTCAGCGAAGTCGAGCAAGTGGAGCAGGGCATCGCCGGCCAGACCAGCGAGCCTCGCGGCACCATTCGCTTGAGCGCGCCGCTGTCGTTCGCGGTGGCGCACTTGGGTGGCCTGCTGCCGGTGTTTTTGCAGCGTTATCGCGATGTCACGGTGGAAGTGGACTTGAGTGATCGTCCGGTGGACTTGCTCAATGAGGGCTACGACCTGGCATTGCGCATCGGCGTGCTGGAAGACTCGACGCTGATCGCCCGACGCCTCGCCTCCATCCAGCGGGTGTACTGCGCCAGCCCGGCCTACCTGGCCGAGCACGGTACGCCGATCAAACCCGAAGACCTGCACAGCCATGACTGCCTGCCTTACGGCCACGGTCCTCAGGTGCAATGGCGTTTCGAAGGTCAGGGCAAACCATTGACCGTGAACGTCACCGGAAGGATGCGGGTCAACAACGGTGAATTGCTCAAGGACGCGGCCATCGCCGGCATGGGTATTACTTATTTGCCGACCTTCATTGTCGGTTCGGCCTTGAAGGACGGGCGGCTGGTGTCGGTGCTGGACAACTTGCACCCTGAGCCGTTGACGTTATCGGCGGTCTATCCGCAGCATCGTCAGGGCTCGCGACCGGTGCAGGCGCTGATCGAATTCTTGCGTGAGCGGCTGGATCGGACGGAGGACGGACTTTAAATACCGGCCCAGATGCTTGGCAAAAGAAATTTTCTCAGCACAAATTTTTCGCACATCCATACAATCGCTCTGCTCCAACGACGCCGAAAATAGCGCCTCTCAAACGTATCTGGAGAAGTGTTATGGCAACCGCAGAAGCAGCACCGGGTAAAGGACTGATTGATCCAGGCAACCACGCTCTGATCCTGATCGACTTTCAGTCACAGATGGCATTTGCGACTAAATCCATCGACGCTGTCACACTCCGTAATAACGCTGCACTGATCTCGAAAGCAGCGAAGGAGTTTGGCGTTCCTTCCATTCTTACCACCGTCGCCGAAAAAAGTTTTTCGGGCCCCATGTTTGAAGAGATTACCTCGGTCTTCGCCGGCCAGGAGCTGATTGATCGGACCAGCATGAATACCTGGGAGGACGAGCGTATAGCCGTCGCCGTGAATAAGATCGGTCGCAGCAGAATCGTTCTTGCCGGTCTCTGGACCTCGGTCTGCATTGTTGGGCCCGCGATCTCGGCTCTTGAACAAGGGTTTGAGGTATACGTCATTTGCGATGCGTGTGGCGATGTTTCAAATGAGGCTCATGAGCGCGCTATCGAGCGAATGATTCAAGCAGGTGCGCGTCCAATGACCTCGCTTCAATACCTCCTGGAACTTCAGCGTGACTGGGCTCGCGGCGACACCTATAACGAGACGGTGAAAACCTCTATCGCTCACGGTGGCGCTTATGGTCTTGGTTTGATTTATGCCAAAACCATGTTTAACGCATCGGAAGGTCACTGATCTGTATTGCGCCTTTTCCCTGATAGGGATGAGGCGCACTCCTTGAGAGGAGCAGTCCCTTGCTGCCTTCATTTACGCCTTGCTGAGAAATCGACTTTTGCAAAATGCCCGATTGGCTTTCAACGTATTGACAGTGCTGACAGTTAGCCGAATGTGGTCATCGAAGTGGGGGAGTGATACCGGCAGGCTGATGGCTGGCTTCGCCGACTAGGCGGCGCAGCGTTCTGTAGCACCATCGTTGAGAGGTCGTCCGGGGTTCCCATGCCTGAAACGTTGAAGAAGTCCTCGAACTGGCGAATACGGTTTTCCCGGTCTGCGTCGGACTCACCCTTGACGCCGATGCACTGACTGGTGATTTCTGTCTTGTTCCAGGCCACCGGGCGCACGATGGCGAACAATTGTCCGGCAAGAGCCTTGATGCGATGCAGCAGCTAAGCACATCTGTCGGAGTTCGGCGGTTCAACAACTGGCCAGTTCCACGGAGTCCATTGGCGCTATCACCAACATCATCAGTTCTATTGCCGGACAAACCAATTTGCTGGCTCTGAACGCCGCTATTGAAGCAGCTCGCGCCGGCGAAGCGGGCAGGGGGTTCAGTGTCGTTGCCGACGAGGTGCGGCAATTGGCAACTCGGACCCAGGAAGCAACACAGCAAATTCAACCGCTTTTACTACAACTGCGTAATGCCACCGAACGCACTGTACAACTGACCGATGAGGGCCGAGAGTTCGCGCGAAATAGCACTCGGCGAGATGGCGACCCTCCCTGGCCTGGTGCTTGCGGCTGGGTTCAGCGGCCATGGCTTCGGCATCGGCCCTGGGGCGGGCCACTTGATCGCCGACATTGTCAGTGGTGCCAACCCCTTAGTTGATCCTCGTCCCTATCACCCGGACCGATTCCAGTCTTCGGCTTGGGGCAAGGTCGCGGAATTCTGAGGATAGGCCGCCTACCGATGCAGATCTGAGTTGAACTGCTCGGCACAAGGCTCTCACTCGCAAAACAATAAACGGGCGCGTCCTCAGGGGGATGCGCCCGTTCTCGTTGCGCAGGCGTAGATTCTGCCGCATGTGGATTTTCGAATGGCTCGTCGGCGCACCATGACAGCCCGCAATGCCCGTAAACAGAGGGTGAGCGCCCGAGTCTGGAGCGCCCCGCAAAGTCTGCTGAGCGAGCCCTGAAAAACGGTGGTTTGTACCAAGCAACCAGTCCTTTTAACGGTTTATGCGTGGTTCCCTGGTGTTGTAATAAGCCGAGATGCAGCGTTGCACCGATACTTCTCAAACGGAGTAACTGCTTGCCTCGTCATGACCTCAACAATAACTCAGGACTGCACTCATGAGCTTTCTTCGACCCAAGTACATTACCTTCGATTGCTACGGCACGCTGACCAACTTCCAAATGGGAACCATGACGCGCGAGCTGTTCGCCGATCGTATCGCTGCCGGGCAGATGGATCAGTTCGTCAAGGACTTCTCCGCCTATCGACTGGATCAGGTGATGGGTGATTGGCGGCCTTATGATGAAATCATCAAGACCGCGTTGGCTCGCACCTGCAAGCGTTGGGGTGTCGAGTATCGTGACGAAGGTCAGCTGTATTACGACGCCGTACCGACCTGGGGCCCGCACGCTGACGTGCCGGCCGGTCTGTCGAAGATCGCCGACAAGATTCCCTTGGTGATTTTCTCCAACGCCAGCGACAGCCAGATCATGTCCAACGTCGACAAGCTCGGCGCGCCGTTCCACAAGGTCTTCACCGCCGAACAGGCCCAAGCCTACAAACCGCGTCTGGCGGCGTTCGAATTCATGCTCGACAACCTCGGCTGCGGCCCGGAAGACGTTCTGCATGTGTCCTCGAGCTTCCGTTATGACTTGATGCCGGCCCACGACATGAAGATCAAGAACAAAGCCTTCGTTGCCCGTGGTCACGAGCAGCCGGCGAATGCGGTCTATGGCTACCACCAGATCCCGGATATCGGCGGGTTGGCCGGTTTGGTCGGTCTCTGAGTCTCAGGGCACTCTTCAAGGCAAAAGGGGTTAGACATGGGCAGTGAGTCCTATTGGCTCGATACCGCACCGGTATTTACCGGTGCTCAGCTCGGTGCGTTGCCCGGGCAGGTCGATGTGGCCATCGTCGGTGGTGGTCTCACCGGCCTGGCGGCGGCCCGGGCCCTGGCCTTGAAGGGGGCCAGTGTGGTGGTGCTGGAAGCGGGGCGGGTAATTGGCGAGGCGTCAGGGCGCAATGGCGGTCAGTGCAACACCGGCGTTGCCCAGGATTACGCGGCACTCAGCGCCAGCCTCGGCGCTGATAAGGCGCGAGCCTATTACCTGGCCTATGAAAGCGCCGTGCAGAGTGTTGTTTCGCTGGTAGAGCAGGAGCAGATTGCCTGCGACCTCAAGCGCAATGGCAAGCTCAAGCTGGCCGCCAAACCGATGCATTACGAAGGCTTGGCGCGCACTTGCGAACTGATTCGGCGGGAGGTCGATGCCGAGGTCGAGTTGCTGTCTGCGCAAGAGGCCCGTGCTGAAGTCAACTCGGCCCAGTTCCATGGAGGCTTGCTGCAGCGCAACGGGGTGCAGATGCACGTTGGGCGCTTCGGTGTCGGTCTGGCCGAGGCGGCAGCCCGTCGCGGCGCGTTGATCTTCCAGGGCGTGTCGGTGATGGACTGGAAAGCCCGTGCCGGCGGCTATCAGGTCAATACCACCAAGGGCTCGCTGCACGCCAAACAGGTTCTGCTGGCTACAGGCACGTGTCAGCAGGGCGGATTGGGTTGGTATCGGCGGCGGATTGTGCCGGTGGGCAGTTTCGTGATCGCCACCGAGGTGCTACCGCAGGCCCTGATCGACAGCTTGCTGCCGGCACGGCGTTCCTATGTCACCAGCCGCATGATCGGTAACTACTTCCGCCTGACGCCGGACAACCGCTTGCTGTTTGGCGGTCGTGCGCGGTTTGCCATGTCTGACAGCGTTTCCGACGCCAAGAGCGGCAAAGTCTTGCAAGCGGCGATGGTGCAGATGTTCCCGCAGTTGGCTAGCGTGAAGATCGACTATTGCTGGGGTGGATTGGTGGACATGACCTCCGATCGGTTGCCCCGGGCCGGCCAGCATGGAGGGGTTTATTACTCCATGGGTTACAGCGGCCATGGGGTGCAGATGTCGGTGCACATGGGGCAGGTCATGGCCGAGGTCATGGCCGGCAAGGTCGAGGCCAACCCCTGGCGCGAACTCGACTGGCCGGCCATTCCCGGGCATTTCGGCAAGCCCTGGTTTCTGCCCCTGGTAGGGGCGTATTACCGCCTGCAGGACTATCTACACTGAGTTCATGTTGTTGCTTCTCACCTTTACGTTTCAACCACGCTGCGCTAATCGCGAGCATTAGAGCCTTATCATTTTCGAAAGGTAGAACTGATATGACTGACAATAAAAATATCGACAGCCAGTTGATAACAGGTAAAGAAAGTCTGCGCGTTTTCGAAGGGCTCAATCGCGGCATGTCACGCCGCAATGCATTGCAAATGCTGGGATTGGCCGGGGTGGCCGTCGCGGGCGCCGGCAGCCTGTTCGGCGCCGCCGGCAAACTGTTTGCCGATGAAGCCGCAAGCCCGGGCAAAGGCAAGCCCGGCGGTCGCATCCGCGTCGCAGGCTCGTCCAGTTCCACCGCCGATACCCTGGACCCGGCCAAAGGTTCATCGTCCACCGACTACGTGCGCCATTACATGTTCTACAACGGCTTGACGCGTTTCGACAGCCATATGGTGCCGCAACTCGAGTTGGCCGAGCGTATAGACACCACTGACGCCACGCTCTGGGTGATCACCCTGCGCAAGGAAGTGATCTTCCACAATGGCAAGGCTTTGACAGCCGCCGACGTGGTGTTTTCTCTGTTGCGGCACAAGGATCCAATCACCGGTTCCAAGGTCCTGCCGTTGGCGTCGCAGTTCGCCGAAGTCAAGGCCAACGGCACCCATGAAGTGCAGATCCGGTTGAGCGGCCCAAATGCTGAACTGCCATCGGTTCTTGCCATCTCTCACATGTTGATCGTTCCCGAGGGTACGAGCGATTTCAGCCAGGGCATCGGCACTGGCCCGTTCAAGGCCAAGGAGTTCAAGCCCGGGGTGCGTTCGATTGGTGTGCGCAATACCAACTACTGGAAACCCGGCTTGCCCTATCTGGACGAGATCGAATTTATCGCCATTGCCGACGAGCCGTCACGGATCAACGCCCTGTTATCGGGCGACGTACACATCGTCAACGAGGTTAACCCGCGCTCAACGGTCCGCATCAAGGCCAGCGCCAAGCATCGGGTCGTGGACTCGCCGTCGGGTAACTACACTGACCTGATCATCCGTCAGGACCAGCTACCGGGCAAAAGCCCGGAGTTCACCGAGGCCATGAAATTGCTGCTGGACCGGGAACAGATCAAGTCGGCGATATTCCGTGGCTTCGCCAGGGTCGGCAACGATCACCCGATCGCACCCGGTGCGCGCTTCTACAACGCCGACCTGCCGCAACGTGCATACGACCCGGAAAAAGCCAGGTTCCTGCTCAAAAAGGCCGGTATGGAAAGCATCACCATGCCGCTGATGTGCTCGCCGGCCGCGACCGGTTCGGTGGACATCGCTGTGCTGCTGCAGCAGTCAGCCAAACAGGCCGGGCTGAAGCTCGACGTCAACCGGCTGCCGAGCGATGGCTACTGGTCCAACCATTGGGCAAAGCACCCGCTGAGTTTCGGCAACATCAACCCGCGGCCCAATGCCGACATGCTTTTCTCGCAGTTCTTCCAGTCGACAGCACCCTGGAACGAGTCCGGCTGGAAAAACGATCAGTTCGACCAGCTCCTGGTACAAGCCCGAGGCGAAACCGACGAGGCCAAGCGCGGCAAGATGTACGCAGACATGCAAACCCTGGTGCATGAGCAAAGCGGTATCGGCGTGCCGGTGTTCATCAGCAACATCGATGGCGCCGATCAGCGAGTCAAAGGCTACGGCACCAACCCTCTGGGCGGTTTCATGGGCTACATGTTTGCCGAGCAAATCTGGCTGGACGCTTGATGAAAGTCGGGTTTTTGCTGCAGCTACATTGCATGAGGATAGGGTGATGAATAGCAACACACTGTGGTTGATCGGCCGACGCCTGGGCGCGGCGGTCGTGACCTTGTTGATTGTGTCCATGGTGGTTTTCGCCATCACGGCGGTGCTGCCGGGAGACGCGGCGCAACAGTCTCTCGGGCAGTTCGCCACGCCGGAACAAGTGGCAGCTTTGCGCCTGAAAATGGGGCTGGATCAGCCCGGTGTGTTGCGCTACCTGCACTGGTTGATGAGCCTTCTCAGCGGTGACATGGGGCTGTCGGTGTCCAACGCCATGCCGGTCAGCGACTTGATGGCCGGACGGGTGCCCAACACCCTGATGCTGGCGGCCGCCACGGCGCTGGTATCGGTGCCGGTGGCGTTGATCCTGGGCATCGGTTCGGCCATGGGCCGGGGCGGGCGCATCGACAGTGTCCTCAGTTTTTTCACCTTGACCATGGTGGCGGTGCCAGAGTTTCTGGTCGCGACCCTGGCAGTGCTGATTTTCGCGGTGAACCTGGGCTGGTTGTCGGCGTTGTCTTATGCCAGCGACATCACCTCACCACTGCAATTCCTGCGCACTTACGCCTTGCCGGTGATGACGCTGTGCTGCGTGATTATCGCGCAGATGGCACGCATGACCCGGGCGGCAGTGATCGATCAGCTTGACAGTCCTTACGTGGAAATGGCCCGGCTCAAAGGCGTGAGCAAGATGCGGATTGTCCTGCGCCATGCCTTGCCCAATGCCATCGGACCCATTGCCAATGCCATCGCTCTGAGCCTGTCCTACCTGTTGGGCGGTGTGGTGATCGTTGAAACGATCTTCAACTACCCCGGCATCGCCAGTCTGATGGTTGATGCAGTGACGAACCGCGACATGGCGCTGGTTCAGGCCTGCACCATGTTGTTTTGTACGGCGTATCTGACGTTGGTGCTGATAGCCGACCTGTGCGCGATTCTTTCCAATCCGAGGCTGAGAAATCAATGAACAATCTCATTGTGAAATCGCCGCCTGCTGCGCCCGAACTGGCGGTTCGCAAGGCGTCCAGTGTGCCTTCGTGGCTCGGCCTGGCGGGGGCCGTGATGTGTGTTCTCTGGATGCTGGTGGCTGTTTTCGGCCCATGGCTGGCGCCGCACCCGGTAGGGGAGGTGGTCTCCGACAATGTCTTCGACAGCCTGAGTGCCGCCTACCCATTAGGCACTGATTACCTGGGCCGCGACATGCTCAGCCGAATCCTCGTAGGTGCGCGTTTCACCGTCGGTCTGGCGTTGGTAGCCGCGGTATTGGCCAGTGGTCTGGGGACCAGCTGTGCGTTGCTGTCGGTGGTTTCACCAAAGTGGCTGGATGAGGTTATCAGTCGCTTGATGGACGCTTTCATTTCGATCCCCAGCAAGATGCTGGCGCTGATCATGGTCTCGGCCTTCGGGTCCTCGGTCACCTTGCTGATCTGCACGGCGGTATTGAGCTTCACCCCGGGCGCATTCCGCATCGCCCGCAGCATGGCGGTGAACATCGAAGCGCTGGAGTACGTGCAGGTGGCCCGTACCCGTGGCGAGCGCAGGTTGTATGTGGCTTGCGTGGAAATCCTGCCGAACATGCTCAACCCGGTGCTGGCAGACCTGGGTCTGCGCTTCGGTTTCATCGTGTTGTTGCTCAGCGGCATGAGCTTCCTGGGCCTGGGTGTGCAACCGCCGGATGCCGACCTCGGGTCGCTGGTACGCGAGAACATCGGCGGCCTTTACCAGGGCGCGCCTGCCATCGTGATTCCGGCTTTGGCAATCGGCACCCTGACCATCGGTGTGAATCTGTTTATCGACCGACTGTCGTCGCGGCGTAGTCGACGTTCGGGAGGTCATTGAAATGAGCGAATTGATTCGAGTCCAGGACCTGCGAGTAGTCGCCTGTGGTGAGCTCGGTGAGGTGGAAATCGTCAAGGGCGTGAGCTTCTCCCTGCAAAAAGGTGAAGTACTGGCGTTGATCGGTGAGTCTGGCTCCGGCAAGACCACCATCGCCCTTGCGTTGCTCGGTTATGCCCGGCGCGGTTGTCGGCTGGCGGGTGGCGTGGTGCAAATCGGCGAACACGACATGCTGGCGTTGAGCGAAAGCGAGCTGCAAGGCCTGCGCGGCAATCGGGTGTCGTACATCGCGCAAAGCGCTGCGGCGGCGTTCAACCCGGCGAAAAAACTCATCGACCAAGTGGTGGAGGGCGCGTTGATTCATGGTCTGGGCAGCCGGGCTGTGCTTGAGGCCAAGGCCATCCAGTTGTTCCGCGACCTGGCCCTCCCAGACCCCGATCGCATTGGCCAACGCTACCCCCATCAAGTATCCGGCGGGCAACTGCAACGCGTAATGGCGGCCATGGCACTGATCAGCGATCCACTGTTGGTGGTGCTCGACGAACCGACGACGGCACTTGATGTGACCACTCAGATCGATGTGCTGCGTGCCTTCAAGCGGGTGGTGCGCGAACGCGGCGCGACGGCGGTCTACGTCTCCCATGACCTGGCCGTGGTCGCGCAAATGGCTGACCAGATCGTGGTGCTCAATGGCGGCCAGATCTTCGAACAGAGCGCCACCGGACCTTTGCTCAATGGCCCGGCCCATGAATACACCCGCAGCCTGCTGGCGGCGGCGCGGCCGGACACGACGATTCGTCCGCCTTGCGGCATCGCTGAAGACACGCCTTTACTGACCATCCAGGGCCTGACCGCCGGTTACGGCAACAAGAACGCGCAAGGCATGCCGGCAATTCGCGTGCTGGAAGACATCGACCTGACGGTTCGCAGAGGCCAGGCCATCGGGGTGATTGGTGAGTCGGGTTCTGGCAAGTCGACCTTGGCACGGGTGGTGGCCGGATTGTTGGAGCCCGCTCTCGGCGGTCTGACCTTCGATGGCCAACCCTTGGGTGGCAGCCTGTCGTCGCGCACCGATGAGCAGTTCCGACGCATTCAAATGGTCTTCCAGAATGCCGACACCGCACTCAACCCGATGCACAGCGTCAGCACCATTCTGAGTCGTCCGCTGAAGATGTATTTCGGTCTCAAGGGCGCCGCACTGCGCCAGCGTATCGATGAGCTACTGGATCTGGTGCGCTTGCCGCGAGCCATGGCCGACCGCCGCCCGAACGAACTGTCCGGCGGGCAAAAGCAGCGGGTCAATCTGGCCCGGGCACTGGCAGCCAAGCCGGATCTGATTCTGTGCGACGAGGTGACCTCGGCACTGGATACCGTGGTCGGTGCAGCGATTCTCGAACTGCTGCGCGACCTGCGCCAACAACTGGGCGTGTCCTATCTGTTCATCAGCCATGACATCTCCACCGTGCGGGCGCTGTGCGACGACATTGTGGTGATGTACAGCGGCCATAAGGTCCAGGCAGGCAGTCGCCAGTCATATGCCCAGGCACCGTTCCATCCCTACACTGACCTGTTGATCCATTCGGTGCCGGAGTTGCGCCAGGGCTGGCTGGAAAGCTGCGGAACGACGACCTGCGGCACGCTGCCGCCCATTGGTGAAAAGGCCAATGTGCCTGGGCTGTGCACGTTCCTCAATCGTTGCCCGGTGCGGGTCGACGGCGTGTGCAATTGCATCCCGCCGGACCGTCGAACGATTGTTGGCGGCAGTGAAGTTCTTTGCCATCACGACAGTACCGAGTTGCTGAAAGCTCAGCAGGATTCAAACAGCATGATCGTGGGAGCCTATGCATGAACGGGCGTTTCGTAAGGCTGGCCGAACAGGGCCGGCCAACCGTCAAACTGAAGGTAGACGGCGTGCCCATCGAGGCGTTGCAGGGCGATACGCTGATGGTCGCGTTGCTGACTCAGGGCTCGGCGTTGCGCCAGTCGGAGTTCGATTCGGGCCGCCGCGCCGGTTTCTGCCTGATGGGAGCCTGCCAGGACTGTTGGGTCTGGACCCGCAGCGGCGAGCGTCTACGCGCCTGTTCCAATGAAGTTCGTGCAGGGCTGGATATTGTCACCACACAACCGGAGGCGATATGGCCACTGCGCGGATAGTCATTGTCGGTGCCGGGCCGGCCGGCACACGTTGTGCCGAAACCCTGGTCGCCGCTGGATTCAAGCCCACCCTGATCGATGAAAATCGCCGGGATGGCGGGCAGATCTACCGTCGGCAGCCGCAAGGGTTCACCCGCGACTACGCGACCCTGTATGGCACCGAAGCTACCAAGGCGAGGGACCTGCACTCGAGCTTCGACCGTCTGCGCGAGTCAATCGACTATCGCCCGGACACCCTGGTGTGGAACCTGACACCGGGGCAACTGTGCTGCGTCAGCCAGGGCAAGCACTCGACGGTGGATTACGACGCCCTGATCCTCTGCACCGGTGCCACCGACCGCTTGATGCCGATCGAAGGCTGGCAGTTGGCAGGGACCTACAGCCTCGGCGGGGCGCAGATCGCATTGAAATCCCAGGCGGTGTCCATCGGCCACAGCGTGGTGTTCATGGGTAGCGGGCCGTTGCTGTATCTGGTCGCCAGCCAGTATCTCAAGGCTGGCGCCAAGGTGGCGGCGGTACTCGACACTTCCCCGTTGCGAAAGCGGGTCGGCGCGTTGCCGAAGTTGCTGGCGCGCCCCGGATTGCTGTTCACCGGAATGAAACTGCTGGCGCAGCTCTATCGAGCGAAGATCCCGGTGCACCTCGGGATCGAACCCCTGCAAGTGGTGGGCGATGCGGCCAGCGGTGTGAGTGGTGTGCGGGTGCGTACCGCTCGCGGGAAGACCCTGGAGGTAAATTGCGATGCTGTGGCGCTGGGTTATCACTTGCGCCCGGAAACTCAGTTGGCCGATCTGGCCGGTTGTCTTCTGCGCTTCGATGAAGCGTCGAGCCAATGGTTGCTGGCCACGGATGAAGACGGTCGGACCTCGATCAGCGGTGTATATGCCGCCGGTGACGGTTCGAAGATTCGTGGTGCCGATGCGGCCGAGTGCGCCGGACGCCTGGCCGCACTGGCGCTGATGCGCGATCTGCATCAACCGGTGGATGCCGGGCAGGTCGCCGAGCAGCGCCATGCCCTCGAAGTGATGGATGAATTTCGCCTCGGCCTGGCTCAGGCTTTTCCCTGGCCATCGGCGCAAGCCAAAGCTTTGCCGGACGAGGCGATTGTTTGCCGCTGCGAAATGATCACGGCCGGCGAGTTGCGCCGTACCGTCAGTGAGAAAGGTGCCTGTGAAGTCAATCGCGCCAAGGCCTTCAGCCGGGTTGGCATGGGCCGTTGTCAGGGCCGTTATTGCTCCCAGGCCGGAGCAGAAGTGATTGCCGCCGCGGCAGGTGTTGCCGTGCAACAGGTCGGCCGGCAGCGCGGTCAGGCGCCGGTCAAACCCCTATCGATGCTCACCGAGGAGGTGTCGCCATGACGGTACAGAAAGCCGATGTCGTGATTGTCGGCGGTGGCATCATGGGTTCGGCGGCGGCGTTTTTCCTGCGCCGACGTGGTCAGTCGGTGATCCTGCTGGAGCGCGACCAGATCGGTCAGTACGCCAGCGGCGTGAACTTTGGCAACGTGCGGCGCCAGGGGCGATACCTCGGGCAGCTGGAATTGGCCAACCGGTCCTGGGCGCTGTGGAAGCGTCTGCCGGAGCTGATCGACGACGACCTCGAGTTTATCGCCAGCGGGCATTTGCGGGTGTGTTACCGCGAAGACGAGATCGCCGAGCTGCAAGCCTATGCCGACGCGCCCGAGGCGGAGCAGCTGGACCTGGAAATCTTTCGTGGCGCGGAGCTGCACAAGCGTTTTCCGTTCCTCGGACCAGATGTGAAGGGCGGCTCCTATGCTCCCCACGATGGTCACGCCAACCCGCGTCTGGCGGCACCGGCGTTTGCCCGGGCGGCACGACGCCTCGGCGCGCGGATCGAAGAACGGACCGAGGTCGCCGAGGTGCAGAAGGTCGGGGGCGAGTTCAGCATCACCACCACCGATGGCCGCCAGTTCAGCGCCGCTCAGGTGCTGATTACCGCGGGCGCCTGGGGCCAGAAACTCTCGGCGCAGTTTGGCGAACCGGTGGCGCTGGAAACCCTCGGCCCACAAATGGCTGTCACTGAACCCGTGCCTTATGCCTTACGCACCGTGATCGGGGTGTACACCAAAATTCCCGAAGAAGTGATCTATTTCCGCCAGATCCCACGCGGCAACATCGTCATCGGCGGCGGCTATCGCAGCAAACCGGACATGCTCAACCGTCGGGCCTATGTCGAACCGCGCAGTATTCTCAACCAACTGGACCAGATGCGTCGTCTACTGCCGGGTGCCGCCAATCTCAATATCATCCGGGTCTGGAGCGGTATCGAAGGTTATCTACCGGATGCTTTGCCCATAATGGGACCCAGCGGCACGGTGGATGGTTTGTTCTACGCCTTCGGTTTCAGTGGTCATGGCTTCCAGCTCGGTCCAGGCGTCGGCGACGTCATGGCCGAACTGATCAGCACGGGCAGCACCAGCACTTCGATTGAGCCGTTTTCCATCCGCCGGTTCGCTTCTTCAGCCGAGCAACGGAGCAAGGCCTCATGAAACCCCGCGTACTGGATATTCTCAAACGCCTGATGGCCTTCGACACGGTGTCGTCGGAGTCGAACATGGCCCTGATCGAGTACGTGCGCGATCTGCTGCTGACCAAGGGCATCGAGTCGTTGATCGTCAAGGATTCCACCGGTAAAAAAGCCAACCTGTTCGCCAGTACCGGTCCACGGGAAGTGCCGGGGATTTTGCTGTCCGGGCACACCGATGTGGTTCCCGCAGCGGGACAGGCCTGGACCTTCCCGGCGTTTCAGGCGACGGTGCAGGACGGACGGATTTACGGGCGTGGCAGTTGCGATATGAAGGGCTTTGTCGCGCTGGCTATCGACGCCATGCTCGATGCCGCCGATCATTCGTTGAGCCGGCCGTTGCAACTGGCGCTATCCCATGACGAAGAAATCGGCTGCGTCGGTGTGCGACGTTTACTGGATGTATTGCACCTGGCGCCGGTGCGGCCGTTTTTGTGCGTGATTGGCGAACCAACCAATATGCAGTTCGTGCTCGGGCACAAGGGCAAGGGTTCTTACCGCACTTACTGTCGCGGCCTGGAGGCGCATTCCTCGCTGGCACCGCGATCGGTCAATGCAATTCACGTGGCCTGCGATTTCATCGCGGCACTGCGTCAAAGCCAGCAGCAGTTGCAACAGCAGGGTGCTCAGGATGCGGACTACGACGTGCCTTACAGCACCGTGCATGTCGGGCAGATTGTCGGTGGCAAGGCGCTGAACATCGTGCCGAACCTGTGCACCCTGGACTTCGAAGTGCGTAACTTGCCGGCGGACGATCTGGATCAATTCCTGGAGCAGATGCGCGAGCGTGCCGAAGTGATCGTGCGCGAAGCCAAAAAGCTGTCCAGCGTGGCGGATATTGAAATTGAAACCCTGAACGTCTATCCCGGCCTCGATACCCACCCGAGTGTCGAAGCGCTGCGCTTTTTGAAAAACTTCGCTGCGCCAGATACCTGCACCGCCAAGGTCTCCTTCGGCACCGAGGGCGGGTTGTTCCAACAACGCCTGGATGTGCCGGTGGTGGTCTGTGGTCCGGGCTCGATAGAACAGGCGCACAAGCCTGACGAGTTCATCGAGATCAGCCAGATGGAAGCCGGCGAGCACTTCCTGCAAGGGTTGTTGGGCTCGATGCGGCTTTAGTGTCCCGTTTTGCCTGGTCCTGACACTTGATCATCACGCTCGTGACCTTGTTACGGCATTGATTTTGTCCAGGAACGCGTGGCATCCGTGAGGTGGACCGCAACCTGCTGGGACAAAATCCACCCGCGTCGATAGCTATCACAAACCAACAGTAGAGCTTGCCGTCGAGTGCTGATTTTCAGCATTCAAGGCTGCTGGGGCGGCGCTTTCAGCATCCTCGCCTGTGGCGACGGAATAGACTGAACGCTGTCTCGGAACAGGATTCGACCATGCTCAAGAATCGTTTGAAAGACCCCAGCCTGCTGGCAGAACTCGCCTACATCGACGGTCAGTGGATCAGCGCCGACAACGCCGCCACCCTTGAGGTCGTCGACCCGGCCAGCGGCCAGTTACTCGCTCGCGTACCCGCGATGCAAGGCAGCGAAACCCGACGCGCCATCGAAGCTGCCGAACGCGCCTGGCCGGCATGGCGCGCACGCCCGGCGGCAGAACGGGCGGCGCTGCTGGAGCGCTGGTATCAGGCCATGATCGACAACCTCGACGACCTGGCGCTGATCATGACCTGCGAACAGGGCAAACCGCTCAATGAAGCCAAGGGCGAAATTCGCTACGGTGCCGGCTTCGTCAAATGGTTCGCCGAAGAAGCCCGACGGGTCTACGGCGAAACCATACCGGCACCCAGCGGCGACCGCCGCTTGCTCACGCTCAAGCAGCCAGTCGGGGTTTGCGCCGCGATCACCCCGTGGAACTTCCCCAATGCGATGATCACCCGCAAGTGCGCGCCGGCCCTGGCCGCCGGCTGTACGATCATCGTCAAACCCTCTGACCTGACCCCGCTGTCGGCCCTGGCTCTGGCAGTACTCGCCGAACGGGTCGGCATTCCGGCCGGGGTGTTCAACGTAGTGACCGGCATGCCCGCCGGCATCGGCGAAGAACTGACCGGCAACCCGACGGTGCGCAAGATCTCCTTCACCGGTTCCACTGCTGTCGGTCGACTGCTGATGCGTCAGAGCGCCGAACATATCAAGCGCTTGAGCCTGGAGTTGGGCGGCAACGCACCGTTCATTGTGTTCGACGACGCTGACCTTGAGCAGGCAGTGGCCGGCATCATGCTCAGCAAGTTTCGCAACGCCGGGCAAACCTGCGTCTGTGCCAATCGCATTTTGGTGCAGGACGGTATCTACGAACGCTTCGCCCAGCGCTTGGTGGAGGAGGTGGGCAAGCTCAAGGTCGGCAATGGCCTGGACGCCGACGTGACCATCGGCCCGCTGATCAATGCGGCGGCGGTGAGCAAGGTCGCCCGACATATCGACGATGCCTTGAGTCAGGGAGCCCGATTGCTTTGTGGCGGAATTCCCGAGGGCGACAACCAGTTCGTCCAGCCGACAGTGCTCGGTGAGGCCCATGCCGGGATGTTGCTGGCCAATGAAGAAACCTTCGGCCCGGTCGCACCGCTGATGCGCTTTACCAGTGAAGAAGAGGCGCTGGCCCTGGCCAATGCCACACCGTATGGCTTGGGCGCTTATTACTTCACCCAGGACTTGCGCCGCTCATGGCGTTTTGGCGAGGCGCTGGAGTTCGGCATGGTCGGCCTCAACACCGGGCTCATCTCCATGGAAGTGGCGCCGTTCGGCGGGATCAAACAGTCGGGCCTGGGCCGTGAAGGTTCCAGGTACGGTTTGGATGAGTACCTGGAAATCAAGGCCTTCCATATCGGCGGGCTGTAGTGAGCTGAGATAACAACAGGTCGGCTGGGAAGCCCCATTCATTTCTGGAGTGTCACCCTTTTAGCCCGTCCACACAGCGGGCTTTTTTTTTGGTTATCGCGCCCGAACACCCTCCCGCAGACACTGCTCGGGGCAGCCTTTTTCAGGCTCGAGTGCTGTGAAAGCGTTTTTAACAGCCCTTTATTGTTGCGAAGGGGCAGATGTCTATATCAATGACCGCCGTTCGATCCACTGGGAACTTGACCAGATGCAGCGCGAGGGCGTCTTCGCGGAGAATGATCTCAGCTGGATAGTCGAAGGACCCTGGCTCTCCGGTGAGGCGGGGTATCTTGGTTATACCTGGCTCAACGTGTCGGCTTACCCTTACAAGCGCAAATTCATGCAGCGACTCGACAAGGTTTTGGAGGAGTTGGAACGTGATGGAAGCATCGAACGCTTGGTAAAACGTTACGATTTGGTTAGCCCCTTGTACTCCCCGGGTGGTGGCATCTAGCTGCGGTGGGAGGGAACACACTCAAGCCCCCTTCAGGGGGGCCACTGCTTCCGCGGGTCTCAAGTGTATCCCTGTCCCGCCGGGCTACCTGCTTGCAACCACCTGCCTTAGCGCCTCGACAAAGCGGCACAGATCGCTCTTTTGCGTATAGATGCTCGGCGATACCCGAAGTCCGCTTATGTGCCTGATCTGGCGGAACTTGACATGCACCTTGTGGGTTTTTCGAAGCTCCTGCTCAACCCATTGAGCATCGCATTGATCGATAGAGAACAGGCTTACTGCGCCCAGCTCGACGGTATCAAGTGGCGTGTGGAGCCTGAAACCGGGAATGTCGCTGGCGAGGTCAACCCAGTAGCGGGTCAGCTCCTGTAGACGCGCGTGAATCGCTCGCGTGCCGATTTCCGCATGGAAACGGATGGCCGGGGCAATACCCGCCTGTATCGCCGAGTTATAGGTGCCGAGATTCCAGTGGTCGAATTTGTCGATCTGTAGCGGCGGAGGGTCGAAAGGCCCCAGCAACGGCCAGGTGCTGTCGATTCGGTCGCGCCTGACAATCAGCATGCCATTGCCGACCGGCGCACCCAGCCATTTGTGGAGGCTGGTGACGAAGTAGTCGCAATCCAGTTCACGGAAGCTGAGCGGCATCTGCGCAAACGTCTGGGCACCGTCCACCACCGTGATTATCGCCCGCGCCCGGGCTAGCGCACAGATGCGCTTTACCGGTAGGATCCGCCCGGTCCAGTGCAGCATGTGGGTCAGCTGGATCACCCGGGTGCGTGGGGTAATTGCCTGCGCATAAGCTTCCACGATGACATTCTCATCGGCCATCAGGTCGAAGTCGACGGTCACCACTTCGATGCCTTCGCGCTGCTGACGCTGCAACCATCCGGCTATTACGCTCGGATAGTCCCACAGTGAGACCAGCACTTGGTCGCCGGCCTTCAATGGAATGCCGAAGATGGCTGTCGACAAGCCTTCGGATGAGTTGCGGTTCAAGGCGATCTCATCGGGACCGCAATCGGCCATGTCAGCCAGCTGTTGCTTGATCATAGGGAGCTCGGCGTCGAGCTTGCTCCACATATTGACGTCCGGGTTTTGGCTGATCAGCCGATAGGCATCGATCATAGCCTGCTCTACCACCAGCGGCGGCGGACTCACGGCCGCGTTGTTCAGGTTCAATAGGGGTCGCTGCTCAGGATAGGCTGCGCACACGCGCTCCCAGAATGCTTCCCCAGCGACAGACTTGTCTGACATCAGCTGCACTTCCATTCCCGCTTCTCACCTCTGTTTGAATTGTTGACCGGGGCTTGGGCACTCGCCACGCCCACGAGCTTCAACGCCACGATTAGTGATGTCTTCAGAGCTGTTTGGACCATCAATAGCCGTTCGCTAAAGCCGATATAGATTAGGGTTTAGTATTTTTTTACCGAGTCTTCGAGCGTGCGTGCCTGAGCGTTAAGGGGCGGGTCCCTGGGCTCCTCAGTGACTGGCTTATCGTCGCCCATGGATTTGCGGAGCCCCCTGATCGTGTCGCCGAGATCCGACCCCAAGCCTTTCAGACGCCTGGTTCCGAACAGCATGACCACGATCAATAGGACGATCAGGAGTTTTCCGGCACTGAATCCACCTAACCCCATCGTCTGTACTCCGCAAGTGATTGATCGGTTTTGTGGTGGGGCCGGCGGAGGAAAATTCATCTGCCGGCGCTAGCGCAGTTCGACTTATTTGACGACGTAGAACTTGCGTACATAGGCGCTGCTCTTCCAGGCACATGGGGCGCCTCGGGGCACGAACACCGTATCGCCACTGTTGACCGTCAGATGGGTCCCGTCCGCTACCTGGAGGGTGACGCTGCCTTCGAGCAGGTGCATCAGTTCATGCAGCTTGTGCGGTCTCGCCCTGCGGGTATAGGGCGTCGAGTCCCAGACGCCGATGCGCAGGTTGGTCGCTTCTTCGACAAACAAATTGTGCGAGCGGCATTGCGGCGTCGGGCTCAGCAGAATCTCTGCATCCGGTGCCGCAGACGGAGAGAGCAGGGTTAGCGGGGGGAGTGCCGTGAGCCCGGGATGGCGCTCCTCAACGAGCTGGGTATCCGCGCAGAATGCCCAGAGAGAGTTGGGTTGCGCCTCGACCTGGAGTGGCGTACCGCGGCCGATCACTGCGCTGTCACCGGGATGTAGTTGGAGCGTGTGACCCTGGCTCTGCAGGGTGACCAGTCCCGCGTGAACCACGATCATTTCGCTGTAGGGATATTCATCGATGCTGAATTGTCCGCTCGCCTGGACCACGCCGGCAGCAATGTCATCCTGTCCGACATAAGCAATCTGTCTGTCGAATGGGTCGTTGGCTCCCAACGAACCGGGGGTAAATTTTGTTGCAACGGGACTGCCGTCGGCGTGGGCCAACAGCACTGCAGTGGGCTCTAGCATGAAGGTGATTCTCCAGGAAAATGCATCGTTAGTGTCTTTCGGGATTGTCAGCCGATGGCCTGAGTCACCAGAGCAAACTGGCGCACTCCGTCGATAGCCTGTGGTGGGGTACCGCGAGCCATTTGTGCGACTGTGTCGACCTGCTTCAGCCCGGCCTCTTCCAACCAAGAGGCCAGACCGCTGTCGGACGGAATATCCATGCGCACGAATGCGTCCGGTACTCGGGCCAACAACACCGCGATCAAATGCCTGGCTTGCTCCGGGTTTTGCGCGATGACCGGGCCGATGCAGCGACCACGGCCGAAGGGCCGTAACATGGCGAAGGCCCGCAGCTGACCATCGTGCTCGATACCGACCGAGTGTTCGACGATATCGAACAGATCCTTGAGCACGGCTTCTCGGTCCAGGCCGCTGCCGGCGTTGGCCAGTTCGATTTGGTCGGTCCGATCGGCTTCGGTCAGCGGGCGGCAGCGCTCACCGGCTGCCAGGTCGGTTGGTGCGAGAGCCAGCGCGTGTCCCTGATGTTGTTGAATATGTCCAAAGTCAATGAATCCCTGGCTGGCATAAAGTGGGGTGCCGGCTAGCGTCGCATTGAGAATGGCAGTACGCGATCCGCAAGCCGCAAGTGCCAGTTCCGTCAGTTTGCGACCTATACCCTGGCCCTGGTACTCATCACTGACGATCACCAGGCCGATGGTGGCGTAATTTCCCTGCGGACAGGTGAATGCGGTGCCAATCAGACGGCCTGTGTCTTCTACGACAAAACCCTGCGCGATGCGCTGCAACATGGCCCAGTCTTCCAGACGGTGGGGCCACTTCAGCTGCACGGACAAGGCGTGGGCCGACGCCACATCGGCCGAGTTCATGGGGCGATAGATATACGCAGCGCGTTGCGAGATGGACATGGCAGGTCTCCGTTTATAGGGAGCGTAATCGGTCGGATTTCTCCGCTGAAAGGACTTGTATCTCACCTGCGGCGAGACCTGACAAGGGGCTCCAATCGATTCGGTAGATTCCATAAAAGACGGTTCTGCAGACCACAGTTACTGCTCAAATCAGACGCAAGGTCGGCAGCAAATACCGGGTCGGTTTTCAGGATGCTGGCCAAAGCGAAAGCTCTGTGCCGATTACTTTTTGAACGTTGCTGACCGGCTATTGCCAGTTGCGCGGTGGCGGCAATAACAACCAGGTAGAGAGCTGTGTTTTGCGATGTTCGGGCTGGGGAGATGCGCCGCTGGACCGATCTGGTCGAGGCGAGCGCGGCGACGCGTGCAGCGCTTCGACGAGGTCTTGGCAGACCGGAAAAACGATGGCATGGGCGAAGGGCTGAAACTGCGCAGAAACAGCGAAACGAGCTGAAATCAAGTCTGCTTGGTGTAGCGCCAGGTTTGCTTGTTTACGAAGTGGCAAATCTGGCGCGCGATGATGTGGTTGCTGTCGAATTCGACTGCCCTGGTTAGTAATTTCGCTTGCGGTCAACCTGGCCAGGCATTGATTCACCTCGTTGATGCCGGCGGATATTTTCCAGCAACCCGCTAAACGCGCTTTCTGGCTGGGTCATCGCAGCAATATGCGGTGTCAGTAATATCTGCGGATGTTCCCAGAAGGGATGATCCGGCGCAGCCGGTTCCTGTTCCAGTACGTCGAGCACCGCCGCGCTGAGCTGGCCGCTGGCCAGGGCATCAAGCAGGTCCTCTTCTACCAGGTGCCCACCCCGGCCCATGTTGACCAAGGCGGCGCCTTTGGGCAGGTGCTGGAACAACTGGCAGTTGAGAATCCCTTTAGTCTGTTCGGTCAATGGCAGGACGCATAGCACGATGTCGCACTGGCTGAGGAAGGCCGGAAGTTGCTCGGCACCAGCAAAGCAGTCCACCCCGGCGATGCGATGCTCGCTGCGTGCCCAGCCCGACAACGCGAAACCATAGGTCTGCAAGGTGACGAGAATGTGCCGGGCCTGTAAACCCAGACCCATAACCCCGACCCGGCGATGCTGCGCGGGAACCAGCCGATGCGCTTGCCAGCACTGTTCGGTCTGTTGTTGGCGATAGCGCAACATGTCCCGGTGCAAGCCGAGCACGGCGAAACTGGCGTATTCGCACATGCCCTGGGTGATGCCAGGGTCGAGTAAACGGACCACCGGTAGGGTCGTTGGCAAGCGGTCAAGATCGAGCTGATCGACCCCGGCCGACAAGGCGAACAGTACCTGCAGGTTTGGCAGTAATGTTTCGAGATCGTCCGGCGCCTGCCAGGCTGCCAGGTAGCGAATATCCTTCGGATCGCCGATGTCCGGCCAGGCACGCCATTCGATATCAGGAGCGTGCTCGGCGAATAGGCTCTTCCATTGTTCGCCGCGCACCGGGTCAGCTTTATAGAGCAGGGCCATGGGTAACTTCTCGCATAAATAGGGAGCATCAAGCATGAACGAATGGCAGAGCAGGATATGTCGAAAGGTTCTGCGTAAACGCATTACGTTGCGCTGTATGGGGCACATGTCGGCAGATTCCATGGGCTAGTCACAGCTGAAGGATTCTGCTGTTTGCCGGGGTGAAAACAGCCGATCCGGATTTCTCAGAGGCCAAGTTCGGCTTAGACAATTGCGTCGAAGGCTTAACCTGAAACACATCGCAGCCGCTTCCTGGTTGCACGGCTCACTATGAGAGATGCCATGAACAGTAAAGTCGAAGAAACCCCTAATTTGCTCCGTCTGCGCGATCAATTCGTACCACGGGGTCTGGTCACGGCACACCCGCTGGTTATCGACCGGGCCCAGGGGTCCGAGGTGTGGGACGTGGATGGGACGCGCTACCTGGACTTCGTCGGCGGCATCGGCGTGTTGAACATCGGCCACAATCACCCGAAGGTGGTCGCGGCGGTGCAAGCCCAGTTACAAAAGGTCAGCCATGCTTGTTTCCAGGTGGCGGCTTACAAACCCTATATCGACCTGGTACAGCGATTGTGCGAATTGGTCGGTGGTCGCGAAGCCTACAAGGCGGCGCTGTTCACCTCCGGTGCAGAGGCTGTGGAGAACGCGGTGAAGATCGCCCGCGCGCATACCAATCGCTCAGCCGTCATCTCTTTTCGTGGCGGTTTCCATGGGCGCACTTTGCTCGGCACGACCTTGACGGGCATGAGCCAACCCTACAAGCAGAACTTCGGGCCCTTCGCTCCCGAGGTCTTTCATACCCCATACCCTAACGCCTATCGCGGTTTCAGCAGCGAGATGGCGCTGCAAGCCCTGAACGAATTGCTGGCGACCCAAGTCCCCGCGGACCGAGTAGCGGCGATCATCATCGAGCCGGTGCAGGGTGACGGAGGTTTCCTTTCCGCGCCCCCGGAGTTTCTCCAGGCGCTGCGGGCTCTGACCGAACAACATGGCATTGTGCTCATTCTCGATGAAATTCAGACCGGTTTCGGTCGGACGGGCAAATGGTTCGGCTTCCAGCACGCTGGGATTCAGCCGGATCTGGTCACCGTCGCCAAGAGCCTGGCCGGTGGTTTACCGATATCGGGCGTGGTGGGTCGTGCGCAAATCATGGACGCGCCATTACCCGGTGGTCTCGGCGGTACTTACGGCGGTAACGCCCTGGCTTGTGCGGCGGCGTTGGCGGTGATCGAAACCTACGAACAGGAGCAGTTGCTCGAGCGCGGTGAGGTTCTGGGCGAGCGGCTGCGTCAAGGCCTGCTGCGCTTGCAGGCACGTAACTCTCGTATTGGTGACGTACGCGGCACCGGCTTCATGCTGGCGATCGAACTGGTCAAGGACGATGAGGCCCGCAGCCCGGATGCCGAACTCACCCAACAACTGATCGATCAGAGCAGGATTGGCGGGCTGTTGGTGATCAAATGCGGCGTGTACCGGAATGTGTTGCGCTTTCTTGCCCCTCTGGTAACCGAAGAGGATCAGATCGACGAAGCGCTGGCGATTCTTGAAGCGGCACTGACACGCGTGTCGAATTAATTTCAGGCCTCGGTTGGCGCAATGTGACAAGGCGCCGACTGAGGACGTTTGCGAGCATGGAATGATGCGAATCATGGGGGAACAACATGGACCTGACTGATTATCGCGCCCTGCTGATCGATTGCGATGAAGTCCTGGTCGATCGGGATTCCGGTATCTGGACGGCCCTGCAACCGTTGCTCGAAAACCATCTGGGCATGCTGGGCAGGGAAGAGGTATTGGCTGAGTTTGACGAGGCGGTGCGTACGCTCTATCCACGTTTTTCCGAGCTAGGTTTCAGTGGCTTGTTGTGCTTCGCCCATCGTCAGTTGGCAGAGCGTTTTGGGCTCAAGGCCAGTTGGGAGGAGGGGATGAGTTTCGCCCGATCGGTGGGCAACTGGTCACTGTTCGAGGACGCGCCCGGCGCCATGTTGTATCTGCGCAAGTTTTATCGGCTGCTGATGTTTTGCGATCGTGATGAGGAGGATCGCGAGCAACTCTGTGAGCGTTTGGGGATTATGCCCGAAGACATGCTTTCCCGAACCAGCAAGCCACTTGAGGATCGCGCCTGGTTGCTGGCCAACGACCTGAAACCTGAAGATATCCTGCAGGTCTCCAGACATCCTGCCGAGCCGCCTGAATCGGCTGGCTTGTGCCTGATTCACCGTGGCCATGGGAATTATACCCAACAAGATCCTGCGGATTTCTGCATCAATAGTATGGCCGACCTGGTCGCTCAGCATCAGCGATCCTTGCGGCGCTGACCTGGCTAGAACCCGTATATCCGAATGCCCATCAAGAGGTACGCAATGGAAGGTTTAATCAAGCTGGACCGAATTGATATCAGAATCCTGGTTGAGTTGCAAAAAGACGGCCGAATGACCAACGTCAGCCTGGCCGATGCGGTAGGCCTGTCGTCCAGCCCATGCTTGCAACGGGTCAAGCGGCTTGAGTCGGCGGGGTATATTTCCGGCTATAGAGCCCATCTCAATCTTGCCAAGATCACCAACTCGGTCACGGTGTTCACTGAGATCACGCTCAGCGACCACAAGCGGGAAGACTTCGCCAAATTCGAGTCCAATATCCGCTTGGTCGATGAGGTGCTCGAGTGTCACTTGATCAGCGGCGGCTACGACTACCTGGTGCGTTTCACGACCTGCAACATCCTGGACTATCAGGAATTGATCGAAGGGCTGCTGGACAAGAACATCGGTATATCCAAGTACTTTAGCTACATTGTCATCAAGTCGCCTGTGCTGAAAGATGGAGTTCCGCTGCGTAAGCTACTGCGTCATTGATTGCCACTCTGGACAGTAATAATGACTGTGCATTCGCTTTTGGCTGATTGAAGAGTTGTCGCTTCTTATCAGACTATTTAGCGAGCATAAAAAAATCGAACATTGTGGGTTTACGTGAATGGCTGACGGTTTTTCTTTTCAATTAGCGTCAGGAAAAAAGTAGCAGCTGAGAATGACAATTGATAGCATTAGACATGAATTCTTGTCGGGCTCCTGATGTGCCCGTCTTCTAAGGGTTGTATGTTGATGCGTCGAACTCTCGTTTCTCTCTATGTTATCCAAGCCATTTCCCAGACCGCCTGGGCTGAACAAACACCGACTGATCCTGCATCAATAGTTTTACAGGCGATCGACATCAACGGCACACCCGATGAGCAGGCCCAGGGACCGGTCCAGGGGTATCGAGCGACCCGTTCGGCCAGTGCGACGCGCACCGACACCCCGATTCATGAAACTCCACAGTCCATCAGCGTGGTTACCCGCGATGCCGTGGAAGACCTCAGCGCTACGCGCCTGCAAGACGCCCTTGATTACGCCGGGGGGGTAGGTCGGGCGAACAACTTCGGTGGCCAGGGCCTGACCACCTTCACCGTGCGCGGCTTCACCACGGGTGAGTTCTACCGCAATGGTTTCCCGATCAACCGCGGTTACCCGAACATGCCCGATGCCAATACCATCGAGCGCCTGGAGGTCCTTCGCGGGCCAGCCACCATGCTATATGGCCGTGGCGACCCGGGCGGCACCTTCAACGTGGTGTCCAAACAACCCCTGACCGAGCGCACAGTCACCCTGGGCAGTCAGCTCAACGACCAGGGCATGCGCCGCGGAACGCTGGATGCCTCAGGACCGCTGGATGATGAAGGGCGACTGGCCTATCGGTTGAATGTGATAGGTGAGGGCGGCGATACCTTCCGTGATCATGTCGAAAACGAACGTTACGGTGTGACGCCGGTCCTCGGTTGGCAGGTCAACGACACCACCCGTATCACTTTTGAAGGCGATTTCATGCGCAACAACGCACCGCTCGATCGCGGTGTGACCCGCTATCGCAATCAGATCGGCGTGGCGTCGCGGGAGACCTTTTTCGGTGAAAAGGATGTCGGCAAGTTGCACAACGACAACAACATGGCGCAACTGCGTTTCGAACATTTTCTGAACGACAATTGGACCTTGGGCGGCGGCACGCAATTTCTCGACGGCAGCCTGCAAGGCAATGCCATCGAGGCCAACGGTGTCGCGGCCGACGGCCGAACGCTGGGGCGCAACTTCAACTACCGCAAGCTGGAGTGGACTGACCGGGATGTGCAGTTGAATCTCACCGGGCATTTTTCCACTGGCGGATTCGACCATACGTTGCTCACGGGCATCGAGTATGAGGATTACGATTACAAGTCGATCATCCGTCGTTCCAGTGGGGCGGTGAGTGCTTACCCCATCGACATTTTCAATCCGGTCTATGGCCAGCCGCGTCCGGCGCTGACCCGCACCACCACCCATGACCAGGAAAACCTCAAGACCTATGCTGCTTTCGTGCAAGACCAGGTGACCCTGAGCGAGGGTTTGAAAGCCTTGGTGGGCGTGCGTTTTGAACGCTTCGAGCAGGACTATGACAACTACCTCGTCAACGGTCGGAGCTGGACCAATAGCGACAACGCAGTCACCCCGCGCCTGGGGCTGATCTACGACCTGACCCCGACCGTGGCGATCTATGCCGACACGGCGCGCTCCTTCAAACCCAACAGCGGTGCCAGTCGAACCGGAGGCGGCTTCAAGGCTGAAGAAGGCAAATCCTATGAGGTGGGGGTCAAGTGGGAGGCTTTCGATCGCCAGTTGAGCGTGGATGCCGCGGTGTATCAGATCGAAAAACGCAACGTTCTGACGACAGACCCGGTGGATTCCACTTTCAGCGTTGCGGCGGGTGAAGTTCGCAGCCGTGGTTTCGATCTGAATGTCGCCGGCAACCTCACGCCAGAGTGGCGCATGATCGGTGGCTACGCCTATGTGGATGCCGAAGTCACCCAGGACAACGTACTGAAGTCAGGCACCCGCCTGATGAACATCCCGCGCAACAGTTTCAGCCTGCTGAATGTCTATGAGTTTCAGGACGGCGGCCTCAAAGGGCTGGGCCTGGGGCTGGGAGCCAAGTACGTCGACGAGCGCGCCGGCCAGACCGCGGCCAATGCCTTCTCCATGGATAGCTATAAGGTGTTCGACTTGCTCAGCTATTACAAAGTCAACGAGCACCTGCGGCTTAACCTTGACCTGAAGAACCTGTTCGACAGCCACTACGACGAAGGTGCCTTTGGCAACGTCTACGCCTATCCGGGCGCGCCGAGAACCGTGCAGGCGGGTATTTCATATTCCTTGTAGGGAGCATTCTCCTGGCCTGCGAGAGATGGCTACGGGTTTGCCCGGTACCCTGCACAGATCACTCGACTTGAATTATAAAAATGCATCAGCACAAGAAGCGTTTTTCGAGTGTTTAATTACAAGCCAGGTTGGCAAGGAATGGCATACATTGACTTGGCTGCACATGTATAGCCGAAAAGTAATGTTTAAGTAGATGTAGCAGGCTTGTGAGACAATAACCTCACAGCCTGCCGGTTGAATTATTTCTGATACAGAATACTGTCTGCGAGAATTGTCCTGCTTGACACGATTAAACGGTTCCATGTGCGCGAAGGGCTATCAAGCGATCAGCCAAATCCAATGATTGCTTTGGTTTCCAGATACTCTTCAAAGCCGTAGACACCGTACTCACGACCATTGCCAGATCGCTTGTAGCCGCCGAACGGAGCCATTGGATCCCAGGCGGGGTAATTCAGATGCACTTGTCCCGCGCGGATACGAGAGGCAACGGCACGTGCAAGATCAAGGTTCTGAGCTTGAACATGGGCGCCCAGCCCATAGACCGTGTCATTTGCGATAGCGACCGCCTCATCGACGGTCTCATAGGGAATGATGCACAGCACTGGACCAAAAATTTCTTCCTGGGCGATCCGCATTGCGGAATCTACCTCGGAGAAAACAGTCGGTCGGGTGTAGAAGCCCTTTTCATAACCCTGCACACGTCCTGGTCCGCCGCAAACGAGTTTTGCGCCCTCACTCAGGCCAGCCTCGATCATTTCTTGTACTCGATTGAACTGGGCCTCGTTGGCAATGGGGCCGAGTATCGTATCTTCCGATTGCGGATCACCAACGATGATCGCATTGGCGGTTGCGGCAGCCAGCGATTCGACTTCCGCCAGCCTGTCCTTTGGAACGATCATTCTTGTCGGAGCGCTGCACGATTGTCCGACATTGCGCAACGCAGACATCACTCCTTGCGGAACGGCTTTGGCGAAGTCGGCGTCGGGAAGCAGAACGTTCGGGGACTTGCCCCCCAGTTCTTGCGTGACGCGCTTCACCGTATGGGCGGCCGCCTGTGCGACCAGCGCACCCGCGCGGTTTGAGCCGGTAATTGAAATCATATCGATGTCGGGATGCGCAGCCATGGCTCCACCGACCTCGGGACCACTTCCGTTCACGAGGTTGAAGACCCCCGGTGGAAGGCCTGCGTCATGCACCAGTTGAGCAAAAAGAAGGGCGCTCAGAGGCGACAGTTCGCTTGGTTTCAGGACCACTGTGCATCCGGCAGCAATAGCCGGGGCGACTTTCGCGGTGATTTGATAAAGCGGCCAGTTCCACGGAGTAATGAGGCCGCAGACGCCTATTGGTTCGCGTTCAATCGCGGTGCCGCCTTCAACCGTTTGGAAACGATAGGTGGACAGGAGATCACGTACGACCCGAACGTGTTCGGCCGCCAGAGGCACTTGCATCGCCCGTGCGAAACCGATGGCAGCGCCCATCTCGAGAGAGAGCGCCTGTGCAAGCATCTCTTTTCGCTCAAGGATGAGGTCGTAGATCTTTCCAAGGATTAGCGCGCGCGATTCTACCGAGGAGGCAGACCAACCGGGAAACGCTGCACGCGCCGCAGCTACTGCCCGGTCAACATCCTCGGCAGACCCTCGTGCGACCTCTGCCACAACGACTTCACTTGCCGGATTGACCACCGGCAAACTTGCCGGACTTGCCGGGGAAGACCAACGGCCATTGATATAAAACTTGTGAGACGTTTCCGGATCAACGCGGTAGCTATTTGAAGATTGTGTTGTCATCCAACTAACTCCTTAGAGCGATAATAGGCACTGCGAGCAGCAGAGGGCGGTCTGTCTCGCGACGCCGCTGAAACAAAGATCAAGTGGGGGGTGCAAGTCACCAGAGCATCGCCGTGGCGACCAGCACATCGCTATGCCGTGTCTCTCAATAAGCTAACAAAGCGGCCCAGACAAAATGTACCGTTCTTTAAGTTTGCAAGGGATAATCTGCTGTATCTGCCAGGCTAACTTTGCATTAACGTAACTGGGCCCGCTCATGTCAGAAGTGCGTCCGGTAAAATCTTGCTGGCGACCGTGATCGTTAGCCTGGAGCCTGAGTAACCATAGCAAACTGCTTGATTCCGCCGCTTGATTGCGGGGGGATTCCGCGAACCATTCGCGGCGCTCTGTCGACGCACTGCAAGCCCAGGCTCTCCAACCAACCGGCCAATCCGCAATCGGTCAGAATGTCGAAGCGCATGAAGGCGTCAGGTATCAGGCGCAGAAGGTGGGTATCAAACGTTGGGCTTGTTCCTGGTTTTGTGCGACAACCGGGCCAATGCTCATCACTGACGTTCACCAGGCCGATGGAGGAATAGACGCCTTGGTGGCAGGCGAATGCTACGCCGACAATCCGACCATGAACCAGGGTTCGCTTTGGGCCGATACGCAAGCGGTAGGTACGGGTCGAGCCATGGCCCTGGTCGCAGGAATTTGAAATGCACGGCGTTGTTCGACAGAATCGCGCCCCGATCCGGCCAAAGGTGCCGGACGTTCGTGGTGAAAAGGGGCTGCAGTTGAACGAACAGACATTGTCCATGCGCCTGGAGCGCGTGGCGGCGCATGTGCCAGCAGGTGCGCGCCTGGCCGATATCGGCTCGGATCACGGCTACCTGCCGGTGGCGTTGATGCGCCGTGGCGCCATCGCGGCGGCGGTGGCCGGCGAGGTGGCATTGACGCCGTTCCGCTCGGCTGAACGCACCGTGCGCGAAAACGGCCTGGACCAGTGGATCACCGTGCGCCTGGCCAATGGCCTGGCGGCGATCGAGCCGGGAGACGGGATCACGACGATCAGCATCTGCGGCATGGGTGGCGAGACGATCCGCGACATCCTCGACAGCGGCAAGGCGCGTCTGAGCGGCCAGGAGCGCCTGATCCTGCAGCCCAACGGCGGCGAGCAGCCACTGCGCCAATGGCTGATGGAAAATGGCTACCGCATGCTCTGCGAGGAGGTACTGCGGGAAAACCGCTTCGACTACGAAATCATCGTCGCCGAGCGCGCCGGGCCGGTGATGTACACCGCCGAGGAGCTGTACTTCGGCCCGCTGCAAATGCAGGCACGCAGCCCGGCGTTCCTGTTCAAGTGGCAGCGCATACTGCGCCACAAGCAGCAGACCCTGACCCACTTCGCCCGGGCGCGGCAGGCCGTGCCCGAGGAGAAGGTGCAGGACGTCGCCCGGCAGGCCCGGTGGATCACCGAGCTGCTGGCTTGAGCCCGGTCCAGGGTTTGTACGAAAGTCGCCGAGCGGCGATCAGGCAATGCGAATGGCTGCATGAAAACCCTCGGGTTGTCACTCTTTTTGCACTTGCGTAGAGGCTGAACAAGAAACCTGTGGCAAGGGAGCTTGCTCCCGCTGGGCCGCGAAGCGGCTCCAAAACCAGGCGCCGCGATTCTTCAGATAGAACGCGTCAGCCGGTTTTACGACTGCTTCGCAGCCGAGCGCGAGCAAGCTCGCTCGCCACAATGGATCATCGGCAAGGCGAAAACAGGCCATTTTTACCAACACGGTTCACTTCACCGAAGTCTGCCCACTTGCACATTACTTCGGGTAGTGGGGGTGGGATGCCTGACCCTCAGCAACGATACAAGTGCCGGCATGAGCACTAACGCCCCTACCATGTTCCATACAAACAGCAGTACCAACAACAGCCCCATGTCCGCCTGGAACTTCAACGACGAGAACGCCCAGGTACTCACCCCCAGTGCCAGGGTGATGCCAGTAAAGGCCACTGATGTCCCTGTGGTTTTCAGTGTTTCGAAGTAGGCCTGACGCAGTTCCATGCCTTGTCGCTTCGCGTGCTGCCGGAAGAACAAACGATCAGCGTCGGTTTTCCGGTGAAGTTCTCCCGTGGTTTGCCGGACAGCGATACAGCGGTTCCTGCGTTGGGTGAGTACGGTGTCGAGGCGTTCAAGGCCGGTTTCTGAAAGACACGGGATCCACACCAAGTGATGCGCAAGGTTGCGGGTAAGTAGAAAGTTTCCTCAGCTCTCAAAGTAGCGTCAGTGGGTAGACAAGTATCAGCCGATGCTCATCGAAATCCTGTCCACCTTGATAATCGCGCCTGACCGTGGCGCTGCGCCATTTGAGCACCAGATCTTTCAGGGCACCCGACTGTATCGCATACGCGACTTCCGATTCGCGTATCCATTCCTTGCCATTGCTGTCAGCAGGCGAGACATCGATGTCGCTTCCGCGGATATAACGGTTCATCACAGTCAGGCCAGGAATACCCAGGCTGGTGAAGTCCAGGTCGTGTCGCACCTGCCACGAGCGTTCATCGATGTTGTCCGCGGTATAGGAGTAGCCATCGTTGGCCAGCGTACCTCCGCTGGCTCCATTGACACGCATCCATTTGCTGTTGCCGCGCACTTTCACCAGGCCAAGGTAGAACGTGTTTGGTCCATGCTTCAATGAGAACATTCCAGAGTAGGTTTCATTGCTCAAGTCGCCATCGAGCTTGTCGCCATTGTCGCTGCCCTGGAAGTAGCCGAGGTTCGCGCTCGCTACCCAGTCTTTGTTCAGCGCCTGGGTATGTACCAACTGGAAGTAGCGTTGGTCGTAGATATCCTCCAGTTCGGCGTACCAGGCGCCTACTATCGTCTGCTTCTCGTTAAACGTATATTCCGCGCCTGCCAGGTTGAAACGGTCTGACGTTCCGCCGCCAAGGAAACTGAAATCCTCCAGGCTGCCATCGTCGCGCGGACTGTTCTGGCGGAACTGGCCAATATAGAGTTCGAGGTTTTCGATCTCCTTGGAGTCGATAAGCGCACCTTGGAAGGTCTGCGGTAACGAGCGGCCATCATCGGCGCGCAGAATGGGCAAGGCTGGTGCCCATTCCCCAGCCTTCAAGTCTGTTTTCGACACGCGCGCTTTGCCTGCCAGCGCTATCCGCCCCCAGCTATCCGGTGGATAGCCGTCATCATGGATGGGGCTCATCTGGCTGTTTCTCGACCACTGGTCGCCGTCCAGTTTGATCGAAAGCATGCCAAGCATATCAACGCCAAAACCCACGACGCCCTCAGTGTGGCCCGACTGGACGGCAAGTATGAAATTCTGGCTCCAGTGGGAGGCCTCGCCCTGACGCCTGCCGTTGATGACCGGACCTTGATCCCCGGTGTAGTCACGACTGAAAAAGTAGTTACGCAATTGCAGGTTGGCTTTGCTGTCGTCGATCAATTCAGCGTTCGCGTCAATAACGACTCCCGCTGCACCTACGGCCAGTAATAGTGACGCGTAACTCCCGCATTGCCGGAAATATTTGTACATCGATACCCTCCTGCGGCGAATCCGGGGATAGATGCCAATGCCAAGCGGGGGCGCGGATGGAGGTATTGAACGCTAGACAGCTGCGTCGTCGGTTCAAATCGGCACGTCCTCCAGAAAGCCCTCTTGACTGTCGTCAGGTGTAGCTAAGCGTAGGCAAATTTACCAGGACGTCCACTGCGCTGAGGTGAGAAGTGCTCAATGGCGAAGCTGCATGAAATACGCAGCATTCGGCAGCATTTTACGTTTGGTACTACGCTCCCGTCGTGGGGAGTATCAAAGTCCATTCACCCCTGAAATCGGTGGAGTTCAAGAAGTGGACAATCTCACTGTTATCGACCTAACTGTAACCACTGTGTTTTGAAGAATCGCCCAGCTCGTGGGCGCAAGAAGGCGAAGCCTACGGGACTCGACATAGGTGACATATGGTACTCAGGGTAACGGGCATAGTCCTGGCAATAATAGGGCTAGCGACTTTATTCATGGGATTGCAGTTGGTGATGGTTGGCGGCTCGCTGGCGTATGCACTGATTGCTGTCGGCCTGCTGGTCACGGCCACGCTGCTGTTCCTGAAAAAGCGTGTCGCGCTGCCGTTCTACGCAGCGCTCATGTGGGCGATTCTGATCTGGATCATCGCCGAAGTTGGATTTGACAAGTGGCAGTGGATCCCGCGTGGCAACCTGTTCGCGCTAATCGGCCTGTGGCTGGCGCTGCCGTGGGTGACACGGGCGCTGTATGCGGATGACAGAAAGTCGTTCCATCCGTTCCTCGGCGGTACCGTTGTGGTCATGCTGCTACTGGTCATCGGCATCATGTTCTACGATCCCTACCCGCAAGCCGGCACGCTGTCCAACCCGGTCACTCAACGCAAGAGCGATGCCCCCGGGCAAGATTGGACGGCCTACGGCGGCACCAACGAAGGGCAACGTTTCTCCAAGCTCGATCAGGTCAATGCCGACAATGTCAAAGGCCTGACCGTCGCCTGGGAGTACAACACTGGCGATCTTCGCGATCCGGCCAAGGACGCCAGTGAATATACCTTTGAAGCCACGCCGCTCAAGGTCAACAATCGGCTGTATCTCTGCACCGCGCACAATGAGGTACATGCACTGGACCCGGTGTCTGGAAAGCTTGCCTGGAAATACGCGCCCGAAAAAGAGCGGTCCTACCTGCAGCAGCACCAGACCTGCCGTGGGGTCAGCTATTTCTCAATGGCTGACAATGCCGCTTCCGCCACTGCGCCTGCGGCACAGTGCGAGAAGCGCATCCTCATGGCAACTGCCAATTCCAGGCTGGTTGCCCTGGACGCCGATACCGGCAAGCTGTGTGAGGGTTTCGGCAACGCCGGTGTAGTCGACCTTAACGCCAACATGGGCAAGATTCGCCCGCACGCTCTTATGCAGACAGCCGCGCCACTGGTGGCCGCAGGCCTGGTAATCGTCGGCGGTTCGGTCATGGACAACGGCTACCATAGTGGTAACCCGTCGGGCGTGATACGGGCCTTCGATACGATCACTGGGAAGCTGGTCTGGAACTTCGATCCTGACCGTCCGCAGGACACGTCGCCGATCGCCCCGGCCGGTCAGTATACGCAAGACACGCCTATCGCCTGGGGTACCCTGAGTGCCGATGCAAAGAACCAGCTGGTGTACGTGCCTTTCGGTAACGCCTCCCCGGATGAGCTGGGCCTGCAACGCAAGGAGGGCAGCAATGTCGAGCAGTTCCGCGATACCCTGGTAGCGCTCGACCTCGCCACCGGTGCGTTCAAATGGAAATTCCAGACGTCCAACAATGACCTGTGGGACCGGGACAATCCGTCGCAACCCACCCTCATGGACCTCGGCCCCAAAGGCGAGGAAAAGCCGGCGATCCTGCTGCCTACCAAGGTCGGCAACATCTTCGTGCTCAATCGCCTGACCGGTGAACCCATCGTCCCTGTGGATGAGGTCGAGGTGTCTGACAAGGGCGGCGTGGCCGGTGAACGTTTCGCCAAGACCCAACCTGTCTCGCGCTTGAACTTCATCCCTGAGCCACTCAAGGAAAGCTCGATGTGGGGGATGACCCCCTTCGACCAGATGTCCTGTCGCATTGCCTTCAAGAAACTGAACTACACCGGCAATCCCTGGACGCCGTCCAGCGAACGCGGATCGATCATTTTTCCGGGCAACATCGGCTCGTTCAACTGGGGTTCGATCGCTGTAGACCCTGAGCGCCAACTCGCCATTGCCGCACCGGTTCGCCTGGCTTACAAGTACACGTTGATCAAGCGCACCCCGGAAACCCAGGCCAAGCGCCTGTTCACCCTGGAAGACACGCCGTACTGGAACGAGAACTTCGAAGGCGATTACGCCATTCATATTCAGCAGTTCGCTTCCAGCCTCGGGATCCCATGCATTGCCCCGCCTTGGGGGGGCATGGTCGGCGTCGACCTGACAACCGGTAAAACCCAGTGGGTGCGTCGCATCGGCAACAGCAAGAACCTGAAAACCACTTTCCTGCCTGGGCAATTCCCGGTGGGCTTACCCATGGGCATGGTCGCCCATGGTGGCCCGCTGCTGACGGCAGGCGGTGTGGTGTTCCATGGCGCGACCGCAGACAACTTCTTCCGTGCCTATGACGTCAACACCGGCGAAATGCTTTGGCAATACGAGCTGCCGGCAGGAGGTCAAGCGACGCCGTCTACCTACGTCGGTGAGGATGGCAAACAGTACATTGTTATCTCCGCGGGTGGTCATGGCTCGCTGGGCACTACCTTGGGCGACAGCGTCATCGCCTTCAAAGTGAAATAGAACACCTGGCACATAGGCCATGCGATGCATGGCCTATGTGCCAACCAGAAAACGCGAGATTTTTCGCAGTTGGCATTTCTATCCCTGCTGGGTTGGGCTTGGGCTCATAGATGTACGCATGCCTTTGACTGATACGACCGTTCGCCACGCCAAAAACCACGGAAAAAACTACAGCCTGAAAGACATGGGCGGCTTGCACCTGTTCGTGAGTGCGAAGGGCGTCAAGAGCTGGCATTTTCGTTGCTATTGGCTGGGCCGGCAGATCCGCATTTCCTTGGGAATGTATCCGGCAATCGGCCTTGAAGAGGCTCGGCGGGCACACGACCAGTCGCGAGCAACAGGGCACCTGCGTGAGCCTGCGATTCCAGCTGGCAGCCGACAACCATTGCTCAACATCGGTGTAGCTTTTCCCCGCTTATGGGGCCCAATTCCCCAGTTATGGCCACGCTTTCAACTCGACAAAACTTTTTAACTATTTGTTTTTATTGAGTTTAATCTTGTACATATTTTGACACTGCTTTGGCTGGATATTTGCTCATAGGCCTTATCCCGCACAAATACCAGGGTGGCAAAGATGGACAGGCAAGCGCGTTCAAGTTTGATTAGAGGCTCCTTGTGGCGCTTGTCGGGCATCATGTTGATGCTCACGGGCCTGGATCTTCATGCGGCTCCCATCGACAACGTCGATCCGCCACCGCCGAGCGATCCGTCCGCCTACCAGGATCCTCCACAGAATCCCGCGGCGGCGCTGAACAGCTTGCTGACCATGCCTGTGGCCAACAAAGGCTCGTTTGATTTGCCCAATGGTGTCGAAGGCGACCGGAACACCCCACTCAGCGAAAACGTGTTGCCGCCCAAGGTGCAGACCAGCTTCAACTACCCCACCAACGGCAAGCCCAGCCCGCTGTTCGGCGCCCTGCCATTCAGTCAGCAGTTGATGCTGTTCGAAGAGTTCGGTCCGCAGCGCCTGGATCCGACCACCCCGGCCGCCACCCTGGCCTTTCCGGCCGCGAGCAGGGGACCGGCGCCTGAACAAGACCCCTCGAGCATCGCCCGCAGTTCGCCGCCGGGCAGTGCGCTGGATGCCTTTTTGCGCCAACCGGGGCTGACCCCGTTCCCCAGCCAGTATTCCAATGTGGTCGATCGCAATCCCTGGCAGGCGCAGATCGAGTTCTTTCTCAATCGCCGTATCGGTTCGTCGGCCGAAGGCCGGCCGCCGGGAAAAGGCTGGTCTCATCAGCGCTGGAACGAGTTCTACCCCCAGGCGGCCTACAAGACCGTGCAATCAGGGGCGCGGGTCAATGGCGGGGTGCGTGACAGTCGGCAGATGCACGGTTATGCCCAGGGCGAATTCGGCCCCGGCGGGCTGTATCACAACACCACTGGCGTACCGCTCAGCGAAGGCACCACCCGCGGCGTCAATTCGCGCTTTCACCCCAAAATGCCGGTGCAGAATCACAAGTCCGTATGGACTTTCGACGGCACGCTGCCGCCAAAACTGCTGATGGTGCGTTACGGCCAGCCGCTGATCATGCGCCATTACAACGGCTTGCCCATCGACCCCGCGGCCAACCAGGGCTTCGGCTTGCACACCATCACCACCCATGAGCACAACGGCCATTCCCCGGCCGAAAGCGATGGCTATGCCAACGCATTTTTCTTCCCGGGGCAGTTCTACGACTATCGCTGGCCGATCCAGTTGGCCGGCCATGACAGCATCAACACCCGTGCCCAGGATCCGCGGGCGGCGTTCCCCTGTGCACCGGGCGAAACTCTCTGGGTCAACGACAGCAGCCCGGGCCTCAAGACCTGCGACAACGGCACCATCAAGATCCGTGGCGACTGGCGCGAGACCATGAGCACCCACTGGTTCCACGACCATATGCTCGATTTCACCGCGCAGAATGTCTACAAGGGCAACGCGGCGATGATGAACTATTACAGCGCACTGGATCGCGGCAACGAAGCCGTGAATGACGGCGTCAACCTGCGCTTGCCCAGCGGTTCGGCCTTGCCCTGGGGCAATCGCGACTATGACGTGAACCTGATCATCGCCGACAAGGCCTGGGATCAGAAAGGTCAACTCTGGTTCAACCCCTTCAACACCGCCGGCTTTCTCGGCGATCGGATACTGGTCAACTGGCAGTACCAGCCTTACTTGAGTGTGCGGGCGCGCAGCTATCGTTTGCGGGTTCTCAACGGCTCGGTGTCGCGTTACTTCAAGCTGGCACTGGTACGGGAAATCAAGGGCAGCGGCGGAGAGTTCCAGGGGCCCAAAGGCTCCGGGCTGTCCTACGCCCGGGTGCCGTTCCACATGATCGCCAACGATGGCAACCTGATGGAACACAGCGTGCCGTTCGACGGCACCATGGACCTGGATGCCGATGGCGATAAACAGGACCACAACGCGATCCTTCCGACCATGGGCATTGCCGAGCGTTTCGACATCATCGTCAACTTCGCGAAAAGCGGCATCCAGCCCGGTGACAAGCTGTTCCTGCTCAATCTCATGGAGCATGCCGACGGCAAACGTCCGGAGAAAGGTATCCCCTTGGCCGATGTGTTGTCGCAGAAATACCTGGCGCTGATCACGCAGAGCAGCAAAGGGCCGAAATGGGACCAGGGCGACCCGGCGGTGGGCAAGATCCTGCAGTTCAACGTCAAGGCCTACACCGGCCAGGACCTGGCCATGGACCCGGCGGCCTACGAACCGGCCAAACCCGGCAAGGCCGCCGGCAAGGCCATGATCGAGCTGAAAATCCACCGCGAGAATGTCGCCGATATGGCCCTGCTCCAACAGGCCCGGCACCGCACCTTCACCTTTGGTCGTTCCGATGGCACCGACCTGGCGCCCTGGACGGTCAAGACCGATGGCGGCTTCGGCTATCGCATGGATCCGCGCCGGCTCAATGCCTCGACGCAACTGGCCAGCGGCCCGACCGATGCCGGCGTGAGTGGCTTCGGCACCCTGGAAGTCTGGAAAATCCAGGGTGGTGATGATGGCTGGAGCCATCCAGTGCACGTGCACTTCGAGGAAGGGATCATTCTCAGTCGCGGTGGCAAGGTTCCGCCCGAGTGGGAGAAGTGGGCGCGCAAGGATGTCTATCGCATCGGCCCCGAAGAGGATGGCATGGATAACGTTGAGATCGCGATCCACTTCCGCGAGTTTGCCGGCACCTACATGGAGCACTGCCACAACACCCAGCATGAGGACAATTCAATGCTGCTGCGTTGGGATGTCGAACGCCCCGGACAGTTCCAGTTGATGCCCACGCCGCTGCCTTCCTGGGATGGCGTCAGGTACGTGAACTCCGCTGCGCTGCCGACCTTTCGCAACGGTGATGGCAAAGGCCCGCAAGTCAAGGTCAGCCCGTAGCTGCCAAGGAGAACACGTCATGGAACTCAAACTTGTGTGTGGCTGGACCCGGCGAGCCCTGGTGTTGCTGGCCTGTGCCCTGAGCGGCCTGGTGCTGGCCGATGAACCGTCATCGGCCACGCCCTGGGGCGCGGACTACTTTCCCAACACCGTGCTGACTGATCAGGATGGCCGGCCTCTGCGCTTTTTCGACGACCTGATCCGGGACAAGGTGGTGGTGATCAACTTCATCTTCACTGCCTGCACCGACTCTTGTCCGCTGGAGACCGCCCGCTTGCGCCAGGTTCAACAACTGCTGGGGGAGCGGGTAGGGCGCGACGTGTTTTTCTACTCCATCAGCATCGATCCGCAGACCGATACGCCGCCGGTCCTCAAGCACTACGCGGAGAAATTCAAGGTTGCGCCGGGCTGGCTGTTCCTGACCGGCGACAAACAACAGATCACTGAGCTGCGCCAAAAGCTCGGCCTGTTTATCGAAGGCGTCGACAACGGCCGCACCAAGGATCACAACCTCAGCCTGATCATCGGCAACCAGGCCACCGGCCGCTGGATGAAAGCCTCACCCTTTGAAAATCCGTGGATCCTTGCCGATCAACTGGGCAACAACCTGCAGAACTGGAAGGTTGCCAGCCAGGAAGGCAGCTACGCCGATGCGCCGCAAATTCGCCCGCCGAGCATGGGTGAGGAGCTGTTTCGCACCCGTTGCGCGTCCTGCCATACCTTGGGGGGGCTCGATGGGGAGAGCGTCGGCCTGCGTGGGATAGGTCCCGATCTGCTGGGCGTGACTCGTCAGCGCAATCCGCTCTGGCTCAGTCGCTGGATCAGGGAGCCCGACCGGATGCTGGCTGAGAAAGATCCGCTGGCGCTGGAATTGTTCGAACGTTACAACCGCGTGTCCATGCCCAACCTGCGCCTGGATGAGGCAGCCGCTGCTTCATTGATCGCGTACTTGCAGGAAGAAACCGAGCGTCAGCAGCCGACGGCGGTTCAGGCGGCCGAGGTGCATGTGCATCAAATGGATCATTCCAATCACGGGTCGAAAATCCAGCCTATGATCCAGTAGAGGCAAAATACTATTACGGCGATCCGTGCCATAGGTAATGATTGGCTGCTGCTGACCGGGCCTCGACTATAAGCATTCAGACAAGCATCCAGGAAGTCCCTCATGCAGATGCTGACGTTCAAGAAAATACCCGCCCAGGGTCAGTTCAACCTGCTGCACTGGTTCTCCCTGGCCAGCCTGTTCATCATCGCCGTCGTCGCCATGGTGCTGGGTTATACCTCTACACGTCTGGTGGTCCGGGAGAGCGTCGAGCGCGACGGGCTGCTGATGGCGCAATTCATCCGGGCGATCGGCACAGCGGAAATGCGCCACTCCGGCTTGCCGCCAGCCCTGACCATGGGCGCTATTCTCGATATCCGCGAGGCCAACGCCCAGCCGGGTTATGACCGCGATCACATTCTCGCGGCCCGGGGAGAGTTCCTCGACCATATCGAAAGTTTGCCGGACTTGTTGATGGCCAATATCTATGCCCGGGATCGAACGATCATCTGGTCGACCAACCCGGCGTTGATCGGTGTCCGGATCAAGGGCGACGAAGATCTCGACCAGTCATTCACAGACAAAGTGCAGGTCTCGTCCGAATACCACCAGGCCGATGAGGACCGTGAGGAGCAGAAATTTCTCCGCGAACCGAAGTACCTGTTTATCGAAAACTATATCCCGATGTTCGATGCCGCCGATGACCAGGTCCTGGCCATGGTCGAGATCTACAAGGAGCCTGAGGATCTGGTGTTGCGTATCCAGCGCGGTTTCATGCTGATCTGGGTGGCGACCGTCCTCGGCGGCGGCCTGATCTATTTCGGGTTGTTCTGGATCGTGCGAAGGGCGGCGCAGATGTTGCAGTTCCAACAAAAGCAACTGATCACCAGTGAAACCTTTGTAGCCTTGGGCGAGATGTCCTCGGCCGTGGCCCACAGCCTGCGCAATCCACTGGCGACCATTCGATCCAGTGCCGAACTGGCCCAGGAAATCGCCAGCGCGCCGGCGCAGAAGAATATTTCCGACATCATCAGCCAGGTCGATCGCATGTCGCGCTGGGTTCGCGAACTGCTGGTCTCGCTGCAGCCCTTGAACACCGACAGCGAGGCCGTCGACCTGGGCCCGGCCATTCAGGAGGCGGTGCAGGCGTTCGACCAGCAAATCAAGCGCGCCAATGTCCGGGTCCATCTCTCTATCGCACCGGTACCCCCGGTCATCAGCCAGCACATGCACCTGATCCAGATCTTCAATAGCCTGTTCGCCAATGCTCTGGAAGCCATGGCCGGCGGCGGGGTACTGACGATCGAAGTCGAGCCGGCGGTGGATGGGCGGGTGCGAGTGACCCTGACGGATACGGGCAAAGGCATGACCCGGCAACACGAGCGCATGGCGTTCAAACCGTTTTTCACCACCAAGCAAGGTGGCCTCGGGGTTGGCCTGATGCTGGTCAAATGTGTCATGGAGCGATTCAACGGCTCGGTCAGCCTGACGAGCCGGGAACAGGAAGGAACCCGGATAAGCCTGGTTTTCAACGTGGCGGGTGGGGAGCACGGGACACAGCATACGGTTGGTTGATGCCTTGTCGATTGCAACCCATCTGCTGGCGCTGCCGCTGTTTGTTGAGTCTGCCGAACTGCGAGTCCCCGGCAACTGCCAGTCGCCTATCGCCGCGACTGGTTGCCGACAGCTTTTTCGTCGGCAGTCGGGCGTTGGTTGCGCCGTTCTACGATTAGCGTCCGCTCAGAAACGCAGAGGGGGGCAGCAGGTAGAGAGCCCGGATATGACTTCCCTGGTCTCGTGCCGAGTTCCATCTTGAGTGTGCGGGTTGTCGGTGATAAGTGCGAAGCGGCGCATCCTCGAAGGTGGCCGAAGGCAACGCTGTTGCGTGCCTGGGTTTTGCCGACCACCTTGTAAAAGTGCCGCGCAGGTAAAAGTCAGTTGGTGACCAACAGTTCCGGGCCGAGGTAGTTGTTGATCTGGTCGATATCGTCGTCGCCCAGACTGCCCACCGAAGAGGCCAGGCGCAGGCGCGACATCAAATAGCGCAACTTGGCCTCGAACAGATCGTGGCGCGCAACGAAGAGCAGCTCTTCGGCATTGAGGACGTCCGAGTTGGTGTTGGTGCCCCCCTCTTTGAAGCCCTTGCGTGTCGAAGTCAGTGAGCGTTCGTTGGACTCTACTGCCTTCTCCAGCGCGTGAATACGTTTGGCGCCGCTCTGTACGCCGCTATACTCACGGGTGGTTCCGGAGATGACTTCCTGTCGCGTGGCGTCGAGTTCGTCCTGGGCCTTTTCGCTATTGGCACTGGCCTGGCGTGTCAGCGCGCTGACGCCGCCACCGTTGAACAGCGGGAAATTTACTTCCAGACCGATTGAGCCGTAACGGTTGCGTTGATTCAACTCGGAGATTGATTGGCTCTCGCCCGCGGTGTATCCGGCAACGAAATCCAGTGTTGGCCAGTGGCCGGCCTTGGCGCGCTTCACTTCTTCTGCGGCGAGGTCGCTGCTATAACGGCGCGCATGGATCAGCGGGCTATCGGCCTGGGCTTTGACCAGCCAGTCCTGCAGGTTGCTCGGTAGCAGCAGTGGTGTATCGAAGCTCGGACGCAAGGTGGTCAGCGATTCGGGGGTTTCACCGATATATTCCTCAAGCTTGCGGCGCGCGTTGACCAGGTTGTCCTGCGCTTCGATCAGCTCGGCCTCGGCGAGGTCGCGGCGAGCGACCGACTCGTCGATGTCGGTGACGGTGCCGGCCCCCAGCTCCATGCGCCGTTTCGCCGAGGCGAGTTGCTCATCGAAGGCGCTCAGCTTGGACTTGGCCAGGACGATGGTTTCGCTGGCCAGGAGCACGTCGAAATAGCTTTCGGCCAGGCGCACCGCGGCGTCCTGACTCTTGGCATCGAACACCGCGACACTGTAGTCGGCACGCTGCTTGCCTTGGCGGTACTCGGCCATCTTCTGTTTGTTGAACAGCGGCTGGCGCAGGCGCACGTTAGCGCCCTTGGAGGTGTAGTCGAGATCTCTTTCGACGCCGCTCTGGCGTTGGGTGCCATTGACCTTGTTGTCGTAGGCCGAGGCATTGATCTGCGGTAGCAGGCCGGCCCTGCCGATGGCGCGGTTTTCCCCGCCGGCCTCTTTTTCATGCACTGCGGCGCGGTAGATAGGGCCTTGGTACTGCAACAGATCCCAGGCTTGTTTGAGGTCCATGGCGTTGGCCGGCAGTGACAGCCCTAGCAGGCAGAATAACAGGCAATGACGGTCCATTTCATTGTTCCTTGAAGGAGCTGTCGACACGGTCGAGCATCGGTTTGAGTAGATAGCTCATCATGTTGCGCTCGCCGGTCTTGATGGTGACGCTGGCGGGCATGCCGGGGCGAATGTGATTGATGCCAAGCAGGCTCATGCCATCGGGCGTGACTTCCACCTGAGCCAGATAGAACGGTTCCTTGCTTTCCTCGTCGAGCAGGCGGTCGGCGGAGATGGTCTTCACGCGGCCGGGGATGTTTGGCGTCTGGGCATGGTTGAAGGCCGGGAAGGCAATGTCCACGGCCAGGCCGGGGACCATCTTGTCGATGGCCTGCACGGGAATCATCGCGTCGACCTGCAGCGGTTCGTTGACCGGAACGATTTCCATGATCTTGAAGCCGGGCTGAATTATCCCGCCGACGGTGGCAATGCTCAGGGACTGGACCATGCCATCGATCGGCGATCGAATCACCGTGTGGGACACTTCATAGTCCAGCGCGCGCAAGCGGTCGGCCAGGGTGGTGTTTTCCTTGGCAGTGTCGGTCAGCTGCGATTCGACTTCCTTCAGGTAATCGTGCTGGCGCTGCAGGATGCGCAGCTTGATTTCGGTGGTCTGGCTACGCACGCGAGCGATGTTATTGAGGTTCTCGGCCTGGCCGGCGGAGAGGTCGGCATTGCTGCGTTCCAGCTCAAGCAGACGGTTGCGCGGGACATAGCCTTCGGCCGCCAGCGCGCGGGTGCCTTTCAGTTCCTGGCTGAGGAAGTTGATCTGCGAGGCGCGGGCGCCATAGACCTGCTGCAGCCCCTTGAGCTGCACCGCTGACGCCGCGAGGTTTTCCTGCAGGATGCTGATTTCGCCAGCGAGGCCGGCACGCCGGGTGTCCAGCAGGCGTTGTTGCAGATCCATGGCGGCCACCAGGCGGTAGTCATTCCCGAAGCGCTTGAGCAATTCGGGATCGTAGTTCACCACATCGCGGCCGTCACGTTCCGCTTCCAGGCGGTTTTCCACAGTCTTGCTGACGATGTACTGGGCGCTGACTGCACCCTGTTCGGCAGCGGCACGCAGCGAGTCGAGGCGGACCACCTCCTGACCCTTTTTCACTGTATCGCCTTCGCGAACAAGAATGGCCTCCACGGTACCGCCGCTCAGATGCTGCACGGCTTTGCGATTGCTGGTGACTTTTACCGTGCCTGTCGCTACCACGCCGGCATCCAGCGGCGCCAGCCAGGACCACAGGAGGAAGCCGCCGAAGCCGGCGAGCATCAGCAACATGCCCCAGCGCACGGGTTTACCGACGTCCAGATCCACCTCGTTCCTGGGGTCGGCGAGAATCATGTCGGTGTGTTGGCTCATTTGCATGATCGGTTACTCCCGTGCTTTGACGGAGGCCAGCGGAGTTGACGCGCCTGCAGGCATCACACTGGCCTTGCGCAGCGCTGCGAATACTTCGTCGCGAGTGCCGAGCATCTGCACGCCGCCGTCTCGCAGCATCAGCACCTTATCGACGGCGCAGAGCACATTGGGACGGTGGGAAATCAGAATGACGGTGGCACCTCGATTTTTGAGTTGAGCCAGCGCATCGACCAAGGCCTTTTCACCGACGTCGTCGAGGTTGGCGTTCGGCTCGTCCAGCACAATCAGATTGGGTTCTCCATACAGCGCGCGGGCCAAGGCGATGCGTTGCTTCTGGCCTCCGGAAAGCGGGCTGCCATCGGTGCCCAGACGGGTCTCATAACCCTGCGCAAGACGCAGAATCATCTCGTGCACCCCAGTAGTCCTGGCGGCGCGGATGACCGCGTCGCTGTCCACTTCGCCAAAGCGCGCAATGTTGTCGGCGATGGTGCCCTCGAACAGCTCCACGTCCTGCGGCAGGTAACCGAGCCAGGGGCCAAGTTCGCCCTTGTTCCAGGTGAATATGTCCGCGCCGTCCAGGCGCACCTTGCCGGCCTGTGCCGGCCAGACGCCGACCAACAGGCGGGCGAGGGTGGATTTGCCCGAGGCGGATGGACCGATAATGCCAAGGCTTTCGCCGGGGGCAAGGTTGAAGCTCACCCCGCGCAGAATCGTGTTGGCGGTGCCGGGGGCACCGGCATACACATTTTCCACCGCCAGCATGCCCAGCGGCCGCTGCAGTGACATGCTCGGTGGCCGGCGCGGATAGTCGTTCAGCATCTCGTTCAACCGGCCCCAAGCCGAACGGCAGCCAAGCAGCTGCTTCCACGACGCGATGACCTGTTCCACCGGGCCCAGCGCGCGGCCGGTGAGGATTGAGCAAGCAATCATCATCCCGGGGGTGATCTTGCCTTCGATCGCCAGCAGCGCGCCGGCGCCGAGGATCAGCGACTGCAAAGTGATACGCACGAAGCGCCCGGTGCTGCTGATCAGGGCGGCACGGTCGGAGGCCAGGGTCTGCATTTCCAGAATGCGCAAATGGCTTTGGTACCAGCGCTTGCCGATCGACGGCAGCATGCCCATGGCCTCGATGACCTCGGCGTTGCGCAGGTTGTTGTTGGCGTAGCTGGCGGAGGAGAGGGCGGCCTGATTGGCTTCGGCCAGCGGCTTCTGCGTCGCCTTCTCGGTGAGATAAGCCAGGCCCACCAGAATCAGCGAGCCGATCAGCGTGATCAGTCCGAGCAGCGGGTGGATCAGATAGGCGACCAGCAGGTAGATCGGCGTCCATGGCGCATCAAAGAAAGCGAACAGGCCATTGCCGGTGAGGAACTGACGAACCTGCGCGAGATCTTGCAGGGCCTGGGCCGGATTACCTCCGGCGCGGCTCAGGTTGCGCTCGAACGCCGCGGTGAAGATGCGTCGGTTGAGGTCCATGTCGAGGCAGTTGCCGACCCGGATCAGCACGCGGGTGCGGACCATTTCCAGCGTGGCCATCAGCAAGAACAGACCCATCACCAGAAAGGTCAACATCGTCAGTGTCGTGACGTTGCGACTGACCAGGGCCCGATCATAGACCTGCAGCATGTACACGGCGGGCGTCAACATCATGACGTTGATCACGCCGCTGAACCCTGCCAGCGAGTAAAAACTGCGGCGCAGACGAAAGAGCGCGTCGGCCAGTTCGGAGCGGGTGCTCGACTGCTTATGCATTTTGGTCATCCCTTACCGAAAAGCCGGTTGCCCTTCCGGCGCAACAGCTAACAGTAGATGTAGTTGGCTAACAGTGACTGTAGTTCCGTAGGCAGCTAGTCGACACGCAGGCTGTAGCTCTATCGGCGAGTCTTGCGAAAATCTCTGCGCTGCTCCCGCATGCAGCAGAGTAGGTCGCGTTTGTCTCTCTGGCGCTACAGTTTGAAATAACATTTCGCGCTATAGCAGCGCTTAAAACTACCTATATGTCTTTTAAGAAATAGCTGGTTGCCCCGTCAAATACCTGTCGCCTGTTATCGTGGCGTAATATTGACAGTTTTGCCCGGCTAAATACCGGTCGTCCGTTATTGCGGCGTAATATTGACAGTTTTTTATTATGGAACTTTAGTCTGGTTGGGGGATCGCCCGCCTGAAGCCTGCCATCGCTTTGGCAACGCAAGGTGCGGTGATTTTTCTGAGGGAGCAGAACATGTCGATCATTTCGTTTCTTTGCAGAGTGAAGGGGCTATTTAGCAAGTTCGCCTTTACTTGCAGTTTCCATGGCCCACCCAAGGCTCGGATTCGCTCTGCCTAATCGCCCGGCGAGCAATTCATTCCGCGAATTCCAGGCGCGCATCCCGGGTAACGGCTTTGCCTTTCCAGCGCCAGCTCTCGCCAGAAAACTGAACCAACAAACTGCGCAAGCCAGCACCTAACTGGGCGTGGGAGGATTTTATCGTCCCGTGCTCTCCCCAGACAGATCGAGGACAACACAAAATGGCCAATTTCAACAAGTCGGACCTGGAATTCATCCTCAGGCAAATCTTCATCGCAGAAGCGCATGCCGACGGTGCCAGCCTCAGTGATTTGCTACCCAACAGTCAGGTGCCATTCGGCCTGCGCACCGTCGATGGCAGCTACAACAACCTGGTCGCCGGGCAAACCGAGTTTGGCGCCGCGGACAATTCCTTCCTGCGCCTGCTTGATGCCCAGTATCGAGCGGCCTATGCCGCGTCAGGGACGGTGGTCGACCCGCAGCCACGGATTATCAGTAACCTGATTGTCGACCAGACCGCCAACAACCCGGCCGCAGTAGCGGCGAACGGCGGTGCAGACCCGGTGATCAGCCCCGGTCTGGATGGCGTGTTCGGCACGGAAGACGACAAGGAAGTGTTCTTCATCCCCAACGTGTCGCCGGACGTCGGTCTGACCGCCGGCTTCAACTCGTGGATGACCTTCTTTGGCCAGTTCTTCGACCACGGCCTCGACCTGGTCACCAAGAGCAGTACCGACTTCGTGTTTATTCCGCTGCAGCCGGACGATCCGTTGTACGTGCCGGGCAGCCCGACCAACTTCATGGTGCTGTCACGTGCAGTGCATACGCCCGGCGCGGACGGAATACTCGGCACTGCCGATGATGGCCAGCCCAACACCACCTCGCCGTTCGTGGACCAAAGCCAGACTTACAGCTCGCACCCCTCGCATCAGGTGTTCCTGCGCGAGTATGTCCTCAACGCGGCAGGTGACCCTGTTGCAACGGGGCGCTTGATTACCAACCGCGATCTCGGCGGCGATGGCAAGTTCGGCACTGCCGATGACGGCGACGGCACAAATGGCGGCATGGCGACCTGGGCAGTGGTCAAGGCCCAGGCCCGTGACATTCTCGGCATCAACCTGACCGACGCCGATGTGCACAACGTGCCGCTGCTGGCAACCGATGCGTATGGCAACTTCATCCGGGGCCCGAGCGGTATGCCGCAGGTGGTGATGCGCATCAGTAACGGCGCTGACGATATCGCCGGGACAGCTGATGACGTCACGCAACTGGTCGAAGGCAACCGGGATGCTCCGATCAGTCTGGCCAGCGCCGTGAGCGCCGGGCATGGCTTCCTCGACGACATCGCCCACAATGCCGCGCCGGTAGTTGTTGGCGGGGTTCTGCAGGCGGATGCTGACGCCGATATCGGCAATGCGCAGCCGGTTGGCGCGGGCGGCAACAACCTGACCTACGACAACGAACTGCTCGACGCTCACTACATTGCCGGCGACGGCCGGGTGAACGAGAACATTGGCCTGACCACGGTGCACCATGTGTTCCACTCCGAACACAACCGCCTGGTCCAGCAAACCAAGGACACCCTCCTTGCCGCTGGCGATCTGGCCTTCCTCAATGAGTGGCTGGTGGACGACGTGACCGCGATTCCAACTACACCCGCCGAAATCGCGGCGTTGGTGTGGGACGGCGAGCGCCTGTTCCAGGCCGCCAAGTTCGGCACCGAGATGCAGTACCAGCACCTGGTGTTCGAGGAGTTCGCGCGGACCATTCAGCCGCAGATCGACGAATTCCTTGCACCCAACGGGTATGACACCTCGATCAACCCGGCAATCCTCGCCGAGTTCGCCCACGTGGTGTACCGCTTCGGTCACTCGATGTTGACCGAGACCGTCGATCGCTTTGACCCCGAATTCAATCCGCTCCTCACTGACCCGAACAACCCGGACTCGCAAATGGGTTTGATCGCGGCCTTCCTCAACCCGCTGGCGTTTGTCGGCAGCGGGGCGACTGCGGACGAAGCGGCAGGGGCGATCATTCGCGGTGTGACCCGCCAACTCGGCAACGAGATCGACGAGTTCGTCACCGAAGCGTTGCGCAACAATCTGCTCGGTCTGCCGCTCGATTTGCCGGCGCTGAACCTGGCGCGTGGTCGTGACACTGGCATCCCCACGTTGAATGAAGCGCGCCGTGAGATGTACGCATCAACCGGCGACAGCCAACTCAAGCCGTACATCAGTTGGGCTGACTTTGCGGACCACCTCAAGCACCCCGAGTCGTTGGTCAACTTCATCGCTGCCTATGGCACGCATGACACGATTACGGCGGCGACCACACTGGCAGACAAACGCGCTGCAGCCTTGGCGCTGGTATTCGGCGGTGCGGGTTCACCGGCTGACCGCCTGGACTTCCTCAACAGCACCGATGCCTATGCCAACGTAACGCTGGCCGGCAAGGATGGGCTGATGGGTACTGCCGACGACGTGACGGGTGTGACGATTACAGGCCTCGACGACATCGACTTCTGGGTCGGTGGCCTCGCCGAGCAGAAAATGCCGTTCGGCGGCATGCTCGGCTCGACGTTCAACTTCGTGTTTGAAACCCAGATGGAGGCGTTGCAGAACGGCGACCGCTTCTACTACCTGTCGCGTACCGCGGGCCTGAACTTCGGCACCGAGTTGGAGAACAACTCCTTTGCCAAGTTGATGATGCTCAACACCGATGTCACCCACCTGTCGAACACCGTGTTCCTGACGCCGACGTTCACCCTCGAAGTGAATCAGGCCAATCAGTTCACTAACCTTGGCTTGGACGGCAAAGACGATCCTACGGGCGGCATCATGATCAACGGCGTGGAAATCGTGCCGCTGGTGATCCGCGACAACCCCGACACCCCTGGTCTGGACAGTAATTATCTGCAGTACACCGGTGAAGACCATGTCGTCCTGGGCGGTACCGCCGGTAATGACATCATCATCTCTGGTGACGGCGATGACACCCTTTACGGCGACGGCGGTAACGATCGCCTCGAAGGCGGCGCCGGGAACGATGCGGTACTGGGTGGCGCGGGCGATGACATCATCACCGACTCGTTTGGCGACAACCGTCTGGAAGGCAATGCCGGTAACGATGTGATCGTGGCCGGTAGCATGGGGGTTGCAGGCAACCTGATCCTGGGTGGCGATGGCCAGGACTTCATCGTCACCACCGAAGACATCACCACCACCTTCGGCGGTCAGGGTGACGATTTCATCCTCGGCGCCAAGACCAACCTGCCAGCTACTGGCAACGAAGGTGATGACTGGATCGAGAAGGGCACTCAGGACGGTGCGCCTGGCGACAACTTCTCGGCGTTGCTCAATGACGATGTGATCGGCAACGATATCTTTGTCGGCGGTGGTGGCTTCGACGAAATGATCGGCGAGGGTGGCGATGACATCTTTGTCGGTAGCGATGCCCAGGACAATATGGACGGCATGTCCGGTTTCGACTGGGTAACCCATAAAAATGACAGGGTCGGCGTGACCGTTGACCTGACCATGGCCGAGCTGGCGCAGCCACACGGCAATGCGCCAAACCAGAACGCCGGGGTGTTCAATCCGGTCGGCGCCTCGCCGGCCTCGATTCTCGACCGTTTTGCCGAGGTCGAAGGCTTGTCCGGTTCGAAATTCGCCGATGTGCTCATGGGCGATAATGTTGATGCGGACACTATCCTCAACCACGGTGGTACCACGGGCAGTGCGCTGACCAATGTGGCGTTGATCCGCGGACTGGAGCAGTTTCTGGCCGATGCCGGTTTGCCGACCACCGGCTTTGCCACGGGCAACATCATCCTCGGTGGCAATGGCAGTGACCTGATCGAGGGTCGCGGTGGCGATGATCTGATCGATGGCGACAAATGGCTCAACGTCAGGATTGCGGTCTATGACGTCGGTGACGTCAATCATACCGGCCCCGAGATCGCCACCTTCGACAGCATGGTCGATATGATCCCGTTCATGCTCGACGGCACCTATAACCCGGGGCAGCTCAAGGCCGTGCGGGAAATCCTGCCCGGCACTTCGACAGGCGGGGAGGCTTTTGACACCGCCATTTTCTCCGGGCTTCAGTCCGAGTATGTGGTGACGCGTGATACCCGCGGCACGGCCAATGTGGCGGACGATGTCTGGACGGTGACCGATACCGAAGTGGGTCGCGACGGCACCGATACCTTGCTGCATATCGAACGCCTGCAGTTCGCCGATACCCAGCGAGTGCTGGTGACGGGGCTGAACGCACAACCGGTGGGCAGGCCGACCGTCGCGGATGGAAACGGCGGCGAGATAACTGTGGGCGATACACTGACCGTGAGCATGGCCGGTGTGCGCGATGCCAACAACGTCGCGGTGGGTAACCTGCAGGGTTTTGCCAACAACGCCTCGGTGTCCTACTATTGGCAGTTCGAAGCCGACCCCGGCACCGGCGTGTTCGAAGACATCATCCTGCTGCCTGCGGGTGACCTGGCATTCCAAAGTGCCGACGGCACCACGTTCAAGGTCTCCCCGGATCTTGCCGGGCTGGCACTGCGGGTCAAGGCGATCTACCAGGATGGTCATGGCACGACTGAAGTGCTGTTCTCGCAGCCGACTGCCGTGGTGGAACCCGGCGAGCCGGTTGTGCCGACGGCGCCGACACCTGTAGTCGATGCCACTGCGGGTGGCGAGGGCCTTCACATGGTCCGCTCCGACCTCAACTTCATTCTTGATCAGATCAAGATTGCCGAGGCTGATGCGGCCGGTCAGGACATCCTCTCGCTGATCCCGAATATCCGCGCGCCGTTGGGCCTGCGTGCGGTCGATGGCTCGAACAATAACCTGATGAACCTCAACGGCATTAACAACACCGAGTTTGGTGCCGCGGATAACACCTTCCCGCGCTTGACCGATCCGGTCTTCAATCCGGCGCAAGGTGCTCCTGCCGGGTTCTTTGGCCCCGGCTCGCCGGCCATCCCGGGATCGTCGTACCAGCAGACCAGCGGCTCAGTGTTTGACTCGCAGCCGCGCACGATCAGTAATCTGATCGTCGACCAGACGTCGAACAACCCGGCGGCCTATGCCACGGCTTACGACGTGGGCGCGGACGGCGTGCTCAACTTCGGCACGTTGGATAACGACGACGTGCTCAAGGATGGCGTACGGATAGTCGCCAGCCCCGGCATGGATGGTCAGTTCGGTACTGACGACGACCACGATGTGTACCTGTTCGAGAACACCACGGCGGATGCGGGGTTGTCCGCGCCGTTCAACGCCTGGATGACCTTCTTCGGGCAGTTCTTCGATCACGGTCTGGACCTGGTGACCAAAGGCGGTTCGGGCACCATCTTCATCCCGCTGCAACCGGATGATCCGCTGTATGTGCCAGGCGGCAGCGCCAACTTCATGGTGCTGACCCGCGCGACCAACCTGCCAGGGGCGGATGGTGTTCTCGGCACGGCCGACGACATCCATGAGCACACCAACACCACCTCGCCGTTCGTGGACCAAAACCAGACCTACAGCTCGCACCCGTCGCACCAGGTGTTCCTGCGCGGTTATGAGCTGACCGACAACGGCCCCATCGCGACCGGCAGACTGATCACTAACCGTGACCTGGGGGAGGATGGCAAGTTTGGTACCGCAGACGACAGCGAAATCGGTGGCATGGCAACCTGGAAGGTGGTCAAGGCGCAGGCCAACGACATCCTGGGTATTCACCTTACCGATGCCGACGTCGGTAACGCCCCGTTGTTGGCGACTGACGCCTACGGCAATTTCATCAAGGGGCCAAACGGCTTCCCGATGGTCGTGATGAAGGGGGCTGATGGTCTTGGTGGCACGGCTGATGACATCCTTGTCGAAGGCAATCCGCTTTCCCCCATTAGCCTGACCAATGCTGTGCGCACCGGTCACCAGTTCCTCGTCGACATTAACAACAATGCAGCGCCGGTGTTCAGCGGTGGCGTGCTCGTGCCTGACGCGGATGACGACATTGGCAACGCAGTGCCGTTCAATCCGCAGACCGGGGCCAACCTGGCCTACGACAACGAACTGTTGGATGCGCACTACATCGCTGGCGACGGCCGGGTCAACGAGAACATCGGCCTGACCGCGGTGCATGCAATCTTCCACGCCGAGCACAATCGGCTGGTTGCGCAGACCAAGGACACTGTGCTCGATTCGGGTGACGTGGCCTTCCTCAACGAGTGGCTGCTCAATCCGGTGAACGCGTTGCCAGCCAACCAGGCTGAGATCGATGCGCTGGTGTGGAATGGCGAGCGCTTGTTCCAGGCTGCCAAGTTCGGCACCGAGATGCAGTATCAGCACTTGGTGTTCGAGGAGTTTGCGCGGACCATCCAGCCCAGGGTCGACCTGTTCTTCGCACCGACCCAAGTCTATGACGTCGACCTCGATGCCTCGATCGTCGCCGAGTTCGCCCACACCGTGTACCGGTTTGGCCACTCGATGTTGACCGAGACCGTCGATCGCTACGACGTCAATTTCAACGTGGTTGGCGATCCGAACAGCGCTGATCCCGATCAGCAACTTGGCTTGATCGCAGCGTTCCTCAACCCGTTGGCGTACGCCGCCAGTGGCGTGACGCCAGAGGATGCGACGAGTGCGATCATACGTGGGGTGACTCGGCAAGCCGGTAACGAAATCGACGAGTTCGTCACCGAAGCGCTGCGCAATAACCTGCTCGGTCTGCCGCTCGACCTGCCGGCGATCAACATCGCCCGTGGCCGCGACGTGGGGATTCCCTCGCTCAATGCGATCCGCCGCGACATCTACAGCCAAACCGGTGATACCCAACTCAAGCCGTACAGCAGCTGGGTCGACCTGGTGCAGCACCTGAAACATCCGGAGTCGTTGATCAACTTCATCGCGGCCTATGGCACGCATGAAACGATCACGGAGGCGACCACGCTGGAAGGCAAACGCGCTGCAGCCATGGCGCTGGTATTTGGTGGTGTTGATGCGCCGGATGACCGCCTGGACTTCCTCAACGGCAGCAATGCCTGGGCCAACGTAACGCGGGCCGGCAAGGATGGGGTGCTGGGGACTGCCGACGATCTGAAGGGCGTGACGATCACGGGCGTCGATGCCATCGATCTCTGGATCGGCGGCCTGGCCGAAGAGAAAACTCCGTTCGGCGGCATGCTCGGCTCGACCTTCAACTTCGTGTTCGAGAACCAGCTGGAAAAACTGCAGGACGGTGACCGCTTCTACTACCTGGAGCGTACCGCTGGCCTGTCGATGAACGCCGAACTGGAAAGCAACTCGTTCGCCAAGCTGATCATGGCCAACACCTCGGCCACGCACTTGCCGGGGCTGGTGTTCTCGGACCCAGGGTTCTATCTGGAAGTCGACCCAAGCAAGCAGTACAACGATGGTCTGGGCAACGCCGATCCGCTTGGCGAGAACGGCGAGCAGGTGGTGTTCCGCGACAACCCGCTGACCGCGGGGCCGGACACCAACTACATCCGGTACTCGGGTGAAGAGCACATCGTGCTGGGCGGTACCAACGGCGCAGACATCCTCGTTTCGAGTGAAGGTGATGACACGGTCTGGGGCGATGGTGGCAATGATCGCATCGAAGGTGGTGACGGCAACGACCAACTGCGCGGTGGCGCCGGCGACGACATCATCACCGACCGCGGTGGCGACGATAACATCCAGGGTGGCGACGGCAACGATGTGCTGCACGGTGGCAACGGCGTCAACCTGATCATTGGCGGGTTCGGTAATGACTTCATCGTGACCGGTGAGGACGCTTCCGAGGCCATTGGTGGCCAGGGCAACGACTTCATCCTGGGCAGCAAAGCCAACGAACAGGACATGGGTAACGAAGGCGACGACTGGATCGAGAAGGGCACTTCGGACGGTGCACCTGGCGACAACTTCGACCCGGCTGGCAATGACCCGGTGATCGGCCACGATGTGTTCATCGGCGGTAACGAGAACGATAAGTTCAACGGCGAAGGCGGCGACGACATCATGGTCGGCAGTCTCGGCCTGGGTGACCGCTATATCGGCGGCTCCGGCTATGACTGGGCGACCTTCAAGGGGCTCGCCCAGGGCGTGTCCATCGACTTCACCGACCGCTTTTTCGATGTTCCGCCGGTGCCGGGTTCGGGTGCTTCGGCGCTGGTACGTTTCGACATCATGGAAGGTCTGTCGGGTTCATCGCACGGTGACTTCCTGCGCGGTGATAACGAAGATGCCACATCGCTGCCCACTGCGGGTGCAACCGGCAGTGTGCTGACCAACATCAACCTGATCGACGGCCTGGCGGATTTGCTGCCAGCCGGAGCGACGTTCTTCGATGGTGGCAACATCATCCTCGGCGGTAGCGGTAGCGATCTGATCGAAGGTCGCGGTGGTGACGACATCATCGATGGTGACAAGTGGCTGAACGTACGCATCAGCGTACGGGAAAACGTTGATGGCACTGGCGCGGAAATCGCCACGTTCGACAGCATGGAGCCGCTGGTGCCGTTTATGCTGAACGGTACTTACAACCCGGGCCAGTTGGTCATTGTGCGGGAGATTCTGACCGGCAATGACAGCTTCGACACTGCGTTGTTCTCCGGTACTTTGGGGGAATACGGCATCGAGATCGATGGCGACACTGTCATTGTGACCGACTCGGTGGCGGGGCGTGATGGTGTCGATCGCTTGACGGGTATCGAGCGTCTGCAGTTCGCTGACGGGGCGCAGTCGTCCGGAGTGGGCACCGCGCAAAACAACGACCCCTCGGGTCATCTGGCAATCCTCGATGCTGCCACCGGTGTGCGTGACGAAACGCCTGTCGCCGGCCAGTTGCTGCGCGTCAGTGATCGGGCGGTACACGACGCGGACAGCCAAAGCGTGACCAATCCGACCGGCGCGGTGACCGGTGGGGTGGCTTACTACTGGCAGGTCGAAAACATTGCCGGCTCGGGCATCTATGAAGACATCACCTTCCTCGCCGCTGGCGAGGCATCGCGGGCGATCGGCACCACTTACCGGGTGGCGGACGATGTGGCGGGTCTGAACATCCGCGTCCGTGCGGTGTATCAGGATGCCAAGGGCACGCTGGAGATCGTCGAGTCGTCGGGGAACAGCGAATCGACTGAAGGGCCGACCGTAACCGGGCTTGCAGTGCAGAACCAGGTGTTGACCGCTGACCCGGCGAGCATCATCGACGTTGATGGCCTCAGCAATCCGCAGTTCACCTACCAATGGCAGACGAGTAACGGGCTTGCCTTCGTCAACATCGCCGGAGCTACCGGTAGCACGCTCGCGCTTGGCCAGGCCCAGGTCGGCCTGGAAGTGTGCGTGGTGGTCGGTTACGTGGATGACTTCGGTGTGGCTGGAAGCGCTTCGTCCAACATCCTGGGGCCAGTGGCCAACGTCAACGATGCACCGACAGGCGCGTTGCTGATCAGCGATACGACACCGGATCAAGGGCAGGTGCTGACCGCGCTGACGGGGGGGATTGCCGATCCGGATGGGCTGGGCACATTCAGCTTCCAGTGGCAGCAAGGTGTCGGCGCGTCCTTCACCGACATCAACGGCGCGACTGCTGCGACCTTTACCCCTGGTGCGGCGCAGGTCAATCTGCAACTGCGGGTAAACGTGCGCTACACCGATGGCTTCGGCACGCTGGAGTCGGTGACCTCTGCGGCGACGGTGGCGGTTGCGGCACTGGGCGTGGTGCTGCAGGGCAACGCTTTGGCGAACACCCTCACCGGCACCACGGGTAACGATGTGCTGCTTGGTCTGGGCGGGAACGATACGCTGAATGGCCTGGCCGGTATCGACCAGTTGTTTGGCGGCACTGGCAACGACATCCTCAACGGCGGGGACGGTAACGACGTCCTCAATGGCGAGGACGGCAACGACAGCCTCAACGGCGGGCTCGGCGCGGATGCCATGAACGGCGGTGCCGGCAACGACACGTTTGTCGTCGACAACGTGGTGACCTTGTCACCGAGGCGCTGGGTGGTGGTACCGATCTGGTGCAAACCAGCCTGACGAACTACCTGCTCGGTGCCAACGTCGAGAACCTGACCTATACGGGAGCCGGTAACTTCACCGGGACCGGTAACGCGCAGGCCAACACCATCACCGGCGGGGTGGGTAACGACCTCCTCAATGGCGGTGCCGGTGCTGACCGGTTGGTGGGGGGAGCCGGCAACGATACCTACGTCGTCGATGCAACCGCAGACGTGGTGGTCGAGGTGGCGGGAGGCGGTACGGACACCGTGCAGACTTCGCTGGCCAGCTACACGCTGGGCGGTAATGTCGAGAATCTGACCTACACCGGAGTCGGCAACTTCGTCGGCAACGGCAACGGGTTGAACAACGTCATCACCGCCGGGGTGGGTAATGACACCCTCAATGGTGGCGGCGGCAACGACATCCTCACCGGCAACGGCGGCAACGACACACTGAATGGCGGCGCCGGTAACGACCAACTGTTCGGTGGTATTGGCACGGATACCCTGAGCGGCGGCACTGGCGATGACAGCCTCGACGGCGGTGACGGGGCGGATGCATTGGATGGTGGAACAGGCAACGACACGCTGCTCGGCGGACTGGGTAATGACAGCCTGAATGGCGGCACCGGCATCGATCTGCTCCAGGGCAACGATGGCAACGACACGCTGCTGGGTGGTGACGCCAGCGACACATTGTTGGGTGGTATCGGCAATGACTTTATCGATGGCGGTACTGGCAACGATACGGTCACTGGCGGTGCCGGCAACGACATGATGGTTGCCAGCAGTGGCAACGATATCTTCATGTTCGCAGCGGGCTTCGGGACCGATCAGATCATCGGCTTCGATGCCAACGCGGCGGGAGGCCAGGACCGGCTCGATATCTCCGCGTTCAGCATCACTGCTGCGACCTTTGCCGGCAGCGTCACCATCGCCGATCTCGGTGCGGATATCCTGGTCAGCTTCGCAGGAGCTGACTCCATCCGCCTGGTCGGTGTGGCCGATGCGACAACCGTCACTGCCACAGACTTCATTCTCGCCACTTGAGGTCCTGATCAGTACTGTCGCAGACGCGTGGAAAGCGGAGGGGAGGGCATGGATGCCCTCCCTTTTTTTTAAAAAAACCTGGCCGTTTGTCAAGCTGAAAATGGGTGAGCCACCCTGGCAGGTCGGTATGTCGGACCGTAGGAAACGCTCGATCAACATTTGGGACTTTTGCCCACAGCGCGGTGGACTCCTCGCACACCAGGGTCCTTGTATCAGGCTCGCGTAAACCTAATTACGAGGCACAGTAACCAGGGTTATTTCGATATCCAGGCGAAGGCTTGAGTAAGCTAAAAGTGCGCAGTGTCTGACCCGACGGCTGGCAGGCTTGTCGACAGGGGTACGCTCTGTGTGACTTTGGCCATCCGGGTGATTTCCACCTGCAACTTATCCTTGCCAAGCAGGTAGTCGGCCAGCTTCTGCGAAAACGGCCAGTAGTTCAGTTCGGCAGTCAAGGTGAGCGGCCCGACGGCGTCGGCCGGCACCAGGAAGGAGAACTCCCCAATATCGTAGCCCTTGGGCAGAATGCGGTTGTCCGAGAGAATTTGCGTGGCATTCCAGACCTCGACGTCCAACGGATTGCCATCCTTGTCGCCTATGTGCACTTTGAAATTTCGCGTGTTGTCCTCGGTCTTACCGTCCTTGATCGAGCCCAGCCGATAGAGCTCGCGACCACTGGCATCCAGCACCCGGAAATCGATCCACATCTCCCGTCCCTCCGGAAAGCCGGTCGGCAGCTTGTGCCCGGCGCCGACATTGGCAACTCTCACTGCTACCGAGGTGTATTGCCCGGGAATGATGGCTGCCGGCAGTTGCTGGAACTTTATTTCCCCCGCGCGCGCAAGCATGTCGCGCGCGCGTTTAGCGCCCGCTTCCTGACCGAGATGCTTGAGCATCGTAGCGTTGGCTCCGCTGAACCAATGCGAGGCGACCTGCTCGCGGTCTGGTCCCATGATCGCGGCCTTACCCGCAAAACCCGGCATATGGCAGCTCTGGCAGGTTATATCGTTAAGACTGTAGGAGCTCTCCTGCCATTCGTCATAGGTCCGCTCGACCGCCACACTACTGAACGGGTGCGTGACGTTGTGACAGGTGCCGCAAAAGTCCGAGCGCGTGTGCAGAGCGGAATATACGGTGTCGTGATAGGGCGAAACGGCATCTTTACGCGGGCCGAACTTAGTCGGTTTACCGTGCGCTCGAGGGCTCAGGACATAGGCGCCGTTATCGAGGCCCGTGCGGGCACTAATGTTGTGGCAGGTCTCGCAATCGACCCCAGGCATCGGATGATTTTTCGCGCTGTCTTCAATCGAGGAACGGTTGACTTGCGAATTGATCTGCCCGGTTGTGAGACCGATCGGGGTATGGCAGCCGGTGCAGAAGTTATCGACCTTCCCCTCGGTGGCCGAACTCGCACGCTTGAGCAAGGCCCGATAGATGGGTTCATCCCAGGCTTGGGACATCATCGACGAGCGCCACTGCTTGTAGATCTCCGTATGGCAAGCGCCACATACCTGGGCATTGTCGAAGTCTTTTACATTCAAAACCAGGTTGCCGGGGGTATTGGCCCGATGCGGAAAGAACGGCATCCCGCCAATCACATGCATGAGCTTGGAGCGTGCCGGCTCCAGCCACTTCTCATTACCCTGATTGTCATTGCCCTGAGGTTCGTCGGCCGCCACCAGCGTTATCGTAAACAGGCAGGCTAGAAAGCATAAAAAACGGCGAACGAAAGGTCTGATCACCAGGTAGATCGGGTTGTGGACAAAGTCTGCCAGTAACTCACCCGGCCTGGGCGCGTGTTTGCATGTGGGGTTAACGCGCAACCCTGCATGCACCAGGAAAAACGGCATGAACAATGTCGCCAGCGAAATACTCAAGTCGACAGTAGTCAGCTTGACGCCTGCCGGGACATTGAATGCGGCCGTGTAGGAGCCGGCGCACATTGTCCATAGAATAATCAACCAGTTCAGCGCTACCTGCGCACACCTATATTCAGGGTGGTTCATAAGAGTTTCCCCAAGACGGTTGCAGAGGATGACTGCAGCACTTCCATTGAGTTGACAGGGGTACTTCATGCTGCAAGCCAATGGTTATATGTACAGCTCCTCGACTCTCCACCTTTCATGAACGGGAGAAGCTCACTCGGTACTTACTTTGCAAGGATTGTGACAAAATATGTGCAATGACCTGAAGATCCAGCAAACATTGGTCAGAGGCTGAAATTTTGGGCTAATCGAGACGCGAATACTGCTGGGGAGCGGCACCCATTAGTGGGGAGTTCACTCCGAAATCGGGGGTTTGTGTGGCCGCTCTTTCTGCCCATTCCTGCTCATCTGCACCCGGCAAGTTTTTAAACTAACGAATGATTCGCTCGATACGCGAGGCCGACCGCGGGTCAGCAACGACAATCCGTACTTGGAGTCGCTGTAGCTGATTGCACGGGCAACCGGAGAACTCCATTGTGGTGTTCGGTACTCGTCCGAACCGACACTGTTCCGGCTGCCCCCGAAAACCAGCTTAAGCTGCTCGCTCCAGTGCATCCAGCAAATCAACAAATTCTATCGAGAGCTTATGACGTGGTGCCAAATGGATAAGGGGTACAGATGCTTCGTGGGACTCGCGCATTTTAACTGAGCTACTCAAATAAACCGGTAGCACAGGCAGACCCTCGGCGAGCATTTCGTCTACAAGCGTCTGGTGTAAGCCGGTGTGTGCGACAAATTGATTAACCACCACCCCCTCTATCTGCAGCGATTCATTGTGATCCATGCGCAGATCTTCTACTTGAGCGATGACGCTATTCAAAGCCTGCCGAGAAAAGCTGTCGCAATCATATGGAATCAACAACCGATCAGCAGCGACCAAGGCGCTGAAGGTGAAGAAATTCAGCGAGGGAGGGGTGTCGATATAGATACGCTCGTAATCTTCGGAAAGCTCCACCAGCAACCCACGCAGCTTGTTGATCTTGAACTTGCTCTCAAGCTTTGACTGGAGATCTAAAAGATCTGGACTGGCGGTCACGAGATGGAGGTTCTCGTAAGAAGTCTCGGTTATGGCCACTCGACACTTTTTCCTGGCAAAGCCTCCAGACAGTGTCTGTCTGAAGAAGTCGGCAATACCCATGGGAATGTCGTCTTTGAGCAGACCCGTGAGGTAGTGAGTCGAATTCGCTTGAGGATCGAGATCAACCAGCAGTGTTCGGTAGCCTTGCGCTGCACTCACAGCAGCAAGATTGCAGGCGATGCTGGATTTTCCAACACCACCTTTTTGATTGAAGACGACACGACGCATGGGGGCAGTTCATCCGTGAAGAAGGCCTGAAGCCAGGATTATGAAAGCGGTTGACTTCAATATATGACCATTAGGTTTCAGTTTTAAGACAGGCTCTCGAATCAGCGTGGAAAATGGCTGGCAAAGACGTGAGTGCCCAGTTTGGAAGGGGGAGTGTTGGTTACGACAGGGTCTAAGGAAGGGAAGGGAGCAGGTCTGAATTTGGCATTTGTTTTCCTCCGTGGAAAAGGACAGCGTAGCAGTATGAGATCGTATAGAACGGACGGACACCGTCGAGTCTTGGCTGGCCCAGTGAGCAGCTGGAAGCGAGCGGTGGAGCTGGAGCTTCAGGGCGACTAACAGCGATCCCACGTATCGAGGTTTAGCGCCCAGATACGTTGAGAGTCCACCAACGATGCACTTAGCCGAGCCGTTCATCCGTAGAGCTGGCCGTCAGTAGAACTTGACGGCCTTCGCTTGCAGCTCTTCAACCTGCAGGCGCCCCACAAATGCCACGTCGCTCAAACGCGTTTCACTGCATCGAGGCCGAAAGGCTCCAGATGATCATCGGCTGTATTGACTTGCCGAACCAGCAGCGGGTTTGGGCTTCTTGGATTGGGTCAACTGGTAGGCAATTGCCAACCATATGAACCACCCTGGCATGACCATTAAGGCAATAAGGGTGTCAGGTCTTAATGCCAGAAGACAAAGAACAAATCCCAGGAACGCCAAGGAGAACCAGGCCATCGGCACGCCGCCAGGCATCTTGTAGGCCGATTTCGCATGCAGGTCGGGCCGGCTTTTGCGATAGGCAATGTACGACGCGAGGATGGTCGACCAAGTGAAAATCACCAGGATCGCCGACACAGTAGAGACGATGGTGAACGCTGTCATGACTTCCGGAACGATGAAAAGCAACAGTACACCCACCAGCATCAACAGCGTGGTGAACGCCAGGCTTAGCAGAGGGACGCTATTGCTCGATAAGCGCCGAAAAATCCCCGGCGCATTGTCGTGATTGGCCAATCCAAATAGCATACGACTGGATGAAAATACGCCACTGTTGGCCGATGAGGCGGCAGACGTCAGCACTACAAAGTTGACGATACCTGCTGCTGCGGGAAACCCTGCAACCAGAAACAGTTCGACGAAGGGACTCTTGTTGGGTGAAACCTGTTGCCAGGAAGTCACCGCAATAATGCAGGCCAGTGCCAACACATAAAACAGGATGATTCTCAGCGGAATCGAGTTGATGGCTTTAGGCAGGGTCTTCTCGGGGGCGCGGGTTTCGGCGGCAGCGATGCCGATCAGCTCGGTGCCGGCAAATGAGAAGATTGCCATCTGGAAACCTGCGAAGAAGCCGAACAGGCCATTGGGGAAGGTTGCCTGTTTATCCAATAGGTGGTTCAGGGATGCAGTGACGCCATTGGGTGAGACAAAGGAGCTGGCAATCAGCACCATGCTGACGCCAATCAGGGTGACGACGGCAACGATCTTGATGATCGCGAACCAGAACTCTACTTCACCGAAAAGCCGGACGGTCAGCACATTTAAGGCGAACAGCGTCATTAGCATACCGATGGCCGGTATCCAGGCGGGTACATCGGGGAACCAATACTGAAAAAATCCGCCGACCACTACTGCATCGCCAATCACCGCGACGCTCCAGCTCAACCAGTACGACCAGCCGAGGAAGAACCCCGCGCGTGGGCCGAGGTAGGCACCGGCAAAATCCGCGAAACTTTTGAAGTTCAAGTTGGAAAGCAACAGCTCGCCCATGGCGCGCATAACGAAGTAGACGAACAGACCGATGATCATATAGATGAGGATGATCGACGTGCCGGAGAGGGCGATGATCTTCCCGGACCCCATGAACAGGCCTGTACCGATGGCACCTCCCATGGCCATTAACTGAATGTGACGATTGCTGAGCGTGCGCTGCAGCGCGGGTTGTTCAACCCGCTCGGACGGAGTCGATTTCATTACAAAACCTCTTGATTTTATGTTTTTGAGTTTTGGCAGAAAAGTGGCTGTCTAGCGTTCTTGTTAGAGATGCAACGGCTACTGACGGTGGTGGTTTGCGGGTGGCAGGGTTTCGCGTTCACTACAGGGTGAGTAGCCCCTTGGCACTTTGCTCAGGGGCATCACCTATGGCTATCAGCTGGCCGTGCGCAGGCGCGAGGGGACGATTGCTGGCTGCTGATCAAGCAGTTGGTAGAGGTTTTTTATGTTGGAAGGCGTCGGCACCAGATGGATGCGCTCACCGATGGCATGCTCTCGGGCCAGGTCGTGCACGTAGCGCAGTGACGAAAAGTCTTCCAGGGCAAAGCCCACCGAATCGAAAACGGTGACCTGTGCGTCGTTCTCGCGGCCCGGTACTTCACCCTGAACAATCCGGAAGAACTCGACGACGGGAGAGTCGGCCTCCAGTTGTTGAATATCGCCTTCAATCCGGGTTTGAGGTTCAAATTCAACGATGACCCGGGCATTGCGCAGGATCTCGGCGTGCAGTTCGGTTTTCCCCGGGCAGTCACCGCCTACGGCATTGATATGCATGCCGGGCTCGATCATCTCGAGCGTCAGAATCGTTGCATGGGCCTTGTCTGCGGTGACCGTGGTGACGATGTGCGCGCCCTTGACCGCGTCTTGTACCGAGTTGGCCAGAATCACCTCAATCCCGGGGAATGCGGCCAGGTTGTGCTTCAACTTAAGTGAAGCGTCACGATCGATATCGAAAATGCGTATTTCCTTGATGGACAGCATTTCGTGGAAGGCGAGAGCCTGAAATTCGCTCTGGGCACCATTGCCGATGATTGCCATGGAGCTTGCACCTGGACGCGCCAAGGATTGCGCGACCAGGGCGGAGGTCGCTGCGGTGCGCACGGCTGTGGTCAGTGTCAGTTCGCTGAGCAAGGTTGGATAGCCACTGTGGACATCGGCCAGGAGACCGAAAGCCATGACTGTCAGCAAGTTGCTTTGACCGTTGTCCGGGTGACCATTGACGTATTTGAAGGAGTATTGCTGGCCATCGTCTGTCGGCATCAACTCAATCACACCGTTGGCCGAATGATTGGCGGTGCGAGGCGACTTATCAAACTGTGCCCAGCGTGAATAGTCAGCTTCGATGTAAGTCGCCATTTCGCGGATAGCCCGGCGGATTCCCACCGTGGCGAACAGGCGTGCGGCATGATCGACATCTATAAAAAGAGTCATGTTTTTGTTCTCCGATTCATTAGTTGAAACGCTGCGGTTCAGGGGATGACTCAGGCGCGTTTGCTCTCATACCCGTGCAGCACGTTGACCGCATTGATCCCGATTTCATCGACCATGTAGCCGCCTTCCATAACGAACAGGGTGGGGCAGCCCACGCCCGCTATCAGCTCACCGATGCCGATGAAGTCTTCGCTTTCCAGCAGGAAATGGCTGATGGGGTCGTCTTTGAATGTGTCGACGCCCAGTGAAATAACCAGCACTTCAGGGGCAAATTGCTGGAGTTTCTTGCAGGCGTGGAGCAAGGCGTTGCGGTAGCTTTCCCAGGTGGTGTTCTTCGGCATCGGATAGTTCAGGTTGTAACCTTCGCCGTTGCCAGCGCCGACTTCGTGGCTGAAGCCTGAGTAGTACGGATAGGACACCGCCGGTTCGCCGTGCAACGAGATAAACATGACGTCACTGCGCTCGTAGAAAATGTTCTGGGTGCCGTTGCCATGATGGAAGTCGACATCCAGTACGGCGACACGTTTGGCGCCTTGGGTAATAGCCTGCTGTGCGGCAATGGCGGCGTTGTTGAGATAGCAGTAGCCGCCCATGTATTCGCGTGCTGCGTGATGGCCGGGTGGTCGGCACAGGGCAAAGGCACTGTCGTGGCCTTCATCGATCAGCGCCAGTCCGGTCAGCGCGATATCGGCGCTGGTTTTTACCGCTTGCCACGTGGTGGCGGTAATGGGGGAACCGGCGTCCATGGCGAAGAAACCCAGCTTGCCGTCGATAAAAGTCGGCATTTGCTCGTTGGCCAGATCGCGCACTGGCCATACCAGCGGCAAGGCATCGTGGGTGCGTCCGGTTGCGCACCATTCTGACCAGGCGGTTTCCAGAAAGGTTACGTAGCGCTCGCTGTGCGCGTTTACATAGCACGACCGGTCAAATGCTCGCGGCTCGATGATCTGGCCAAGCCCTACCTGCTTGACCCGTTTATGGACGGTATCGGCCCGACTGGGCTGTTCGAAGGACGGCTTGAGCACGCCGTCTTTTAATTCGGTGCCATGGTGCAAACGGTGGGAATCACTGAAAACTGTAAACATTCTGCGCATCCGTTGATGTGAGCCAGTGCAAATATTTTGTTCTGGTACGGAGGCGATTTCTTTGCTTTGTTTGCAGATTTTGGTAGATTTTGCGGGAGGTTTTACTCAGGAATGGCGCAATGCAGAAAAAAATATCCAAGCGCATCAGTCTCGACGACACCGACCTGGCGATTCTCGCATTGCTGCAGGAGGACGCGAGTATTTCCAACGCCGAGCTCAGTGAGCGGCTGTCGTTAAGCCTTACGCCTTGCTGGCGGCGGCGTAAGAGAATGGAGGAGGCGGGCGTGATTAAGGGCTACCAGGCGAACCTTGATCGAAGAATGCTGGGGCTGGATATCATGGCGTTCGTGCACATTCGTTTTTCCACCCACGCCGATCACGCTCCGGACGCCTTCGAGGCGGTGATTGCGCAATTGCCCGAAGTGTTGTCCTGTCACAAGATCACCGGGGATGCCGATTACGTGCTGCAAGTGTTGGCAGAGGATCTTGATAGCTACAGTGAATTTATCGAGCAGGTGCTCAGGCGTCAGGTGGGTATTGCCTCCATCCAGTCCAGCCTGTCATTACGCGAGGTCAAGACCAGTAGCCGTATTGCGATACCCAAATCGAGTAAGGACTGAGCGGGCAAGCGTTAGATCACCTTTTCAAAGTCGCGTTAGAGACTGTCTTGTTTCGACGGCACTTGGCTTACCTTTTCAAGAAATTCGGCAATCGTGAGCAATTGATCGTTGGAGAAGCCGCTGGCCACTGAAACATAGCTCTCGTGGATGCCTATGTATAACTCGATCAAGTTGGCTGCCGCTTGATGGTCGGTAAGCGTTCGCCGAACACACCTTACGGCGAGAGCCGGTCTCGGTGCCGAGTCAGGATACGAGCGCAGGTTAGTGCGCTTTAAACCAGTTGGGGTGTAGCACAGGGAAATGCTCCTTCAGCCAATCCACAAATGCGTCGACCTGAGGCGCAAGATGCGTTCTGCTTGGATACAGCACGGAGACCAGGCGCGGCTTTGGACGATAGGCCCTGAGCACCTCAACCAGTTCTCCACTTGCGAGGTAGGTCTCAACGGTAATTCCCGGAGCTTGAACAATGCCGAAGCCTGCAACACCGCATTGAACGTAGGCATTTGACTCATTCACACTGATACCACCATGAGGTGTATGAGGACGATCCTCGCCGTCCTCCGAGAAGTGCCAAGGCAGCGGCCAGTTGCTTTGACCGGAAAGGAAGCTGACACATCGGTGGTTTACTAGATCTTGCAGGGTTAAGGGTGCCCCGCATGCTTGGAGATAACCTGGGGACGCACAGGTCACCATGATGGCGGTGCCAATTTCTCTGGCCACCATACTTGAGTCCGGAAGATCACCAATTCTCAGTACACAGTCGATGCCCTCGGATACGAGATCTACCGTACGGTCGGTCACACCTAGCGCAAGCTCGATTTCGGGAAATGCCTCAGTAAATCTCCTGAGACTTTCCATAAAGCTGTGCTGGGAAAATGCAGTGGGAATGTCAATTCGAAGCCGTCCACGTAAGGTCGATCCACTACGGTCGAACATGGAAGTGGTTTCTGCGATGTTCGCCAAAATCTCTTTGACTCGCTCGTAAAAACGCTCGCCCTCAGCAGTCAGTTTTACCTTACGCGTAGTGCGTTGGAAGAGACGGACACCCAGCGAAGCTTCCAGATCCTGAATAGTGCGTGTGACGTGCGGACGTCCTGCCTGCATTGCCTCTGCGACTTTGGTGAAGCTCCCCAGCTCCGCTAGCTTGGCGAATACTTGCATCGCCTGTAGAAGCTCCATAAGTCTCCTCCCCGAGAAGCATACTAACTGGATGATTGTTGCTGATCAGGATAACAATCCTGTTGGTTTCTGCACATTTATCCAGGCGTGGGAAAGCTGAACAATGTCCTCAGCGTAAAGGGGGAGCTTTTCCTCCTCTGCACCTCAAAACTGCTGGAGACAGAAAATGAAAGCATGGCTTCTGAAAGATTTCGGCTTGGATAATCTGGTGCAGGGCGAAACGGAAACACCCGTGCCCCAAGCTGGTGAACTGCTGGTTAAAGTAGGCGCTGTATCACTCAATTTCCGGGACAAGGCCATCGTTGACGGCATCTATGAGCCTCACATGGTACCCAAGCCGCTGATCCCCGTCAGCGATGCGGCGGGGACTGTCGTGGCAGTTGGTGATGGTGTCAGCCGCTTCGCTATCGGAGATCGGGTCAACTCGCACCTCTACTCACGTTGGCTGGATGGCATGCCTGGGCCAGATGAGCCCAACTACTGCTTCGGCTCGCCATTGCCTGGTGGTCTGGCGGAATACATGATCATCCATGAAGACAGCGCGGTACGTGCCCCCGACAACATGTCAGATGAGGAAGCGGCGACCCTTCCAATTGCTGCTCTGACGGCATGGTATGCGCTCGTCGATTATGGCCAGATCGAGGCCGGCCAAACCGTTTTGGTTCAGGGGTCTGGAGGTGTTTCTGTTTTTGCAGCACAAATTGCAACGGCCTTGGGAGCCAAAGTTATCGTCACCTCCAGCCGAGATGACAATCTGGAAGCTGTAAAAAAACTGGGCGCTGTTGCTGGCGTGAATTATCGCACTACTCCTGAGTGGGCAGAGGAGGTGCTGAAGCTTACCGACGGCAAGGGGGTGGATCTCCTGCTGGATGTGGCAGGCGGTGATGGCATCAATCAATCGATTGCTGCAACAAAGGCAGGAGGACGTATCGCACAGATCGGCTTTCTGACAGGCCAAACCTCTGCCCTAAACCTTATGCCTATGATCTTCCGGCAAACAACGATTCGCGGCATCGCCGTTGCTCCACGGTCGTCATTTGACCGCATGAACGAATTCTTGAATGAGCACAAGATTCGCCCGGTAATCGACCACGTGTATCCATTCGATCAAGCACGCCAAGCGTACGAACACTTGGCCAGAGGCGCCTTTGGTAAGGTAGTAATCAAGATCGCGTAAGATCAGGCCGCTTGGAGTTACACCGCAAATTTGCGCATTGAAAAAGTGCGCGGTCAGACGGCCACCCGATTATGTGGCAGCAGATCTGCAATCTCACTCGCCCGCTGCGACGGCAGGCGCGTGAGAATGTCCTTCAAGTAGGCGTAGGGATCATGCCCATTGAGCCGCGCCGACTGGATCAGACTCATGATCGCAGCCGCACGTTTCCCACTGCGTAACGAACCGGCAAACAACCAGTTTGAGCGCCCGAGTGCCCATGGCCGGATTTGATTCTCGCACCAGTTGTGCCAAATCCCCACGCCGTCATGCACCAGCACTTTCATACGATTGGCGCGGCGGTTGGCAAACAGATAGGCACAGTGCGGCTTCGCCGCACCGAACACCGCCACAACTCGCGCCAGCGCGGTTTCAGTGCCGGCGCGCATGTCCATGGGCTCGGTAGCGAGCCAGATGGAATCGACGCGGATCATCGCAGCACGTCTCGCAGAAAGGCAGAACATGCCGCTGCATTTTCTACCGGCCAGCTCACTACAACTACGCCTTTTGAATGAGGCAATTCGATTCGGATCAAGGACGAAAAAACTTGAGGTGCCACATCCGACGACAATGCCTTGACCGGGATTAACGCGGTTTGAAGCGCCGGAGTTTTCTGCGCGCCCATCCGAATCCATTTATGGACGAGGTTGGCATTGAGGTTGTGGCTCAAAGCGACTGAGTGGCGCCGTCGGACGCGTTAGGTGAATTTCCAGCGGGATATCCCAGCTTTCGTCGAGTGCTCTGACTAAGCGCCCATCCGTTACTTCCTGTTCGGTGAGGCTCTTGGGCAACCACGCCACGCCTTTGCTCTCCAGGGCTCGGCAAAGTCTGGACGGTCATCATATCGACACCTTCGTCGCGCACTCTGGTCGAAGAGTTACTGATGGTGCTTGTTCTACCTATTCTATAAAAAGACTGAAGGTATCACTCATGGGTGCAACGGTAGCCGCGACCGCAAAGGACAAGAATCTGAAAAGACGAGCGACGGTGATCTATCGCCGCGACGAAGAGATTCTCTTCGTGCGTAAACGCAACGCCAAATGGAACCTGCCTGGTGGTCGTGTTGAGCAAGGCGAGACGCCCCTGCAAGCTGCCCTACGTGAAATGGCGGAAGAGACCGGTTTAACCTTTGACCAACTCGCCTATGTCTCAGAGTACGAGCAGGACAAGGTTATCCATTTCCTCTTCGAAGCACGGCGGGTAGGGCAGCGCAAACCCCGCCCTTGCAACGAGATCGATGACTGCCGCTGGATTTCAACGAAGGAGTTGGATAAGCGTAATGTCCGTGGCTCGATCAGGACGTTGCTCAAGCGCTGTGCATCCGACGCGGGGAATAGATCAGCAGCAAGCAGCGCGAGTTAGACCGTGAAGGTGTATGTCCGGCCCAGTCGAACACACAGGCCATCTGGGTCAGATAGGGTCTGGTTCATGGCCTGAACGAGATGCTTACGCACATTCCGCATTTTCCGCCTCGTGGGCAAAAGAATGGGAAGCCGCTTCGATCCGCTCTTCGAGCTGGGCAATGTAAGTTTTAGCGTCTGCCAGGTTTGGGAACGAGACTGCGTTGTCCCCAAGCCAGACCTTGCATCCGTTACCTTGCTCGTTTGCCTCAATTCTGATTTTCATCTGCAATCCCTATGCTGTAAGTGCGGCGCAGGGTATCGCATTTTTTCGATGAGTCAAAATCTTTCAAAGGCTCTACAATAAGGGTTTCCGCAGGATTTATGCCTTAAGCTTTTGAGTTCGCCAGGTCTCTCTCAAGGTGATCCAGCAACGTCGCCAATTTCCGCTCAGCATCGGCCAACGCTTTTTCTGATGCGATTTGCCACTGCGGTGCGATCTCGAGCAGGTCACTTTCAGACTCGGCCCGCAGGCACCACTGATGATGATCGTGCCATGAGCCGAGCGACGCCTGCACCGACTTCAGTTGAGCTTTGGATTTAGCTCCGAGAGGTGACAGCGTTGGAAAAGCATCGGTGAGATACCTCGCATTTTTCACGATGATCCTCAGCTCGTGCCGGTCAAAATCCTTGTCACGAAGCCCGGTAACCAGCTGATTGATTCTTTTCTTCAGGGCTTTCTGTATCTGTCTTTTGATATCAGCAAGATCGCCGGCTCTCTCGGCGGCCCTGAACAAATCTGTCCATCGATCCAGCTCCCCAAACAGCTTGTCGAGCGTGGAGCTGCCGGCGATTTTCTGATAATTCACTTTCAGAGTTCCGGTTCGGCTCATCGCTTGGCGCGGATATCCCATCTTCTGCAGTTCATGAATGATGACCTCCAGATCCCTCGTTGGAGTAGTCGCTTTTCCCACCTCAGCTGCAGCCTGGTTCAACGCTCCAACCTCAGGCATGTTGCGCAGCGGACGCAAAAGGCTGCGTATTTTCCGAACCGCGATCCTCAGGTCATGGAGGGCTTCGCTGTCACTGGTGGCTAAAAGGCGAGCGCGCGAGTGATAGAGGGAGACTTCCAGGGATATGATCTGGGCCACAAAATCGTCGACAAAAGACATCGTTGTCCTCGCTAGGGAAAATGGGAGGACTGCGTAGCAGACCCTCTGTTCATTACTATCCATGGCACACGCTGCCGTCCGGTGTCTGCGGGCCATGTGTTTAAAAATTTATTGGATATTCTGTTCCGGCGTCTAAGCCGAATGAGTTGCCTGAGCCTGGATCCCTTCTACGTATTGAGTTTTGAGCTCGTCCGCCATCGGGCCAAGTATCGGGTTGAATTTGAAGTCCTCCAGGTGGGTATCCATGGCCTCGATGACTTGCTCGATGGCGGCGTCAATACTCACTGGCTTGCGAGGGTCGAACGTGATCTTCTCCAGCTCCAAATCCAGAGCTTTCAGAACGGGCTCTGCATTGCGCATCTGTATCCGTATTACGTCTGATGTCGGCAAAGCGACTGTGCTCCCTGTCGGTGGTGCCTGATTCTCTCACAGGTAAGTGCCTGGAGCTGCGGGGAGCATGCCGCTGTCACATAAAGTTCATCAAGTCGACGCTAAGGGATCAATCACAAATCGATAGACTGGAATCTTTTGCCACAGGAAGGGCATTGATGCGCCGGGTCATTTTCAATCAAAAAGGCGGAGTAGGTAAGTCGAGCATCGTGTGCAACCTTGCCGCCGCAAGCGCAGCTGAAGGCTACCGTACGCTCGTGGTGGATCTGGATGCCCAAGCCAATTCCACTTACTACCTCACGGGGCTGGCCGGGGATGACATCCCAGTGGGCATCGCCGATTTTTTCAAGCAGACGCTTTGAGCACCACTGGCTTTCACCGAAACCTGGTCGAAGAGCTTATCGCTGAGGTCGCGCCCCCACTACCTGATCGACACCATCAGCGACCTGCCGGCAGTGGTCGACGACATCAACCAGAGACTGGCTCGAGGTGAGGTACCGCAAGCCTGCTGAACAGTGTTTTGAGCCGCTGTCCCAGCCGACCGACGCGACTAGGGTCATGGCGGTGCTGGACAAGATCAATGGCCGGTGGGGCAGGGGGGCACGCTGCGCGCGACCAGCGTGCAGAACCATAAAACCACCCAACGCGCCGTGATGGGCAACGAAGGCGTGGTGATCGGGCAGATCACCGTAGTTTCACCCTCACCGAATTCGGCATCGAGAATATCCTGCAGCCAGATCACATTCGGCTCGCCCGCCTCGTTGCTTTTGTCGCTCATGCCGTGGTCGGCAATTAGGCTCAGCACGATTTCTTCTTCCACCAACCGGCCAAACGCATCATCCAGCGCCTGGTAGAGTTGCCCGCCTGGGCCTGGTCTCGGGTGCCCACTTGTGCTGGACGAAGTCGGTCAGCGACAGATACATCAGGTTTGGGCGGCGGTCCTGTAGCAACTTGATGCCTGCCTCCAGTACCTGGTGCAAAACGACTTCTCTGGCGACAAGAGGATGTTGAACGCCCATGAGGTGCTTGACGAAGGTCTTTTATCATGCATAAACTCCTAACATTAGGACATTAGGTTGATAGAAGGTCGGAGGTTCGATGCTTACGCAAAACGTTCAGGATCCAGCCGCAATGAAAGCCATCCCCACTGTGATCAGGGCGGCGGACCTTCCCGCCTACTCGCCGGCGAACCACACCGGCACCTCCAACGTGCGCGTGATCGGCCCCGAGACCGTGGGCGCGAGGGCGCTCGAAGTGCTGGTCGGCACGATCGTGAAATCCCATGGCGCCAAGCCACACGCGCATCCGCACCTGGAGCAATGCGCCTACATGATTGAAGGCATTGGCGAGTCGCAAGCCCAGGGTCGCGTCGACGTGATGGGCCCCGGAACCTGGACCTACGCGCCGGCGGGCGTGTTCCATACATTTCGCGTGACCAGCGACCAGCCCGGCCGGCTGCTGGTCGTCTATGCGCCGCCTTATGGCGAGAACCCGGCGCACACGATCACGGAACCCGACCCTGCGGTCGCTGAGCGCGGCGAAGTCCGCGTGCTTGCCGCCGCCGAGGCCGCCACCCCGATCATCCCGCTCATCGATCGCGACACCGTCGGCGCGCAGTGGGTCGACATCTCGGCGCTGCGGATGCATGCCGGCAGCGCATTGGCCTGCACGACCGAGCCTGAGGCCGAGCAGGTTCTCTACGTCGAAAACGGACAGATCGAGGCGCACGTCGACGGGCAGGACTTCAGTCTCGCGGCGGGCGACTTCCTGTTTCTTCCATGCGGGGTCGCCACAGCCCTGCGCTGCACGCCGGAGCAGCCTGCATCCGGCTTTCTCATCAAAGGACGGCTTCCGTCAACCGCTTCACTCACAACAACAAAAGGAAACAACGCATGAACGCTAAATTTCCCACGCAGCAAACCACTTCCAGCGGCGCGTTGCTGCCGTTGGTCGGCCTCCCGCAGGACACTCTGCTGACCGTCAACCTCGAGCAGATCCCGCTGATCAAGGATGTCTTCCCGGGCATCCACCTCCGGCCGCTACGCATGGACCCGGAGCGCGGTGAGTGGGTCATCATGGCCATCGTGGAACCCGGTTGCTCCCTGCCGATTCACTACCACACCGGTACTGCACAGGTGTGGACGATCCAGGGCTGCTGGAAGTATCTCGAGTACCCCGACCAGCCGCAGACAGCGGGTTCCTACCTGTTCGAGCCCGGCGGCTCGGTGCACACCTTCTACACCCCCAAGGAAAACACCGAGGACACCATCACCATCGCCTGGATCGAAGGCGCGCAGGTCAGCTTCAACGAGGACGGCACCTTCCACTCAATGAATGACGCGCTTTCGGTCCAATACGCGATCGAGACCCTCGCAGCGGCGCGCGGTCTCGGACCGGTGCCCTACATCCGCGGCAACAGCGCCGACATAGCCGGTTCCTGACCGAAAAGAGGAGCACGGATCGAATGAATAACAATTCAAGCCAGGGCGGGCCGCTCGCCGGCTTACGCATTATCGACATCACCGAAGTCGTCATGGGACCTTCGGCCACGCAGATGCTGGCTGACCTTGGCGCCGACGTGATCAAGGTGGAGCCGCCCGGTGGCGACATGCTGCGCGCCACCGGTCCCGGCGGCCGCGCGGGCGCCGGTCCGCTGTTCCTCAACCTCAACCGCAACAAGCGCAGCATCGTGCTGGACCTGAAGAATCCTGCCGGCAAGGAGGCACTGCTGAAGCTGGCGCAGACGGCCGACGCGCTGATCTACAACGTGCGGCCCCAGGCCATGCAGCGACTCGGGCTGGATTACGAAGCGGTACGGCAGGTGAACCCGCGCATTATCTATGTCGGCACCTTCGGTTTCAGTCAGCGCGGCCGCTATGCGTCCTCGCGCGCCTTCGACGACCTGATCCAGGCCGCCGTGGCCATCCCCGAGGCCAGCGTGCGAGCGGGGTCCGAGGTACCGCGCTATGCGCCGCTCAACCTCTCGGACCGGGCGACGGGCCTGTACGCGTTCGGTGTGATCTGCGCGGCGCTGCTGGCGCGCGAACGCACGGGACGCGGCCAGTCGGTCGATGTGCCGATGTTCGAGACGACCGCGCAGATGATGCTGGGCGATCACCTCTACGGCCACACGTTCATCCCGCCGCGCGGCGGCTTTGGCTATCCGCGGCTGCTCAACCCGCAGCGGCGGCCGTACGCCACGCAAGACGGTCTTGTATGCCTGGTGGTCTACACCGACGAGCAGTGGAAGGCCTTCATGCGCGTGGTCGGCGAGGCCGAGCGGTTCGAGAGCGATCCGCGGTTTGCCGACGGCGAATCCCGCACGCAGCATGTCGAGGTGCTGTACGAAATCCTCTCCGACAACCTGAAAACCAAGACCACGAAAGAATGGCGCGAGCTGCTGGAGCCGCTCGGCATCCCGGTGCTCCCGGCGCATACCTTCGAGACCCTGCTGGAGGATCCGCACCTGCAGGACATCGGCTTCTTCCAACAATTCGAGCACCCCACCGAGGGCATGCTGCGGACCATGGCGGTGCCGAGCGAATGGCCGCAATCGCCACTGCCGCCGTTGCGCCCGCCGCCGCTGTTGGGCGAGCACAGCGAGGAAGTGCTCGCGGAGGCTGGCTACTCGCGCGAACAGATCCGCGAGATGGTACTGACCAGCGTGACCCAAGTGACGACGGTACCCAAGGAAACGGAGGTCAGGGCATGACGACGGTCCTTCAAGAAAGCCGGCAGGACGGTCGGCTGATTCTCACCATCGACCGCCCGGAGCGCCGGAATGCGCTCAACGTGGACGTCATCGCGGCGCTGCAGCAAGCCCTGCAGCGCGCCCGGGCGGACGACTCGATCCGCGCTGTCGTGCTCACCGGCGCGGGCGAGGAGGCGTTCTGCGCCGGTGCTGACCTGGGCGCGGATGCCTTCGCGTTCGACTACGCCACGCCGACCATCGCCTATGCCGACCTGTTGCGCACCACCCGCACGCTCGACGTGCCGCTCATCGCGCGGGTCAACGGCGCCTGCATGGCCGGCGGCATGGGCCTGCTCGCGATGTGTGACCTCGCCATCGCTGCCCCGCACGCGATCTTCGGCTTGCCAGAGGCGAAGGTCGGCGTGTTCCCGATGCAGGTGCTCGCCGTGCTGCAGGCCCAGGTGCCGCAGCGCTGCCTGGTGCAACTTTGCCTGACGGGTGACCCGATCGATGCCGCGAGAGCGCGCGAAATCGGCCTGATCAACGAGGTGGTCGACGACCTCGACGGTGCGCTTGAGCGCCTGCTGTCGCGTCTGCTCGGCAACTCGCCCACCGCGCTACGCCGCGGCCTGTATGCGATGAAGGCGATGCGCTCGATGTCGTTCGAAGAGGCGATCGCGTTCGGCGAAGGCCAGATCGGCCTGCTGGCCATGACGCAGGATGCGCGCGAGGGCATCGCCGCATTCAAGGAAAAAAGGAAACCGCAATGGACCAACAAGTGAATTCGCAAGCCGCGAACAAGCTCGTGCGCATCGGCGGCGCCTCGGGCTTCTGGGGCGACAGCAGCCTAGGGCCGATGCAACTGGTACGCCAGGGTGACATCGACTACCTGGTGTTCGACTATCTCGCCGAGCTGACGATGTCGATCCTCGCCGGCGCACGCATGAAGCGTCCCGAGGAAGGCTACGCCATCGACTTCGTTACGGTGGCACTGCGCTCGGTGCTGAAGCAGGCTGTAGAGAAGGGCATTCGCATCGTCAGCAACGCCGGCGGCGTGAACCCGAAGGGCTGCGCCGCGGCGGTGCAGGCTCTGGCCGACGAACTCGGCGTGGCGGTACGCATCGCGATCGTGGAAGGCGACGACGTGCTGCCACTGGCGGCCGCCATGCGGGCGGCCGGCACGGTCGGAATGTACAACGGCGAACGGATGCCGGAACGGTTGGTGACGGCCAATGCCTACCTTGGCGCGCTGCCGGTCGCGCTGCCGGTCGCGCTGCCGGTCGCGCAGGCGCTCGACGCAGGTGCCGACATCGTCATCACCGGCCGCTGCGTCGACAGTGCGGTCACCCTCGGCGTGCTGATGCACGAATTCGGCTGGGCGCCTGACGACTTCGATCGGCTTGCCGCGGGCAGCCTCGCCGGCCACATCATCGAATGCGGCTGCCAGGCCACCGGCGGCTTGCACACCGACTGGGCCGCGGTGCCCGACTGGGCCAATATCGGTTATCCGATCGTGGAGTGCCGCGACGACGGCAGCTTCGTCGTCACCAAGCCCGCGGACACCGGCGGGCTCGTCTCGCCCGGGACGGTCGGCGAGCAACTCTTGTACGAAATCGGCGATCCGGCCCGCTATCTGCTACCGGATGTGATCTGCAACTTCCGCCAGGTGCGCCTGGAGCAAGTCGGGCCGCATCGCGTGCTGGTGACCGGTGCGCGCGGCCTGCCGCCGACCGCTACCTACAAAGTCAGCGCCACTGCGCCGGCGGGCTTCAAGGTGTCCGGGCAGCTCACCATCGTCGGGATCGATGCCCCCGCAAAAGCCAAGCGCACCGGCGAAGCGCTGCTCGAGCGTGGCCGCCGGTTGCTGCGCGAGAACGGGGTCGCGGACTTCCTGGCGACGCATATCGAGCTGCTCGGCACCGAGTCGGCCTACGGCCCGCTTGCCCGGTCGTTGCCGACGCGCGAAGTCGTGCTGCGCCTGACCGTGACGCATGCCGACCGGCGTGCGCTGGAGATGTAC